>CAVXVE010000014.1:0-10075 GCA_963764955.1 uncultured Alphaproteobacteria bacterium | reverse complement strand
GGACTTGATCACCTTCGGAGGGGGAACGCCGATCGTCCCGTCGCTGTTCAGATCGTCGTTGAAGCTGGTCTCGGCCGACCACAACGCGGCGCTCGTTCCCGATACGGGGCCAAGAGCGGTCGACAGGTAGTTGCCGCTCGCGTCGGTGTCCCAGACCAGATACTGGCTGCCCACCTTGAAGGCGACCTCGTAGCCGGTCGCCGTCTGCTCGGCGGCGACCGGGCTCCACCCGCTGAGTTGAGCAGCCGTGACAGGCGACCCGGCAGAACTCAGGATGATGGGGGACCCGCCAGCGGGTTCAAGAAAAAAGTCCGTCCCGTCCGTCAGCAGGCTGGTCGTGCCGGACAACTCGATCGCCGTGAGCGAGGCGGCGGGAATGCCAAGCGTCCCGTCGCCGTTCAGATCATAGTTGAAACTTGGCTCGTACGATTCGAGCTGGGCGCTCGATCCCAGCGCCGTGTTGAAGGCGCTCGAGAGGTAATTGCCGCTGCTGTCGAGGTTCCACATCGTGAATTGATCGGAGCCCGCCAGCTTCAAAGCCACTTCATACCCGGTCCCGGTTTGTGTCGCGGCGACCGGCGTCCAGCCGCCAAATTGGCCGACCGTGACGGGCGACCCGCCGTAGCTCAGCAGGACCGTTGCCCCGCCGTTCGGCTTGAGCAGGTAATTGGTCCCGTCCGTCAGCAGGCTCATCGAGCCGTTCGAACTCGATTACCACCGGAGGGGGAGGCCCGATGGCCCCGTCGCCGTTCAGATCATAGTTGAAGCTGGTCTCGATCGATTCCAGCGCGGCGTTCGTTCCCGATACGTTGCTGATCGGGGCTGAGGTCCAGTTGCCCCTGCTGTCGGTGTCCCACACCCCATAGAGGTCGGCGCTCCCGTCCTTCAGGGCCACCTCATAGCCGGTCGCCGTCTGCTGCGCCGCGATGGGGGTCCAGGCGCCGAACTCACCGGCCACAACCGGCGACCCGCCGTAGCCCAGCTCAACCGCCGCTCCGCCATTCGGCTGTAGAAAATAGTGGGTCCCGTCGGTCAGCAGGCTGGTCGTGCCCGACGACTCGATCACAGTCATGGAACCGCCGGTCGTTCCGCCCGTCCCGCCGGATGGAACGCCGATGGTCCCGTCGCCGTTCAGATCATAGTTAAAACTGGTCTCGATCGACTCGAACGCGGCGTTCGTTCCCGATACGTTGCTGATCGGACCCGAGACGAAATTGCCATTAGCGTCAGTGTCCCACACCCCATACTGGTCGGCGCTTCCATTCTTTAAGGCCACCTCATAGCCGGTCGCCGTCTGCTGCGCCGCGATAAAAGTCCAGGCGCCAAATTCACCGGCCGTAACGGGGGCGCCGCCATAGCTCAGGTAGACTGCCGGCCCGGCGCCAGTCCGGAGATAGAAGTAGGTCCCGTCCGTCAGCAGGCTGGCCGTGCCGGACAACTCGATCACGGTCGCGCCGGAGGGAAGAGGAACGCCGATGGTCCCGTCGCCGTTCAGATCATCGTTGAAACTGGCCTCGATCGACTCGAGCGCGGCGCTCGTTCCCGACACGTTGCTGATCGGACCCGAGACGAAATTGCCGCTCGCGTCAGTGTCCCACACCCCATACTGCTCGGCGCTTCCATTCTTTAAGGCCACCTCAAAGCCGGTCGCCGTCTGCTGCACTGCGATCGGAGTCCAGGCGCCAAACTGACCGACGGTGACCGGCGCCCCGTTATAGCTGAGCTCGACCGCCGGCCCGTCGCCAATCTGAAAATAGTAGTAGGTCCCGTCAGTCAGCAGAGTGGTTGTGCCGGATGACTCGATGGTCGTGAGACCGCTGCTCATCTTTGAATTTCCTCTAGCCCTGGATTTGCGGCCGCATGAGAAGTGCGACGGCTGTAAGAACAATCATTTGGTCATTGTGAGCGTGGGGTGGCCGCAACTCGCCCGCTAATAGGCCATGGACCCGTCGCGCCCTTCGCACCTATGAAGCACGGGATCCCCTTGAGATAAGACATGCATATGTCCCAAACCGACATTGGCAATGGGTAGAACTACCTACCGATTGGATTGCAGCGCTAGCACTGGGCGACTACGGTAATTGCAACCATCTGGTTGTCAAGTAGTTTTTGTTTTTAATGGTATATCTCGGTGGAGAGGGCCCGCGCGAGATTTGCCGTCCCGTCGGGTCTAGTCCCCCGGAAAATTTAGCGCAGCAGCTGGGCTATCTCAACAATTGCAACGTACGCTTGTGTCCGGGCGGTCAGCGAGTGAAAAACGGGCGCAGCCACTGGGCCCCGGATCTACCTAAATGACAACGTGATAAATGGAGAACCGTTTTGCGCGTGCTGGTCCTCTTCGCCCATCCTGTCGAGACCAGCTTCGCCGCCGGCCTGCACACGACCGTCGTCGAGACCCTGCGTGCGCGCGGCCACGCAGTCGACGATTGCGACCTCAATGCCGAAGGGTTCGATCCGGTCATGACCCGCCAGGACCGCATCGCCTATTACGATACGGCCGTAAACCGGCGGCGCGTCGGCCCCTACGTGGAGCGATTGCTCAAGGCTGACGCCCTCGTCTTTTCCTTTCCGGTCTGGAACATGGGCTTTCCGGCGATCCTCAAGGGCTTCGTCGACAAAGTGTTCCTGCCCGGGGTCAGCTTCAACCTGAGTGGGGAAGGCGCCTACGTCCCTCACCTCCACAATATCAGGCGGCTCGGCGCCGTCTGCACCTATGGCGGGAACCGTCTGACCACCTATCTCATGGGCGACCCGCCGCGCCGGTTCATGAAACGCACGCTGCGCCTCACTTGCGCTCCGGGCGCGCCTTGCGACTATCTCGCCCACTACGACATGGACCACACGACGCTGCCGCGGCGCATCCGTTTCCTCAAAGGGGTTGAGCGGAAGTTTTCGACCTGGTGAGCCGTTCAGCCGGCGGCGGAAACCTGGCCGATGAAATCGCGGATATGGCGTTCGATCTCGGCGCCCGGCAGGCCGTAGCGCGACTTGGCGTCGGCCACGCCGAGATTGCCGCTGATGACGAAAGCGCGCAGGCCTTTGCGGGCGAGGCGCGCGGCCTGCGCAGCGCTGAGGCCGCCCACCACCTGCACGGATGCGCTTGCGCCCACGCTGTCGAAAACCGCGGACGCCACGTCATGCAGATAGCCGCCCTGAAACAGGGCGGGATCGGCCCGTCGGGCGTCGTATTGCAGGTGAACGCCGACGCCATCGACGCCGGCGTCGAGCATGCGCTTCGCAGTCTCAACCGCCGGCCCTGCCGGTCCCTGCATGGGCACGAGCACGTCAGCGAAGGCGAGCCTCGGGATCGCCGGATCGGCCTCACGGAACGCATCGCGCGCAGCGCACACGGCTTTGCCCGTCGCCTCGCCCGCCAGCGCAAGAAAGTCGATGACGTTGGCGCCGCCGCTGAAGACCGCGGTCGCCTCGCCCTCGCCGCCGTCCATGGTCTTCATGTCCGCAAGCAGCAACGCCTTGGGGAAGCGCTGCCGGAAGATCGGCGCAACGTTGCGGACGCCCTCATATTTCAGGAGCGGCGTCCCGAGCTCCAGAATGGTCACGCCGGCCGCAAGCGCCGCTTCCGCCACCGCCAGCCCCTGCGACACGTGGGGAGTGTCGAGAGAAATCTGGAACGTGAACCGCTCGCGAAACAGGCGCCGGACACGGTCCGATTCGGTAAGGACGTCGTTCATCATGGTGTCGCTTCGCTTCGGTTGGCAGGCGCGCCGCGTGGGTCATGCGGCCAGGAGCCGGGTTTGACGTTTCAGGGGAACCGACTACTGGCACGCCCGGACGGCTCATGAAACACGAGATCGAGGGTGCTCACACGAGGGTCGAACAACTGTCGGTCAAGCGATCCCGGCCGATCCATTATATCTTCGGGAAAACAACGGGCTAAGCTCGCGCGAGGCCTCAATGGCTGATGACGCAGCGGAATCAGTTCACCTCTTCCCATCCTCGGCAGGCGACGCCCGTCGATGCACGCGTCGCGGGTTGACCTGACGTTCTGTGTTTATATCCCAGCATGTCGTCGCGATGGCGCCAGCCTGTTCGTGACGGTCGATGACGCGGTCGCACGTCACCCTTTCGGCGGAGAATAGCTGAAAATCGGTCGGACGGGCCGAGTGACCCGCGGAGGCAAGTCGGCAGAGCCTCGTCTTTCCAAGTCTTTTCCCTGGCTTTGTCCGCGGCGGCTCCCGGAGTCGAGCGCAGCTTCTTGCGTGTGCGTCGAGCGGGGCTCTTGCGTGTGCGTCGATCGCTTCGGCTAGCGCTCTGAGGCTCAACAAAATCGCGTCGCGCTCGTAAACCGCTTCGCTCTCTGGATTCGACACGCGCGGTCGACCATCCGCCGATGCTTCCCCTGTTTCGGGGAACATGATAGCTCTCGACTACGTCGCAGCGCATGAATTGAGGTCTCGGATGCCGGGCCGCTCGAGCGATCAGCAGGGCCAGATTCTGTGCGTTCGGTTCTCTTACGGGCCGCCTGCCCAATCGTGCATCGCATCGCCGGCGTGCGTTGGATTTCCCTGTTGAGCGCCTCGACCGGCGTTGCGCGGGCCGCCGTGGCGCGGGCGGCGTTCTTCCTCGCCTTTTGGCTCATGATCTCGGGATGGGCGCCGGCTGATCTTCCGGTTGGGCTTGTTTCCGTGGTCGGCGCCACCTGGGTGAGTTTGCATTTTCTGCCGCCGTTGGGATCCCGTGTCAGGGTCGGCTCACTCGCGGCGCTCGCAGCGAGTTTCTTTCGTCAGTCAGTGGCTTCGGGAACGGATGTGGCGTGGCGGGCCTTCAATCCGACGCTGCGACTGCACCCGGGACTGGTCGCCTGCCCGTTGCGCTTGCCCGCGGGCGGCAAGCGAAGCGCCTTCTGCGCTTTTTCGAGTCTGATGCCCGGAACACTGCCGACCGGGACGGATGAACAGGGGGCGCTGCTTGTTCACTGCCTCGACATGAGCCAGCCGGTCGCGGCCAATCTGGCGAGTGAAGAGCGGCTGTTCATCGAGGCGTTTGGCGGTGACTGAGTTCCTTCTGGCGACTGCGGGACTCATCCTCTTCACGGTGGCTGTCGGGCTCGTGCGCATTCTGAGCGGCCCGGGCGACGCCGATCGCCTGATGGCGGCCCAGCTCATCGGCACCGGGGGAATCGCTTCGCTCCTCCTGATTGCTGTCGCCACGGGCGCGCATGGGGTCGAGGATGTCGCGCTTGGGCTTGCATTGCTCGCCGCCTTCGCTTCCGCCGCTTTCGTCAACAGCGCCGCGCCGGCGGAGGCTCCTGACCCGACTGATGGCCAATGAGTCTTGTCGTTGATCTCTTCAGTGTCGTCGCAATCGGCGCCGGCGTCTTCTTCTTCCTTGCGGGTACGGTTGGCCTGTTGCGCTTTCCCGATCCGCTCAGCCGCCTGCACGCGCTGACCAAGGCGGACAATCTGGGTCTCGGCCTCGTCGTGCTCGGCCTCCTGCCGCGCTCCGAAAGCCCGCTCGCCGCGCTCAAGCTCGTCGCCATTTGGGCGCTGGTCCAGTTGGCTGGCGCGACCGCAGCGCAGCTCGTTGGACGCGCGGTGCGTCGCAAGGGATCGGCCATATGAGCGTTCTGCAGGCGCTCGACGTCGGGCTCGCGTTCCTGGTTTTTGCCGTTGCGGCGTGGACCATTTTCGCGCCCGGAGCGTTCGCGGCGACAGTCGGCTATGTCGTCTATGGGCTGTTGCTGTCGCTCGTCTGGATACGCCTCTTTGCAGTCGACGTGGCGCTCACCGAGGCGGCGATCGGCAGCGGCGTGACCGGCGTCCTGCTCATCGGCGCGGCTGCGCGGTTGCGCGGAGCGGAGACGGCCGGGCGTGAGGAATCCGTAAGCGGCCTAACGCGCGTTTTCGCGGGCGTGCCTTTGCGCCCTTGTCGCTTTGGCGCTGGCGGGCGTCGTGCTGCTGCTGCCCGACCAGGGCCCGTCGCTTGCGCCGCAATCGATGCAGCACCTGCCTGAAACCGGCCTCGGCAATCCGGTCACCGCCGTCCTGATCGCCTACCGCGCATTCGACACCATGCTCGAGAAGGTCGTGCTGGTTCTGGCCGTGGTCGGCGTGTGGTCGCTGGCCGCCGACCTTTATTGGGGCGGCGCTCCGGGAGAGGCGCGCCTGGAGCGGCCTGAGCCGACGCTGGCCTTCCTCGCGCAGGTGCTGGCGCCGCTCGGCATCCTGGTCGGCGTCCACGTCTTTTGGATCGGCGCTGACGAGCCCGGCGGCGCGTTTCAGGGCGGCGCCATTCTCGCCGCGATGTGGATGATCGTCATGATGGCGAGACTGACAGAGGCGCCCCGGACCAGCGCCTTCTGGCTGCGGCTCGCGCTCGTCGCCGGGCCGCTCGTGTTTCTCGCCGCGGGGGTTGCGGGAGCGGTCTTCGCGGGCGGGTTCTTCGCCTACCCGCCTGGCTTCGCGAAGCCCGTCATCCTGTTCATCGAGGCGTTCATGGTCCTCTCCATCGCCGTGACCCTCGCCATGCTGGTGGCGGGTCCGCCGCGCCGCGAGCCGGGGCGATGACCTCGGCGACGCTGGCTGGGCTTGTCGGAGCGGCGCTGGTCGGTCTCGGCCTCTACGGCCTCATTGCCAACGCCCAGCCGCTGCGTAAGATTCTTGCCTTCAATCTTATGGGGAGCGGCGTTTTCCTGGTGTTCGGCATCGTCGCCCGGAAAGGCGCCGCCGCGGGCTTGCAGTCTGATCCCGTGCCGCAAGCGATGGTGATCACCGGCATCGTCGTCGCGTTCGCGGCGAGCGCGCTCGCCGTCGCCCTCACGTTGCGGCTGTTTGAGGCTGGCGGCCAAGCGACATTGAACCCGGACGCCTGGACCAAGCCTGCCGAGGATGGAGCCAAGGCCGAATGACGGCAGGTTCCGCCGTCGTGACGACAGCGGGCGGGGGTCTGCTGCCGCTAGCGATCCTCCTGCCGGCGCTCGGCGTTCTGCTGTCGTTTCTCATCGGCGGCCGGCGGGCGGAATGGATTGCGCTTGGCCTCATGCCGGTGGAATTGGCCGTCGCCATCGTCATCGCCGCTCTCGTGTGGCGCTCCGGCCAGCCGCTGGTCTACACGCTCGCCGGCTACGCGCCCCCGCTCGGCATAGCGCTGAGAGCCGACGGGTTTTCGGCCGTCATGCTGGTGACCGCGGGACTGATCGCGCCGGCCGCCGGGCTATTCGCGAGGACCAATTTCGCCACCCCGCAAGGGGCGGGGGAAAGGCGCGCGCCGCTCGTCTTCTGGACTTTGCTGCAAGGCATTCAGGCGGCGTTGAGCCTCGTCTTTCTGGGCGGCGATCTGTTCAATCTCTATGTCGGGCTCGAGCTTCTCACCTTCGCCGCGGTTCCGCTGGTTTCACTCGACGGGCGTCCTGAGACGGTAGCCGCGGCGCTGCGCTACCTGCTGTTCGCGCTGTTTGGCTCGGTGTTCTATCTTCTGGGTGTGGCCTTGCTCTACGGCGCCTACGGGACGCTCGACATCGCGCTCCTCGCTCCGCTTATTCGCCCCGAGCCTGCCGTATGGCTCGCGGCCGGGCTGATGACCACGGGGCTCCTGGCGAAGACGGCGCTTTTTCCGCTGCATTTGTGGCTGCCTCCTGCCCACGCCAACGCGCCAGCCGCCGCGAGCGCGGTCCTGTCGGGACTGGTGGTGAAAGGCTCCTTCTTCCTCGTCGTCCGGCTCTGGTTCGACGTGCTGGCGGCTCTGCCTGGCGTGATTCCGGGGACGATCCTGGCCGCGCTCGGTTCGGCTGCGATCCTGTTCGGCAGCGTGCTTGCTTTGCGTCAGGCGCGGCTCAAGCTGCTCATCGCCTATTCGACGGTGGCGCAGATCGGCTACCTGTTCATCATGTTCCCGCTTGGCCACGGGCCGTGGGCGGCGGACGCCTTCAGCGGCGGCGTGATGCAGGCGCTTTCGCACGCCTTCGCCAAGGCGGCGATGTTCCTCTCCGCCGGCCTCGTCGCCGAGTCTCTCGGCCATGACCGCATCCCCGATCTCGGTGGCGCCGCCCGCGCGTTGCCGGTGACGTTCCTGGCGCTCGGCCTCGGCGGACTGTCGCTCATGGGCCTGCCGCCAAGCGGCGGCTTCGCCGCCAAATGGCTTTTGATGAAAGCCTCGATCGAGGCCGGCCAATGGGTGTGGGCGGTTGTCATGGCGGGAGGCGGGCTGCTGGCGGGCGGATATCTCTACCGGGTGCTCGGCCCGGCGCTTTCTGGCGAGACTCCCGAACTCAAAAGGGCGCCCGCGCGCAGCCGCGAGAGCGTCGCGCTGGCGCTTGCTCTTGCGGCGCTGCTGCTCGCCTTCGCGCCGCAATCGTTCTTCGCGTTCCTGCAGATCGGCCGACCGGCCGCGGGCCTCGCGCTGCAATGACCGGGCTCGCCGCACAGTTTGGCCCTGACCTGCTGGCGCTGTCGCTGGCCACGCCGCTTGTCGTCCTGGCCCTGTTTCTCGTTCCCGGTCAGCGCGCGTTGGCGCGGGCGATCACGCCGCTCGCCGCGCTCCCCGCGCTCGCAGCCGCGATCCTCGCGATCGGCGGCGCGCCGTTCGGCGTCGAGTTGCCCGCTTTGCGCGTGAGCCTCTGGCTCGATCAGGGGGGCGCGCTCCTGCTCCTCGCGGCGGCGCTCGTCTGGCTCATCGTCAGCATTGTCGCCTTCCAGCGCCCTTTAGCCGCGATCGCTGATCGCGGCGACGACAAAAGGGGGCAGGGCAGGCCGATCGCCGACCGCTTCGCGGTCGCGTGGCTGCTCACGATGGCCGGCAGTCTCGGCGTGTTCATCGCCGCCGACCTTCTGACCTTTTACCTCGTCTATGCGCTGGTCAGCGTGCCCGCCTATTACCTGGTCGCACATGACGAGGAGCCCGCGTCGCGCCGCGCCGGCGGCGTGTATCTCGCCTTCGCGCTCCTCGGCGAGGCGGTGCTGCTCATCGCCTTCGTCATGCTGGCGGCGGGCGAGCCGAGCGGCAGCGTGCAAATTCGCGACGTCGTCACCGCCCTTCCTCTTTCGCCCTGGCGGGACGCGGCGCTCGCGCTGATCATCGTCGGGTTCGGAATGAAGATTGCGCTTGTCCCCCTGCACGGCTGGATGCCGCTCGCCTATACGGCCGCCCCCATTCCGGCCGCCGCGGTCCTGAGCGGCGCGGCCGTCAAAGCGGGGGTCATCGGCCTCATCCGCTTTCTCCCGTTCGGCGCGGCCCTGCCCCATTGGGGCGAGGCGCTGGCGTGGCTCGGATTCGTCTCCGCCTTCTTTGGCGTCGCGATCGGCGTGACCCAGCGCAATCCCAAGACGACGCTCGCCTATTCGAGCGTGAGCCAGATGGGGGTGATCGCCGCGGCGCTCGGCATGGGGCTCGCCGGCGCCGACAAAGCCGCGCTTGCCGACGCCGCCTTCTACGCCGCCAACCATGTGCTGGTGAAGGCCGCCCTGTTTTTGACCATCGGCGTGGTCGGCGCGCGCGGCGGACGCGCGCGGTCGCTGGCGCTGATCGTGGGCGCGGTGCTGGGCTTGAGCCTCGCCGGCCTGCCGCTGACCGGAGGCGCGCTCGCCAAGCTCGCGGTCAAGGGGGTGTTCGGCGACGGCGCCGCAGGCGTCGCGGCGGCGCTGTCCGCAGCCGGCAGCGCGGCGCTCATGCTTTGCTTCGTGATGCGGCTCGCGCGCTCGCCCGCAGACGAGGGCCGGGCCTCGCCCGAGCGCCTGGGCTCATGGCTCGCGCTCGCCCTCGCGGCGCTGGTCGTCCCCTGGCTGATGTTCCCGGTCGTCGGCAGTACGGCGGAAGCGTTCGAACCCGCCAAGCTTGTGTCCGCCCTCTGGCCGATCTTCATCGGCGCCGCGCTCGCTGCGGTCTTGTGGGCGGCGGGGGATCGGCTTCCCCGCATTCCCGCGGGCGACCTTATCGTCGCAGAGGAGGGCGCATTCCGGGCCTCGTTGCGGCTCGGCGGCGCGTTCGAGCGGGCCGACCGGGGCTTGCGCGAGTGGCCGGCGGCAGGCCTCGCGCTGCTCGCCGTCGCGCTCGCCCTGGCAGCGGCGGGATACGCGAGCCGGTGAGGTCCGCCGTGGTGATTGTCCTCGGGAGAGCGAGG
>CAVXVE010000013.1:0-48614 GCA_963764955.1 uncultured Alphaproteobacteria bacterium | reverse complement strand
GAGGAAATTCCTGTCCGGATCGGCGATGAGCTTGAGATTTTCCAACGGATCGCCGTCGACCAGGTCGAGGTCGGCGAGCGCGCCGGCCTCGATCACGCCGAGCTTGCCCGGGTAAGGGTTGCGGGGGCCGGACACCGCCAAAAGCTCGCCGTTGACCGCGGTCGCCATCTTGAGGATCTTGGCCGGGCGATACCAGCGCTCGAGCGTCGTCAGCATCGCCCCCTGCTGCGCGGTCAGCTTCGAATCGAACAGGATGTCCGTGCCCCCACGCTGTCTTGAGGCTGAACGCCTTGGCGAATGCGTAGGCCGCGTCCGTTCCCGCATAGACCTGCCTCGCCTTCGCCTCTCCCTCCGGCGTCGGCATCGGGGGCGAGAATTCATTGTTAAGAAAGGGTTGCGTGCTGAGCCATACACCGTTGCGGGCGATGTCCTCAGCGGTCGCCTCGTCCATCAGGTGCCCGTGCTCGATGCATCGGACGCCGGCGCGGATCGCGGTCCTGATCGCGCGGGGCGTATAGGCGTGCACGGCGACGTAGGTGCCCCAGTTCTCCGCCGCGTCGACCGCGGCGCGGAATTCGGCCTCGGTATATTGGCTGGCGTCGATCGGATCATAGTACGAGGACACACCCCCGCCGGCGGCGAGCTTGAGCTGGCTCGCGCCCAGCATGAGCTGCTCGCGCGAGCGCGTCAGCACGCGGTCGACCCCATCGGCGATGGCTCCGCCGCCGATCACTTCGACGCGGCTTAACGGCGCGTCCGGCGAAGCGGGAACCTCATAGGGAAAGCGAAAGTCGCCGTGGCCGCCGGTTTGCGAAATCATTGCGCCCGACGGCCAGATGCGGGGCCCCGCAACGAGGCCGGAGTCGATCGCGCGCTTCAGACTGAAGGTCGGCCCGGCCATGTCGCGGACGCTGGTGAAGCCGCGCATCAGCGTTTTCCTCGCTTCGTCCGCCGCGACCAGATTGATGAAGCCGACGTCGGCGGTCAGCAGCACGGTCAGCGGCAGGGGCGCCAGCATCGCGTGCCAATGGGCGTCGATGAGGCCGGGCATCAGAACCCGGCCGCCGCAGTCGACGATCCGCGCGCCGGCGCCGAGCGGAGCTTCCTCCGGCTCGACCGCCTCGATCGTCCTGCCTTCGACCACAACTCTTAAGCCCCGCAGCAGCGTGTCCGACTTGCCGTCGAAGAGCCGCGCGTTGCTGAACGCGATCCGCGAGACGGGCGTCGAGGCGCTAGCCGCCGTGCTCCCCGAGCCAGCGGCGAATACGCCGGGCGTCATCGGCGAATGGCGGGAGAATTTTCGCGAAAGATGCGTGTTCAGCCGCGCAAACGCCGGCGTGTGGCAGAGACACCCTGCCCGCCGCGGCGTTTCCCCATCATCCGGCGCGCACAGAAACATTCGCTTTTCCCTGGATCTGCGTCCATGCGCCGCCGTCGGGCGTTGAAGGCGAGACTATGTCGGACTGGCGGCCCGCCCCAATCAGACCAGGGGCGCGCCGGAGCCCGACGGGAAACAGTTTATGCCGGCGTCGGCGCGTCGGCGCGGATCAATTTTTCGTGTTTGAGCTCGGCCCAGAAGTCGGCGGGGATCGGATGGCGGAAGGCCGCCACGTTCTTCTCCACCTGAGCGCGCGCGATCGCGCCGGGAATGATCGATGCGACGATCGGGTGACCGAGGGGGAATTGCAGCGCCGCCGCGGGCAGCGGGACCTTGTGGCGGGCGCAAACCGCCTCGATCTTCTTCACCCGCTCGAGGATCGCGGGTCCAGCAGGCTCGTAATTGTACATGGCTCCCGGCACGGCCCCGGTCGCCAGGATGCCGGAATTGTAGCCGCCTCCAATGACGATCCCGACGCCGCGTTCGGCGCAGCGCGGGAATTCGGCGTCGAGCACGTCCTGCTCGAGCAGCGTGTAGCGCATCGCGAGCAGGAAGAAATCCATGTCGAACAGGTCGAGGAAGCGCGGGATCGAGCCCAGCGAATTGAAGCCCGCGCCGATCCCACCGATCACCCCCGCCTCGCGCAATTCCGCGAGCGCTTTCCACCCGCTCGTCTTGAGCGCGGTGAAATAGGCGTTGAGCGCCGCGGAATTGTGATCCCAGGGGTCGAGGTCGTGGATCAGGAGAACGTCGACGCGATTGATTCCGAGCCGCTGCAGGCTGTCCTCGAACGATCGCATCACGCCGTCGTAGCCGTAGTCGAACACGGTCTGAAACTCGAGACCGCCGAGCCATTGATCCTTGATCGCGTTGGGTCCGAAGGGCCGGCGCAACACCCGGCCGATCTTGGTCGATATGGCGAAGTCGCCGCGCGGCCTGCGGTAGAGCGCACGCCCGAGCGTATGTTCGGCGAGCCCGCGTCCGTACCAGGGCGAGGTGTCGAAGTAGCGGACGCCGCCGTCCCAGGCGGCTTCGATCAGCCGCGCGGCCTCATCGTCGCTCACCCGCTCGAACAGCTCGCCGAGCGGCGCCGTGCCGAGGCCGAGCTCGGTCACCATCACGTTCGTCCGGCCAAGCTTGCGCGTTTTCAGGGGCGGGAATTCGCGCCGCTCATCGTCAAACCTTTCGACAGAGCGCCGACCGAGAGGGCCTTATTCCTCGGGCTCCGTGCCGAAGCGCAGCGGATAGCCCTTCGCCGCGCCGGCCTCGGTGCCGCGAGCAGCCTTGGTCTCGGCGACGTCCTGCACGAACACCGCGACCACGCAGACGCCCTTGCGGTGGGCGGTGACCATCACGTTGAGCGCCTGAGTTTCGTTCAGGCGGAACACTCCCTTCAGCACCTCGACCACGAAGTCGCGCGGCGTATAGTCGTCGTTGAACAGGATGACCTTATGCAGGCGCGGACGTTGAACCCGCGTTTCGGTCTTGGGCACAATCTTGGTGGCGGTCTTGCTCATCGTGCTTGCCGAGGCTTGCTTGTGAGGGCGGCAAATATTCTGCACGCTGGCGCCGCCGGTTTCAAGCCGCTTCGCGGGCGGCCCAGAACCGGCGCCGTTTTTGCGCGCGCAAATTGAGCGCCCGCCGCATTTCGCCAAGGAGCCGCCATGCTCAACACCCGCCAGCCGGTCCTGCGCAATTTCTGGTACGCTACATTGCCGCTCGACAAACTCGAGGATGGACCGAAGCCGTTCCGCATTCTCGGACAGGACATCGTGCATCTTCCTCGACGCGGCCGGCGAACCGGCGGCGCTCGAGGATCGCTGCTGCCACCGGACGGCCAAATTGTCCAAAGGCTGGATCAAGGACGGCCATATCGTGTGCGGCTACCATGGCTGGGAATACGACCGGACCGGCAAGCTCGTGAACGTCCCGCAATTTCCCTTCGAGCAGCCGGTCCCCGAGGCCAAAGCCAAGAACTTCCACGCCAGGGCGCGCTACGGCTATGTCTGGGTCTGTCTCGGCGAGCCGATCGCCGACATCCCGGACCTCGCCTACGAGGAAGACAGCGCCTTCCGGCGCATCCATCAGTTCGACGAATCGTGGCGATGCTCGGCGCTGAGAATGATGGAGAACTCGTTCGACAACGCCCATTTCGCCTTCGTCCACAAAGGCACGTTTGGCGATATCGATCAGCCGAAGCCGGAGAAATACGAACTGACGGAAACCGACACCGGCTTCGTCGCCGAGACCATCGTGCCGGTGCGAAACCCGCCTTCAGCCGCCCGCATCACCGGGACGAGCGAACCATGGACGAAGCGCAAGATGCGCAACGCCTGGTTCATGCCGTTTTGCCGCACCATGGACATGGAATATCCCTCCGGCCTCAGGCACGTCATCTTCAATTCGGCGACGCCGGTCGACGACGGCGCGATCCAGCTCATCCAGATCCTCTACCGCAACGACCGCGAGGAGGATTGCTCGACCGCCGAGCTCATCGCGTGGGATAAGGCCATCATCGAGGAGGACCGGGAGATTCTGGAATCGACCGACCCTGACGCAATCGTCGACATGGGCCGCAAGATCGAGATGCACATGCCCTCCGACCGGCCCGGCATGCTGATGCGCAACCGCCTCAACGCGCTCCTGGAAAGTCACGGAGAGCGCGAGGTTCCGCGCTGAAAAGCTCGCGACCCGGTTGGCGCGCGGCTCGCCGCGGCGCGGCGGTCGGCCCAGCCGGCGGGCGCACGGAATCGAGCCTCAGGGACAATTGTCTTAATTTTCAGTCGTCCGATTGGCCGGCTGCGGCGTTACATGAAGTTCATGGAGCAACGCCGGCGCGTCCGGCGCCCGATCGAGGAGGATGACATGATCGTTCGACACGCGACGGCCGTGGCCGGCACAGCGCTCATTCTAGGCGTCGCGCCCGCTTATGCGGGACCTTGCACCGACCGGATTTATCAAACTGACCTTAAGGTCTCCAAGCTCCTGGATTCCGCCGCAGCCGAGGGCCGGCCAGCCCCCCAGTCGACGTTTGCGACCATGCATCGCCAGCCGACTCCGGGCTCGATCGCCAGCGCCGAACAACAGGCCGGCGACCTCTCCAGCGCCCATGTCGAGGCGATCACCAAGGCCATGGACGAGGCGCGCAACGCCGACGACCAGGGCGACCGCGCCGGTTGCGAGAAGGCGTTGAGCGAAGTCGACCGCGCCCTCGATCGGGCGCCGCCGCCCTCACCTCCGCAATGACGCTCGCTCCGCTGCTCGACGCCCCGCCGGTCATCCGGTTTCACGCCCTTTTTGCTTTCGCCGCAATCGGCCTCGGCGCCGTTCAGCTTTTGGCCCCTAAGGGAACACTCCCGCATCGGACGATCGGCTGGGCCTGGGCTACCGTCATGATTCTGATCGCGGGCACATCGCTCTTCATCCACACCATCCGCACCTGGGGACCCTTTAGCCCCATCCATCTTCTGTCGCTGTTCACGCTCGTTGTCGTGCCGCTCGCGGTCCTGCGCGCAAGACAGCACAATGTCAGAGCCCATCGTTGGGCGATGATCTGGATCTTTTCCCTGGCGCTTGTCGTCACTGGCTTTTTTACGCTCGCGCCCGGGCGGATCATGAGCAAGGTCGTGTTCGGCGGGTGAGGCTGGCCGTTCGGGGAGAATCCGGCCAGACGAGCGGATCAGCGGCGGCGCGCGCCGCGTTCAACCTATTGTGACCGCTGTACCGGGCCTTCGCCTTGCGGCGGCGTCACCCCGGCGCCACAAGGGCCGCGACCCGAAAGCCGCCCCATGCGTTCCGCCATTCTGACCGCGTTCATCATCGCGACCGCTCTGTTCATGGAGAACATGGACGGAACCGTCATTGCGACCTCGCTGCCGGCGATCGCGCTCGACCTGCATCAGGACCCGATCGTCCTCAAGCTGGCGCTGACCTCCTACATGCTGACGCTCGCGGTGTTCATTCCCGCCTCCGGCTGGGTCGCAGACCGCTTCGGGGCGCGCACGGTTTTCTGCACCGCAATCGTCGTCTTCACCCTCGGCTCGATCCTGTGCGGCGCTTCGTCGTCGCTCGCGACCCTCATCGCCGCCCGCGTGTTCCAGGGGCTGGGCGGAGCGATGATGGTGCCGGTCGGGCGCCTCGTTCTGCTGCGCTCGATAGCCAAGAGCGATCTCGTCAGCGCGATGGCCTATCTCACCGTGCCCGCCCTCATCGGCCCGGTCGCCGGGCCGCCGCTCGGCGGCTTCATCACCACCTATTTCCACTGGCGCTGGATCTTCTGGATCAATGTGCCGATCGGCGTGCTCGGCCTCCTGCTTTCGCTGAAATTCATCCACAATTTGCGCGAGGAGGCGGTGCCGCGCTTCGACTTCAGGGGATTCGTGCTCTCGGGCGTTGGCCTTGTGAGCCTGATCGCGGGCTTGAGCGTGATCGGGCGCGGCGTTGCGCCTGTCTGGCTGATCGCGGCGATGATCGGGGTCGGGCTCATTGCGCTCGCGGCTTATGTCCGGCACGCCGGGAGGAACGAGGACGCGATCCTCGATCTGAGGCTGCTCTCGATCCCGACTTTTTTCGCCGGCGTCGTCGGCGGGCTCATCTTCCGCATCGGCGTCGGCGCCACGCCCTTCCTGCTGCCGCTCCTGCTGCAGATCGGCTTCGGCCTCAGCCCGTTCGCCTCGGGCTCGATCACCTTCGCCGCCGCGGCGGGCGCGCTGATGATGAAATTCACCGCCACGACCGCGCTGCGCTGGTTCGGCTTCCGCCAGACGCTGATCGTCATCGGCCTCGTTTCGGGGGCGTTTCTCGGCGCCTCCGCGCTGTTCACGCCGTCGACGCCGCATTGGCTCTTGCTGCTCGTCCTGCTCACCGGCGGCTTCTTCCGCTCGCTGGTCTTCACCGCGCTTAACGCCATCAGCTACGCCGACATCGATTCGCCGCGCATGAGCCGCGCCACGAGCTTCGCCAGCGTCTCGCAGCAGATGTCAGGGGCGGTCGGCATCGCGGTCGCGGCGATCTGCGTGGAGACGATCCAGTTCGGCTTCGGCGATTCCGAGCTCATGGCGCGCGATCTCTCGCTCGCCTTCGTCATGGTCGCCATCATCTCGAGCCTGTCAGTGCTGGTCTTCGCCCGGCTGAAGCCCGACGCGGGCGCCGCGGTCTCCGGCCGGATGGTCTCGACCAGCGAGGAACGCGCGGCCGCGGCGGCGGAGTGAGCGAGGCGCTTGGGCCGTATGTCAGGCTTGCTGGAAAGCCGCGCCGCTATAAGTTAGCGGCCAAACATTGACCGTCGCCGGGTGAGGGATGGAACGGGAGCAGCGGCGCAGCCGGAAGATACGGTTGCTGATTGTCGGAGCGCTCCTGATCGCGCTCACGATCAGCTACCTGATAATTCTGCACAACATGCGCGTCTCGGAACAGCCCGTCGAGCGAATGTTCGGCGCATCCGACTCAGGCGCGGCGGCCGAGGTTTATCTCGAGCCCCTCAGCGTCGACGCCGCCAACGAAGGCATGCAGGTGCGCGCCTATCTGTCGCCAAACCTGTCGAACGGCAAAAACGCTCGCGCCGGCGCCGATCGCGATTTGATCCTCTTGATCACCCACGACCAGACGGTGGAGGAGATCAAGCTCGCGGCCGGAGCCCATATGGCCAGCTCGACCTTCGAGGTCGATCTCAATGACGGCAGCGTCATCCACTATCCGTTCGACTCGTTTGTGGCGCGCCTGGACGTCCAGCTCATGGATGGAAAGGCCTCGCTCAACCTTCCGGCCAGGATCACCGTGTGGGAGGGGGTGCTCGGTTACAATCTGCATGCGACGAGCCAGCCCGGAGCCAATCCGAATGACGTTCGGCTGGCGATCGCGGTGAGCCGCGGCGGCGCCATTGTCCTGCTTGCGCTCTGCGCCTACGGCGTCATGCTGGTGCTCGGCTTTTGCGCCGTGGTGATGGGCGTGCTGACGTTCATCAACGTGCGCCCGCCGGAGACCGGGCTCATCGGCTCGCTCGCCGCCTTCGCTTTCGCCCTGCCCGTGCTGCGCGGCATCCTTCCCGGCTCGCCGCCGCTTGGCGTCGCGGCGGACATGTGGGTGTTCCTGTGGGCCGAAATGGTGAACGTGGTGGCGCTGGCGCTCGTCGTCTTCAAATGGGCGCATGCCGGCCCTCGCATTTGAGGCGCGCGCGTTCGCTTTCGGCTGCGGCCCTAGTCCAGAAAGTCCGGCTGCTCCTTGAGGATGCGCGCATAGAGCGGCTGGAACTGAAACCAGCCGGAGAACGGGCTGCCGACGATCTTGAAGGACTGCTCCGCGGCTTCTGGCGAGACCTGCCTCAGGCTCTCGCCCGGCCTCAGCGCCGCCTCGGCGACGAGCTGCACCTGGCACGACCGCTCCATGGTGATGAACCACCACACCGCCTCGTCGACCGTCCCGCCCACGGTGAGGAGGCCGTGGTTCTGCAGGATCGCCGCCTTGTGCTTGCCGATCGCCTTGGCGATCCGTGCGCCTTCGTCGAGTTCGACCGCGACGCCGCCAAAGTCGTCGTAGAGCGCATGGTCGTTATAGAAGGCGCAGACATCCTGGGTGATCGGCGCGAGCTTCCGTCCGAGCGTCGAAAACGCGCGTCCGTAGGTCGAGTGGGAATGGGCGGCGGCGTTGGCGTCGGGCCGTGCGGAATGGACGCGCGAATGAATGACGAAGGCGGCCGTATTGACCGGGTAGTCGCCCTCGACGACGTTGCCTTTGTGATCGCAGCGGATCAGGTTCGAGACCTTGACCTGGCTGAAATGGATCCCGAACGGATTGACCCAGAAGGTGTCCAGAAACTCCGGGTCGCGCGCCGTGATGTGGCCCGCCACCCCCTCGTCGAAACCGAATTTCGAGAACAGCCGGAAGCCTGCCGCGAGCCGCTGCTTGCGGTGCAGCCGCTCGTCAGCGGGATTGTCGAATTTCGGCGGCATCGGCAATTTGCCCATCGGCGCCGCCGGAGCGGCGGGCTTCGTCTGCTTGGCCTGAACGTTCATGGGTTGCTCCTCCCGGGTCGCGCTTTGGCTCGCTCAGGAGCATACGGCCGAACGCCGCGTCCGTCAGCATGAGATTGACCAGACGGCCGCGACCCCGAGATGGGCCGCGCGACGTCCCGCAGGCCGAAAACCTCAGGCGCCCGCGCCCTTCCGCGCGTGCGCCGGGCATCTGTGGGAGGCTAAGGCAAGCCCGGCCTGGCGAGACCTGTGGGGCGGCGGCCCGGCTCAGCGCGCCGCTCGTGTAAAACCGGGCCAATTCAACAACCGCCCTACAGGTCTCGCGCGGGATGTGAAGGAATTACTTGCAAAAACACCAAGCTCTCGCTGTGATTTTTGTCACATCGCAGCGGCGCTCGCAACCGCCCGAAAAAGGCGCGCCTCCAATCCTACCCAGCGATCGTTCCGCATGCCTGACTCAGGCGGTTGCGGCCTCGCTCGGCGCCCTGCCCCTGAACCCTGTCGCCAGCAGGTAAAGCTCGGCGCTGTCGGCGCGGCTCGCCTTGGGCTTCAGGTGGCGCACCGTTCCGAACTCGCGCTTGAGGCGGGCGAGCAGCTCGCCCTCGGCGCCGCCCTGCAGCACCTTGGCGAGGAAGAATCCGCCCGGCGCCAGCACTTCGCTGGCGAAATCGGCGGCGAGCTCGATCAGGCCCATGATGCGCAGTTGGTCCGTCTTGCGATGCCCGGTCGCGTTGGCCGCCATGTCGGAGAGGACGCCGTCGGCTGGCGCGCCCAGCCATTCGCGAAGCAGGCGCGGCGCTTCGGGATCGTGGAAATCCATTTGCCGGAACTCCACCCCCTCGACCGGGTCCATCTCCAGAAGGTCGACGGCGATCACCCGCCCCCTGCCCTCCCGCGCGCCGACCCGCGCCGCGGCGACCTGGCTCCAGCCGCCGGGCGCGGCGCCGAGATCGACGATTCGCTGGCCAGGCTTCAAGAGCTTGTGCTTGTCGTCGATCTCGATGAGCTTGTAGGCCGCGCGGGAGCGAAAGCCTTCGCGGCGCGCCTGGGCGACATAAGGGTCGTTGAGCTGGCGCTCGAGCCAGCGGGCGGAGGCGGGCGAGCGCTTGCGCGCTTTCTTGACCCGGATTTTGAGCGCCCGGCCGCCCTCGCGGCCCGAGCCTCCGGCCGTCACCAGCGCCCGCGCGGGCGCCGGTGCGGTCCCACCCCGTCGGCGCGCATCATGTGGCTCAGGATTCCCTCCCGCAGGCCCCGGTCGGCGATGCGCAGCCGCTCGGCGGGAAAATGCGCCCGGATCGCCTCCAGGATGGCGCAGCCGGCGAGCACCAGATCGGCGCGTTCATGGCCGATGCAGGCGTTCGCGGCGCGCTCGGCGAAGCTCATGGCGCGCAATCGCGCGATCGCCGCGTCGACCTCCGCCCGGCCGAGCCATAGGCCATCGACGGCGCGCCGGTCGTAGCGCGGCAGGTTGAGATGCACGCCGGCGATGGTGGTGACCGTGCCGGAGGTGCCGAGGAGATGAAAGCGGTCGCAGCGCGCCTCGTCCGCCACCCGTGCGACGAAGGGCGCAAGCGCCTCCGACACATAGTCGGTCATGGCGGCGAAGGCTTCGTCGCTCACGTCCACGCCGCCGAAGGTCTCGGCCAGCGACACCACCCCGAGCCTCAGCGACTCCCAGGCCTTCACCCGGTTCGCCGCGTGCGGCGCGCGTGGATCGAAGCCGAGCCAGATGATCTCCGAGGATCCCCCGCCAATATCGAACATCACCGTCGAGCGGGCGTCCTTGTCGGCGAGATCGCCGACGCCCGCCGCAGCGAGATGCGCCTCGGTCTCACGGTCGACGATCTCGAGGTCGATATTGAGCCGGGCGCGAATCATGGCGACGAAGTCAGCCCCGTTGGCGGCCGAACGGCAGGCCTCGGTCGCGATGGTCCGAGCCCGCGTCACCCCGCGCGCCGCCATCTTGTCGCGACATATTTTCAGGGCCTCGAACGTGCGCGCGATCGCCGCCTCGCTCAAGCGTCCGGACAGCGACAGGCCCTCGCCTAAGCGAACGATGCGCGAGAACGCGTCGATGACCCGGAATCCCTGGGCGGTCGGCCGCGCGACCAACAGCCGGCAATTGTTGGTCCCGAGATCCAGCGCCGCGTAAGTTCCACCCGAGCCGCCACGCGCGCCGCCCAGGCTGTCAGAAGTTGAAAACGGCGCGTGGAACCCAGGTTCTGGACGCCACGTCGAGACTTGACTCAAACCAATCCCCGCCCCCGCCTTAAGACGCCGCTCGGGCCGCGCCGCCTGTTTGTCAAGAGAGTGTAGCAATCCTGCCGGCGGATGCAACGCCCCGCGCGAGTCACGGTTTGAAGAACGGATGGCGAACCTTATCGCCGACCTTGAGTCCGATCGCCGCCGCGGTCCCGCCATTGAGCTCGAGCACCGCGACGCAGGGGCCGCCTGAAGGTATGACCCGCTCCGACAGCGGCTCGGCGTTGGCGACGATCCGCGTCACGACGCCCGAGGGCGCAATGAAGATCATGTCGAGCGGGATGTATGTGTTCTTCATCCAGAACGACACCGGCTCGTTGCGGTCGAACTCGAACAGCATGCCGTGACCGGGCGCCATATAGCGCCGGTCCATGAGGCCGCGCTCCCGGCTCGCGTCGTTGGCGGCGATCTCAACCTGAAATGCGTGCTGTCCGCTCGAGGTCGCGATCTCGAGGGTATCAAGCCCGGCGCCTATCGCCGGGGCGCCGGCGGCGGCCAGGATCACGAAGGCAAGCGCCGCCCACAGAGCCCTCAGCGACTCCGTCGAATCCCAGGGCTCCATGCTTCTTTGATGCCGCGCGCTTTTCGCGAAAAACCGGTTCCCACTTTTTCGCGAGCCGCGCTCAAGCCGAACCGCCATCGCCCTCATCGCCGCTGCTCCTCGATCCTTGCGCACGCGTCGTGAGACGACTGCGCGCCGGGTTTCAAGAGCAAGGCGAGCAGCGCGTCAAGCGTTTGAGCCGCGCGGGTCGAGAGGAGACGATCGTCGAAAAGCGAAGTGGCGGAGCAACGCTCAGTGCGGCGCCAGAATCTTAGAGCCGTCGAGCGGCCTCACCTCGGCCGCCATCAGCCCCTTCGGACCAGGGCCGAACCGCGCCAGCATGGTGTCGCCCGGCTTCGGGTCGATGAAGCCATAACGGCGCAGCGTCTCCATATGAACGAAAATGTCCTCCGTGCCCTCGCCGCGCGTGAGGAAGCCGAAGCCACGGGCCCGGTTGAACCACTTCACGATGACGATCTCGAACGCGCCGACGGAGCTTGCCTGCGCGCGTGTGCGCGCCGGCGGAAGCTGCGCCGCGGAGGACGGGTCGGGCTCGGTGATCGAGATCACCCGGAACACCTGCAAGCCGCGTTCGCGCCGCTGGGCCTCGGCGACGACGCGCGCGCCTTCGCGAAGAGCCGAAAAACCGTCGCGCCTGAGGACGGTCACGTGGATGAGAACGTCCGCCTCGCCGCTATCGGGCACGATGAAGCCAAAGCCCTTGGCGGCGTCGAACCATTTGACCCGCCCGGCGACTTCGACAAGCCCGACCGGGCGTTCATCGCTTTGCGCTACACGCGCCGTCGCTTCCGACGGCTTACCAAATTCATCGCTCAATTCGGCCCCCACTCAACGCGTCGGCTTTAACATCCTTGCCGGCCATGAACCTCTTGCGCGTCGCGATTGGGACCATCCGCTCGGCTCCGCCAGGTCGGCGAAGATCCGCAACGCAAGTGATTCGGCCCCCAAGATAGCAAATCGCTCGGCGCTGGATACAGGAAACACGCGAAGCTTGAGCGGGGCTGTGGATAGGGAGCAAAAAAAAATCCCGCCGCGCCAAATTGGCCGGCGGGATCGTGCAGCGCGAAGCGACGGCGCCGCAACGCAAAGCTTGGCGATCGGCGGCTTACTCGCCATCATCCTCCGGCTCCGGCGGCGGCGTCAGGCCTTCGAGCCCGCGCAGCAAATCCTCTTCCGTCATGCGGTCGAACTGAACCTCGGCGCCGAGCTCGATCTGAGTCTGCATATCCGGATTGACCATCGGCGGCGCAGCTTCCGCCTCCGGCTCATCGATCTCGACGTGCTTCTGCAGCGCATGGATCACATCCTCGCGCAGGTCGCCAGGGGTCAGCTTGCCGTCGCCGATCTCGCGCAAGGCAACGACAGGGTTCTTGTCGTTGTCGCGCTGGACCAGCAGCGGAGCGCCGGACGAAACCGCCCGCGCGCGGTGGCTGGCCATCAAAACGAGATCAAATCGGTTATCGACCTTCTCGATGCAATCCTCGACGGTGACGCGAGCCATGCAAACTCCTCGGCTGTTGAAACGAGCGTTAAAATGGGAGCGCGCCTCCTACACCCCATGCGGGTTGGATGCAAGCTTTTCCGAACTTCAGGCGACGAGCTTCTTGCGCAGCAGATCATTCACATAGGCGCTGACGTTTGGAATGGCCTTCAGGCGATCGGCGACGTCGGGATCGAGCATGATGTTGACGCGCCGCTTCTTCGCTTCTGCGGGCATGGACGGACGCCCACGCTTGGCGGTTGCGAAGAACTCCTGATCGAGCTCCCGGACCTCGCCGTCACGCTTGATGTATGGCCTTTTCATATTTGTTTCTTTCTCTCTCGTTCGCTTTGCGAAGGCTGATCACGCGAAGAGCCTCGCCACGCCAACACCAAGCGAAAACGCACAGGCGATTGTTGATCGGGGCCATTGTGACAAACCGGGCCTCCGCATAGTCGACGCGAGTGTCCTCAACGGTGAACGCGGTGTCCCAATCGACCCGGGCGACATCCGCGAAATCAAGCCTGCGTTCGGCAAGAGCCTTGTTTCGCTTCCTGTCATCCCATTCAAGCTTCACGCGTATTTATATACACACATAAAATGACGCGGTCAATAAATGTGTGTATGAGAATGCCACGGGCGAACGGATGTTTCCTCGCAATGACGGCCGAGCGCGGCCTCCGCTCCGTCATTGCGACCCCCGGATCAAGTCCGGGGGGAAGCAATCCATCCCCGACGCTGGGCCACGCTCCGCTCAGGCGATTTGCGAGCATGGAGCAAGCACGGCTCGCGGGCGAAAGGCTTGCCTTCTCGGCAAAGCGCGGGGGATGGATTGCTTCGTCGCGATAGCCCGTCGACAGACGGGCGTCTTTCGACGCCCTATCGCTCCTCGCAACGACGAAACCTCAGGCGCTGCCCCGCGCCGCTTCGGCGGCTCTTGGCGCCGCCGCGCCCCGCCGCGCCGTCCGCATCCGCGCCATCACCCCCGCGAAGGCCTCGGCGAAACGCGCGACATCCGCTTCCGTCGACGCCCAGCCGAGGCTGAGACGGATCGCGCCGCGCGCCAGCTCGGGACGCACGCCCATCGCCGCCAGCACATGCGACGGCGCGACCTTGCCCGACGAGCACGCCGAGCCCGAGCTCACCGCAATTCCTGCAAGATCGAGCGCGATCATCAGCGTCGCGGCCTCGACGCCTGGAACGGCGAATGCGACCGTGTTGGCGAGCCGCGGCGCAGTCTCGGAGAAGACCGTCGCGTCGGCCGCGACAGAACGCACAGCCATTGTCAGGCGGTCGCTGAGCCCAGAGAGCCGCGCCGGCTCCGTCGCGATCTCGGCGAGGCACGCCCGCGCCGCGGCGCCGAACGCCGCGATCGTCGCGACGGCTTCGGTGCCCGCGCGCGCGCCGCGCTCCTGCCCGCCGCCGCGCACGAGAGGAGCGCCGAGGCTGAGCCCTGCGCGCGCCGTGACCAGGGCGCCCGCGCCCTTGAGGGCGCCCATCTTGTGGGCCGACAGCATGAGCGCGTCGGCGCCGAGCGCGGCGATGTCGCAGTCGACCCGCCCGGCCATCTGCACCGCGTCGCAGAACAGAAAACCGCCCGCAGCGTGAACCAGCGCCGCCGCTTCCGCGACCGGCTGGATCACGCCCGTCTCGTTGTTCGCGCCCTGCAGCGCCATGAGCACGCGCCCCGGGCGCCGGCACGCAGCCTCGAGCCAGTCGAGATCGAGCCGTCCGTCCGGCAGCAACGGCGCTGATTCCGCGGCGGGAAACCGATGGCCCGTGAGCACGCAGGGATGCTCGCCGGCCGAGACGATGAGCCGCTCGAGCGGCTTGGCGCTTGGGCCGCCGCCGAACAGCGGATTGAGCGCCGCGTTCGCGGCTTCCGTGCCGCCGGATGTGAAGGTGACGCAGCGGGCGCTCACCCCCGCGAGCCGCGCGACCTCGTTCCTCGCGTCCTCGACAATACGTCGCGCCGCCCGGCCCTCGGCGTGGACCGACGAGGGATTGCCGGTCGTCTCCATCGCTTGAAGCGCGGCCTCGCGCGCAACCGGGCGCAACGGCGCGGTTGCATTATAGTCGAGATAGGCGCGGTTCAATGAGCTGGCGGCCATCGCGGCTCCGATTCCGGCGGTTGAGACGGGAACCGCGGCGGCAGGCGCGGTTTTTGCTTGCAATCGCCGATGGCTCGCATGCTATGAGGCGGCCTCCGAGGCGAGCCCCCGTCGACCGAGCAAGATAGAATCGCGCCCCATCCCTCGCCACTCGGCGTGGAGGCGCGCATGTCAATCCCGGCCGGGAGCGCTTCAAGGCGTTGTGGAGTCTTCATGCCCGAGGTTTTCTTTACCGGTCCTGCCGGTCGCCTGGAGGGTCGCTTTCACCCTGCCAAGCAGCGCGGGGCGCCGATTGCGGTGGTGCTTCATTCTCACCCGCAATTCGGCGGCACGATGAACAATCAGATCGTCTACAACACTTACTACAACTTCGCCGAGCGCGGGTTTTCGGTGCTGCGCTTCAATTTCCGCGGCGTCGGACGGTCGCAGGGCGCGTTCGACCACGGCCAGGGCGAATTGTCGGACGCCGCCTCCGCGCTCGACTGGGCGCAGTCGATCAGCCCGGAGGCGCGCGCCTGCTGGATCGCCGGCGTGTCGTTCGGCTCCTGGATCGGCATGCAGCTTTTGATGCGCCGGCCGGAGATCGAGGGCTTCATCTCGATCGCGCCGCCCGCCAACCGCTTCGATTTCAGCTTTCTCGCGCCCTGCCCCTCGTCCGGCCTGTTCGTCCATGGCGACAAGGACCGCGTCGCGCCCCTGAAAGAGGTTCTGGCGCTGATCGAGAAACTGAAGACCCAGAAGGGCATCGTCATCGAGCATGCGGTGATCCCCGAGGCCAATCACTTCTTCGAGGATTGCATCGACGATCTGCAAATGGTGGTCGGCGCCTATCTCGACAAGCGTCTCGGCATGCCGCGTCACGCCCCCCTGCCTGTGCGCAAGGATCGGACGAAGCCGGCGGCCCCGCAAGGAGAGCAGCGATAGAGCCTCGGAACACAGTGTCGCTGATCACAACGACGGACGAACTCGCTCTCGCCTGCCAGCGCCTGGCGCGTTTTCCGTTCGTGACGGTCGACACGGAATTCCTGCGCGAGACGACCTTCTGGCCGATTCTCTGCCTCGTCCAGCTCGCCTCCGACGACGAGGCGCTGGCGATCGACGCGCTCGCCCCCGGCATCGACCTCGAGCCGCTCCTGCAGTTGATGGCCGACGAGGACGTGGTCAAGGTGTTCCACGCCGCGAGGCAGGATCTCGAGATTTTCTGGAAGCTCTCCGGCGTCCTGCCGACGCCGCTGTTCGACACCCAGGTCGCGGCGATGGTGTGCGGCTATGGCGAGCAGGTCTCCTATAGCGAGCTCGCGCAGTCGATCTGCCATGTGGGCATCGACAAGTCGTCGCGGTTCACCGACTGGGCGCGCCGTCCGCTGGCCGAGGCGCAGATCGACTATGCGATCGGCGACGTGACCCATCTGCGCGAGATCTACAGGGCGCTGTCGAAGCGGGTCGCGGCCGGCCGGGCGCCAATCCTGGCTCGACGACGAGATGAAGACGCTGAACTCGCCTGTCGACCTACGAGCAGCATCCCGAGCGCGCCTGGGAGCGCTACAAGAGCAAGGCGCGCAAGCCCCGCGATCTCGCGGTGCTGATGGAGCTCGCCGCCTGGCGCGAGAGCGAGGCGCAGGC
This sequence comes from uncultured Alphaproteobacteria bacterium, assembly GCA_963764955.1. Classification (GTDB taxonomy): domain Bacteria; phylum Pseudomonadota; class Alphaproteobacteria; order Rhizobiales; family Beijerinckiaceae; genus Roseiarcus. Next base: position 32,230 of record CAVXVE010000013.1, on the reverse strand, counting down.
GCGCGACGTGCCTCGCGCGCGCGTGCTCAAGGACGACGTGCTGATCGAGCTCGCGCTCGCCGCCCCGCGCAGCACGGAGGCGCTCGCCAACCTGCGCGCCTTCCCGCGCGGCATGGAGCGCTCGCGCGCCGGGGGCGAAATTCTGGCGGCGATCGAGCGCGGACTCGAGCGCGACCCCAAGACATTGCCGAAGATCGAGCGCGACCGGCGCAACGGCGCCAATGTCGGCGCGACGGTCGAACTGCTCAAAGTGCTGCTGCAGGCAGGTGAGCGAGGAGAGCGGCGTCGCCGGCAAGCTGATCGCCACCGTCGACGATCTCGAGGCGATCGCCCACAGCGACAAGGCCGAAGTGCCGGCGCTCAGCGGCTGGCGGCGCAAGCTGTTCGGCGAGCGGGCGCTCGAGCTCAAGCACGGGCGCCTGGCGCTGACGGTCGAGAACGGCAAGGTCGTCACGCTCGAATGGAAGGACGCCGAGGCGCCGCAACCCGAGGCTTGAGGTCGAAATCGAGCCTTCGGCGAGGACGGCTCGTGAGCGCAAGCATGGACGTCGTCTGGCTGCGCGACGATTTCCGCCTCGATGACCAGCCGTCGATCCATGCCGCCGCCGATCGTCCGGCGCTTGTTCGTCTATGTCCACGACGAGACGGGCGGCGGGGCGCGTCCGCTGGGCGGGGCGGCGAAATGGCGGCTCGCCGAGTCCCTGACCGCGATGGAGGCTGCGCTTTCCGCTCGCGGCGCGCGGCTCGACATCGTCAAAGGCGACGCCGAGGAGGCGATCCTCACGCTGGCGGCCGCGGCGAACGCAAGCCGCGTCCTGTGGAGCCGCCGCTACGAAGGCGAGGCGATTGCGCTCGACGCGCGCGTCAAGGCGGCGCTCAAGGAGCGCGGCGTCGAAGCCACGAGCTTCAACGGCCGGCTCATGCGCGAGCCGTGGGAGCTCAGCAAGCCCGGCGGCGAGCCGGTCCGCGTCTTTACCGCCTTCTGGCGCCGCCATCGCGCGCTCGGGCCCCTGCCCGCTCCGACGCCGGCGCCCAAACGCCTGACCGCGGCGCCGTGGCCACAGCGAAGCGCCTGAGCGCGTCTCGATCGAGGCGCTCAAGCTTAGACCCACGAAGCCCGACTGGTCCGGCGAGCTCAGCCTCGGTGAATCGCCTGGCGAAGCGGGCGCGCTCGCCGCGCTCGAGACTTTCGCCGCCGGGGCGCTCCGGCTTTACGCGGACGAGCGCGACATTCTTGCGCCCGGCGCCGCCTCGCGCCTGTCGGCGAACTTGCGTTTCGGCGAGATTTCGCCGCGTCGCGTCGCGCACACCGTCGAAACCGCAGCCGCCGCGAAGCCGGCGCTCGCCGGCGCGGCGGAAAAATACATGGCCGAGCTCGGCTGGCGCGACTTCGCCGCCGCGCTGCTCTACGCCCATCCCGATCTGGCGACGCGTCCGTTGCGAGGGGAGTTCGAGCGCTTCCCCTGGCGCGACGACGAGATGGGTTTTCGCGCCTGGACGCGCGGGAGACCGGCTATCCGATCGTCGACGCCGGCATGCGGCAATTGTGGCGGACGGGATATTTGCCCAACCGTGCGCGCCTCATCGCCGCTTCGTTCCTCGTCAAGCATCTGCTCATCGACTGGCGACGCGGCGAGGAATGGTTCTGGGACACGCTGATCGACGCCGATCCGGCCAACAATCCGCTCAACTGGCAATGGGTCGCGGGCGTGGGCGTCGATTCCGCGCCCTACTTCCGCATCTTCAATCCCGTGCTGCAGGCTGAGAAGTTCGACCCCGACGGCGCCTATGTGCGCCGCTGGGTCCCGGAGCTTGCGCGCCTCGAGGCGCCCGTCATTCATAAGCCCTGGCAGGCTTCGGGCGAAGCGCTCACGCGAGCGGGAGTGGCGCTGGGCGAGACCTATCCGCAGCCGATCGTCGACCACGGCCTTGCCCGCGCCCGTGCGCTCGCGGCCTTCGCATCCGTGCGCGAGAGCGCAGGCGGCTAAAGAACGAGCAGCTTTTTGATCATCGCGAACACTTCCTTGTAAGGCAGCTTGGTCGCTCCGGCGATGGCGAACGGCACCAGCGCCGCGAAGGCGAGCGGCGCGACCGCCGACCGGCTCATCAGAAAAATCGACAGCTTGCGCGAGGCGGCGAATTGCGCCGACGGATCGGGGACGGCGGGCGCCGCGGCTTCCACGGAATCATTGGCGGCCAGGTTGCGTCCGATCAGGGCGCGCTCCGCGGCGCGATGGTAGCGGGTCGCCTGGGCGCCGAGGACCTCGGCCGATCTTTCCTTCAGCTCGGCCAGGGGTCTCGAGAACGCCAGCAGCGGAAAGGCGAAGAACGCAAACACGATCGCCAGCCACGCGGTGATGATGTAGCCGAAGGTGACCGACGAAATATTGGCCTCGAACACGTGCCTGACGACGGTGATCGCGAAGCCTGAACTGATGCCGAACACGAACATCGAATAGGCGTTCGGATATTCGGCGAGAAAAGCAAGACCCCCCTTGCCATCGGGATGGGTCGCGACCAGCCGGAGCTTGAGCGAGGCGATGCGCCAGAGCAGCATCGCCCAGACGATATAGCGCCAGAGGCCGCGAAAGAGCAGGAAATAGAAGAGTGGCGCGCTGCAGATCACGCTCCACCATCCGGCCAGCGTCACATGGGCGCTGTCGCCGGCGATCTGAACGGCCCAGCTCGAGTGGCGTGACGCTGTGAGACGGGTGAGCCACACCACCGTCCCGACGATCGCGAGGCCAAGGCAGATGATTTCAGCGGCTCGCGAGTCGCGCAGTCTCAGCGCCCTCACCACTGCGCTGGCGGCCGCTGCGAAGCAGTCCGGCGCGATGATCGGCGCGCGCACGAGCTGGCCGAGCTTGCCATTCAGGCCGTATTCGATCTGCTGCTCAGACAGCATGAACAGCCCAATCGCGATGAAGAAGCGCGCCCAGGCGCCGAAGTCGACGAGATAGGCGCGCCCATCGGCGAGCGTGAACGCGCGTCCGGCGACGAGGCTCAACAGAAATGGAACGCCCCAGGCGAGCGCGACGAACAAGGCCGCGCGCCGGCCGGCAAGCAAAGCGTCCTCGCGCAGCATCCCGAGGCGCCGCTGCAATTCGAAGAACGGCCCGCCATGCGAGGCGAGATAGTCCCCGATCCGGCTCGCCTCCTCGCCGTCGGCGTCGTCGATTTCGGCGATATTTCCATCCGCCGCCAATTCCGTCATTCCGCCCCGCCCTCCTGCGCCCCGCTCAAGCCGTCTTGGCGGCGCCAGGTCCGCGGCGCAAGCTCGTTCGTGCGCTTGCCCGGCCTCACCCCGGCTCCGCCGCCGACAGCGCCGCCTCCTGCGTCAGGAACTCGCGAAGAGCCCTGATGCGCGGCGAGCCGGCCTCATCCGGCCGGCAGAGGAAATAATAGCCGAACGGCGTCGCGACGCTGGTCGTGAACGGCGCGATGAGGCGCCCGGCGGCGAGATCGTCGGCGGCGATCGCGAACGAGGTCAGCGCCACCCCCTGCCCCTGGGCGGCGGCGCGCAGCGTCATCGCCATGTTGTTGAAGAAGACGCCGTGCGTGGCCTCGACATTCAGCGCGCCTGCCGCCTTGAGCCAGTCGGACCAGGTCGGCCAAGAGGCGTGCGCGGGGTTCCAGTCGAGGTGCAGGAGGGTGTGGCGGGCGAGGTCCTCGGGCGTGCGCAGCGGATCGTCGCCCGCGATGAGTCTCGGCGCGCAGACCGGGAACACGGTCTCCTTGAACAGGAGGGTCGCCGCGAGGCCGGGGAATTCGCCCGCGCCCCAGCGGATAAGCGCGTCGGCGGCGCCGGATTCGAGCGCGTCGTCAATCGGATTGGCGTCGATCAGGACGTCGGTCCCAGGATGGCGCGCCTTGAATTTGCCGATCCGGCCGACCAGCCAGGTCGCGGCGAACGACGGCGCCGAATTGATGATGAGGAAGCGGCGCCCCTCGCCCTCGCGCATCGCGCGCGCGGCCTTGGCCAGGAGCGCAAATCCGTCCGCCAGCGTCGCGGCGCCGGCCGCGCCCGATTCCGTAAGCCGAAGCCCGCGGCCGTTTCGCTCGACGAGCCTTGCGCCGATCTCCTGCTCGAGCGCGCGCACCTGCTGGGCGACCGCAGCCTTGGTCACGTGCAATTCCTCAGCGGCGCGAGCGAACGACGAATGACGCGCAACCGCCTCGAAGGCGCGCAGGGCGTTGAGCGGCGGCAATCGGTGAAGGGGGTTCATAGTTTAGCTGTCCTATACCACGGACGCAGAAAGAATGACTCAAGTACGGCGGGCAAGCGGCTTATATATCCATTCGAAACGAGCACAAGGCGGCTCAATTAGGGTAAAGGATTGGTAAAGTGACTGCGTCTTCTGCAAATCTGGCTCATTCGCACGGCGAGTTTGGAGTTTCCCGTGCGGGCGCCATTGTGAAAGGAATTCTTAACCGATTGCGCGAGCGCGCCGAGGCGGCCGTGGACCGCAGCCGGCTGGCGGCGCTGCCGCTTCGCCACCTCGACGACGTCGGCATGACGGTCGGCGAGCGCGCCGCGATTCTCGGCTTCGAAGTCGCCAACGCGCGATCCTTGGGCCCTCGTCGCCATCCAGCGCCTGTAATGTCGACGCTTTTAGCGCCAACAGCGTTCACAGCGCGAGCACGGCGCCGCGACATTCTCGATCAATAGTCGCGACTTTCATCCAGTATTACGCGTTCAACTTGACGGGCGCGGCGCAGCATCGGAAAAGACGGCTCCCTTTTCGCGCGCGGGAGACGAGATGCAGCGCGTCACGCTGATCGACAACTATGACAGCTTCACCTTCAACCTCGTCCATTACCTCGGCGAGTTGGGCGCTGACGTATCTGTGTGGCGCAACGACGAGATCACAGTCGCCGACGCGATCGCCGACAAGCCGGATGCGATCGTCCTCTCGCCTGGCCCCTGCACGCCGAACGAGGCGGGCGTCTGTCTCGAGCTGGTCCGCGCCGCGAGCGAAACGACTCCGATGCTTGGCGTCTGCCTCGGCCATCAGGCGATCGGGCAGGCGTTCGGGGCTGAGGTCGTGCGCGCGCCGGCGCCGATGCACGGCAAGGTGTCACGCATCTCCCACAATGCGCGCGGACTCTTCCGCGGCCTGAACGGACCCTTTTCGGCCACCCGCTATCACTCGCTGATCATCGAACGATCGAGCGCTCCGCCCGAGCTCGAAATCAGCGCGGAGAGCGACGAGGGGCTCGTGATGAGCGTTCAGCACCGCGACCGTCCGGCCTACGGCGTGCAGTTCCACCCCGAGAGCATCGCGAGCGAGCACGGCCGGCAAATCCTGCGCAATTTCCTCGACCTGGCCGACGCCTTTCATCACCGCCAGCCAGCCTTCTGAACGCGAAACGGGGACATGGAATCGTTCAAGCCTCTGATCGCTAAAGTCGCCGCCGGGGCGACGCTCACGCGCAGCGAGGCGGAAAGCGCGTTCGATTCCATGCTGTCAGGCGAAGTGACGCCCTCGCAAATGGGCGGGTTCCTGATGGCGCTGAGAGTGCGCGGGGAGACCGTCGACGAGATCACCGGCGCGGTCGCGGCGATGCGGGCGAAGATGGTTCGCGTCAAGGCGCCGCCGGATGCGATCGACATCGTCGGCACCGGCGGCGACGGCTCGGGCTCGCTCAATGTCTCGACGCTCGCCGCGATCATCACGGCGGCCTGCGGCGTGACGGTCGCCAAGCATGGCAATCGCGCCGCGTCCTCGCGATCGGGCGCGGCCGATACGCTCGCTGCGCTCGGCGTCAAGATTGGTCTTGCGCCCGACGGCGTCGAGCGCTGCCTCAGCGAAGCCGGGATCGCGTTCATGATGGCGCCGACGCACCATGCCTCGATGCGCAATGTCGGCCCGACGCGCACCGAGCTCGGCACGCGCACCATCTTCAATATTCTCGGGCCGCTCTCCAATCCCGCCGGCGTCAAACGGCAGCTCGTCGGCGTCTTCTCCGCCGCCTGGCTCGAGCCGATGGCCGAAGCCCTGCGCAACTTCGGCTCGGAACGCGTCTGGGTGACGCATGGGCTCGACGGTCTCGACGAGATCACCACGACCGGCCCGACCAGGGTCGTGGAGCTCAAAGGGGGCGTCCTGCATAATTTTGAATTGACGCCGGAAGCGGCCGGCCTTCCCCGTTCGGCGCCGGCGGCGCTCAAGGGTGGAGAACCGGCGTATAACGCAAGGGCGCTCATCGACGTTCTCGACGGCGTCGAGGGCGCCTATCGCGACATTGGGCTCATGACCACAGGCGCGGCGCTTGTGATCGCCGGCCAGGCCGGTTCTATCAAGGAGGGCGTATCCATGGGCGACGAGGCGATCCGTTCCGGCGCCGCCCGCCGCACGCTCGATCGGCTGATCGCAGCCTCGAACGCCTGAAGGTCGGGAGCGCTGATGGCCGACATCCTGAAAAAGATCGAAGCTTACAAGCGCCGCGAAATCGCCGAAGCCAAGGTGAGGGTGCCGCGCGCGACTTTGGAGCGCGAGATCGAGGGCCAGTCTCCCCCGCGCGGTTTCATCAAGGCGCTGCAGAGGGCAATCGACGAAGGCCGGTTCGGCCTGATCGCCGAGATCAAGAAGGCGAGCCCCTCGAAGGGGCTCATCCGCGAGGATTTCGAGCCTGCCAAGCTCGCCAAGGCCTATCAGGCCGGCGGCGCATCCTGCCTTTCGGTGCTGACCGACGCGCCCTCGTTCCAGGGCGCGCCCGAGCATCTGATCAAAGCGCGCAAGGCGACGACGCTTCCCATCCTGCGCAAGGATTTCCTTTTCGACGCCTATCAGGTGCTGGAGGCGCGCGCCTGGGGCGCCGACTGCATCCTCATCATCATGGCGGCGGTCGACGACGAAATCGCCAAAACCCTCAACAAGGCCGCGCACGATCTCGGACTCGACGTCCTGATCGAGACGCATGACGAGACTGAGCTCAAGCGCGCGCTCGCTCTCGAAGGCCGCCTGATCGGCGTCAACAATCGCAACCTCCATACCTTCGAGACTTCGCTCGAAGTGTGCGAGCGGCTCCTGCCCTTGATCCCCGCCGACAAGATCGTGGTCGCCGAAAGCGGCATTTCCGATCACGCGGATTGCAAGCGGCTGGCGGGATCGGGCGTCGAGGCCTTTCTGGTCGGCGAAGCGCTGATGCGGCATAAGGATGTGACCGCCGCGACCCGCATGCTGCTGACCGGGATGTGACGGCGCCAGAAACATTCTTCACCATGTCACTGCGGCAAGTGCGCCTTTGTGGCATTGGAGGGCTTCGCCGGGACCAGGCATTCGGCGAGAACCAAATGCGCTCTCGCCGAATACCGCACAGTCATCGCAATCGGGCCACCAGCGCGTCGGCGATCGGGGCGGCGGAGGCGGGGTTCTGACCAGTGAGCAGCGCGCCGTCTTCGACGACGTTCGGCAACCAGTTCTTGTTGGAACGCCGGAAATTGCCGCCGTTGGCCGTCAGGGCGCGTTCGAGCGAGAACAAGAGATGACGTGAGAGATCGATCTCCTGGTCCTCGGCGTCGGTGAAGCCAGTCACGTCCTTGCCTCTGACGAGTGGTTCGCCAGCGGGATTCTTGGCGTCTCGCAGGATTGCCGGCGCGTGACAAACCATGGCGACTGGGGTCTTTTGGCCAATCCAGTCTTCGATCGCCCGGATGACCTTCGAGTCGCTGGCCAGATCCCAAAGCTGGCCATAGCCGCCCGGAAAGAACACGCCGGCGTAGTCGCTGGTATTGATGTCGTTGAACCGGAGCGTGCTCGCGAGCGCGAGCTGGGCCAACGGATCTTTCTGAAACTTCCGGATATTCTCCGTCATGAACATATCGTCGAAGCTGAACGGGTCGAGGGGAGCCGGTCCCCCTTTCGGCGTTGCGAGGGTCACGTCGAAGCCCCCCTCCTTGAACTTATAGTACGGGGTCGCGACCTCATCGAACCAGTTGCCGGTCTTCTTTCCACTGATTCCCATCATGTCGTGGGACGTCAGCACCATCAAAACGCGCTTTGCCATCTGGCTTGTTCCTTCCTCTTTCGGGACCGACTCAAGGTCCGATCCGACCTACCTAGTGATAGGTAGATTGCTCACGTACGCCTTTGTATCCTTGCCTGTCAAGCATATCTATCAGTAGGTAGGCACGCGGGCAGGAGGGCTGATCCGAATGGAAACGACTACGAAGCGCGAAGAGATACTAGACGTCGCGGAAGCCCTGATCCGGCATGTGGGCTTCAATGGCTTCAGCACGCGCGACGTGGCGAGCGCCGTCGGAATCAAATCGGCGAGCGTCCACTATCATTTTCCGACCAAAGCCGACATGGGCGCCGCCGTGACCCAGCGGTACACGGATCGTTTCCTAAAGAAGCTCGGCGATCCCGGGAGGTTCAAGGGTGACGCGTGGGAAGTTGTCGCGCTTTATGTCGATACATTCCGCGAAACGCTCATAAGAGACGACAAACTCTGCCTGTGCGCGGTTCTGGGGGCGGAACTCGGCGGGTTGCCGCTAGAAGTCGGCAGCCACACCCGAGTTTTCTTCGACCGCAATCTCGCCTGGCTCAAAAAAGCCTTGGCGGGATCGTCGAAGATGAGCGTCCCGGAAGCCGGCGCGTTTGCGGTTCACATTTTGGCTTCGCTTGAAGGCGGCATGATTCTGAGCAAAGCCCTAGACAAAGAGAAGGTCTTCGAAAACGTTGCGGCGATGCTCAATAAGCTTTGCGACGCCGTCGCCGCCCCTTCGAGTCGGTAGACCGACGAGGTTTGACTCGACCCGCATGCTGCTGACTGGGATGTGAGGCGCGTCTGCGCGGTCTGGCTTGCGGCGCGGCGCCGACGAAGGTTTCCTGCCTTCAGGCCCTGTCAGCGTACGGGGGAACCTCCACCAGCGTTCCAATCAACCGCAACAAAGCTTGCTGCTCAGGGCCGGCCCCCTCTCTTAGGAAGGCGCCGACTTCGATGTGTGACAAGCGCCCTCCGGACGGCGCGTTGGGTTGATGAACGATGAACGCGTGGCCGTTCGCAGGCTCCCGGCCAAGGAACCAGGTATCGCCGTTGGGGCTGCGGTAGAGCTCTCGGCGATCCGGCATACGGGGTTCCCATGCTTGCTGCTTTGGCGTAGCACGAGATGGCCGTCGTTCGCGACGGCGCGTCAAGCCCCTCAAGCTTCGCGTTGAGGCGGCGCCGTCTCGATCGGCGGGCCACGCCACTTTTATCGAGGTCGCGCTCGGGTCGCGCTCACCTCGCTCTCGCAGAGGTCGCCAGTCCAAGGAAGACGAGTATCGATCGGTTGAGCCGAATAATGTCCGCGGCGTCCAGCGACCCGATCCTCTGCCCCATTTTCGACTTGGGGACGGCCGTGACCTTGTCCACCATCAAGCGACACGCGGCGCGAAGCCCATTGCCACGATTCGGCTCGACCGGAAGCCGGAACAACGGCGCCTCCGTCGTATCGCTGGTGAATGGACACACCACAAGCGAATCCAGCCCTCAAAACTGTCGTCCTGCACAATGACGACAGGTCGCGGTTTTCCGGCATAGTCGCCTGCGCCGGCGACAGTCCATACTTCGCCTCGCCTCATCCTTAAGGCCAGGATTCCCGAGGCCAAGCGGAAATCGAATCGACGAAGGCCTGATCCTCGCGAGCATGCGGGCTGGCGGCGACAGCAAGCGATTGCCGGAGCGCTTCGGCCCGGAACGCCGGCGATCGAACATCGGGGACCCAAATCTGGATCGGACGCAAACCTTGCGCGCGGAGGCGCCGCCGATGATCCCGCACCTTCACGCGTGACGACTTGGGCTTCGGTCCCGATGTCATGAGCCGCTCCGTCCGCAAGTTACATGTAACCTAGGCGAAAAACCGCCGCTTGACCAGCCCTTCGGCCGCGTTGTTCAAAAACTTCTCGCCCCGCCGTTCGCCCAGAGCGATCGCCTATGATAAAGCGCGGGTCGCGACAGGCGGGGCGGGCCTTCGGCAATTCAGCCCGGAAGCCGACCGCTTCCGGCTCGTCCGAGGCGGCCGGAATCGCCGAAACCGCGGTCCGCAAACGGACCGCTCCCCGCAATCATGCTAGCTTAACCGCAGCTTGATTCGTCAAGGCTAGACAAGAAGACATGAACGATCTTTTCGGCGCCGCCCCGCGCGGCAAACCGCTGCCCCCCAAGGGCAAGCCGGCCGCCCGCAACGGGACGCCGGACGAAGCGGGTTACACCGCCGCCTCGATCGAAGTGCTCGAGGGGCTCGAGCCGGTGCGCCGGCGCCCGGGCATGTATGTGGGCGGGACCGATTCCAACGCGCTCCATCACCTGTTCGCCGAGGTGATCGACAATGCGATGGACGAGGCGGTGGCCGGCCACGCCACATTCATCGAGGTCTCGCTCGAGGAAAACGGATACCTGACCGTTATCGACAACGGCCGCGGCATGCCGGTCGATCCGCACCCGAAATTTCCCAAAAAGTCGGCGCTCGAAGTCATCATGACCATGCTGCACGCGGGCGGCAAGTTCGACAGCGGCGCCTATGAGACCTCGGGCGGGCTCCATGGCGTCGGCGTCTCGGTGGTGAACGCGCTCTCCGAGAAGCTCGAGGTCGAGGTCGCCCGCGCCCAGACGCTCTATCGACAGACCTTCGCGCGCGGCAAGCCGACAAGCGGGCTGACCGTCGTCGGCAAGACGCCGAACCGACGCGGCACGAAAGTGCGCTTTCTGCCCGATCCGCAGATCTTCGGCGCTCAGGCGCGGTTTGATCCCGCGCGCGTCTTCAAGATGGCCCGCTCGAAGGCCTATCTGTTCGGCGGCGTCGAGATCCGCTGGCGCTACGCCTCCGCCCTGATCGGCGAAGGCTCGAAAGTGCCGGCGGAAGCCACCTTCCATTTTCCCGGGGGCTTGCGCGACTATCTCGCCGCCGACATCGAGGGGCAGGAGCTGGTCGCCGACCAGGTCTTCACCGGCCGGGTCGAGAAGGCGGGCAAGCACGGGTCGGTCGAATGGGCGATCGCATGGCTCGCAGCCGATGACGGCTTCGTCCATTCCTATTGCAACACCATCCCGACGTCCGACGGCGGGACGCATGAATCGGGTCTGCGCACAGCGCTCTTGCGCGGGCTCAAGGATCACGCGGACCGCATCGGCCAGAGCAAGCGCGCGGCGGTCCTGACGACCGATGATGTGATGGCAGGCTGCGCGGCGCTGATCTCCGTCTTCATTCGCGAGCCCGAATTCCAGGGGCAGAACAAGGGCCGTTTGCAAACGGCGGAAGCTGCGCGCCTGGTCGACGGCGCGGTTCGCGACGCCTTCGACCATTGGCTTGCCGCCGCGCCGAGCCAGGCGGCCAGGCTTCTCGACTGGGGAATAGAGCGCGCCGAGGAGCGGGTTCGGCGCCGCGCGGAAAAAGAGATCGCCCGCAAGACCGCGGTGCGCAAGCTGAGGCTGCCGGGCAAGCTCGCCGATTGCACGAATTCCTCGGCGCAAGGCTCCGAACTCTTTATCGTCGAGGGCAATTCCGCCGGCGGCTCGGCCAAGCAGGCGCGCGACCGCGCGTCGCAGGCGGTGCTGCCGCTGAGAGGCAAGATCCTCAACGTCGCTTCAGCCGCGCGCGACAAGCTCGCGCAAAATCAGCAGCTTTCCGATCTCATGCAGGCGCTGGGCGCGAGCGCCGGCGCCCATTACCGCTCGGCCGATCTTCGCTACGACAAGATCATCATCATGACCGACGCGGACGTCGATGGCGCGCATATCGCCTCGCTGCTCATCACCTTCTTCTACCGGCAAACGCCGAAGCTGATCGAGGAAGGCCATCTTTATCTCGCCGTTCCGCCGCTCTACCGCCTGACGCAGGGCGCGCGCTCGCTCTACGCGCGCGACGACGCCCACAAGGAGGAATTGCTGAAGTCGGGATTCCCTGGCCGCGCCGCGATCGAGGTCAGCCGCTTCAAGGGCCTCGGCGAAATGCCGATGCGCGATTTACGCGACACGACGATGGACCCGGCCAAGCGCACGCTTCTGCGCGTTGCGATCCTCGCCAGCGACAACGAAGCGACGGCGGAAGCGGTCGAGCGTCTGATGGGCTCGAAGCCCGAGGCGCGCTTCGCCTTCATTCAGGAGCGTGCGCCAAAATCGATTGAACTCGTCGACGTGTAGACAGTCGCGCTCGTTCCGGCTCTTGCCGGTATACCGCCGATGCCCTTGAAGCCCGATCATTCCACCTTTGTCCGCCCATCTCTTAGGCAGCTCAGTGGACGCATGTACACTTGAATGAACGCCTGTACACTCAGCGTTGCTTGGCGCGCTCAACCACAGCCCGTCTCCATGCTTCCGGCCGCGGAAAGCCAAAATAAATCACTCAACATAGAGGTTTAAATGAAGAAATAGTTTATCGCAGTCTCTTTGACCATCTGGCAACGGCGCCAAAAATACGCTAGTCTGGAACATGCAAGGTCCGCGTACGTTTTGCGATCGGCCTAGCGGGTTTTCGATGATGCGGGCGCTATATTTTATTCTTAGACCAGCGGCGAAAGTTTCGCCGCCTGTGGCGCGGCCATGCGCCAGGCGACATACAAACCTAAACTCGCCGACTGAGGGGCCCTGCCTTTGAACGGGTCGCGAGATTGGGATTGGGCGTCCGACCGACGAAGATTGTTCAGACGGAAGCATCGGAGTTTCGCTGAGAGGCAGCGGACCGCGAGGGGCCGCGTCGTGCTCCCATTCGTTAGTTTTGGGGTTGGAGATTTGGGACTACCATGAGCAAGGGTAAGGACTTTAGACCTCGCAAGCGCGGGTTCGATGACGATGGGCCGATGTCCTACGAATCGAGACCTCGCCCGGCGCGCGCCCACGGCGGCGGCCCGGACAGCGGCTTCGGCGGCCCGCCGATGGGCGGACAATCCGGGCCGATCGACTCTGGCGCGCCGCCGGTCGACGCCGTCGTCAAATGGTTCAAGGCGGACAAAGGCTACGGATTCGTCGAGCTGGCGGGCGGCGCGGGCGACGCGTTCCTGCACGCCAACGCCCTGCATGCGGCGGGCCACGACACCGTTCCTGCGGGCGCGAAATTGCGCGTCCAGGTCGGGGCCGGCGCCAAGGGGGCTCAGGTCACGCGCGTGCATCGAGGTCGACACGGCGGGCATTGTCGAGCGCCCGCAAAGGCCATCGTCAGACGGGTTCCGCGATGGGCCTCGGCCGCCGCGCCGGGTTGCGCCGGATCCCTCGACGGCGGTCTCGGTCACCGGCAAGGTCAAATGGTTCGACGACGCCAAGGGATTCGGCTTCGTCGCCAGCGAGGATGGCGGCAAGGACGTGTTCGTCCATATCTCCATCCTCGGCCCGGCCGGCATTTCGCATCTCGCCGAAGGCCAGCAGGTGACGATGCGCGTGGTGGACACGCCCAAGGGGCGCGAGGCGATTTCGCTCTCGATTTGAACGGCGCCGCGCCTTCGAGCGCGACCGTCGTTTCTCCCTATCCTTGAGGAGCGGTGCGCCGCGCTTCGACGGAGATCCTGTCCCGGCTCGAGGCCGCCTCGCGGCGCCTCGGGACGAGGTCCGGGAACCGCGGCTGCGCCTTGCAATCCGCCCCAGCTTGGACCATTGCCCCTGCTTATGCAGCCGTCCGGCGATATCCGCCGCCTGATCGAGATCATGGCGGCCCTGCGCGATCCCGTGGACGGGTGCCCGTGGGACGTCGAGCAGACCTTCGCTTCGATCGTCCCGTTCACGCTCGAAGAGGCCTACGAGGTCGCCGACGCGATCGAGCGCGGCGCGTCGGAAGACCTGCGCGAGGAGCTTGGCGACCTGCTGTTGCAGGTCGTCTTTCACGCCCGCATGGCGGAAGAGGCGGGCCTGTTCGATTTCGGCGGGGTCGTCGAGGCGATCACCGCCAAGCTCATCCGCCGTCATCCCCACGTCTTCGGCGACGCGAAGGCGCTCAGTCCAGGCGAGGTGAAGGCGCTCTGGGGCCGCATCAAGGCCGAGGAAAAGCGCGCAGAAGCTCGGATCGGGCGCGCAGGAAGGCCGGGCTCAGAGCGCGCTCGACGGCGTTCCGCTGGCCATGCCGGCGCTCTCCCGGGCGCTCAAGCTGCAGGAGAAGGCCGGCAAGGTCGGCTTCGACTGGAACGACGCGCGGGCTGTTCTGGCGAAGATTCGCGAGGAGATCGCCGAGGTCGAGGCGGAGATCGCCGAGGGTTCGGCCGAGGCGCTCAAGGGCGAGGTCGGCGACCTTCTGTTCGCGGCGGTGAATCTGGCGCGCCACCTCAAGGTCGATCCCGAGGCCGCGCTGCGCGGCGCCAACTTGAAGTTCGAGCGGCGCTTCGCCCATATCGAGGACCGCCTCGCCGAAGGGGGCCGAACGCCCGAAAGCGCCAGCCTCGATGAGATGGAGCGGCTTTGGGCCGAGGCGAAGGCCAGAGAGCGCGCGGCGGAGTGAAGGCGGCTCGCATTCGAGATAGCGATACCGCAACGACAAGCCGAAGCGCTACAATCCGTCGACCGAGTATGCGAGCAAGACGTTGCCGGGGATGGATCCGACGAACCCTGACCCCGATCCGACATAGACGACGCCGTCGACGATGACGGCTCCGCCGCCGTCGATCGACCCGCCCTTCGCGGCGACGCCGTTGACGGTCTGATAGTCGCCCTTTGTATCCACGTCCCAAGCGATCTTGCCGTTGTCGGCGAAATAGGCGCGCAGGTGTCCGTCGAGTCCGCCCGAGAACACCAACTCTGGAATCGCGGTGACTGCGGCCGACTGGGCCGGGCTGCATCCCGGAACGTCGCCACAACCGGGATGCGGGGTCCGCCAGACCTGTTCGCCCGTATCGAGCCTGAGGGCGGATAAGCCGCCGCCGGTCTTGCTGTCCAGAAGAAGCGCAACGCTCGGGTTGAGGGCAAGAGTTTGCGCGCCGGGAGTTCCAGCCGGCACGCGCCGCAATTTAGGGTCGGACAGCGCGACGTAGACCTTGCTTTCATCCGCAGCGACGCCCCATTGCACACCGCCCAAGGCGCTGCCGGCGCCGACTTTCGTTTGCCACACGATCGCGCCGCCGTGGTCGGGGTCGACCGCGGTGACAACGCCTGATTTCTGCCCGGCGACGAGGACGCGCTTGCCGCCGGGGAGGCTGGCAAGCACGGCGGACGAGCCGAAATCGAAGTCCGGCCCATGGGATTTGGGGCAATTGATCCCGGAAGGGCAGGCTACCGTGAACGCGTCTCCCGGGGTGATTTGTCGTGCCCACGCCAGGTCTCCGGATGCGGCGTCGAAGGCGACGATTGCGTCCGAGGTCCCGCTCGGCGGGTCGGAGTAATTGTCGCCAGTCGCGGCGTAGACCCGTTTGGTCGCCGCATCAAAGGTCGGCGCGGACCATATCGCCGCGCCGGAGGGCCCCAGCTGCTGAACGCCGTTGCGATTGGCTCCGCTCGGTTTGGCTTCCTCCGCGATGGTGAACGTCTTCCACGCTATCTTGCCGCTTGACGCATCCAATGCGACGAGGCTGCCGCGGAACGTGCAGCAAGAGTAAGACGGGTTGGCGCCGGTGACCTCCTCGAATGACGAAACTCCTATGAACAAGGTCGCGCCGGCCAGCGTCGGCGAGCCGGTGATCATCGCTGCGGGGTGCTCATCGACTTTGGTGGTCCAAAGCGCCTTGCCCGTCAGCGCGTCAACCGCATAGACGTTCGCTGCTCGGTCGCCAAAATATGCCGCCCAACCGTCTCCGCGCCGACCAATGACGATGGCCGATCGAACGCCTCTGACAGCGTCGAACGCCCAGTACGTGCATCCAGTCTTGGCGTCGAGTGAATAGACTTTTCCGTTTTCGCTGCCGACAAACACGCGCCCGCCAAAAACTGTCGGCTGAGTCACCGCGCGGCGGGCGCCGGGGAAGCCGAACGCCCATTTCAATTTCAGGCGGGGGAGGTCCGACGCCGAGAGCCGCGCCATGTCCGCCGGCTGGAAGCGGTGTTGCGACGGATCGACGCCCCAACCGTTCCAATGCGGTTCGTTTAGCGGATTGGCGAAGGCGACGGCGCCATTGTCTGGGCATGCGCGGGTTGACGGGGCCGCCGCAGTCCCCTGCGCCTTCGCATCGAGCGAGCCCGCGAAAACGACAAGCGAAAATCCAACGATTGCGCCAGTCAGTTGGCTCCAAGAAAATGTCATGGCGAGCCTCGTAATGGATGGGAGTGTTGGCTTTCAGGTTTTGAGAAACGCGGTCTTGAGATGAGCGGACGACGTCGAACTTCGGCGCGGCGGGGGGTTGAGAAACATGCTCCTCGATTTCGCCTCCTTCAATTCCGCTAGCGGCGGGCAGTCTCCGTCTCATGCCTGATCCGTGGACTTACGCCTTGGCGGCGTTCTGTGCGGCCTCGAATACATCGCGTGCGGACGTCGTACCCGCTACGTGCTCCGTACCCTCGACTCCGAGGTCCATCCATCCCGCGTTCACGGCCTCAAACATTTCTTCGGCAGGTCCACTGTGGCCCTTCGGGATGCCGAACTGCTCGAACGCTTCCGCCCACCCAGCGCGCGGGACCGCAAACGGCTTTCACGTCAAGCGTCAAGACTTCACCCAATTGCTCCGCGACTTGATCCGCGCTGACCATCGAACCGAGCTCGATGACGCGATGCCCTGACCACGCCGGCCCGGTCAAAAGGGTTGCGACCTCCGCGCCGATGTCGTTCGTCGCGACCATGGTCGATTTGCGGTTTGTCGGATTGTAGTAGACCGGCAGCGTTCCGCCCTGGGCGACCTGCAAGCCGTAAAGAAAATTCTCGAAGAATCCGCCTGCGCGCACAAATGCGATTGGCGATGTCAGGTCGCGAAACCCCCGCTCCAGAAGCGACAAGGCCGTGATCATCCCAAGCCCGCTGGTCCTGTTGGCGCCCATCGACGAAAGCGCGACCACCCGCGGCGGCGGCGCCTTTGTGAGCGCCTCGACATAGTTCGCAATCACGCTTTTGGCTTCTTTGTAATCGGGCGAGGGGGCCCAGACAGCCGGCAACATGACAAACGCGCCTTCGACGCCTTTGAGCGCCCGCTCGATCGCTGCCGAATCATTCCAATCACCGTCAACCAGTTCCACGCCCCGGCTCGCCCAGCTTGACGCCTTCTCACGATTGCGGACGAGCGCACGCACTTCTTTGCCGTGCGCCAACAGATGTTCTGCCGTTGCGCCGCCCACTTTGCCCGTGATTCCCATTACTAAAAACATGTGTTTTCTCCTGGTCTTGAGGGACAGAGCCCTGCCCCTGCTGGTTCAACGGATGAGCGGCAGAATGGCCCGGATACGTGCGTCGCGCAGATAGAGGCCGCCCCATGTCATCGCGCCCAGAAGCAGGGAAAAGATTTCCGGCGGCGACCCCAACTCACCGATGCGGACATGGGCGCAGATCGCGCCGCCCAGAAAGCCCGTCACCAGGATCGCGCCGAGGACGGCGGTGGCCGGGATGGCGTAAAGGATGGCGCAGGCGAGTATGATCGGACCCACGACACGGGTCAGGTCCATCGCGAACCCGGTTTCCTGCAACATGCTCGCGATCTCTGCCGGCGCGAAAAGCTGAATGGCGCCGTCGGCCGCCAGAGCGATGACGACAAGCGCGCTCATTATCCGGCCGGCCCACAGGGCGCGGTCCAAGGTCATGGCTTCAGGCGCCTGATGCAGGTTCAGAGTTTCGGACACTTGTCATTCTCCGATGGGGGGATTCCATATTCGGAGCTTACTGTGTCTATCAGATGTGATAAACACCGATGAAATGAACTCACTGTTCTCTCTCTGGTGAACAATATCGCGCACGAAAATGCAAAATCTCGAACCCCTCCTCATTTTCACAACGGTCGCGGAAATGGGGAGCTTCACCCGCGCGGCCGATAGCCTGGGCATCCAAAAGGGGAGGGCCTCAACGGCGGTCCGGAAGCTGGAAGAAGATGTCGGCGTCAGGCTCCTGCACCGGACGACGCGCAGCGTGCAGTTGACGGAGGACGGACGCGCATTTCATGCCCGCGCCCGCGATCTGCTTGCTGACGCTGATGATCTTCACTCGATGTTCGCTGGCGATCGCGTGGCGCTTCGCGGGCGTTTACGGGTCGATCTTCCGACCGAGGTGGCGCGCACAACGATCGTGCCGGCCTTGCCGGATTTCTTGGCAACTCACCCCGAGTTGGAGCTGGAGGTGTCGAGTACGGACCGGCAAGTCGATCTGGTTCAAGAGGGGTTCGACTGTGTGTTGCGGCTTGGACCCGTAAGAGACGAGACGCTGATTGCCCGCCCGCTGGGCCTGTTGCGCATGGTCAACGCCGCCAGTCCCGCCTACCTGGCGCGCCATGGCGTGCCTCGATCGCTGGAAGATCTCCAGCGTCAGGACCACCGGACAATTCATTTTTCGACGATGCTGGGCGCACGACCCTATGGATGGGAATATCCGGACGGCGACAGCTACGCGACGCTTCAGTTGCCAGGCGCCCTACACGTCAACAGCGCGCAGACCTACGAAGCCGCCGCCCTCGCCGGCCTTGGCCTGATTCAGGCGCCGCTCCTGGGGATTGGCCGATACTTGGAGAGTGGAGCGCTTGTGGAGATCATACCCGATTTTCGTCGCCGGGCGCTCGCCGTGTCCCTCGTCGTAGCCCATCGGGGCAATCTGTCGCGCCGCGTCCGCGCCTTCATGAAATGGATCGAAAATGTGCTGACGCCGTATCTGGAATAGCGAGACGAACATCTTCGTCCGGCCTCGAAATCAACATTTGTGAAATTATGTCTGCCGGTCGGGGGCCTGCCGCCATCGAGAGAGACGGAGACGTTCGCGCACAACCTGAGCGGGAGACGGGAGGAAGACCGGATTTTTAGTAACCGCCTCTGGGCGGAGCTTCAGAACGCGCCGAACCCCGCGGACCTCATGCCTCGAGGGCCGCGCAGAGCGTGGGGTCCGCCTTCCAATGTGCTTGACGACGGGCTAGCGTTGGGCATGGGTGGCGCACGGCATACCCCACTGGCGTTCCAGAACGCCGCTGAGCTCGGCGACTGGCTCGCGAAGCACCATCAATCCGCGACAGAACTCTGGGTGAGGATATTCAAGGCAGGCGCGGGCAGACCATCGGTGACGTGGACCGATTGTGTCGTGGAGGCAATCCGCTTCGGGTGGATCGACGGGCAGAAGAAGCCGCTCGACGCCGAGTCGTTCCTGCAACGCCTGGCGCCAAGGAAGTCGAAATCCAATTGGTCGGCCAAGAACTGCTCTCATGCGACGACGCTGATCGCGGAAGGTCGGATGACTTTGGCCGGCTTGGCGCAGGTTGAAGCTGCGAAGGCCGACGGCCGATGGGATAGAGCCTATAACGGTTCAGCGACGATGACGATCCCTCAGGACTTTCTCGATGCCTTGGACACAATGCCGAAGGCGAAAGCCCTCACACGGCGAAGAAGGCTGAGACGCGAGCCAAGCGGATGGACCAGATCCTCGCGCAGCTGGAGCGCGGCGAGAGGTTTCATTGATGTCCACAACCACTCACCGCGGCGGCCTGCGCCGCTTCGGACAGGAAGAAGACGCTGATTGAGTTTGGACCCTAGCTGGCGTTTGTTTGCGTTTATTGAACGAAGCCTCGTGCGCTGGTTGTATGCGTGGCCCGATCGCGCCTGCGTCGCGGGACGGTTCAGCCTGGCCCTAAGCGCCCGACAGGGATCGCGAAGCGCCGCTTCAGCCGCTCGATCTGGTCCGGAGGAACGCGCACGGTGAGGCGGAGCCGGTCCTCTTCGTCGCGGCGGCTCATGACCTCGGCGTGTTCATAGAGCCAGTGCAGTCCCTGCCCGTCGCTGGCGTCAAGCGTCAGTTCGAGTTCGGAGCGGCCGCGCGCCAGGCGATCCTCGATCGCGGCTACGAGATGATCGATCCCCTCCCCCGTCGCCGCGGAGATGGCGAGCGGCGCGGCGCCATTCGTTTCGTGCTCTTGAGCGAGCGCGGCGCGCGCGTCGGCGTCGAGCAGGTCGACCTTGTTCCACGCTTCGATGACCCGGTCGGCGCGGTCGGCGACGCCGATCTGATCCAGAACCGCCGCGACGTCATGGGCTTGCGCGTCGCTGTCGGCGTGGGAGATGTCGCGCACATGCACGATCACGTCGGCTGCGCGCACTTCTTCCAGCGTGGCGCGGAAGGCGGAAATGAGGGTGGTCGGCAGATCCGAGATGAAGCCGACCGTGTCGGACAGGATCGCCGCGCCGCCATGGGGCAGCTTGATCAGGCGCATGGTCGGATCGAGGGTGGCGAACAGCATGTCGGCCGCCATCACCTCGGCGCGGGTGAGGCGATTGAACAGGGTCGACTTGCCGGCGTTGGTGTAGCCGACCAGCGCGACGATCGGATAGGGCACGGCGCTGCGGCTCGCCCGCTGCAGGCTGCGCCTCTGCTTGACCGTCTCGAGCTCGCGCTCGATGCGCACGATCCGCTCGCCGATCAGGCGCCGGTCGGTCTCGATCTGGGTCTCGCCCGGTCCGCCGAGAAAGCCGAAGCCGCCGCGCTGCCGCTCGAGGTGGGTCCATGAGCGAACGAGGCGCGAGCGCTGGTATTTCAGATGCGCCAGCTCGACCTGCAGCGCGCCCTCGGCGGTGCGCGCTCGCTGGCCGAAAATCTCGAGGATGAGCCCGGTGCGATCGATGACCTTGCAGCCGAACGCCTTTTCGAGGTTGCGCTGCTGCGCCGGCGAGAGCGCGCAGTCCATGACGACGAGATCGATCTCCTCGCCCTTCACCCGCGCCGCGATCGCCTCGACCTTGCCCTTGCCGATGTAGGTCGCGGGGCGAATGGCGCTCAGCGACATGGTCTCGGCGCCCGCGACCTCGAGATCGATGGCCCGCGCCAGGCCGACCGCCTCCTCGCATCGCGCCTCGGGGCTGCGCAGCGGGCCGTTCGCTTCCCGCGTCAGAGCCGGACAAACGACCAGCGCGCGCGTAGTCACGACCCGGCGCTCCGTTTCGTCGCCGGCCCCGCGAGGCAAAGCGTGGTCAGCGAGGGTCCTCGTCGACGGCCTCGAACATGGTGATTGGGCTCGCCGGCATGATGGTGGAGATCGCGTGCTTGTAGACCAGCTGGGAATGCCCATCGCGTCGAAGCAGGACGCAGAAATTGTCGAACCAAGTCACGAAGCCCTGCAATTTTACCCCGTTGACCAGAAAAATCGTGACCGACGTCTTGGACTTTCGCACGTGATTGAGAAACGTGTCCTGGAGGTTTTGCGCCTTCTCGGTTGCCATTCCGTGTTTCCGTTTGTTGGGCCTTTCCGGCCGGAATTATTCGATCATCCCCCGCGCCTGTCCGACGCGCCATTCTTCCAGGCTCATATCATAGAAAATAAGGCGAGCGAACTCATAAACCGAAACTACGATGTTAAAGAGGCTTTATAAATGGGCGCCGGCTATTCGACGCCGAGAGACTTCAGCTTTCGATGGAGAGCCGAGCGCTCCATGCCGATGAATTCGGCAGTGCGCGATATGTTGCCGCCGAAGCGACTGATCTGAGCGACCAGATAGTCGCGCTCGAAGGCTTCCCGCGCATCGCGAAGCGGCAGGCTCAAGAGTTTCTCCCCGCCGATCCCGCTCGGCACCGCCGGCACCAGGGCGCCAACCTCGGCCGGAAGCATCGAGGCGGAGATTTCCGCGTTGGGATCGCCGATCGCCAGGATCATCAATCGCTCGACATTGTTTCTGAGTTGCCGGATGTTTCCTGGCCAGTCGTGCGATTGAAGCACCGCCATGGCGTCCGCCCCGACCCGGCGGGCCGCAACGCCCATATTCGTCGCGATGATCTTCAGAAAATATTGGACGAGCTCGGGAATGTCCTCTCGACGCTCCGCGAGCGATGGAACGCGGATCGGCACCACCGAAAGCCGATGAAAAAGATCTTCGCGAAAGCGCCCCTCCGTGATCGCCTCGGCCAGATCCCGGCTCGTCGACGAGATGACCCGCACATCGACGACAACACGCGAACCGCCGCCGACCCGCTGAAAGTTCTGGTCGACCAGAACACGAAGGATCTTGGCCTGCGTCTCGCGCGGCATGTCGGCGATTTCGTCCAGGTAAAGCGTGCCGCCATGCGCCTCTTCCAGCGCGCCGACCCTCCGGGGCCCTTCCGCGCCGGATTCGACCCCGAAGAGTTCCGCCTCCATTCTCTCAGGCGCCATCGCCGGGGCGTTGATGACGACGAAGGGGCCGTCGGCGCGCGCCGAATTTTCGTGAATCAGCCGAGCGGCCAGTTCCTTGCCCGATCCGGCGGCGCCAAAAATGAGAATGCGCGAGTTGGCCGGTCCGAGCTTTTCGATGACGCGCTTGAGATTGAGGATCGCCGACGACGAGCCGACCATCCGGTCGACAGAGCCGCCGCGGGCGCGAAGATCACTGACTTCCCGCTTGAGGCGCGAAGTCTCCAGCGCCCGCTCCGTCACAAGGATCAGACGGTCCGCCTTGAACGGCTTTTCGATGAAGTCGTAAGCGCCGAGCTTGATCGCCGTCACCGCGGTCTCGACGTTGCCGTGTCCCGAAATCATGACCACGGGCACGGTCGGGTGCTGGCGCTTGATCGCCTCAAGCAGTTGCAGACCATCGAGCTTCGAGCCCTGCAGCCAGATATCGAGCAGGATCAGTTGCGGACGGCGGGCTTCGACGGCCTTGATCGCCTCGTCAGAATCCCGCGCCAGCCGCGCCCCGTGCCCCTCATCCTCCAGGATGCCGGCGACAAGCTGGCGGATGTCCTCTTCGTCATCGACGATAAGAATGTCAGCAGCCATCAGGACGAACCGATCCTTTCATTCTCCTGCGGCGTCGCATCGTGTTCGGCGCGAGGCAATGGCAGTTTCATCAAGACTTTGGCCCCGAGGCCGCCGTCCGGGCGCTTGAGCCCGTCGAGGAGGTCGACGCCGCCGCCATGGTCCTCGAAAATCTTGACGACAATCGGCAAGCCGAGCCCGGTCCCCTCGGCTCGCGTCGTCACGTAAGGCTCGAACAGGCGATGCCGGTCCTCGCGGGGAAATCCTTTGCCGTTGTCGCTCACAGCGATCTCGGCAAAGTCCGCCCCATCCACGGACAGGGTCGTCAGGACCAAGCGTTTGGATGGATATTCTCCCAAGGCGTCAATGCCCTCTGCCGCATTCTTCAACACATTGGTGAGCGCCTGCGACACCAGCCGCCGGTCAAAATCGGCGAAAACAGGTTCGTTGGGCAGTTGCTCCTCGAAAGTGATGTCGGGGCGGCCGACGCGCATAAGGAAGATCGCCTGGCGGATGCAATCGGTGAGGTCGTCGCGCGCGGGACGCGCCTTGGGCGTGCGGGCGAAGGAGGAGAACTCGTCCACCATGCGCTTGATGTCGTCGACCTGCCGAATGATCGTGTCCGTGCACTGGTCGAATATGTCCCTGCCCTCGACAATGTGCCGGCCGTAACGGCGCTTCAACCGCTCGGCCGAGAGCTGGATCGGGGTGAGCGGATTCCTGATCTCATGCGCGATGCGGCGGGCGACGTCGGCCCAGGCGGCGGTGCGTTGGGCGCTGACGAGGTCGCTGATGTCGTCGAGCGTAATGACGCTGGCGCGATCGTCGCGTCCCGGGCTTCCGGTGACACGAACGTTGAGAACGCGCTCGCGGCCGTCGCGCAGGACGGTCGCCTGGCCCTGATGAAGCCTGAGCCTCAGCGATCGGGCCTGCTCCCAGATGGATCCAATGCTGGACTGGATCCCGTTGAGGGGCCGTCCAATCAGGCCAAGGTCGCCGCCGAGCATCCGCTCGGCCGCGGCGTTCGAGATCGTGATGATCCCGTCGGTGTCGACGCCGAGAACGCCCGCGGGCACGCCCGACAGCACCGCCTCGATGAACGCGCGCCGCTCATCGTTGAGCGCGTTCGCGTCGATGAGACCGGTCTGCTGACGCAACAGCTCGGCGGTCATCTTGTTGAACGTGTCGCCGAGATGCCCAAGGTCTCCATCGGAGCGCCGCGTCGGCACTTGAACGTGAAGGTTACCGGAAGCAACCTCGTCGGTTGCGTGAATCAGGCGGCGGATGGGCCGGACAAGCCGATTGGCGAAAGCCAGTCCGAGCCAGATCGCCGAGAACAGCATGGTGAGCGCCAGCATCACGAACACGGTCGCGAAACCCAGCTCGAGGCTGTGCCGATGGGCCTCGAAGCGCCCCCACATGTTGGAGACGAGGGCGGCGTCTTCCGTGACCTTGGCCGCCAATGGGTCGATTCCCCGCGCGGCGTAAAGGAATTGCCCCGCGGCCCCGGGGATCGGCCGGATGCCGACGAAAATGTTGCCGGCCCCGAGAAACCCGCAGAGCGCCTCGCCGTTCAGGGCGTCGTGGAAGTCGGACGGGTCAGGCCGGGCGATCAGCTTTTCGTCCGAGCCCTGCGCGACGATGGTCGGCGTTCCGTCGTTTCTCATGAGCGCGGCGGCGTTGAAACCGAGCGTCTTGGCCCGCGAACTGAAGTATTCCTTGAATTGCGCGGGGTCCGCCTGGAGCAGCATGCCGCTGCGCGCAAGATCGCCGGCGGTCAGCTCCACGTCGCGCAAAAGCGCCCGGCACTGAGACTCGCGGTAAAGCTGGGTCGCCTGATTGGATTCGGTGATAAAGGCTGCGACGTCGCTCATGAAGCGCGGGTTGATCGCCCACTCGACGGAAACCGTAGCCACGATCGCGGTGACGATAGCCGGGATGGCGGCGACCAGCGAAAACAGCGCGACGAACCGGCTGTGCAGCCGGGCGCCGGCCCGCGCCGCCCGCCGCGCCGCCCTCAGGCGCGCCAATTCCATCGAAATGAGGATGATGAGGATGATGACGACGAGGCCGTCGCCCGCCAACAGGATAAGGACGACGGTCGCCGTGGGAATGATGGGCGTGACGCCGGCGAAAACGAGGAACGTCGCCAGCGCGAGGACGAAAGCCGCGCTGACGACGATCACGCCAAAGCGGCCCGTCGGCCGGCTGTCGTCGAGAAGCGCCGAGCCCCGCGCGCTGATCGTTGTCGTTCCCGTCAAATCGCCGAACCGAAGGCTGCGCAACGCCCCGCCCAATGGCGCAGGCTTTTAGCGCCTCCGTGGCAGATTCGCAACGATGTGGCTTGGCTGCGACTCTTCGAGCAGGCCGTCTATGGAGCGGACGACGGCGCTGCGCTGCGCGACATCCTGTTCACCTGGTGGGAGCAGAATTCCTCGGCCGCCGAGAGCGCCGCGCCGGCGATCGGAAGGCGTAAGGCGGCGCGGTTGAGTCGAAGCTCGATCCGCTGGACCGGTTTCGACCCTGGGTGGCGCGTAAGTCAAGAATTACGCAGCATGGATATCGACGAAAACACCCAAATGTGCCCTTCCTCAGAGTGTCAGCGCCTTGAGCTCCTTTCGAGCCGTGCCAAAGGAGCCAAGCTGGTAGACCGAGGCTCCCGCTGGGGAGAACGTAAATGACGGGAACGGCTCGGCCAGCATCTCGTTCAAATATTTTTCCGTTCCCACGCCGATCGTCACATGCGGATTAAAGCGCTTGCCCGCCGCGTCTCGCACGAAATTCTCGACGTAGCTGATGAGGAACGGCTGGATGTCGCGTCCGCCGTCGTCGCTGAAGAACGCCGCCGGGGTCCCGGTCTTCACCGTGTAGGGCTCGACGGCTTTGATGAGTTCGTCTTGCAGCCGATGCAGGTCGTCCGTCGGTTCGACGACGATCCCTGCGAGGCCGATCGGCGGAGAGGGGATATAGTAGTATTTGAACGCCTTCAGCGTCCATGACTTGGGCTTCTCTTTGTCGAAGACGGCCTGCGCGGCCGCATATATCTTGTCGAGGTCATCTGTCCGGACAAACTGCTGCAACAGTGAGACATGTGGGTGATGCGTCGCGTCCAGGGAAAAACCCTTCGGAAAAGACTTGAGCAGACGCGCATTGGCCGCCTTCGCGGCGTCGATCATGGTCGCGTCGGGCTCGAGCGCGATGTCGATCGCCGTCACTGGACTTTGCTGAGCGGCCGCTCCCGGGACGAGCGCCATCGCCAATCCTAGCCCGAGCCCAATGGCGGAAATGACTTCCAGATGTTCACGCATGCGTCCTTCCCTCCCGCGCGTCGGCCCTGTTAACATTATCTGACACTTGGAGCCATTTCGACCCCTTACGCCCACTGATGGGATTTTTGCATGGTCGATCCCCAGCCGCTTGCGTCCTGGAACAACGGCTCCGTCAAATCCGCGATCCTCGACTTTGTCGCACGCGTGACGAAGGAGGGAGGCGCCGAATTCGCGCCGCCCGCCGAGCGCATCGCCGTCTTCGATAACGACGGGACGCTCTGCTGCGAGCAGCCGCTTCAGATCGAGTTTTATTTCGCCTTCGGTCGGGTCAGGGAGCTGGTCGCCAGGGACCCCGCTTTAGCCGAGCGGCAACCCTTCAAGGCCGTCATCGAGCAGGATTACAACACGCTCTTCGGACTGGGGCTCCAAGCGCTTTACGAACTCGCCTTCGCGACGCATGCGGGGATGACAGATGAGGAATTCGTCGAGATCGCGCGCTTGTGGCTCGCGACGGCGAAGCATCCGAAGTTCGGAAAGCTGTTCAAGGAATGCGTCTACCAGCCGCAGGTCGAGCTCCTCGCCTACCTGCGGGAGAACGGCTTCAAGACCTACATTGTGTCGGCGGGCGGGGTGGATTTCATGCGCGCCTTCGTCGAGGAAGCTTATGGCGTGCCGAGGGAGCAGGTAATCGGCTCCAGCGTCAAGCTGCGCTTCGATGCGGGGGGCGAAAAGGCTTCGCTTTCGAAGCTCTCCGAGCTCAACCTCTTCAACGATCGGGAGGCCAAGCCGCTGAGCATCGGCCTGCATATCGGCCGGAGGCCGCTGCTCGCGTTCGGCAACTCGGATGGCGACCTCGCAATGATGCGCTACGTGCGAACCGGCTCTGGGCCTCGGCTCGCGCTCCTGCTCCGCCATGACGACGCGGAGCGGGAGGCTGTGTACGACCGCGAGTTCAGGCTGAGCCCGCTGTCGGAGGCGCTGGACAAGGCGGCGGAATACGGCCTCGTCGTGGTGAGCATGAAGCGGGATTGGAACGTCGTGTTCTGATCGCCGCGCCGCCCGGCGCGCTGCCCAATGGCGCAGGCTTTTAGCGCCTCCGTGGCAGATTCGCAACGATGTGGCTTGGCTGCGACTCTTCAAACTGCCTGTCTACGGAGCCGACGGCCGCGCCGCGCGGCGCGATGTCCTGTTGACATTGTGGGAGCAGAATTTCTCGGCGCCGTCGAGAGCGGCGCGCCCGGCGACCGGCGACAGAACGGCGTAAGGCGGCGCGAGCTGAGGGTCAATACTCAGTGGCTTGTGCCGAGACGACCGCTTTCGCCAAAGCGGACGAAGCTAACGCTTTGAACGCCCGCTAAGCGGACATTCCAGATCGCGGCGGCGTACGTCGCATTTGGTGAAGGGTTTTGGACGCCGGCCATTGCGACGGTGGAGGCGAGGCGCCGGGGCCGGCGTCCGAAAGCCTCCCAAGGAGGAAACCGCGGGGAGGAAGGGCTCTGGAGGGCGCGACCTATGGGGATTTGCGGGTCGCGGACGGAGCGCCGGGGTCGGTCCTGAAGCGGCGGGGCGAAGATTGCGTCGATCGGAAGGACGATGGCGAGCTTGTTCGATCGTGCAGATGCGCGGCCTGAGCGCGAGTAGAGGCGCGAAGAGGCTCTGCCGAGGCTTGTGAGGACATTGCCGTCCTGGTCCGGCGCGCGGCTGGAAGGGAAAGCGATCGGCTTTGCGAGATGGGATGCGCGGCGCCGGTCATGAGGTGTCGATCCTGATCCGACTTGGGGATGGCGATCGCGCAGGGCGCGGGCCTTCGAACGTCTCGACGATGATCATCCGGCCGCCGCAACACGGGCAGCGGCGCGCAGGCGCAACGTCTTCAGCCTCACCTCCGGCCTCGGCGCGCGAACGCTGGGGGGCGCCCTCCGACGCGGCGAGCGCTTGGCGGACGCGCTCGATGTTGCGCGCACGACACGTGCCGGCGAACAGGCCGTAGTGGCGGATGCGATGGAAGCCGCTCGGCAGCACGTGCAGGAGAAAGCGACGGATGAACTCGGCGGCGTCGAGCGTCATGGTCTTGAGCCGGTCGCGGCCTTGGAACCGATAGTCCTTCCATTTGAAGGTGACGCCCTTGTCGGCGAGGCGGATCAGACGCGAATTCGAGATCGCGACGCGATGGGTGTAGCGCGCGAGATAGGCGAGGACGGCCTGAGGTCCGGCGAACGGCCTCTTGGCGTAGACGAACCAATCAGAGCAGCGCAACGGCGCGAGCGCGGCGTCGAGGGCGCACTTCTCGGCAAGGGGCGCGAGGTCGCCGAGGAAGGCGAGGCGGCCGGCTGCATGCAGAGCTGCGAGGCCGTCGAGGAAGAGCCGACGGAACAGGCGCGAGAGCACGCGCACAGGCAGGAAGAAGCCGGGCTTGCAGGCGATCCAGCGCGATCCGTCCCGCGACAGGCCGCCGCCGGGAACGATGATGTGGACGTGCGGATGATGGGTGAGCGCCGAGCCCCAGGTGTGCAGCACGGCGGTGAGGCCGATGCGGGCTCCGAGATGCTTGGGGTCGGCGGCGATGGCGGTCAGCGTCTCGGCGGCGGTCCTGAACAGGAGATCGTAGACCGCAGCCTTGTTCTGGAACGCGATCGCGCCGATCGAAGCCGGCAGGGTGAAGACGACGTGGTAGTAAGGAGCCGGCAGAAGCTCCGCCTCGCGTTCGGCGAGCCATTGCCGCGCCGCCGCGCCCTGACACTTCGGGCAGTGCCGGTTGCGGCAGGAGTTGTAGGCGACGCGTTCGTGCGCACAGTCCTCGCAGCGCTCGACATGTCCGCCGAGCGCGGCGGTCCGACAGGTCTCGATCGCCGACATCACCTTCAACTGGGCGAGGCTCACGTGACCGGCGTTAGCCTTGCGCCACGCCGCCCCATGGGCGCGAAAGACGTCGGCGACCTCCAGGCGAGGCCGCGCCACGCGGCCTTGGTCAGGCGGGCTGCGTTCGCTTCGTCAGGTTGACGCCCAGCCGTTCCAGCGGGCTCTTGATGTCGCGCACCGTGTTGACGGCGACGCGGGTGTAGAGCGCCGTTGTCTCCAACTTGGCGTGGCCCAACAACACCTGGATCACGCGGATGTCGACGCCCTGTTCGAGGAGATGCGTAGCGAAGCTGTGCCGCAAGGTGTGCGGCGATACGCGCTTGGTGATTCCCGCCAGAGTCTTTGCAGCGGTGACGGCGCGGTTGAGCTGACGGGGGGTCATCGGGTTGATCGGGTTCTGGCCGGGAAAGAGCCAGACCTGAGGCCGCGCCGCCTGCCACCAGTCGCGCAACAGTTCGAGCAGTTGCGGCGAGAGCATCACATAACGATCCCGCTGCCCCTTGCCCTGCTCGACCCGCAGCGTCATGCGCTGGCTGTCGATATCGGACACCTTCAGGTTCGCGACTTCGGACACGCGCAGGCCCGCGCCGTAGGCGACGCTGAGCGCCGCCTTGTACTTGAGGCCCGGCGCGGCTTCGAGGAGGCGCGCCACCTCTTCCTGGCTCAGCACGACCGGCGCCCGGCGCGGCTCGGTCACGATTCTCAGGGGACGAACGAGGTCGGGCCGTTCGAGCGTCACGGTGAAGAAGAACCGCAGCGCGGCGATGGCGGCGTTGATCGACCCTGGGCTGATCTGCTGCTGCGCCATATGGAGCTGAAAGCGGCGGAGGTCCTCCTTCGTCGCCGTATCCGGCGATTGGTCGAGGAAGGCCGCAAAGTTCCTCACATTGCGAACGTAATCCCTCTGGGTGTCTTCGCTGAACCGGCGCGCCCTCATGTCGTCGATCATGCGCTGCCGCAACGGGCTGATGGGCTTGTCAGACATCGAAAGCTCCTGTCTCGCATGGGGTTGAACCCCATGATCTTGAGACAGGGCCGCGCCTTCGCGTTCCTCCTCAGTCCTTCAGTCCATCCAGCCGTCCCTCGCCGCCCCTACCGCGCGAGCGGTTTCGTTCTTGGGCGGAAAGCGCGCCTACAAGGGTCGCCTCGGGAAGGACCGGAGTCCGCGCCAAAGCCGTCATTCCATTGCGAGCGCGAAATAGGCTTCACCGCCCGAAGCAGGCATCGACCGACGCTCCAACAGAACGTTGCGATGGGTGGGTTTCTGCCGGTCCGCTTCTCAGGGCCGGGCGTTCCCTGGCGGCAGGCTAGTGCACTGACACAGACGGATGATTCACAAATTCGGGCGGATGTGCGAGTTTGTGGGCATGGCTCAAACCGTCTGTGTCCTTCCTCCCAGCGAAGATCGCCAGCGTCTGCTGGCCATTGTCGCGGATCGCAATCGCCCACTCAAACATGTGCGGCGGGCGCACATCGTCCTTTGTTCGGCCGACCGCTTGCCTGTGCAGGAAGTGGCGCGGCGCGCGGGCGTCAGCCGACCCGCGGTCTGGCGCTGGCAAGCGCGATACGCCGAGCAGGGCGTCGATGGTCTGCTGCGCGACAAGACGCGCAAGCCCGGCCGCGCTCCGCTTTCGGCCAGGGTCGTCGCCAAGGTTATGGACCTGACCTGCTCCGAGCCGCCGGGCCACGCCACGCATTGGACCGGCCGCGCCATGGCCAAAGCCGTCGGCGTCAGCCTGCGCGCCGTGCAGCGCTTGTGGGAGGCGCATCGGCTGCAGCCGCACCGCATTCGCACCTTCAAGCGCTCCAACGATCCTCAATTCGTCGAGAAGGTCGAGAACATCGTCGGCCTCTACATGGACCCGCCCAAGCACGCGGTCGTCGTCTCGATCGACGAGAAGGGCCAAATCCAGGCGCTCGACCGCACGCAACCGGGCCTGCCGCTCAAGCCCGGAAAATGCGGGACGATGACCCATGACTACAAGCGCAACGGCACGACCACGCTGTTCGCCGCGCTCAACCTCCTCGATGGAACCGTGATCGGGCGCTGCATGAGACGGCATCGCCACCAGGAGTTCATCCGCTTCCTCAATACCGTCGAGCGCGCTGTTCCGGCCGGAAAAGTCATCCACGCCATCGTCGACAACTACGCCGCCCACAAACAGCCCAAGGTTCTCAAATGGCTCGCCGATCATCCGCGCTGGACGTTCCATTTCACGCCGACATCGGCCTCCTGGCTCAACGCCGTCGAGGGCTTCTTCTCCGCCATCACGCGCCGCCGGATCCGACGCGGAGCCTTCCATTCCGTCGACCATTTGCAGAACGCGATCGCGCGCTACATCGACTCCCACAACAGCGATTGTCGACCGTTCGTATGGACCACGTCCGCCAAAGCGATCTTCGAAAAACTCGCCCAGATCCCTGTACCTTCTGTCTGAAGTCAGTGCGCTAGCAATGAACTGGGCCAGCCGCGCGGCGTAGAACTTGGCCATGGACACCGTCGCATGCCCGCGCGTCTCGGAACTCTCCGGCACGAGGTCGTATTCCCCGTGCGGCAGCCGGGCCACTGCGCGCTCGACGATGCCAAATTCCGGCGGGTTGCGCTCGTCGTCAGCCGAGTTGATTACCAGAACCGGCCGGGCGATCCGCGGCAGACCCGGCGCGGCATCGTAGTCGTGCGACGAGTCCCATTGAAACACCCAATCATTCGCATCCGGAGGGGGGGATGCGAGCCGGCGCGCCACGATCGCATCCGCCTCTGCCGCCGTCGACGCCTGTGCTTGCCAGCCGAGGTTGCCGCCGCTGGTGCCGATAGCGAAGCTGGCGATCGCATACGGCAGCGAGTGTGGCGCGGCTGTGTAGTTGCCGCCGGCGTAGGTCGGGTCGCTGCGGATAGTCTCCACCATCAGCCGCCGCATCATCCAATTGCGGCTCGCCATTGGGGAGGGCTGCGACGCCATCGGCACGAAGCCGTCGGCAAAATCAGGGTGCTGCTCGGCCCAGAGCCAGGTCTGCATCCCACCCATCGAGAGGCCCAGCACCAAGCGCAGGTGTTGCAAATGCAACCCCTCGGTCACTAGCCGGTATTGCGCCGCGACCGTGTCGTCGTAGTCATAGGCGGGAAACTTCGCGTGTAAGCCATCGGAGGGTTTGCTGGACCCGCCGGCACCTATGGAGTCCGGCAGGATCACGAAGTATTTCGAGGTGTCCAGCGGTTGACCCGGCCCAAATAGCTCCCCGGCGAAGGCCGGCGCCATCATCGACGCGCCAGACCCTGACGTGCCGTGCAGGATCAGCACCGGCTGCCCGGACGGGCTGCCCACGGTGCGGTAGTGCATCCGCAGCTCTGGCAGGGTCTCGCCTGTATGGAAGCGGAAA
>CAVXVE010000012.1:0-12431 GCA_963764955.1 uncultured Alphaproteobacteria bacterium | reverse complement strand
GATGTGACAATGCCGCGCCGACGCTTCGCTTTCGTTGTACCGCAACCTGACAGCACCATGCGCAAACTAGCTCACTGGCGCAGGATAGGCGTCAACCTCGATGCAGAAGGCTCTATCGCGCCGCTCGACGAGGTACAGATGCTCGCAAACCAGCACGTTCTCGTTGTCTTGGTTAGAAACCTCGAGGAATTCCACGACGATCCCGTGGCTCGCGCGGCGCGGATGGTCCCGCTTATCCTTGATTGTCGCCGAGGCGCGGATCGTGTCGCCAATGAAAACCGGCTTGATGAATCTCAAGCGATCGTAGCCGTAGGACATCGCGCGAGGATTGATCGTGCTCGCTGTCATGCCCACCCCGACGCTGAAGATCAGCGTGCCGTGGGCCATGCGACGCTTGAAGTTCTGAGTGGCGCACCAAACTGCGTCCAAATGGTGAGGAAAAAAGTCACCTGTCTGGCCGGCGTGAGCAACAATGTCAGCCTCAGTGATCGTGCGGCCGAGCGTCCGACGGTTCTCGCCGATTTCAAAGTCCTCGAAATAGCGTTCCTTAATCTCCATAGTTATTTCACCGCCGCCGGCCTCGCACGATTCGCTTTTGATGAACACATTTGCAACGTTGCAAGCTCGGCAACCGTCGGATACGCGGCATCGTTGCGTCTCTTACGAGGATCCAGGCCATCAGGGGTGCGCCTTGAGCGGCGTCGCGGGTTTGGCGCTCGATTCGAAGGCCGCCTCGACTAGCGCCATCGTCGTCCAGGCGTCGTCGACCGATGCGATCAGCACAGGATCCTCGTTGACGCAGAAACGCTGCAGGTTCGCCATTCTGCCGACGAAAGCGTCGGGAAACCACGAGCCTCGCAGAGGAACCTCGGTCCATTCCGCCTCGCCCTTCGGCCGAATCGACAATTCGTCCGGTTCGCCGCGAGGATAGTCAAGGAGAAGGCCGAGCTTGGCGTGCGCGGCGCCCTCAGTCCCGTCGAAGCGGAACTCGGCTACCTGATGTTTGCGGCCGAAGGCGTGATTGTGATTGATCGACATCGCGGAGCGGACTTCGTTTCCATAGTCGAGAATCGCCGTCGTACGGGTCTGTGCCATGTCGGAAGACAGATGGCCCATCGTCTTGGCGTGCACGCCCTTCGGATCGCCGAGGAAGCCACGGATGAGATCGAGGTAATGGATCGAATGCACCGCAATCTCGACGCGCGGCAGTCCCTTGAGAAAGGCGAACAGACCCCATGGGGTGTCGATCGCGAGGTGAACCTCGACATCGACAAGGCGCCCGAGCAGGCCGCGATCGAGCGCGTCTCTCACCGCAAGCATCATCGGCGCGAAGCGCAATTGGAAATTGACCGCCGCGGCCAACTTGCGATCGCGGCAGACCTTCAGAATCTCGGTCGCCTGATCGAGATCCGCGCCCATCGGCTTCTGGATGAGAACGCCCGAGCCTACAGGAATGCGCTCGAGCACCGATTTGTGAGCGCCCGGCGGCGTCGCCAGATCGAAGATCGCGCCTTCGGTCGACACGGCCTCGTCGAGCGAGTCAAAAACCTTGGCCACGCCAAACTTGCCGGCGACGCTTTTCGCCCGAGTTGCGTCGAGATCATAGACGCCTGCGATAGGAAGTCCGGCCTTCCGGTAAGCGGGGAAGTGGGCGTCGGCCACGATCGAGCCCGCGCCGATGGTGACGATCGGCTTGGGGTGCGAGGGCGCCGGCCAAGACTGGCGGAGCAAGGCGGGATCGAAACTCATGGCGAAAGAGGTCGGGCCTCAGTCGTGGTGAAACACCTCCTCCGCCATCGCCCACCAATCGCCTTGCCTGCGGGTGACGAGCGGCGCCTGCATCGGCATGTGAATGGCCCACCATTCCTGCGTCTTCGGATCCGCCGCCATCTTGGCGGCGTCCACCGCCCAATCCTGGCCGTGATACTCGAAATAGGCGAACAGGAGATTCTCCGGCTCTCTGAGAAAAATCGTGTAGTTCTTCATGCTGCAGTCGGTGATCTTGGCCAGCACCTCCGGCCAGACCGCCGCATGCGTCGTCTTGTATTCGGCGATCCGCTCCGGCCTGATCCCGATCACCATGCCCATGCGCTTCATCGCTTTCCTCCGATCGTTTGGGTGAACTCGGCGACCCTCTTCGCCTTGACCTTGTCGAGATCCCACTCGACCCCGATGCCTGGCGCGGAAGGGGCGAGGGCCATTCCCTTCTCGATTTTGAGGCGCGAGGTCGTCAGGTCGTCAAGCTGGGGAATGTACTCGACATATTTCCCGTTCGGGACGGCGCACACGAGGCTCGCGTGCAGCTCCATGAGAAAATGCGGACACACCGGCATGTCGAAGGCTTCCGCGGCGTGCGCGACCTTCAGCCACGGCGTGATTCCCCCAATCCGGGCGACGTCGACCTGCACGATCGAGCACGCGCCCCTCGCCATATATTCGCGGAAATGCCGGATCGAGTACATCGATTCGCCGACCGCGATCGGCGTCGTGGTCGCCTCGCAAAGCCTGACGTGGCCGTCGCAATCGTCGGCCGGCAGCGGCTCCTCGATCCATGCGAGGTCGAGGTCGGCGAAGCGGCCCGCGCGGCGGATCGCCTCGTCGAGCGCGAACCCCTGATTGGCGTCGGTCATGATCTCGTAGTCGGGGCCGAGCGCCGCGCGCACCGCCGCGAGGCGGCGATAGTCCTCCGACGCGCGCGGCCGGCCGATCTTGATTTTCGAGCCTGTGAAGCCTTGCTCCCGGGCGGCGAGCGCGTCGTCGACCAGCGCCTGCTCGTCGATGTGCAGCCAGCCGCCCTCGGTCGTGTAGAGCGGCCTGCGATCGGCCGCGCCGCCCGCGGCGATCCACAGCGGCAGGCCGCGACGCTTGCAGCGAAGGTCCCAGAGGGCGGTGTCGATCGCGGCGAGCGCGAGCGCCGAGATCGCGCCGATGGTTGTCGCGTGGGTGGCGAATTCGAGGTCGCGCCAGATCGCCTCGATCCGTTCCGCATCCTTGCCGATCAGCCTTGGAACGAGGTGATCCGCGAGGAGGCGCATGATCGACGAGCCCCCCGTGCCGATCGTATAGCTGTAGCCTGTCCCGACCGCGCCGTCGCTGTCCGTGATGGAGACGATCGGCGTCTCCTGCGACACGAAGCTCTGGATCGCGTCGGTGCGCACGACCTTGGGCGGAATGTCAACGAGCCTCAGCTCGACACGTTCGATTTTCGCCATGGCTAGCTCCCTGCCGTCGCGATCGCGCGCCCGTCCTCAGTGAAGAGATGCGCCTTGGCGAGATCGAACGAGACGCCGATGGTCCGCCCCGGCTCGAGGGGCGCCGGATTGAGCATCCGGGCCACCCAGTCCCGCCCGCCCAAGGCGACGAAGACGAGCGTCTCGTTGCCGAGCGGTTCCGTGACCGACACGGCAAGGTTTCGTTCGACCAGCTGGCTGCCGGCGCCGGATCGCAGGCCATGCCCGGTCGGATAGACGTCGTCCGGACGCAATCCGAACGCGACGCGGCCGCCGATATTTGCGGCGTTCCTGAACCGGTCGGGAACCGGCAGCCAGTCGCCGCCCTCAAAGACGATGCGGTTGTCGGCGATTTCCGCGTCGATCAGGTTCATGGTGGGAGAACCGATAAAGCCGGCGACGAACCGGCTGGCCGGTCGATGGAAAACGTCGTCCGGCGTGCCGACCTGTTCGATCAATCCGTCGCGCATGATGACAATGCGGTCGGCGAGCGTCATCGCCTCGACCTGGTCGTGCGTGACATAGATCACGGTCGATGGCACGCGCGCGTGGAGCAGCTTGATCTCGGTGCGCATCTGCGCGCGCAGCTTGGCATCGAGATTGGAGAGCGGCTCGTCGAACAGGAACACCTGCGGCTTCCGCACGATCGCCCGTCCCATCGCGACGCGCTGGCGCTGCCCGCCCGACAGCTGCGAGGGGCGCCGGTCGAGAAGCTCGCGCAAATGTAAAATGTCGCTCGCCTCGGCCACACGCGCATCGATTTCCGCCTGCGGACGCTTGGCGATCTTGAGCGAAAAGCCCAGGTTTTCGCGCACGCTCATGTGCGGATATAGCGCATAGGACTGGAACACCATCGAGATGTTGCGGGCGCGCGGGGGCAGATCGTTGACGATCTCGCCGCCGATGCGGATCGCGCCCGAGGTGATCTCCTCGAGCCCGGCGATCATTCTGAGCGTCGTCGATTTGCCGCAGCCCGACGGTCCGACCAGGGCTACGAACTCTCCCTTGGCGATGTCGAGGTCGATCGTGCGCACGGCCTCGACGGAGCCGTAGCGCTTGACGAGCCGTTCGAGCGTCACTGTCCCCACGGGTTCAGCCTTTCACCGCGCCGAAGGTCAACCCGGACACGAGCCGCTTCTGGATGACGAAGGTCAGCGCCAGCGCGGGCGCGATCATCACCACCGCAAGAGCGCACATGCCGCGCCAGTCGATGGTGAACTCCGAGGTGAAGTCGAGCAGTCCGACCGGCAGCGTCTTCGCATTCACCGAACGGGTGAGCTGCGAAGCGAGCGCGAACTCGTTCCAGGACGTCAGGAAGGCGAAGATCGCGGCCGAGGCGATGCCGGGGCCGGCAAGCGGAAACTCGACCTGCCAGAACGCCTGCCAGGGCGTGCAGCCGTCGATCTGCGCTGCCTCTGCCAGGTCCCGGGGCACCTGACGGAAGAACCCGTCGATGAGCCATATCGTGAAAGGCACGTTGAGAGCGACGTAGACCAGGATCAGTCCAAGGTGCGTGTCGATCAGTCCGGTGCGCGCAAAGATGATGAACAGCGGCAGCGACAGCGCGATGCCCGGCACCGTCCGCGTCAACATGAGACCGAGGAACAGCGCCGACTTGCCCTTGAAACGGTAGCGGGCGAAGGCGTAGCCGCCGGCCATGCCCACAGCGACCGCGATCACGGTCGAGGCGACCGAAACGATCAGCGAGTTGCGGAAATAGTCGAGCACCGGAACGCCGCCCTGTCCCAGGCCGCCGAACATCGACGTGTAGGCGTCGAGCGACAGCTTCTGCGGGATCCAGACCGGGGGCTTGGCCATGATCTCCACGGTCGGGCGCAGGGAATTGAGCACGATCCACGCGCCGGGCGCGCAAATGGCCAGCATGGCCAGGAACAGGCTCGCGGTGTGAGCGACGCCAGCGCCCATGCGGACGAGATGAGAGGTCTGGTTGCGGGTCAGCGCCATCTCACCAGTCCGCCGCAATCTGCGTCCGCGCGGCCGCGAGCTTCCGGAAGAAATAGACGGTGAAGAGAATCGAGAGCAGGATCGAAGCGTAGGCCATCGCGTTCGCGACCCCCATGCGCGCGTCGCTATAAGCCGTGCGCCCGACGAGAGTCCAGATGAGTTCGGTTCTTCGGGCCGGCCCTCCGTCGGTCATGATCTTGACGATGTCGTAGGCCCGGCCGACGTCGAGCGAACGGATGGTCATCGCAATATAGGCGAACGGCATGACGAACGGCCACGTCACATAGCGGAAGCTCTGCCAGGGCGTGCAGCCGTCGACCTTGGCCGCTTCGATCGGCTCACGGGGCATGGCGAGCAGGCCTGCGAGGATGAGAATGGCGAAGACCGGCGTCGAGGACCAGACCTCGGCGACCACGATGGCGAAGAAAGCGAGCCTGCCGTCGATCAGCCACGGGATTGCCTGTTCCGTGATCCCGAGCGACTGCAGCGCATTGTTGACGAGACCGACGTTGTCGTTGAACAGGAACTTGAACTGGAAGCCGACCAGGATCGGCGAGAACATCATCGGAAACATCATCAAGGTGCGCAGCAGGCGCTGGCCGCGCGTCGCCTTTTCGACCAGCAGCGCAAGCCCGAGGCCGAAAAGCATTTCGAGATTGAGCGCGACGGTCAACAGCAGGACGGTGCGTCCGAACGCCTGCCAGAAGACCGGGTCGGAAAAGACATTCACGTAGTTGCGCCAGCCGATGAAAGTCCAGAGCGTCTCGGGCCGCGTCAGGCGATAGGCGGTAAAGCTCGAATAGAGCGAGAACAGCAGCGGCGCGGCGATGACCGCGACGAGGATGACGATTGACGGCAGCAGAAGCAGAAACGGCGTGTGCAGGCGCCGCAGGGACGTCTTCACCTGGATCCGTTTGGCCGGCTC
The DNA here is from genome assembly GCA_963764955.1 of uncultured Alphaproteobacteria bacterium. GTDB lineage: Bacteria > Pseudomonadota > Alphaproteobacteria > Rhizobiales > Beijerinckiaceae > Roseiarcus. The sequence continues at coordinate 6,311 of CAVXVE010000012.1, read as the reverse complement.
GGCGATCGGCGTTGCAGCGGATGTCATTCTGGCGGGGGCTCGGGCTGTCTGCGCCCCGCCTCGATGGCCATGAGCGATTGTCAGATTTTGCCGGCGTCCTGCAGGACCTTTGTCGCCTTCTGAGCCGCTTCGTCGAGGGCCGCCTTCGGCGTCTTGTCGCCGACGACCGCCGCCTGCAGTTCAGGATAGACGACGTTCGAGATCTCGATCCATTCGGCGATCGGCGGGACCGGGAAGGCGTATTTCGCGGCTTCCTGGAATGCGCTCAGCACTTCCTTCTTGTAAGGGTCATTGGCCGCCTGCTCGATGTCCCACGCCCATACCGCAGGCCGGGTCGGCAGCGCGCCGTGGGCGGCTTCGATCTTCTGGCTGTCGTCGTTGGTCAGCCAGAGAATGAGCGATACAGCGGCGTCCTTGTTCTTGCAGGTCTCGGTCACCGAAAAGCCGTGCGTTCCCGACCAGCCCGTGTGCTTTCCGGACGAGCCGGCGGGTTGAACGACGACGCCCACATTGCCGGCCACTTTCGATTTCTGCGGGTCGTTGAAGTAGCCGGCCCAGCTCGGCCAATCGAGATCAAGAGCGACCGTCCCGGACGCGAAACCCTGGCCAAGATCGTCCCAGAGATAGTTCGGCGTGCCGGGCGGCACGGCCTTGGCCTTGTAGAGATCGACGAACCATTGAAGGGCGCGCACGCCGGCGTCCGAATTGAAGGCCGGCCGGCCTTTCGAATCGAGATACTCGCCGCCCTCCGCGACCAGCATTTCATAGAAGCGTCCGTTGATCGCCTCCTCCTTGCCGGCAAATTCGGTGCCGTAGAAGTTCGGCGGATTGGAGAAGAAGATCGCCTGGTCCTTCACCTGCGCCCATGTGGTCGGCGGCGCGAGATCGTAGCCGTATTTCTCCTTGAAAGCTTTCTTCTTGGCGTCGTCGGTGTAGTTGCTCTTCAGGTAGTAGAGCGCCGAGACGTCGAATTGCGCCCGCGGCAGCATGTAAAGCTTGCCGTCGATGGTTGAGCCCTTGATGATCCCCGGCACGTATTTGTCGAGCTCCTCCTTCGGCACGAGCTTCGAAAGGTCGGTGTAAAGGCTGGTATATTGCGGGAGGAACGAGGTGTGGTTCCAGCCGACGCACCAGTCGACGGTGTTGGCGGCGATGTCGGACTTGAACTCCTTGTCGATGTCGAATCCATTCTTCTTAGTGAGAATGTTGACCTTGGCGCCGGTCAGTTTTTCCCATTCGCCGATCCGGCTGTAGAGCGGCTCATACTGGTCGCCGCCGATGAGCTTTGCGCCGATGACGACGCCGGGAAACGATCCGGGCTGCTCGGCGGCTGATGCGAGACCGGGCGCCAGGACGAGCGCCGCAGCGATCATCAAGGGTGCGCGCTTCATGGGATTCCTCCGCCAGTTTTTGACGTTTCTGGATCACTCGACGGCGGGTTGAGCGACGACGCCAACGCCCGCCCATACTTGAAATTTACATTTAATAGCAAATCATAGAGGCTCTTTGCTGTCAACGACATGGGCCGGCGACTCTCCGGCCAATTGGCGGGACAAGCGCTTGGCGGGCGACGCAATGACCGACTCCGACGATCTCGACCGATATCGCGCTCCAGCGCTCGACAAGGGGCTGGACATCCTCGAATTGCTGGCCCGCGAGGAGGAAGGCCTCAGCCAGGCCGAGATCGCCAAGGCGCTCGGGCGCACTCCGAACGAGCACTACCGCATGCTCGAGCGGCTGGTCCGGCGCGGTTACGTCTTCCGCAACGCCTCCGACCGCTATGAACTGACCCTCAAGCTGTTCGGGCTCGCCCATTTCCACCGCCCCATAAGACGGCTCGTTTCGCAGGCGACGCCGCTCATGAGCGCGCTCGCGACCCGCACCATGCAGGCCAATCATCTGGCTGTCTACGACCGCGCCAGCGTCACGGTGATCGCGCAAATGGACGCGCCGAGCTACTGGGGCATGGCGATTCGCGTCGGCGCGCGCGTGGGCCTGTTCAACACCGGCTCGGGCCACGTCCTGCTTGCGTTCCGCTCCGTCGCGGAGCGCGCCGCGATGATCGCCGAGCAGGAGGCGGGGGACGAGGAGCAGGCGCGTCCCGGCGACCTCGAGGAGCGGCTCAGGCAGATCCGCCAGCGGGGCTACGAGGTCATGCCGAGCCAGCAGACAGCCGGCGTGTACAACCTGTCCGCCCCCGTGCTGGGCGCCGACAATACCGCGCTCGCCGCGCTGACTTGCCCCTATATCGCGCCGCTCAATCGCCCGAAGGCGCCGGATATCCCGCGAACGATCGCGATGCTGCAGGAAACCGCGGCGGTGCTGTCACTGCGCGCTCGCGGCCAGGTCGACGCCGAGCCGAAGGTGGAGGGTGCATGATTTTTATTTGAATGATCTCTTCATATGTGATTACCTCCGGGTCGAGGAAACTTCCGAGGCCGACCGGGCGCGATGCAAACGCCGATCATCGACACGCATCTCCATCTGATCTACCGCGATCGCCTCAGCTATCCGTGGCTGGCCGATATTGCGCCGCTCAATCGCGATTTTTCCTATGAGACCTACGCCGCCGAGGCGCGGCGTTGCGGCGTCACCGACGCGATCCACATGGAAGTCGACGTCGCGCAAGCCGACATCGAGGCCGAAACCCGGAATGTCGAGGAGCTTGCGCGCGGCCCCGCAACTCTGCTGCGCGGCGCGATCAGCGCGTGCCGGCCAGAGGACGATGGCTTTCCCGCTTTCCTCGACCGTCAGGTCGCCGACCCGTTCGTGAAAGGCTTCCGGCGCGTCCTGCACGTCGTTCCCGAAGACTTGAGCGAAGGCGCGACGTTTCGCGCCAACGTCAAGCGTCTCGCCGCTGCGGCGCGGCCGTTCGATCTTTGCGTGCGGCCCGATCAGATCGACAAGGCTATCGCGCTCGCCGACCTGGGCCCCTCGGTCCAGTTCGTTCTCGACCATTGCGGCGTCCCGGCAATCAAGGACCGCGCCGAGCATCCGTGGCGCGAGAAAATCTCCGCCATCGCGAGGCGCCCCAACGTCGCGGTCAAGATCTCGGGCGTCGTGGCTTACGCCGAGCCCGCGACCTGGACGATCGACGATATCCGCCCTTACGTCGAGCATGCGATCGAAAGCTTCGGCTGGGATCGCGTCGTCTGGGGCAGCGACTGGCCGGTGTGCACGCTGACCGCCTCGCTCTCGATCTGGGTCGCGGCGGCGCAGGCCATCACGCTCGGCTGCTCGGCGGACGAGCGGGCGCGGCTCTTCAGCGTCAACGCGCGCCGCATCTGGCGGCTGCCCGGCTGATCCGCGGAGAGACGAGAGCAATGGCCTTCGCCCCCACTGTCGGAGTCTCGACGACCAACCCGACCGATATGCCCGCCGACCACGCGGAGCTTCCCGTCTGGAACGCGGAGAACTGGTTCTACGAGGATTTCGAGGTTGGCCACCGGATTCGCTCGCTTCGCCGGACGATCTCCGAAGGCGAGTCGATGGCCTTCAACGCGCTCGTTCTCGACATGCACCCTTACGTCGCCGACCAGAGGTTTGCTGAGCGCGAGGGGATCTTCGGCAAGCGGCTTGTCGCCGGCGCGTTCGTCTTCTCGGCGGGCCTCGGCCTCGTCGCGACCAACTGCGTCAACGCCTTCTCCTACGGCTACGACAAGCTGCGCTTCATCAAGCCGGTGTTCATCGGCGACACGATCTATTCGATCCGCACCCATCTCGAGAAGCGGCCGAAATACAAGGAGATGGGGCTGATCAAGGCGAGCTATCAGGTCTTCAAGGGCGAGGGCGAGCTGGTCATGTACTGCGAGCACCTGCAGACGGTGAAATATCGCGACGCTTCCGCGTTCGCCGATGTGATCGAGGTAAGGGCATGAGCGAGGGTTTGCTTGAGGGGCTTACCGTCCTCGACATGAGCCAGTTCCTGTCGGGGCCGTTCGCCGCGCTGCGCCTCGGCGACTTGGGGGCGCGGGTGATCAAGATCGAGCGGCCAGACGGGGGCGATCTCTGCCGCCGCCTCTATCTGACCGACACCGAGATCGGCGGCGACTCGACCCTTTTTCACGCCATCAACCGCGGCAAGCTCGGCTTCGTCGCCGACTTCAAGAACCCATCCGATGTCGCGGCGGTCAAGAGTCTGGTCGCCAAGGCCGACGTGATCATTCAGAACTTCCGCCCGGGCGTCGTCGAACGGCTGGGGCTCGACTACGAGAGCGCGAAAGCGGTCAACCCGCGCATCGTCTACGCTTCGATCACCGGCTATGGCGAAGAGGGCCCGTGGGCGATGCTGCCGGGCCAGGACCTGCTCGCCCAGGCGCGGTCCGGCCTCATGTGGCTGAACGGCGATCGTGACCAGGGGCCGGTGCCGTTCGGCCTCGCCATCGCGGATCTGCTTGCGGGCGGCGCGATCGTGCAGGGCGTGCTCGCAGCGCTGGTGCGGCGTGGCCGGACCGGGGAGGGCGCGCATATCGAGACCAGCCTCCTCGAGGCGCTCGTCGATTTCCAGTTCGAGGTGCTTACGACCTACCTCAATGATGGGGGTCGCATGCCGACGCGGTCGGCGTTTCGCAATGCCCATGCCTATCTCGCCGCGCCGTACGGCGTCTACGCGACCGGCGACGGCTTTGTCGCCATCGCCATGACGCCGCTCGACAAGCTCGCAAAGGCGCTGGATATGCCCTCGATCGCCGGTTTGCCGGCCAAGGCCGGCTTCGAGCGGCGCGACGAGATCAAGCATCTGATCGCCGATCACGTCGCTCGCCAAACGACGGCCTATTGGCTCGGACGCATGCAGCCGCTCGACATCTGGTGCGCGGAAGTCATGAACTGGCCAGCCCTACTCGAGAACGAGGCGTTCCGCCGGCTCGACATGCTGCAGACCGTCAGGCGGCCGGGTGCGCCCGAGGTGCGAACGACGGCTTCTCCCATTCGCATCGACGGCCAGCGCGCGCATTGCTCGGTCGCCGCCCCGCGCATCGGCGAGCACACCGACGCGCTGAAAGCCGAGATGGGACTCTGACAATGCTGCTGCTCATAGCCCTGGCGACGGCGGCAGATGGAGGGACGCGATGAAGTTTCTGGTCACGGGAGGCGCGGGATTCATCGGCGCTTCCGTGGTGCGCAATCTGCTCAAGCGCGGCGTCCCGGTCGTGATCGGCGAGTTGAAGCCGGACCAGGCGATCCTGTCGAAACTCAAGGGCGCGGAGGTCGAGACGGTGGATGTCGCCGACGCGGCCACCGTCGAAGCCGTCTTCGCCCGCCATCGCGACCTCACGCATTGCATTCACCTCGCCTATCTGATGAGCGCCGAGGTCGAGGCGGACATGCCGCTTGGGGTCAGCGTCAACGTGCTCGGCATGGTCAACATGTTCGAGGCCGCCCTGCGCCACAAGCTTGCCCGGCTCGTCTTCACCAGCAGCGAGACCGTGTTCGGCGCCGAGCAGAAGGTCTATGGCGACCGGCCGGTCGTCGAGGACGATTATTGCGGCCCGAACGACCATTTCTTCACATACGGCGTGATGAAGATCCTCGACGAATATATGGCGCGGAAATATGTCGAGAAGCACGGGATGAGCATCGCCTGCACGCGGCCCGCCGTCGTCTTCGGCCACGGCCGCAAGCGGGGCTCAGTGCTGTGGGCGGAGGCATTTGCGACCGAGCCGGCGCTGGGGCGGACCGCGAAGCTGCCGTTCTCCCGGCAGTCGCGCGACACCTGGGTCTACAAGGACGATTGCGCCGAGCAGCTCATCCGCCTTGCTCTTAAGCCGTCTCTCGCTCATTTCGCGTACAACAACGGCGGCGCGAGCGTGACGGCCGAGGAACTGGCGGGGGCCGTGCGCCATTGGCTGCCGGACGCCCGGTTCGAATTCGACGAGACGCGCCCACGGACGCCGCTCATCGACCGGCAGGACGGCGCTCGGATCGAGAAGGAAACCGGCTTCGTCCCGCGCCCGCTCGTCGAGGGCGTGCGCGCGCATATCAACGAAGCGCGCAAGGAGGCGGGTTTGAGCCCCGTGCAAGGATGACGCGATACCGCAACACAGTGGTCGGCAGCTACCCGCGCCCGACCCAGGCGGCCGACACGATGAAGAAGCCCACGCTCACCGAGGCGGAGACCGACGAGATGGTGCGCTGGGCGGCTCGGGACCAGAGCGATCTCGGCCTCGACGTCATCACCGACGGCGAGGCCTATCGCGAGAACATGTACTACTTCTACCAGAAGCGCGTGGATGGGGTGACGTTCGAAAATATGCCTCGCCTCGCCTTTGGCGACGCCGGATTCGGGATCGAGTGCCCGCGGGTCATCGGAC
>CAVXVE010000011.1:0-62050 GCA_963764955.1 uncultured Alphaproteobacteria bacterium | reverse complement strand
GCAACATCGCGCCATGCGTTTGGATGGCACAGAGAAAAATCACCGCCGCTTGCCGCTCGCCGAAGAGGTGTTGGGCTCGGTCGTCAGACCGTTGAGCAACGGGACGGAAGCGCTGGAAGATGACCCTCAGCTACTACGAGTTCTTTGCGAGCGGCGGCATGGCTCGAGCCGGGGTTGGACCCATTGGACCTGCCTGTTCGCAAACGACATCGACCCCAAGAAGGCGTTCAGCTACGCCACTAACTGGGGCGAACAACAGGTCGTGGTCAGGGATGTCGCGCGCTTGAAGCCGGCTGATTTGCCGGCGTCGCAGCGCTCGTCTGGGCGTCATTTCCTTGTCAGGATCTTTCTCTGGCCGGCACGGGAGCCGGTCTCGACGGTGATCGCTCTGGAACGTTCTGGCCATTCTGAGTCTCATGAAGGCTTTGCGCGTCGAGAAGCGAGCGCCGCGCATGATCGTCTTGGAGAACGTTAAGGGCGCGCTGACCTCGCACGGCGGAAGGGACTTTGCCGCGATTGGCGCGGCTTTAACGAACGCGGACTACCGCTTCGGCGCAATGCTAATCGACGCGGTGCACTTCCTACCGCAGTCGAGACCTCGTCTTTTCGTCGTAGCGATCGACAAGTCCACGACGGTACCCGACGAGCTCTTCGCGGGATTCGAGCGTTCGATGGCATCCGCCCGCAGTCGTCGCAGCGTATGGAAAGCTTTCGCGTCAATCGCAGGAAGCCTGGATTTGGTGGCGGCTTCCGCCGCCGCCGACGCGGAACTCGACGTTCGGCGATATTTTGGAGGACGATCCGCAGGGGGTTCGTTGGCACACGGAAGCCGAGACCAATCGGCTACTCGGGAGTAATGACGCCGCCAACCTCGCAAAAGTCGAAGCTGCGAAGCGCTCCGGCAAGCGAATGGTGAGGTGGCCTTTGTAGGCGCACCCGCGATGTTCAGCGTGCCGACAATTGGTTTCGACGACGTCGCCGGATGTCTCAGGACGCCTGCAGGCGGTTCGAGCCGCCGACGATCATGGTCGTCGAGGGCGCATTGGTCCGCTCGAGGCTTCTATCGCCGCGAGAGGCGGCCAGGTTGATGGGCCTCGCCGACGATTATGTGCTGCCTAGCAACTACAACGAGGCATACCATTTGGCGGGTGATGGCGTGGCGGTGCCGGTGGTGCGTTTTCTGGCGGCGCACATCCTTGAGCCTATCCTTCGGCGAACGGGTTTGGGTCAATTGGCAGCCGAATGACAGGTGACCTGACTTTACCTTGCAGGCGTTCGCCAAGGACCGGAAATTCAGTCGCAAGGGACCCTTGAGCGTTGCGCTCGTGGTAACTCAGCACGCGCGCAACATGGGACTGCCGCTCGACCCCGAGAAGCTGTTGACCGAAGGAGGCGGGCAAGTCCTCGGGCTTGGCAAGAGCGCGGTTCAGGCAATCCTGCATCGCCATGAAATTGAACGTGGGCTGGCCGCCGAGGGCGGTCGCACCAGCCGCGGAAGCATCAGCAATATGCGCGAATATGTCGCGCTGTTGGAGACCAAATCCATGGCGACGGACATGCGGATCTCCAGGCAATCGAGGCGTTCTCGGTCGCGCGTGTCCAGAGAGTTCTTCGCCGCAAAGCCGTTCCGGTTTCGCTTGGACGCATCGAGCAGCTTGCGTCTTGTAGTCCCGGGACATCCTCGAGCAAGCCGAAGAAAGGCAGAAGGCTGCGCTTGGCGTCTGGTATGTCGGCGCGGTCATGCAGCATATGGTTGGCGCGAAACTGGATTGCGCTCTCGGGCCAGGGAAATTCCAGCACAATAGCTTCACGACCTCGGACGAGCAGTCTGGCCGCAAAGGCGACTTCTTCGTCGGCGACGTGGCGATCCACGTTCATGACCGGGGAAGCGGCGATCGAACGCTGCAGCGACAATCTCAATGATGGGCATCGCCCAATCCTCGTCACGCGGCAGCGAGGTCTCACGGTCGCGGAAGCGTTGGCTGAAAATGTTGGCCTTGGACATCGCATCGACATCTTCGAGATCGAGCAGTTTATAGCGCTCAATCTCTATGAGATGGGCAAATTCGTGATGGCCGGCCGTCGGGCGGTCCTGAAGGATTTCGTCACCCGCTACAACGAGATCATCGATGAAGTCGAGACCGATCCAAGCCTCAAATCGAACTTAGGGTCTAGATTTTTATTGCGCGCAAGTCGTCCTCGCGGGATCAGGAACAGGCAAAGCAGACCGGATACCGGCACCCCGAGCAGGCCGCCTAACATTGGCGATCAAGCCATATGGCCCCCGGCGTGGGCTGCTACGAGCCACACCCGCTGCACCTGGGCTGCAATGCAGGAACCGGTATGCGGTCCCCAGCTTAAGATGGGGCGAGCTGCCGCCTCGCGGCGTCGCGCCTCCCGGCACGCAGGTCCAACAGTTCCGCAGAAACTCGACATTGGGTTCGACTGATGACTGCCATGTATCAGGCCCACGATCGCTAAGCCGAAGGCCGTTCGCCATCGCCGAGCGGATCGATTGCCCGACGACGTCATAGCCCATCACGAAGCCGTCTTGGAAGCTTGGTTCCGTGTGTCAGATAACCGGAGTCGGACGTGAAGCGGACGTAGCCGACCGCGGCCGTGGACGTCGCAATTGGGCGGATAGCGCGCCTACAGCGGTCGCCTCGAGAAGGACCGGAGTCCGCGCCAAAGCCGCCATTCAATTGCGAGCCGAAATGGGCTTCACCGCCTTTTTGCGACATTCGCCGCACCGCCCACCGGCGATCCGCAGGTGAAGTTCCCGTTCCCCGAGTTTCCGACTGCCTTCGACCCGAGCGGTCGTACACCGAGTCTGATCAAAGCTTGTCGTCCGGCGGAGCGTCGCGGGTCGGCGAGCTACGCCTCATTCGTAGTCTGATCGTTCGAAAAAATCATGCTGTTCGCGGCACGCAATCGCGTCCGAGCACAGTGGTGCTTTGTAAGTTCTGGCGTCAACTAAGAAATTGCGTGAATAAGCCCTGCGCGGCCCGGGGCGAGAGCTACAGCGACGCCACCCTCCGGGCTGCGAGGGGCCTCGTTAGGTTCGCGGAGCCCCTCCTGATCATGGCGCCCCTTTTTGCAGCTCCGATCATCACGAAGGAAATCTCACGCTGTCGCGCTATCACCGATTAAGCGTCATTCAGCGCTTCAACGTCCTTTGTGATCGCAGCCAGATCAGGATCTGACGCAATAATCTTGAGGTCGCTGCGACGAACTCCCTTGCGCCGCAATTCGCTCATTTTGGCGATAGCCTCGCCACGCACAAAGCTGCCGAACTCGGGAAGAAAGCGCCCCTCACGACGGGCGAGCAAGAGTCCAGAAGCGTTTCCTGGCTGCCATATTCTTTCATCGAGGCCGGCGCGCCATATTCGAGCGCGGAGACACAAGAAGCGCAGAGGGCCTTGGGCGGAATGAGCCGGACTGGCCGTTCGCAACGCTCGCAAGCTGTCAATACGCTTTGTCGCCGTACGAAGTCAAAGAATGCCCGCTCCTCTGGCTCGCTGATGTTCAAGAAGCCGAAGTTATCTTCGTAAACTAACATTTGAGCGCCCTCATGAGCGCCAGACGAAAGGCCTGGAGACCGACTGGCTTGTCTCTAATCGCTGTCACACTCCGAGCGCAGAACCTCGAAGCGCTTGATCCCCGGCTTCAGCTGCTCGACAGTCCACTTCGAGTCCGTCGTCGAAACCAAGAACCATTTATGTAGGGCGGTAAGCGGTAAAAAATCCAGGTAAATTTACATTTCAGCCAATCACAATTTCTATCATTCGGTGAAGGATTTTGATGATCCCTAATGCCGGAACAGGCGGACCGAAGCCCGAATCATATCGCGGCGCTCGGCTTGGGTCATGGCTGCCTCTGGAAGGCGGATTATGCGAACTACTGATCGCGCAAGAATGTACGCCTCGACCTCCGTAATTAACTTGCCTACCAAGGATTGAAAGGCCAATCCGAACGCCTCAATAACCCTGTCGTCATCGAGGGGCGAACGTTTATCAACCAGAATAATCTCTGTATTTTCATCGGCTTCGATCTTGTCTTGGCCTGTCAGCAACCACTCTGGCGTCGTGGATAGTGCCGGAGCTAGGGCGTCAATCGTTCGCATCGTCACTCCGCCTTTTCCGCGGGCGACTGCCCGCCGCATATTCCGAATCGCATCTCGCCGGCCGGCTCGGCGTTCGGCCTCAAGGGCGCTGATGCCGAGAGATTCGAGTCGCTGATCGATTCTGTTAACGATTTCTTGCAGATGCATGCGCTCGACTCCGTCACCGTTAATTTTACCACAAAAGGTGACGGTGTACCAGAGTGGCGGCACCAGCTTGGCGCCGGCAATCAGGTTGGCGTAAACGGTATAGGAGAGAAATCTCCTTGTCCCGCCCGGCTACGTCTCCGGGGATGCGAGTCTCGCCAGCCTTGGCGTGACGCCCGGTGCCTAGGTCTACACCTGGGGCCCCAGCGCGGGTCTGGTGGGGCGGCGGTCCCCGAACGCCAAGCCGATCTGCTGCTGGGGATCGGCTTGGTCTTCACCCTGGCCGCCGCGAGCTTGCGCCCGGTGGCGAGCCGCTGATCCGATGCGGAAGCCGCCGGGCGAAAGTGCGAGGCGGCCTTAGAACTGCTTCGGGAACCTCGGCTTCTGGCGCAACCATCGACCGCTTTCCAGGTCATACCGCCCGTCTATAGGACCAATCTTCAAGGGGTGCTAAGGGTCGACTTGAGCTATTGCCAGCGAGCGCAAGGGACGACAGCTATTTGCGCGGAGCGGTCGCTACAGGTGGCGTAGCGGATGCCTTCGTCGGGGAAAAATGTACGATCAGACCGGCAAGGCGACGGCCGACTGCGCTTACGTCCCGCGCGCGATTGGGGAGGTCAACGTGCGCGGTGCTCAAACCGGCGCGCTTGAGCTAGTCGCGCACGTCAAACTCGAAAGCGGGCTCGCCGCGCCGAAGTTGAATGGCCTACCGGTGCACCAAGGCGAAAAGATCGCGAGGCCTCATGGCCGGCCTCCCTTTTTGGAGAAAACGCGAAATTTTCCTGCACACGCCTGGCACGTGCGTGCGCGCCTCAACTCGAGGGGTGGTGAGGGGTGATTAGGTCAATTGAATATGGCGGCGGCCGCGTCGACAACGCCATTCGATTGTCGCGCAGTCGAACTCCGGCTGACGCGCTTGGTCCGTTCGAGCCGGCGGAGTCCGGTTAGGGTGAAGGGGCGAACGACAGTCTCCATAGCCAACCCCGCCCCATGATGCGCGGCCTATCGGCCGGGCAGCGGGTTGCGGCGGGCGTGAGTACGGCGACCTGGTAGGGATGTTACACGTCCCTCTTGATGTGTGACACCCGTGTATGCCACATAGCGACCTGCGTTGCAGTGTGACGCAGGAGGACCGAAACTATGAAATCCGCCGTCGCCTATACCCGCGTGTCGACCGACAAGCAGGGTCGGTCGGGGCTTGGGCTCGAAGCCCAGATGGCGGCGCTCGTCCGCTTCGCCGAGGCCGAAGGCTACGACCTGGCTGAGACCTTCACCGAGGTCGAGACCGGCAAGGGCGCCGACGCGCTCGACCGGCGGCCGGAACTGAAGGCGGCCCTGACCGCAGCCGCGAAAACTCAAGGCTCCAATCATCGTGGCGAAGCTCGACCGGCTGAGCCGCGACGTCCACTTCATCTCCGGCCTGATGACCCATCGGACGCCGTTCATCGTCGCCGAGCTGGGCGCGGACGCCGACCCGTTCATGCTGCACCTCTACGCCGCGCTGGCGGAGAAAGAGCGCCGGCTGATCAGCCAGCGGACCAAGGACGCGCTCGCCGCCAAGAAGGCGCAGGGCGTCAAGCTCGGCGGCCTGAACGCGAAAGGCATTCGCAACCGTGACGAAGCCAAGGCGCGAGCGGAGGCGCTGCGACCAGTGCTTGCGGAGCTGGCCGGCCATGTCGGCGCGCGCGATCGCGGCCGAATTGACCGCGCGCGGGATCGCGACGCCCAGCGGCGGCAGTGGCACGCGGAGACGGTGATCCGGGTGCAGCGCCGGTTGAAGTCGCGTCAGTGAAGCTCACCTTTTGCGCCGCCAGTGGGGCGACTGACGATCTGCAGCGCCATCAATACGGCCGGAATTGCGCCGCCAGAGGGCCGGGCCTGGTACAAGACGACGGTCGAGGCGTACCTGCGCCACGAGGGCGACGAGCGTTTGAGCGTGCTGGGCAAGCTTGCGCCTTCGCGATTTGCACGCCCGCCAACAGACTGAAGCCCGACCGACGTTTAGGTCATCGGGCGACCAATCGGCGGGGGAGTAGGGCTTAGCGCCAGCGCGTGAGTCCAGACTCCGCCGCCACTGGCAGGCGCAGGTCGAGGCGCGCCCGACAGGGCGCCGCCTACCCCGCTTGGCGCATCACCGGCGAAGCAGTAATTCTTTCCCGCGCCACGTGAGGGATACAAACAACTCCATGCCTCGATCCGGCTCATACCTCGGCCCCAGTCTCGGCTGCCGCGATCCCGACCACATCGCCCGCTGGGTCGCCGCCATGAACGCCGGCAAGGCCAAACTGCATTGCACGGCGATTGCAATGACGACCGGCGCTCCGTGCCGCAAGGTTCCGTTGAAATTCGCCGACAAGTGCAGCATCCACTGCCGAGGGGCCGAGCGGATCGAAGTCGACCAGCTCCGCCTCGTATGGCTGCAACGCAAGCTCCGCCGCCGTTTCTTCAACGTCCGCGAGCGCGCCGCGCTCGAAGCGCAAGTCTCAAAAATCAAGCGGCGGGCGCTGCGCTGGTGGTGGAAGATCGACCCGACGCTTTCAGGCTCGACGATCGCCCTCGAGAGCCACGACCTGGCGCGTGCTTGCGCGTGGCTTCGCGACGTCGCCAAAGTCGAGCCCGACGCATTGACCCCGCGGGCGTTCGACCAATGCCTATGGGCCGCCGCGCTGGTCCTCAGTCGCCGCTACGACGAAGAGACGGCGCTCCTGAAAGTGAAGCGGGCGTTGCAGGCCGAGGAGCTATGGCGATCGAAGACCGGCCAGGCGGAATAAATCCATACGCGCGACCTTTCAGCCTCATTCCCCCGCCGCGCGACCGGCAGTTCCGCACGACGCAGCTCAAAGCCGAACGCTCGAAGCGCAGAGCTGAACAGCGCAGGGCGGCCGCACTCGACGACGGCCGGACCCTTCAAGCCGTCAATACGGCCGAACTCGCACGTCTCTGGGCCTCCGCCGCGTTTTCCGATCTGCGCTTTGGTCTGCCGCCGCACGAGGTTGAGAAACTGCACAACCAATTGTCTTCCGTCCTCTCCGGCGAGACCTCGCTCAAAGTCTGGCACGCGACAATCGCCGCCTTGCGCGAAGCCCGCCGCGCCGCCGATCTTTCTGCCGACGCCCGGCCGCGCAAATGGCGGCAGTCCTGGCCAGACCTTAGCGATTGGTGATGGGTTTTTGCGTCTTCATCGGCATCACGCCCATCACACCCTTGATAACTCAGGTGTTTTCACGAATTTTAAAGCCTGAGGTCTCTAAAATCATAAAAACAAAAACTCTTTATATATCAAGGGTGTGACGGTGTGATGGTTTTTAGCTCCTCCCATACCCCCTCAGAAGAATAAAGGCGGTGAGATGCTTCGTGACGCTATTAAAAGACTAAACTCTCTAAAGAGTTATTATACTTTTTTATCCGGTAGGACATAGAGGCTCAGTTGGCGCGGCAGTGTGGCTGTGTGTCCCCGGTGTGTCCCCGATGCTTTATGAAGGCCTACTCGATCGGTCGATATGGTCCTAAGTTATTGCAATTGTTGGCGTCCCGGAGAGGACTTGAACCTCTGACCCCAGGTTTAGGAAACCTGTGCTCTATCCAGCTGAGCTACCGGGACCCTCGATCAACGCCTTGGCCGCCAACAAACGCCTGTGGACAAGGCGAGCCGCCTCGCGGCATGCCCTTAGCATGAATTTCCGCTTCGCGCACCGCCGCGGCGCGTCCGTCTCGCGCGCCCGGCGGCTCTGCGGCGCTTGCGCCGCGCTCGCCGCCGCCGTTCTCGCCTCCCCCTCCCTCGCGGCTTGCGGCCGGCCGGGCGGGCGCGTTCACGCGGTCAGCGTCGATGAGCGCCTCGATATTGGGTTGAGCGACGGCAGAACCGTAAGGCTTGGCGGGTTGGACGCGCCCAACGCTGATCGAGGCGCGCCCCAAATCGCGAAGGCTGCGCGCGATTTCCTGAGCGAACGATTGGTCGGCCGGGGGGCGGACCTTATCCTGTTGGCCGGGGGAACCGATCGTTGGGGCAGGACCGTCGCCGACCTCATTGTCCCAAATCCCCCCGATGGGTCGGCCGATTCGACGGCCGCGGCGCTGCTGAGGGCGGGCTACGCGCGCGTCCGACCGGAGTTCGAGACGCGCGGATGCGCCGCGGAGCGGCTGACAATCGAGGATAGCGCGCGCCAAGGCGGACTAGGAATATGGCGTGACCCCGCATTTGCCGTGATACAATCGTCCAACTTGGCGGAGCTGCGCCGCCGGTCCGGCCGATTTGTGGTGATCGAGGGCATGGTGCGAAGGGTTGGATTTGCGCGCTCCCGCCTTTATCTTGAGGTTGTCCCCCGCGATGGTCCGACGATCGTGGTCGCGCGAAAGCTGGAGACAGCCTTGGCGCGAGAGGGACGGCCGGTCGGCGGGCTGGTCGGGCAGACGATCAGGGCCCGCGGCGCCCTCGATGATCGGTTCGGTCCGAGAATCGAGGTCGACGATCCGGCGATGATCGAGATTGCGCGTCACGTCGATGCGCCAGGAGAAGTGAAACCGGATCCATGAGCGGCCGGCCGGACAATCTGGGGCGCATGCTTGCTTCCTGGCGCGGGCGGCGCGTTATGATCGCGTTGGCGGCTTTGCTAACGCTCGGCTTGGCGGCCTGCTCGCCGAACGATCCGCGCCCGGCCGCGGTGAGCGTCGCGCCTCTGCCCGCGCCGCGGCCGTCCTTGGCCGAGAAGCCCAGTCCCGAACGAAGGCGGCTAATCGAGGCGTTCGGCGGCGTCTATTCGGCGCCGGTGACCCAGGCCTATCTCGACGGGGTTCTCGCGAAACTGGCGACGGCGACGGACGCGCCAGGCCAGACCTACCGCGTCACAGTGCTGAACTCGCCGATCGTCAACGCCTTCTCCCTGCCCTCGGGGGATATTTACGTCACCCGCGGCCTTCTCGCGCTCGCCGACGATACGTCTGAAATCGCCGCCGTCATGGCGCATGAGATCGGCCACATCACGGCGCGCCATGCAGCCCAGCGGGCCGAGTTCGAAAAGACGACCGCGTTGTTTTCGCGCGTCAATTCGCAATTGCTCGCCCAGCGCGAGGCTCAGGACGAAGTCGAGGCGCGTTCGAAGCTCGCCATCGCCCGCTTTTCCCGCGCGCAGGAATTCGCGGCTGACCAGATCGGCATCAAGACCATCGCCCGCGCCGGATACGACCCCTACGGCGCGGCTCGGTTCCTCACCGCGCTTGGCGAGTGGAGCGCCTTTCGCGCTTCGGTCTCGGGCGCAGGCTCCGCCAATCGCCCCGACATGATGGCGACCCACCCTTCGACCCCGGAGCGCATCGCCCAGGCGACCGCAACGGCCCGCCAATTCGGCGCGCCAGGGACCGGCGAAGTCGGCCGCGATGCGTATCTTGCCGCGATAGACGGCGTCGCCTTCGGCGACGATCCCGCCCAGGGCGTGGTGCGTGACAACGCCTTCATTCATCCGAAACTCGGTTTCGCCTTTGACGCGCCCCAGGGCTTCACGCTCGACAATCAGACGGCCGCGCTGATCGGCGTCGGCGACGCAAGCGGCCAGGCGAGCGGCGAGGCGTTGCGCCTCGATAGCATCACGATCCCGGAATCGACCTCGGTCACCAGCGCCATCGGTTCGGACTGGATCGACGGCGTCAAGACGACGTCGATCGAATCGAAGAAGATCGACGGCCTGGAGGCGGCCACGGCGGTCGCTCGCGGCGACCAGTGGAGCTTCCGCCTCGGAGCTGTGCGCCTGAACGGGCGTCTCTATCGCCTCATTTACGCCGCCCACGATCTTTCGCCCGCCGTCGATTCGCGCTTCATGGCCTCGCTCAATTCGTTCCGTCTGGTCAACGCGCAGGACTCGGCGCTGGCCGCGCCGGAAAAGATCAGGGTAGTCCAGGCGGCGACTGGCGACACCGCTGAAACGCTTGCCGCGCGGATGGGCTTTTTGCCGCAATGGCTCGATCAGTTCCTGATTCTCAACGGCCTCGAGCGGGACGCTGCGATCCTTCCCGGCCAACGTTACAAGATCATCGTCCGTTGAGCGGCGGAGGCCCGAGTTCAGGCGCGCGAGGCGGTCTCGCCGGACCGCTCGTCGTCGCCACCCATAACGCCGGCAAGCTGCGCGAGATCGAGGAACTGCTCGCCCCCTACGGCGTCGAGACGCTCGGCGCGGGCGCGCTCGGTCTCGATGAGCCCGAGGAGACGGGGTCGACCTTCCGCGACAACGCTGTCCTGAAAGCGGAAGCGGCCGCGCGCGCGTCGGGCATGGTTGCGCTGGCCGATGATTCCGGGCTTTGCGTCGAGGCGCTCGAGGGCGCGCCCGGGATCTATTCGGCGCGATGGGCGGGCGAGAGCAAGGATTTTAGCGCCGCGATGGCCCGCGTCGAGAGCGAACTTGAAGCGCGGGGCGCGCCGCAGCCGTGGCGGGCGGCTTTCGTCAGCGTGCTGGCGCTCGCCTGGCCGGACGGCGCGGTCGAAACCTTCGAGGGCCGGGTGGACGGAACCCTCGTCTTTCCGCCGCGTGGGACGGCTGGGTTCGGCTACGATCCCATCTTCCGCCCGGACGGCCATCAACGCACCTTCGGCGAGATGAGTTCGGAGGAAAAGCACGGCATTCCCGCCGACGGCTCGCTTGCCCTGTCGCACCGCGCCCGCGCCTTCCAGAAGTTCGCGCGCGCCCGGGTGTGAGCGGGAGCTCCCCATCGATTCTAATTTTACGTGACCAAGACGGTTATTTGGATTAAGCCGGCTCAGGTGGCCTTCGGACCTCCCGAGGGGAAGCTCACCCGATCGATTTGGGTTTTCTTGGCTGCTCGGCGTTTCGCTGCGAAAACCCTCGTTTTTGGGGGTTGGAAAAGCTTGGATTTCCTTGGATTCCTTCGTCCGAAATGAGCCTTTTCAAGGGGTTACGCTGGATTTTCCGCGAAAAAAAATTGCTCGCGCGCTTTGGCCCGAGGTGGCGGCGCCAAAGCGCGCGCCGGCAGTCGAGCCCATGCGCAAGCGTAGGATTGTTCATAGGGAGAGCTTACCTTGATTTCTGATTTTCTGCAAGAAGATGATCGCGCTGTTCCGCGGCCGGAAGATGAAGGAAGTGTCAGTTTGGTCCAACGCTCCGATAGGGCCGTCTTGCTAAGACGCTCGCTCGAACCATGAGGACGATTTGAGGGTGGCCGCGCGCGGCGGGTTCTGGCAGAAGGGCCGCGCCCGGAGCGGCCGGGCGAAGGACGGGGTCCGTGATGCAGGTGGAAGAGACCGCAATTCCAGCGGTCAAGGTCGTGACGCCGAAGAAGCACGGCGACGCCCGAGGGTTCTTCTCCGAGGTTTACAACCGCTCCGACTGGGACAAGGCGGGCCTTGATTTCACTTTCGTCCAGGACAACCATTCCTTTTCGGCTGCGGCCGGCACCCTGCGCGGATTGCACTTCCAGACGCCGCCGTTCGCGCAGGACAAGCTCGTGCGCTGCGCGCGCGGCCGCATCCTCGACGTCGCGGTCGATATCCGCCGCTCGTCGCCGACCTTCGGCCGGCATGTCGCCGTCGAACTCTCGGCTGAGAACTGGCGCCAGTTGCTGGTGCCGATCGGATTCGCGCACGCTTTCATCACCTTGGAGCCTGACTGCGAGGTCCTCTACAAAACGACCGCGCCCTATTCCGCCGCCAGCGACCGCGGAATCGCCTGGGACGATCCGGCGATCGGAATCGTTTGGCCGCCGCTGGCCGGAGGCCCCGTTCTGTCGGACAAGGACCGCCGATGGCCCAGGCTCAAGGACGCGCCGGACCTGTTCGAATGATGCGGATCGCGGTCACCGGATCGAAGGGCCAGGTTGCGACCTCGCTCATCGAGCGCGCCGGCGACAAGGCCGAGGTCGTGGCGCTCGGGCGCCCGGAGTTCGATCTTATTGACCGCGCATCCGTTCTTGCTGGCCTGGAGGCGGCGCGCCCCGACGCGATCGTCAACGCCGCCGCCTATACCGCGGTCGACAAGGCGGAGGCGGAAGAGGCGCTCGCAACCCAGGTCAACGGCGAAGGCGCGGGGCATGTGGCTGAGGCTGCGGCGCGGCTCGGCGTTCCCCTGTTGCACCTCTCGACCGACTACGTCTTCGACGGCGCGCTCGACCGGCCTTATCGGGAGGACGATCCGACCGGGCCGACCGGGGCTTATGGGCGCTCCAAGCTTGCCGGCGAGAAGCGGGTCGCCGAGCGCTGCGAGAATAGCGTCATCCTGCGCACCGCCTGGGTCTATAGCCCGTTCGGCGCCAATTTCCTCCGCACCATGCTGAGACTCAACGAGACGCGCGACGAGGTCGGCGTCGTCGCCGACCAGCGCGGCAATCCGACGTCGGCGCTCGACATCGCCGACGCCCTCATCGCGATCGCCGCACGGGTCAAGGAGGATTCATCGCCGGCGTTGCGGGGCGTCTTTCACATGACCGGATCGGGCGAGGCGACCTGGGCGGATTTCGCCGAAGCCATATTTCACGAGGCGGCGGCGCGCGGCCGGCGACAGACCCGCGTCAAGCGCATTGCGACCGCCGATTACCCGACCCCCGCCCGAAGGCCCGCCAACTCCCGCCTCGACAACGAAAAGCTCAGTCGCGTATACGGCTTGAGGCTGCCGGAATGGCGCCAGTCGGTGGTCGTCTCATGCGCCCGCCTTCTGCCATGATCGCCGGCGCGGGGCGCGCGCCTGGCGAATCGCAACTCAAAACTCACCGGGGGTCTTCATGCAGCGCAAAGTGCTCGTGACCGGCGGCGCGGGATTCATCGGCTCGGCGGTGTGCCGGCGCCTGGTCGGCGAGGGCGCCTCCGTGCTCAATCTCGACGCGCTCACCTACGCCGGCAATCTGCAGTCGCTGGCTGCGATCGACAATGCGCCGAACTATCGCTTCGCCAAGGTCGACATCTGCGACCGGCGCGCGGTGACGGAGGCGTTCGAGACCTTCGCTCCCGACCACGTGATCCATCTCGCAGCCGAAAGCCACGTTGATCGCTCGATCACGGGCAGCGACGCGTTCATCCAGACGAACGTGGTCGGCGCGTTCTCCATGCTCGAGGCGGCGCGAGCCTATTGGCAGGCGCTGCCGGGGTCGCGGCGCGACGCGTTCCGCTTCCTGCATGTCTCGACCGACGAGGTTTACGGCTCGCTTGGGCCCGATGGCGCGTTCGTGGAAGAGACGCGATACGATCCAAGCTCGCCCTATTCCGCCTCGAAGGCGGCGGCGGACCACCTCGTCTCGGCCTGGGCGCGCACCTATGGCTTTCCCGCCGTGATCTCGAACTGCTCGAACAATTACGGCCCCTATCATTTCCCCGAGAAGCTCATTCCGCTGATCATTCTCAACGCCCTGCATCGCAAGCCGCTGCCGGTCTATGGCGCGGGCTCGAACATACGCGACTGGCTCTATGTCGATGACCACGCCCGGGCGCTCGACCTGATCGTGGCGCAGGGCCGGATCGGCGAAAAGTACAATGTCGGGGGCCGCAACGAGCGGCGCAACATCGACGTCGTCAAGCGCATCTGCGCCATCCTCGACGAGCTTCGCCCGACGCTGAGCCCGCACGAAGCCCTCATCGCCTTCGTCGCCGACCGGCCGGGACACGATCAGCGTTACGCGATCGACGCAACCAAGCTCGAGCGGGAGCTTGGCTGGCGCGCGCAGGAAACATTCGAGAGCGGGATCGAGAAGACAGTGCGCTGGTATCTCGACAACGAATGGTGGTGGCGCCCGCTGAGAGACAAGGTCTATTCCGGCGAACGCCTTGGCGTCATCGCCGAAGCCGGCACCGTGGCGTAAGGCGGAGCGATGAAGGGCATCATTCTGGCCGGCGGCGCCGGCACAAGGCTGCATCCGATCACGCTCGCGGTCTCGAAGCAGCTGGTCCCCGTCTACGACAAGCCGATGATCTATTATCCGCTCTCGGTCGTCATGCTGGCCGGGATCCGCGAGACGCTGATCATTTCGACGCCCCATGACCTGCCGATGTTCCGCCGCCTGCTCGGCGACGGCTCGGAATGGGGCATCCGGATCGACTATGCGGAGCAGCCGGAGCCCAACGGGCTCGCGCAGGCTTTCGTGATCGGCGAGGAATTCGTCGCCGGCGGCCCGGCGATGCTGGTGCTCGGCGACAACATCTTCTACGGCGCGGGCTTGAGCGAGCAGCTTCGGCGGGCGGCGGGCCGCGAGCGCGGCGCGACCGTGTTCGCCTATCACGTGCCCGATCCCGAGCGCTATGGCGTGGTCGAGTTCAATTCGAGCGGCCGCGCGGTCTCGATCGAGGAGAAGCCCGCGGTCCCCAGGTCGCACTGGGCGGTGACCGGCCTCTATTTCTACGATTCCCGCGTCGTCGAGATCGCCAAGGCGCTGAAGCCCTCGGCGCGCGGCGAGTACGAGATCACCGACGTCAATCGCGTCTATCTCGAAGCCGGGACGCTAAGCGTCGAGCGGATGGGACGCGGCTACGCCTGGCTCGACACCGGAACGCCGGATTCGCTCATTGACGCGGCGAGCTTCGTCAGGACGCTCGAGCAGCGGCAAGGGACCAAGATCAGCTGCCCGGAGGAAATCGCCTTCGACCTCGGCCTCATCGACGTCGCCCAGTTCCAGCGCCTGATCGCGCGCTTCGGCAAAAGCGCGTACGGGCAATATCTCCAGTCAGTGCTTATCGAGCGCAGCCAGTCCATGGAGCGGGGCTGATCCGGGCTCCCACCCGGTCGCCATCCGCCCGCTCTCTCGACCGTTGCGGGTCAGCGCCGGCGGGAAGGGAACGAACTGCGCCACAATTCTGCGCCATATCCCGTCTTGTTGGCGATCGCCGGCGATTTGCCGCGCGCCGACGGCAGTCACCTTTTGAACCGCTCCCTAAAGCCGAAAGGATAGCGCCGATGATCGAGAAGCGGCGACCTGACCAACCCCAATCCGGCCCGCTGAACGGCGGACGCAGCTCCACTCTGGACCGCGCGCTGAAATCCATCGTGACCGTACAGGCGCAGATTCCGGAGGACGCTTTCACTGCCCAGGCGCTGGGGGAGCAGCGCTCGGGCAGCGGGGTCGTCATCCGCGACGACGGTCTCGTGCTGACGATCGGCTATCTGATCACCGAGGCGGAGAACGTCTGGCTCGCCGACGCGGATGGCCGGGTCACCCCCGCTCACGCGCTCGCCATCGATGCTGAGACCGGCTTCGGCCTCGTTCAGGCTTTGGGCGATCTCAACCGTCCGGCGCTCGAGCTTGGCCGTTCGAGCGAGGCGAAGCTCGGCGATCCCGTAACCGTGGCGGCCGGCGCGGGGACGAAGCCCGTGCGGGCGATGATCGTCGGAAAACAGGAATTCGCCGGCTATTGGGAATATCTCCTCGACGAGGCGATCTTAACCTCGCCCGCCCATCCGTTCTGGGGCGGCGCCGGCGCGATCGACCGTGACGGCAGGCTGATCGGCGTCGGCTCGCTGCATGTCGAGCAGCTCAGCACCGGCGCGGGCCCCCGCGACATCAACATGATCGTGCCGATTGATCTTCTGCCGCCGATCCTGGACGATCTCCTGACATACGGCCGGGTCAACAAGCCGGCGCGCCCGTGGCTTGGCGTTTTTTCAGCCGAGAATGGCGATGAGATCATCGTCGCGAGCGTGGCCGAAAACGGGCCGGCCGCCGAAGCAGGGCTCCGCCGCGGCGACGTTCTCGCCGGCGTCGGCGGGGCCGAGATCGAAAGCCTTGGCGATTTTTATCGCAAGGTCTGGAGCCGGGGCCCGGCAGGGGTCGAGATTCCGGTCGAGATCGTCCGCGACGGCCGGGCGATGGGCTTGCGCGTGCGTTCGGCCGACCGCTCGTCCTTCCTGAAGCGCCCGCGCTTGCAGTGAGGTCGAAGGGTCGCCTGTGAGCGGCGCTCACCGCTCCGTCCAATGATCCATGGACGGCAGTAACCGTCGGAGCCACGCTGGCCGAGGCAGCGACTAGGCGATTTAGAACCATTTCAAATTGAAAGGGTTTTAAAATACACGGACCAGCCTTGTCGGTATTCTAAGGCGTCGGTAAAGGTGCGAGGCTATTCCTGAGCCCCTCGTGCCAGAGGATTTAGTCGATCCAGACTGCGAGCTTTTGCCGCCCCGTCCGCGTCAGCTTGGTCCGATCTCGGGGCTGCGGCGTCTGTTCCTGACGGGTCAAGGCGATCGCGAAGCCCCCATTTTGCCGCGGCGCGCGCCGGGCGGGGGCCCAGCGCCTGGAACCGGCAGACATTCCTCACCGTCTCGAGACGCTCAACCCGTTCGAAGGAGTGAACTGAATGCCATTTGGTCGAATCGGTGCGCGGTCTCGCCGCCATGGCGCCGGGAGGTCTGGCGTCGCCGCGTTCGCCGCTTTGGGGCTGTTCGGCGGGCTCGTGACCCCTGCCGCGGCCGCGGTGACGCTGAACCTCTACTCGGCCCAGCACGAACAGACGGTCGACCTCTTGACCAAGGCGTTCACGAAGGAAACCGGCATCGACGTCAAGGTTCATTCCGGCGAAGCGCCGGAGCTTGCAAGCGAGCTCGTGAAGGAAGGCGCATCGTCCCATGCCGACGTGTTCTTCACCGAGAATTCGCCTGAACTCGAGCTTCTGTCGGAAAAGGGGCTCCTGGCGAAAGTGGCGCCCGCGACTTTGGCCAGCGTCCCGGCGGCTGACAGCGGCTCGAACGGCGACTGGGTCGGCGTGCTGGCGCGGGAGAATGTCCTCGTCTTCAACAAGGACATGATCAAGGAGGCGGAGCTGCCCGCCTCGTTGCTCGATCTTGCCAAGCCCGAGTGGAAGGGCAAGCTGGCGATCGCGCCGACCGACGCCGATTTCCTGCCGCTGGTCGGGGCCGTCGCGGCGCTGAAAGGGCGGCAGGCCGCATTGGATTGGCTGAAGGGCCTGCGCGAGAACGCGGCCATTTTCGACGACGACGAGGGCGTCGCCGCGGCGGTCGACCGCGGCGCCGCGGCGGTCGGAATCATCAATAATTACTACTGGGCCCGGCTCAGCGCCGAAAAGGGCGCCGACCACATGAAGAGCGCCATCCATCACTTCGCCGGCGGCGACGTCGGCGGCCTGATGAATGTCTCCGGCGCGGCGGTGCTGAAGACTTCACGCAATCCCGCCGCGGCGCAGAAGTTCCTGGCCTTCCTGGTGAGCAAGCCGGCGCAGGAGATGCTGGCCAAGCTCGACATCACCTTCGAGTACCCGCTGGCGGCCGGGGTCGCCGCCAACCCGGCGCTGAAGCCGATGAGCGAATTGTCGCCGCCGGCCTTGACGCTCAAGCAGATCGGGGACGATCGCGACGCCGCGAAACTGCTTCGCGAGGCGGGGCTTATTTGATGGCGGCGGTTGCGGGCGCAAGCACGGGCGGGGTCGAAGCGGTCGGCGTTCGCGCCGCTCTTGCGCGCCCGCCCGCGGCGCTCATCGCCGCTGCGCTCCTGGGCGTGACGCTCATCCTCCTGCCGATCTTCTATACCGTCATTGAAGCCGCCAGCGTCGATTTCCGCGACGCCGTCGATCTCCTGATCCGTCCGCTCGTCGCAACGCTCCTTTTCAATACGGTGTCGCTCGTCATCGCAGCGTCGCTGGCCAGCGCAATTATCGGAACCGCCGCGGCGTGGGTGGTCGAACGCACGGATGTTCCCGGACGAAACGTGTGGTCCGCGCTCATTGCGGCGCCCCTCGCCATCCCGCCCTTCGTCACCAGCTTCGCCTGGGTTTCGATGAGCAATGCGCTCCAGGATTTCGCCGGCGCGCTGCTTGTGGTGACCTGCGCCTATTTTCCGCTGGTCTATCTGCCGGTCGCCGCGGCGTTGCGCGGACTCGATCCCGCGCTCGAGGAGACCGCGCGCTCGCTGGGCGAGAGCGCCAGCGGATGCTTCCTGCGGGTCGTCCTTCCGCAGCTTCGACCCGCCCTGCTCGGCGGCGTGCTTCTTGTCGCGCTCAATACGCTGACCGAGTTTGGCGCTTTCGCGCTGTTGCGCTTCCGTACATTCACCACCGAACTCTATGCCCAATACCGCACCGGACTCGCCGGCCCCGAGAGCTCGCTCATCGCGCTCGTTCTCGTCGCGCTCTGCCTTGCGCTGGTGTTTGCGGAATTCCGGGTGCGCGGCGATGCGCGCTACGCGCGCGTCGGGGCGGGAGCGAGACGCGTGAGCGCGCCGGCGGCCCTTGGCTGGTCGCGCTTGCCCGTCCTTGGCGTGCTCGGCGCGCTGGTGGCCGCGACGGTCGGCGTCCCGATCGGGATGATCGGCTTCTGGCTCTTCCAGCATGCGCAGGCGGCGACCTCGCCCGTCGCGCCGACCGCGCCCGAGCTTATCCGCGCGGCGCTGAATTCTATCGGCTACGGGCTGTTCGGCGCAGCGGCCGCGCTCGTGCTGGCGGCGCCGATCGGCTATCTCGCGGTTCGCTTCCCGAGCCCATGGACCGCGCTCATGGAGCGCGCCGCCTATCTGGCGCAGGGCGTGCCGGGGATCGTCGTCGCGCTGGCGCTCATTTCGCTCACGGTGCAGTGGGTCGGCCCCCTTTATCAGAGCCCGGCGCTGCTGGTCGTCGCCTATGCGATCCTTTTTCTGCCGCTTGCTCTCGTCAGCGTCCGGGCGACGCTCACGCAAATTCCGCCGGGCCTCGAGGAAGTCGGGCGTTCGCTCGGCCAGAACGGCGCGTCGGTCGCCTGGCGCGTCGTCGCGCCCTCTGGCCGCCCACGGTCTCGGCGCCGGCGCGGCGCTCGTGTTCATCTTCGTCTCGACCGAATTGACGGCGACCCTGCTCCTCTCTCCGATCGGGACGCGGACGCTGGCGACGGAAGTCTGGGCCAACACGTCGTCGGTGGCCTTTGCGGCGGCCGCGCCGTTCGCCGCGCTGATGCTCTGCCTGTCGCTCGCCGTCACCTGGCTGTTCGCCAACCGGCTGAGCCGCGCGGCGTTCGCCGGCTGGGGCTGACGATGGCTCGCCTTTCCGTCAAGCGGCTGACCAAGGCCTTCGCGGCGACGCCGGTTCTGCGCGGCGTCGATCTCGAGGTCGCGCCCGGTTCGCTGGTGGCGGTCCTCGGCGCGTCGGGAAGCGGCAAGACGACGCTGCTCAGACTCCTCTCGGGCTTCGAGCGCGCGGATTCCGGCTCGATCGAAATCGACGGGCAAATCGTGTCCGGCCCTGGCGTCCACGTGGCGCCGGAAAAGCGCCGCATCGGCTATGTGGCGCAGGAAGGCTCGCTCTTTCCCCACCTTTCGGTCGGCGACAATGTCGCCTTTGGACTGCCGCGGGCCGAGCGTCGCAACCGACCGAGGGTGGAAGCGCTCCTGGCCAGCGTCGATCTGCCCGCCTCTTACGCGAGCCGCGCGCCGCATCAGCTTTCCGGCGGCGAGCAGCAGCGTGTCGCGCTGGCTCGCGCGCTCGCGCCGGCGCCGAAACTGGTGCTGCTCGACGAGCCCTTCTCCGCGCTCGACGCCGCGCTCAGGGTCGAGACGCGCCAGGCGGTCTCGGCCGCGCTCGCCGCCTCGGGCGCGACGGCCCTGCTCGTCACGCACGATCAGGCGGAGGCGCTTGCGATGGGACTTCGAGGTCGCCGTTCTGCGCGGCGGCGTGCTGGCGCAGATCGCGGCGCCGGAAATCCTCTATCGCCAGCCCGTCGACATCGCCATGGCGCGCTTCGTGGGCGAGGCGGTGATCCTGCCGGGGACGGTCAGGGGAGGCGTGGCGATCTGCGCGCTCGGGCGTCTCCCGGTCGCGCGTCCCGCGCCGGACGGGCCTCGCGAGCGTGATGGTTCGGCCCGAGCAGATCCGCTTCCTCTCAAAGCCGGACGCGGACGCGCCGCGGGCCAGGGTTCTGATCGGTCACATTTTACGGCCACGACGCCAGCGTGTTTCTCGAACTGGAAGCGGAGCGCAACGAAGGTCATGAGCCTCGTTCCGGGATATCGCGCGCCGAGAAGCGGCGATGACGTCTGGCTCAGCGTCGAGGGCGCCGTCATGGCCTATCCGCGCGCCGACCAGGACGCGGCGGCGCGAGCCTTCCCCCTCGACGCGATCGCACAATTCCCGATCGAGCCATTGAGCGTTGCGGCGCTCGAAATAAAGGAGCGACCTGCCATGACGAACCTGACGTCCGAGACGAGGGCGCGGTGGCGGCGCGCCGTCTGCGCGGGCGCGCTCGCCGCGGCGCTTTCGCCCTGCGCTCACGCCGTCGCCGCGCAATCGGCGCGCTTCCTCGACAGCATTCATCGCCAGACGACGCTCACCAGCACGGTGCCGGAGAACGGCGACCAGAACCCTTACGCGATCGTCGTCGCTCCGGTCTCCGCCGGCGTCATCGCAGAAGGACGACGTCCTCATCACCAACTTCAACAACGACGGCAACCTGCAAGGGCTCGGGACGACGATCGTCGCCTTCAATCCGACGACGAAGAAGCTCACGACCTTCGCCTCGCTGCCGCGCAACCTCGCTGGCTGTCCGGGCGGAATTGGTCTGACGACGGCGATGACCATGCTCAAGTCGGGCTGGGTGATCGTCGGCAGCGCGCCGAGCGCCGACGGCACCACCCGGACCAAGGGGCCTGGCTGTCTGATCGTGCTCGACGCCAACGGCAAGGTGGCGAGCGTCATCGCCAACAAGGACATCAACATGCCCTGGGGCAACATGGCGACGGTCGACAACGGCGACACCGCCTCGATTTTCGTCAGCAACGCCGGTTTCGGCGTCGGCTCTCCCGACGGCGATCCGCGGGTCGTGAACGAGCAGACGGTCCTGCGCATCGACCTTGCGATCAAGAACGGCCAGCCGCCTTCGGTGGTGAGGCAGACCGTGGTCGGCAGCGGCTTTGGCGCGCAGCCGAACAAGGACGTCTTCGTGATCGGGCCGACGGGTCTCGCGCTCGCCGCCGACGGCACGCTCTACGTCTCGGACGCGACCGGCAACCGCATCACCGCGATCTGGGACGCGACGACCCGCGATCATAGCGCGGGCGCTCGGCCGAACCGTCACCAAGGACGGCCTGCTGCAGCGTCCGCTCGCCATGGCCTGGGCGCCGAACGGGCATCTCCTGGTGATCAACGCGCAAAACGGCCAGGTCGTCGAGGTCGATCCGGTCAGCGGCGAGCAGATCAAGGCGCGGTGGATCGACCCGAACAAGGCGCAGAAGCCGCCCGGCAGCGGCGACCTGTTCGGCATCGCCCTGACGCCGGCCGGCGACGGGTTCTACTTTGTCGAGGACGAGAACAACACGCTCGTCTTGGCGAAGTGAGCTGCCCGTTCTCGGGAAAAGGGAGCGGGTCCGACCCGGCGCGGTCTCCTTGGTCGGGGCGGGCGGCGCGCTGGCGAGCGCCGGCGCGGCGACGCCTGTCGCGCGCCGCGACGCCAGTCTCGCCAGGCGAAGCCGCGCTCCGCGAGCCGTTCTTTGGCCCGCATCAGGGCGGAATCGCCACGCCGCAGCAGACGCACAGCTACTTCGCGGCGTTTGATTGCCTCGCCAAAAGCCGCGACGACCTCAGGACGATGCTGCGAGGTCTGGACCGACGCCGCGGCGCGCATGTCGGCCGGCGAGACCGCGCGCGACCTGCGGACAGGACCTCTCGGTCGAAGGGCCGGACGGCGGATCCGCGCTTGGCCTGTCGCCCGGGCGGCTCACCATCACCTTCGGCTTCGGCGCCGGGCTGTTCGTCAAGGACGGAGCCGACCGTTACGGCCTCGCGGCCAGGCGGCCGGCGGCGCTCGTCGACCTGCCGAAATTCAACGGCGATCAACTCGACCCGCGCGCAAACGGGCGGCGACATCTCGGTCCAGGCGTGCGCGGACGATCCGATGGTCGCCTTCCACGCCGTCCGGGAGCTGGCCCGCCTGTCGTATGGCGCGACGCTAGTTCCGTTGGGGCCAGGCCGGCTTTCTGCCGCAGGCGCCGCAGCGACGAAACGCCGCGCAACTTGATGGGCTTCAAGGACGGAACCAGCAATCCTCGCCGCGCCGGCGACGACGTCACGCCTGACAGTCCAAGGAGCTTCGACGACGTCGTCTGGGTCGGCGACGAAGGGCCGGACTGGATGCGCGGCGGCAGCTTACGTCGTCGCGCGGCGCATCCGGATTTCGCTCGAGCATTGGGATCGCTCGGAGATCGACTTTCAGGAGCAGGTGATCGGGCGGCGCAAATATTCCGGCGCGCCGATCGGCAAGACCAACGAACACGACGCTCTCGACCTGGACCGCGTCGACGCGGACGGCAATCCCCTCATCGCCGACAATTCCCATGTGCGGCTCGGAGCGGCGGCGACCAACGGCGGGGCGCAGATTTTCCGCCGGCCCTATTCCTACAACGACGGCGTCCGGTTCACCGCGGAGCGCTGGCCGCCCTGGCGTCAGGGCATGATGTACGACGCCGGCCTATTCTTCATCTGCTATCAGCGCGACCCGAGGCAGGGGTTCATCAAGATCTACGAGAACATGGCCAAGCTCGACGCGCTCAACCAGTTTACCACTCACACCGGCGGCGGGCTGTTCGCCTGCCCGGGCGGCATGGCCGAGGGCGAGTTTGTCGGTCAGAGGTTGTTCTAATCTCGCCTTCCCGCTTGCGGCGCGCCGTAGAGCCTGCTGCGTTTCCATGGAATCGCAGCAGGCTCTCGATTCCTTTGAGTTCGCGCGCTTTTTCGCGAAAAACCGGCTGCCACTTTTTCGCAGCGCGCTCTAATCCGCGGCCGCGCCCACCTTGAGCAGTGTCTTGCCGAGCGTCTGGCGTTTCGCGATCGCCTCGAAGGCCTGCCGATAGTCCGCCAGCGCGTATTTAGCGTGAACATGGACGCTCAGGGCGCCCGATCTGGCCCAGTCCATCAATTGGGTCAGGTTCTCCCGATGCGCCTCCGGCTCGCGGGCGGTGAATTCGCCCCAGTAGACGCCCCGGATATCGCAGCCCTTGAGCAGGGGAATGTTGAGCGGGGGCCTCGGAATCTCGCCCGACGCGAAGCCGATCACCAGAAGCCTTCCCTTCCAGGCGAGCGAGCGCAGCGCGAGTTCCGTGAGCGCGCCGCCGACCGGATCGTAGACGACGTCGACGCCCTTGGGCGCAATCTCCTTGAGGCGCGCGCGCAGGTCCTCGCTCGCGGTGTTGATCGTCTCGGCCGCGCCATGGGCCTGCGCGAAGGCGAGCTTTTCGTCCGAGGAGGCGCCGGCGATCACCCGCGCGCCCATCGCCTTGCCGATCTCCACCGCCGCGAGCCCGACCCCGCCCGAGGCGCCGAGCACCAGCAGCGTCTCGCCCGGTTTCATCTCGGCGCGCTGCTTCAGCGCATGCAGCGAGGTGCCGTAGGCGACCGAAAGGCCCGCCGCCTTGTCGAGGGCGAGACCATCGGGGATCTTCGCCAGGCGATTGGCGGGAACCGCGATCCGCTCCGCCGCGGCGCCATAAGCGCAGGCCCCCATCACCCGGTCGCCGACCTGAAACCCCTTGGCTTCCGGCCCGAGCGCGACCACCCGGCCCGAGAACTCGCCGCCGGGCGAAAACGGCGGCTTGGGCTTCACCTGGTACTTGCCCTCGATGATCAGCGTGTCGAAGAAGTTGAGCCCGGCATAGGCGATTTCGACCACAGCCTCGCCCGCGCCCGGCGGCCGGCGCCTCGACTTCCATGACCCGCAGATTTTCCGCCGGCCCAAGCGACGGACAGATCAGGGCTTTCATGCACTCGCTCCCAACTTTACTCATTTTTCAGTAACCAAATGCAGGATTGCAGCCCCAGCGTAAGCCGGCAAGGCGAAAGGCCGGAATTTTGCCCGGATCGGACGGCAGGGAAACCCGCCGCCCGGGCGGGCCATGAGGCCCATGCCCGGTTCAAAGGATTGTTCGTGATGACGAGTCTCGTCCTTTCATCCCTTCGCGCGATCGGGTTCGCTGTTGCGGCCGCATGCGCCGCCTGCGCCCTCGCGCCGCCTGCCGCCGCCTTGACGAAGCCATCCAAGGCCAAGGCCGCGCCCGCGGCCAAAGCGGGAAAGACGGCCGACGCCGCCAAGCCCTCCCTGGTCGCGAGCTTCGGCGACTGGAATGTGTTCGTCGGCCAGGTCGGCAAGGGACGCATCTGCTACACCCTCGCGCAGCCGAAATCGCGCGAGCCGGCGAGCCTCAAGCGCGATCCCGGCTACGCCTTCATCTCCGACCGCCCGGCGGAGGGGGTGCGCAACGAAGTGTCGTTCATCATGGGCTTCGACATCGCGTCGGGAGAGACCGCCGATTCGAAGGCCGACGCCAAGCCGGGCGAGAAGCCGGCGAAATCCGACGCGAGGTCGAAATCGTCCATGCCCCCTGGTCCGGTCGCCCTGGTCGACGAGACGTCGTTCGAGATGCTGCCGAAGGGCGGAGACCTCTGGGTCAAGAACGCGGCGAAGGAGAGCGCGCTGATCGCCGAGATGCGCAAGGGCGCGAAGCTCGTGATCAAGGCCGCCTCGCTCCGGGGGCATCAATCGATCGACACCTATTCGCTGACCGGCTTCGCCCAGGCGATGGAGCGGCTGCAGAAGGAATGCCCCGGGAAGTGACGCTGGGGTCGACGCGCCTGGAGCAAGGCGTTTTCAGATCGAATCGCAGTCGGCCGTATTGTCATTCCCGCGCAAGCGGGAATTCATAGCTCGATCAATCGCTTGGCTCGATGCCGCTGGCGCGGGCATGACTCCGGGCCGGCGCTGGCTGATTGCGCATTGCTCTAGCCTGGAGATCGAGCAGGCTTAGCGTCCCTCCCGACGGCGGCGGGGGTCCGTTTGGGATTTCTTGGCCGGCGCCTGTTCGGCTTTGGAAACCACCGAAAAAGGGGGTTGGATTTCCTTGGATTTCCTTGGATTCTCTCGTCCGAAACGAGACTTATCAATGGGTTACACGGTATTTTCGCTGAAAAATTTTACGCAAGCCCTTCCGCCCCTTGGGGCGGTCAGAGCGCCGGGACGGAAGGCCACCAGGCGATGGGGAAGCGCGGAATTGTCCATCGAGCAAGCTTAACCAAAGTTCTGATTTTCTGCAATCAATTGTCGCCCCGGCCGTTTCAATCAGTTCGACCGCTTTCGACCCTGAGCGGAAGCTCGTCGCTACCGAACTCAATGTCGTGAAACGACGTAGAGCGGACGAGCAGATCGCGGTGAACGTCGCGGAGTCCTGCCGTCCAAATGGTCGCCGCACAATGGCAAGACTCCGGCCGACAAGCAGGGCATCGATCGACGCACCGACAGACCATCGCGAAGGGCGGAGCCCTGCCCTACAGGGTTCGTTAGGGAAGGGGGAGGAATCCGCATCGGAGCGGTCGTCCGCTTTGCCCGACTTCTGACTGCCCTCGGCGAAGTGGGGTCCGCCACACGTAGCCTTTCCGGCTTCAGATCGTTTGAGCATCAGTCTTGCGAGACCAGTGATGACGGCTGTCATGCGATTGCCCTCCCGGTTTGCCATTCTGCATCCACACGGCGCTGCATCCGGAACCCGAGGAATGGTCGGACAAGGATTTCGATGAAGTGACAGAGCGACTCCTTTCACCGACGCAAGCCGAGCGTTTCTACGACAGGTTTGGAAAGAAGCTCGATTCGCAAACTTTCTATGAGGCGCCCGCCCTGAATGACCTTGCGGCGATCTCGACCTCGGGACGTGCCGGTCGGTCACAGAGTTCGGTTGCGGGACGGGCCGCTTCGCCGAGGAACTGTTCGAAACCCGCCTTCCGTCGCACGCGATCATGTCGGCCGGGACATCAGCACGGTGATGGTGCGGATCGCACGGGAGCGCATGGCGCGCTACGGAGCGCGCGCCAAGGTCGAAAAGTCAGACGGCGTCGCCCGAATGGACTGCCCGGACGACGCCTTCGACAGATTTATCTGCACTTTCGTCCTGGACCTCCTTTCCGACGCCGACGCGCGAGCGGTCATGAGGGAAGCGCGTCGCGTGTTGACCGCTGGCGGGCTTGCCGGTCTGGTCAGTCTAACAAACGGTGCGACGCCAATCCCCTGGATGATCACGCATATCTGGAATGGCCTTCGGGCGGTATCGCCCATGCTGGTCGGCGGGTGCCGCCCGATCGAAATCCTTCGTCTGGTCCCGGCCCCGGACTGGAAGATCGAATACCGAAATGTCGTTACACCCTTCGGCATTCCATGCGAGATCGTTGTCGCAAGGAAAACGGGCGCATCGTGAGCGATGCCGTTGCAGTGGTTGATGATTGTTTCAGGCCGCACACAGGCCGGCGCGGGTCCAGGAGGCCGCTGGCCCGTGTGCGATCAGCCGTCGAGTGCCCAGCGAAAAGCGCGCCGGATTGCTCGGCCCCCATTCGCCTCGAAGCAAAGGCCGTGGCTGAGAATCACGCGCTCCGGCTCCCACGAGAGGACTTGCTCGTAGGCGCTGCGCACGTCGCGCTTCTTTGGCCAGAACGCCAAGCGGAGGTCGGGGGACATCCCGCCTCCCGGCGAGCATATGCCCACGCGTCGTGCGATGAGCCGGTACGGTTGGCGTAGCCTTTCCGCTTCGAAATTCATGATCGTGTCGGCTACGATCAGAGTTTTGAAGTCGCGGTGAAAAAACACGACTTCGTCCACGACGGCGCCGGGAATGATCGTCTGGTTGATCTCGTCCCGCCAATCCGCCGGGGCCTGCGTCGTGAGGTCGCGCTGGAATTGCACGTCGACGCGCTGAGAGCGCGCGCGCTCGCGCGCTCCCGGCGAGGCCCAGGCGATCGCTTCGGGAAACGCCCGCGTCCACTCCCCGATATGCGCGTAATGGCCTCTGTTGGGCGAAACGAGGTGGCGGACCCTGCCCAGCGACTTAAGATGCGCTGCCAGTGCGGCGTCAAAGGCGATCGGCGAGTGAAGGAAGAGGTCGCCGCTCGCGAGTTGAACGATGGTCATCCGCGTCGTGAAAGGCCACGGCATCTTCATTCTAAAGAGCGTCACGTGCTCGAACGGCCCATCCGCGATCCCGATATGTGAGGCAAACGGTTTGTACGAATTGATGGGTTGATAGAGAGTGGAGGCGGCTTTGACTGGCATTCTCTCGTGTACTTGACTTTGCGAACCCAACGGGGCGGCGTCCGAAACCTTTCGCTTTAGGGGTCTGCGATATGGGCGCGTCTCTGTACGAGCCGATCAACGTCTACAAGCCGCTCGCGCGGGACATCGGCGTCGTCGACGGCCCATTTGAATATTTGATTGTCGCCGGAGTGAGGCTGCCGCTTCCGTTCACGACGCGAATGACAGTAGTGCGCCTGTCAAATGGCGACCTCTTCCTCCATTCGCCGATCAAGTTCGACGAGGGACTGGCCAAGGAGTTGCGCAGGTTAGGAAGGGTGCGTCATCTCGTGTCGCCCAATCAATTTCATTATGCGCATATCGGGGAGTGGGCGAAGGCGTTTCCCGATGCGAGTTCGTGGGCCTCGCCACGCGTGCGGCAAAGGGCGCGAGCACGGCGCGTGGATGTCGAGTTTACAAAAGACCTCAGCGCCAATGCGCCCGAAGAATGGCGCCTCGAGATCGACCAACTCCTTTTCCCTGGCGGGTACTTCAAGGAGTTCATTTTCTTCCACAAGGCTTCAAGGACACTGATACTTACTGATACGATCATCAACCTCGAACTGGAGAAGGTTTCCGAGCCTTGGCGAACGGCGACCAGGCTCGCTGGGATGTATCATCCCTACGGGCAAATATTCTTCGGGATGAGGCTGCCGCTGCTGTTGCAGCGGCGAAAGGCGAAGGCGGCGATCGAAAGGGTGCAAACATGGCGGCCGCAGCGAATTTTGCTCAGCCACGGCCGATACTTCGATTCGGGCGCGGATGAAGTCATCCGAAGGATATTCGGAACGCCGCCCCATTGAGCGCGATTTGTGCGCGACGAGCAAACATCCCGCGGACAGCACTCTTCGCGAGCCCTTTAGGAGGCGAACGGCCGCTCTTAGCGACTTCCTTCCGTGCCGGGACCGACCAGGAACGGCAGCGAGGGGTCGATTTGACCCGTTCTCCACGCGGTCGGGGAACGACCGCTATTTGCGCATTCTTGCCATCGCATCGCGATCGCCGAAGGGCCGGAATCCGCCCCAAGTCGCCGCCCCGTAAAGGCGAGCCTCGACCCTAAGCCTCCGGCTTCGTCACGGCGAAGAGGTAGTTCACCCCAGTGTCCGACGAGAGGCGCCAGTCGCGCCGGAACGGATTGTAGACCATGCCGCGCAGGCTCCGTCGCCTCAATCCCGCGGCGCGGGCGAAGCCGGTCAGCTCGAGCGGCGTGACGAACTGCTCCCAGCGGTGGGTGCCGGGCTCGAGCCAGCGCAGCACATATTCCGCCCCGACGATGGCGAGCGCGAAGCTCCTCAATGTGCGGTTGAGGGTCGAAGCGATAAACAGGCCGCCCGGCTTGACGAGCGAGGCGGCCGTGGCGACGAAAAGCTTTGGATCGGCCGTATGCTCGACCACTTCCATCGCGCTCACGACATCGAAAAGCCGCGGCTCCTCAGCCAGCGCCTCGACCGTCGCCGCCCGATAGGCGAGGCGCGCGCCAGTCTCCTCGGCATGATGGCGGGCGGCCTCGATCGCGGCGGGCGCGGGATCGACGCCGACGACGTCGGCGCCAAGCCGCGCCAGCGGCTCGGCGAACAGGCCGGCCCCGCAGCCGACATCGAGCAGGCTCACGCCCGCGAGCGGCAGGCCGGCCGGCGCTCGAAGCCGAAATGCCGCGCGATCAGGTCGCGCGCCCAGGCGATCCGGAGCGGGTTCAGCCGATGGAGGGGCGCCATCGGCCCGTCCTCGTCCCACCACGCGTCGCCCAGCGCGTCGAAACGCGCGACCTCTTCGGACATGACGCTCGCCGACGGCCCGGCTGGCATGGCGAAGTTCCCTTGCCTCTCGCGCCCGTTTGACCCGTCCGGCGCGCGCCTTTATAGGCCGCCCCCACGCATTGCGCGAGCCTCAGCGCCTCCCCCAGGGCTTCAAGGATCCATGCCGCGTCTGGTGATGAAATTCGGCGGCACGTCGGTCGCCGACGTGCAACGCATCCGCAACGTCGCGGCGCACGTCAAACGCGAGATCGATGGCGGCGCGGACGTCGCCGTCGTCGTTTCCGCGATGGCCGGCAAGACCAACGAGCTGGTCGGCTGGTGCAAGGAAGCAGGCTCCCATTTCGACAACCCGGAATACGATTCCGTCGTCGCCTCGGGCGAACTGGTGACGGCGGGACTGCTCGCGCTGGTGCTCAAGGACATGGGGCTCAAGGCGCGCTCATGGGCGGGCTGGCAGATCCCGCTCATGACCGACGACGCGCATGGCTCGGCCCGCATCGCCGCGATCGACGGGTCCCGGCTGATCGAGAGTTTCAACGCGGGCGAGATCGCCGTCGTCGCCGGCTTTCAGGGCCTGCACAAGGCCACGGGTCGGGTGACGACGCTCGGGCGCGGCGGCTCGGACACCTCGGCGGTGGCGCTGGCCGCGGCGATCTCGGCCGACCGCTGCGACATCTATACCGACGTCGACGGCGTCTATACGTCCGACCCGCGCGTCGTGCCGAAGGCGCGGCGGCTCGCCAAAGTGGCGTTCGAGGAAATGCTGGAGATGGCCTCGCTCGGCGCCAAGGTCCTGCAGGTGCGCTCGGTCGAACTGGCGATGGTCAACAAAGTCAGGCTCTATGTGCGTTCGTCGTTCGACGATCCGGCGCATCCGGGGCAGGGTACGCTGATCTGCGACGAGGAGGAGATCATGGAGCAGGAGGTCGTCACCGGCATCGCCTTCTCGCGCGACGAAGCGCAGATCACCTTGCGCCAGGTCGCCGACAAGCCGGGCGTCGCCGCCGCGATCTTCATGCCGCTGGCGGAAGCCAACATCAATGTCGACATGATCATCCAGGTCGTGTCGGGCGACGCGACGACGACCGACATCACCTTCACCGTGCCGGCGTCCGAATATGAGCGGGCGGTCGGCCTCCTCAAAAAGCGCCAGGCGAAGATCGGCTACGCGAAATTGCACGGCGCGCAGGACGTGGTGAAGATCTCGGCGATCGGGGTTGGCATGCGCTCGCATTCGGGCGTCGCGGCGCGCGCCTTCAAGGCGCTGGCCGAGAAGGGCGTCAACATCCGCGCGATCACCACCTCCGAGATCAAGTTCTCGATGCTGATCGACGACGCCTATACCGAGCTTGCGGTGCGCACCCTGCACACGCTCTATGGGCTCGACGCGAAGTAAGGAACTGGCGCGAGGTGACGTTGTGCAGGAAGCTCATCGGTTCGCGACCCGGCTGAATTCCTTTGCGTCGAAACCGGAGGCTTTCTGGCCGGCGGGACATGGGAAACCGACGCCGCTCGAACTGGCCGAGCGGGCCTCGAAGGTCATGGGCCTGACCGATGTCGACCTCAACTATCCGGACCACCTCGGCCCCGATCCGCGCGCCATTAGCGATGCGATTCGCAATCTCGGCCTCGCCGTCAACGGTCTCGCGATGCGCTACTATTCCAACCCGGCGTTCAAGATTGGCGCTTTCACCAATCCCGACCCGGCCGTGCGGCGCGAAGCGATCGATCTGACGAAGCGGGGAATTGACGCGGCTCGCGAGGCGGGCTGCAACCTGATGACTCTGTGGCTCGGTCAGGACGGCTTCGACTACGCGTTTCAGGCCGACTACGCCCGGCTGTGGCGCGACGAGGTCGACGGCATACGCGAAGTCGCGGAGCACGATCCGGCTTGTCTCGTCAGCCTCGAATACAAGCCGAATGAGCCGCGGTCCTTCAGCCTCCTGCCTGATTGCGCGACGACTTTGCTGGCTTTGAAGGAAACGGGAGCGCCGAACCTTGGGGTCACTCTCGACTTCGCGCATGTGCTTTACGCGGACGAGCAGCCGGCTTTTGCGGCGGCGCTGATCGCGCGCCATAGCAGGCTTCTCGGCCTCCATCTCAACGACGGATATTCCAAGCGCGACGACGGACTGATGGTCGGCGCCGTTCACCCGATCCAGACGATCGAGCTTCTCCGGCAAGCAAGGGCCGACGGCTTCGGCGGCGCCATCTATTTTGACACGTTTCCGGATCTCACCGGCCTCGATCCGGTGAAGGAATGCGAGACCAACATCGCGACGGTGAAGTCGATGCTGCAGGTCATCGAAAAGCTCGACGGAGACAATGCGCTTTCGGGCGCCATGGCGCTGCAGGACGCGGTCACGGGTCAGGGGATCGTCCGCAGGGCGATGTACGGGGACTGAACCCTTGTCGCGCAAGCTCTTCGCATGAAAGCCGGGCCCGAGCCGACGACCGTGCATGAGACGCGAGGCGGGGACGGCGCAGCCGTCATCGTCGTCGGGAGCCTGCATTACGACATCATGGTCGATGCGCCGGACAGGCCCCGCAAAGGCGAGACAGTGACTGGCCGGAGCTGGGCGCCCAAGTTTGGCGGCAAGGGAGGCAACCAGGCGGTCGCGGCGCGGCGCCAGGGCGTTCCGACCGCCATGGTCGGCGCGGTCGGAAAGGACGGCTTCGGGGAGGCCCTGCTCGCCGGTCTCGACCGGGCGAAGGTGGATCGCCGCGCGGTCGCCGTTCTCGACGGAGTTGGCTCGGGAATGAGCGTCGCGATCTTCGATGATGAGGGCGACTACGGCGCCGTGATCGTCTCCGGCGCCAATCTCGCCTTCGCGCCCGACCAGATCGGTGACGACCTGCTCTCGCAAGGCAAGGTTCTTCTGCTTCAGAACGAGATCCCGGAAATCGTCAACGAGGCTGTGGCCCGCCGGGCCCGCGAGCGGGGACTGACGGTCATCATCAACGCCGCGCCCGCGCGCGCTTTCGCGACAAGCTTGCCGGATCTCATTGATGTGCTGGTGGTCAACGCGATCGAAGCGGAAATGCTCGGCGGCGGGCGCGTATCTTCGCTCGAAACCGCCGCCCAAGCCGCCGCTGCGCTGGCTTCGAGATTTCGGGCGGCCATCGTGACCGCGGGCGGAGACGGCGTCGCTTTCTGCGGGGAAGGCGGTCAGCGCATCAATTTGCCCGGCGTCCCTGTGACGGTGGCGAGCACCCACGGCGCGGGAGACACGTTCGTCGGGACGCTGGCTGCGCGGCTCGCGCTTGGCGACGCCATGAGCGCCGCCCTGACGGTCGCCAACCAAGAAGCCGCGAAACTGGTCTCGACGCCGGAGAGCGCGCGGGCGTTTTGAGCGAAGTTCCCCCGCCGCCCCTTCGATCGACGACGCCTATACCGAGCTTGCGGTGCGCACCCTGCACACGCTCTATGGGCTCGACGCGAAGTAAGGGCGACCAGTGGGCGGAGGGGGCCGGGCGGCGTCTTTGGCGTGCACTGTGGCAAGCCGCCATTTCTGAGTCCGTTTTAAGCAATTCCAAGGGTTTGCGGCGCCCTGTCAAATGTTATTCTTTCTCCGCAAATTTCAAAGGGTTAAGATATAAACGGTAAGCAGTACAGGCCCGTGTCGCAACGCTGTCGCAACATTTGTTCTACGAGCCTCCCCGTCCCGCTTTGGAGCCTCCGGCGGGCATTCGCGAATGGGTGGCGCCTTATTCCGCGAGGGCGCTGGAGGGCTCGGCCATAGACTCCTGCGGCAGCGCAGCCGCCGTCTGCGGGGGCGCAGGGGCGGGCGGGGGCTTGGCGGCGCCGGTCTGCACGGGGCGCACCCCCGGCTCACTCAGGAAGGCATCCCACTGCTCCTTTGTGCCGTAGAAGGCGTCCTTATCGACGTCCCCGCCGATGCCCGAGACCCGGCCGTCGGATTGATACTGCCAGAAATGCCAGGCGCGCGAGCCGTACTTCACGGCAGGATGGTGTTTGGTCGAACGCACCCAGATCGGATAGTCCATCAACGCGCCGTTGGAAAAATTCGCCTCGTAGAAATCGAGGGTCGTATAGATGATCGGCCGCTTGCGGTAATGGCGCTCCATCTCCTGCAGCATGACCTGCATGTCGGCGATGGCCTCGTCTTGGGCGACATGGCGGCGGCAGGTCGGTGAGGTTGGCGTCGCCTCGGCGTCGAGCACCGGCGGGAGCGCGTCGTCCTCGACTGGCGCATTCTGTTCGAAGTTGTTGATTTCCTCGAGCGGCGGGCGGCACCAATAGACGAAGTGATAGGCGCCATGGGGGATGCCAGCAGCCTTGGCCCCCTCCCAGTTCGCTTGAAAGCGCGCGTCGGCGCGGTCGCCGCCCTCGGTCGCCTTGATCCACGCGAATTTGACGCCGCTGTTGGCGACCGCGTTCCAATCGATATCGCCCTGGAACTTGGACACGTCGATGCCGTGGATCGGGTAGTCCTTCGGCTTGAGATGGTTGCTCGAAAAGACGTTGCCCGAGAAGACCCGGTCAGATTCCAGCGGGCCGGCGCCGCCGCAACCCGAGACCAGCGCGGCCATCGCAAGCGCCGCATAGCCAATGGGCCGAGAACCCAGCCGCTTGAGCCTAGACAGCATTCGCCTTGTCCCCCACCCTTCCCCGCGCGCCGCCGGCGAAGACGAATATTACGAACGCACGGCGGACAAA
The DNA here is from genome assembly GCA_963764955.1 of uncultured Alphaproteobacteria bacterium. Lineage (GTDB taxonomy): Bacteria > Pseudomonadota > Alphaproteobacteria > Rhizobiales > Beijerinckiaceae > Roseiarcus. Next base: position 28,360 of record CAVXVE010000011.1, on the reverse strand, counting down.
TTCAAGCTATTCTAGAGCGATCGAGGTAAGACTCCGTTACCAGCCCCGCCCACGAGGCTCAAGCGGCTCGAGGCCCATGGCCACTGCGAGTAATTCCAGCTGCCCTCGTCCTTGTAACTTAGTTTGCGCATCGTCGTGGATTGCGACCGCCGCAACGCGCGCCGACAGCGCGCCGCAGCGATGTTGATGTTGCCCAGCCGGCGAAGAGTTGGGGATTGGCGGATCATCCAATTCGATCCGGCGTGAAACGCATGGTTAGGACTCTTTCGGCAGGATCGACGACACAGTCTGCCCATGACCATGAAATCGACGCTCATCGTGCCCATAACGCTCCTCGCGACGCTTGCCGCGGGCGTCCTCGTCCACGACCGCCTCCGGACCAAGCCGTCTTTCGAGGACGCGGCTCCGACGGGAACCGGATCGATTGCGACGGCCCATCCCGATGCTCCAGCGCCTGTGAGCCCTGCGCCTGTTTCGGCCCCGCGCGATCGTTGGACGGCCCCCCGGCTGGCCGCCGCCCATCCCGCCCGCCACGCCCGAGCCCGAGCCGCCGCGGCGCATGACCGCCTCGCAAGAGGCGAGCCTCGACGCGTGGATGATCAAGACCTATCTCGCGTGTCGGAAGCCGGCGGCTCAGCCCGCCGACGCAGATCCTTATGTCGCGTGGGTGCGCCTCAAATTCAAACCCGACGGATCGCTCCTGAAGCCGCCGAAGCTCGTCAATCCGCCGTCCGATCCGGCGCAGAAGCCGCAGGCAAGGAGCGTGTTGCAGGCGGTCAAGGCGTGCGACCCTTTACCGATGCCGGCTCAATATCGCTCTTTTTATGAGCAATGGAAGAGCAAGACCATCCACTTCGATCCGCAGGTCGCCGCCCGCTGACCCCGGCATGAGCCGTGAGGGTCCCGAGTTTGAATCGGTGCGTTCGGGTCGGGACCTCGCCTCGCAAATCGCCGCCGCATCCACCGGATCGTTGTTGTTACGCCTAATAACTCAGGCTCTGGCCACGGCTGCGCAACTGCGCAACCGCAGGCTCTAGCAAAACGAGATTTCGGCGCGGCTTGCGCGTGTCTAGCCCGACGATCGCATGACCCTGCGCGGCGAATGCGAGACCCTCCGGCTTGCCGTCCAGATCGCCGAGCCGCCACGCATCAAGGAGCCTAGCCGCGCCGCCGCCCGCCGGGAGATCACCGAGCCGCGCAATCGTGGAGGACTTGTCACTCAGCAGATAGAGGCAACCATCCGGACCTATCTCGAGGTCACTAAAGTCGGCGCAGGTTTTGGCCAGTGTCTTGTCGGGAAGCCAACTCGCGAGAGCAACGAACCGGTGAACCCCCTTTTTAATCGGCCACCGCCCGCCCTCCGGCAGCGCGCCGCCGCGAACTAAGCCCCGCGACTGCGAGTTTGGTGGGCCAAACTCAATGAGAGCCGCTGGTTTCTTCTCCTTGGCGACGAGCAAATGCCCGCCCGGCAGCAGCACCATTCCTTCGCCCCGCGACCCCTCCGGGTCGGACCACGCTCGCGCAATTTCGCCGCGCCCTTCCACCGCAAGATCGATCGAGGCAACGACCTTTAACGCTTTGGGGTCGATGAGTTCGACACGCGGAGGTGTTTCCTGGAGCAGCAAAACGCGTCCGAGGCCGTCAGCGCAGACAGCCTCGATCTGGGGGTCATCCTGGGGAACCATCGAACCTGAGAGCTTCGCAATGTCGCTCGTATGCCAGTCAATTCGGCCGTCATCGCTGCCCGGCAGAGAAAACCAGGCGATCTTCGACATCCGGTCGCCGACCGCAATCAGAGACATCCGGCCGTTTCGGCCGCGACGCAAACAAATGCCGGAGACCTCATGAAGTGGCACGTCGATCATACGGCACACTTGCAGCCGGTTGTTGTTCGCCTTACCGTTTTTCACCATGAGAGAGGGTCTCTGCAGACATCAAGGAGAACATACAACCAGAAATCCTGCGCGCGGTCAGGCCGGACGTTGCTGACCCGCTGATCGAGATATTTTCGCCCTACGTCCGCCGTGTGCTTGCCGATGTTCGGATTCATCGATTCGTCGGGCAGCGCTCGAGACGCGATGGCTCTGACGCGAAATCCGTTGGTGCGAACCTCAGGCACCACCGGTCTCCGGCAACTTTAACGTCGGATTGAGCCGACCGGCAGGTCGCAAGCGAAGGTCTGCCAGGGTCCCACGCGGCGGTCCGCGTTCGAAAGCGCGGCGCGCCTTGGGTAGGTGCTACTGGACGCCACTCCCATCTTCGGAGTGGAGCCCTGCGAGGCGCTGCTCGCGTCACCGTTTCGCCCTCGCTTGGGCGTAAGATCCGCTTGGAGCCATTTCCGAAGGATTCTAGTTATGGCCAAACGACCCGGTAAGCAGATTGCCGAAGCCACCGCCGAGCCGCCAACCAAGGGCGGCGAAGCAGCAGAGAAAATCGTGAAGGGCAACGCCGAGGCTCTGACCGTGAGCGGCAATGCCTCGAGAGCCGCTGTTCAGGAGCTGACCAGGGCGTATCAGGAATTGGCGACCAAGAATGCCAAGAACCTGACCGCTGCGATGCAGGCGCTGGCCGCAGTGAAAAGCCCGGCGGAGTTCATCGAATTGCAGCAGCGGCTGATCAAGGAAGGGGTTGAAGCCGCTGTCAGTGATAGCCGGCACATCGCCCAATTGACCACCGCCGTGTTCACTGCCGCCTTCGAGCCAGTGAAAAAGCAGCTCGAGAAGACCGCCCAGACCTAGGCCAATCAGGAACGCTTTTCTTCGAAAGTCTCCAAGCCCGTCCCCCATTCCGCTTGACGTCGATCCGCGACATTCAATCGTTCGCGACGCATGTTCGCAATGCGTATCGATTGTGTTCTCTGATGGGTCAAGGGCGGGGGCCTTCCGGGTCGTTCCGCCAAAGCTTTCTTGAGCTCGTCGAATAGGCCGTCCTTGGCGAAAACAGCCTGCGGGTCACGCCCGCCAACAAACCATCCAGCGTGTCCTTCTTGATTGCCATATGCGCCTCCATCGGCGTCAGTATGGCCTCGCACACAAGATTCCGGACAGCCCCGCCCTTTCCAGACTTCCGATCACTACTCTGGCGCCGGTTTCGTCTTAGCCCACTCGACTCGCCTTGTCCTTGGCGTAAGCTTCCGTCGCGACTTCGACCGCTTTCTGCTGTTGCGCGGCGAGGTCGGAGCGCACGGCGCGCGCACGCGCGGCGGCGTCCAGGGTTTGTTGCGCGTGGCCTTGGAAATGCGGCATCACGTGGCGGGCGATCAACTCGTAGCTGCGCTGTGTGGCGCGCGGATCGGCCCAGTTGTGGGCCAGCATCAGATAGGCGCCGAAGCCGCCGTTCGACTGCGTCATCAGCCGATCAATCTGCGCGGTGACCATGTCTGGCGTGCCGATCGCGCCGAAACCGGAATCGTTGACGAACGAGATCATCTCTTTGACGTTGTTCCCGGGAACAGCCATCTGCGGGAAGGCGGCCACAGCCTGAAAATATTGGAACCAATGTTCGATGCCATATTCGACATCGCGGTAGGCCTGCTCGATCGTTTCGGCCGCGTGACACAGGCCGACGAGACGCCATTTTGATCGGTCGACGTGCGTGTTGTGCACCTTCGCCTGGTCCTCCATCACCTCCCAATGAAGAGCCAGTGCATCGAAACCGGCCGCCGTGGTCGCCCCGACGGAGAGCAGACCAACACCGTGGCGCGCGGCGAGCCGAGGACCTGTGGGCGAGGCGACCGCTGCGACCGCCACGTCGAACAGCGGATTCGAATAGGGGCGTAGATGTAGGCGCGCGTCGACCAGCTCCCAGCGTTCGTTCTTGAAATTGACCGGCTCGTCGCCCTTGAGCAGTCGCATGATTACGCCGAGGCTGTCTTCCAGCAACCTCCTCGTGTCGGCTTGTTTGACACCGATCATCGCCCCGTCGGTCGGCAGCGAGCCCGGTCCGACGCCAAGCATGACGCGCCCGCGCGTGAGATGGTCGAGCAGGACTATGCGCTCGGCGACCCAAAGCGGATTATGGTAAGAGAGGCTGACAACGCCGGAGCCAAGCTTAATATGGCGCGTCCGTTCAGCCGCCACGGCCATGAAGATTTCCGGCGAAGCGCTGATCTCCGTTCCCGCCGAATGATGTTCGCCGAACCACGCTTCGTCATAGCCGCAGCGATCGAGCCATTGAATGAGCTCAAGATCGCTCTGCAGCGCGAGCGTCGGATTGATGCCTGGCTTATGGAACGGCGCCAGAAAGATGCCAAAACGAAGCCGATGCGCCATGCGTACTCCTCCCGTCGCCACGTAAGGACGATCGCTTTTCAAGTGAAATACTGACCCACCCAGCGAGCGTCTGCAAGCGCAGACGACCTTTCGTGGGAGCCGAGGGACGTTCGCCCTTCATAAGCGGCGACACCGACGTGCGGCCAGAGCCCATTTGTTTGCGCTGGCGTGAGCAGACCGGTACAAGTGCGCCACCGGCCGATCGTTCTGACGCTCCCGCTAGTTGACGATGACCCTGTAGTGACGCTGAAGCGATGAGCGCGGTGCCTCCGGACGCCAAGAGTGCGAATTTTCGCCTCGCGATGCGCGAATTCGCCTCTGGTGTTGCGATCGTCACATGCGCGAACGGAAAAGAGCGCGCCGGTTGCACCGCGACTGCGCTGGCTTCGCTCTCCCTATCGCCCCCCTCGCTCGTTATTTGCCTCGAGCGCTCTTCGTCGACGCTGGCCCTATTGACGCAAGCCGGCACCTTCGCGGTGAATATCCTTGCAGCCCAGCATGGAGCGCTAGCCTCGCGTTTCGCCGGTCGCGACGGCGTTGACGGTGAGGCGCGATTTGAAGAAGGCGATTGGTTTCTGCTCAAGACGGGCGCTCCCGCCCTCGTCGATGCGCTCGCCTCGTTGGACTGCCGCGTCGAGGAGATTTTCGAGCGCCACACCCATGCGATCGTCATCGGCGCCGTGCAAATGGTCCGCGTCGGCGGCAAGAGGTCAGGCCTTCTGCATTGGCGCAGCCGGTTCGAGACGCTGGATTGAATTGAGTCTTCCGCGCCGAGCTGAACGGAATGGACTGCTCATCCGACTAATCAACGCTTCGATCAAATCCAGATTTACGGCGCCGCTGTCACCCGGTTCGCATAGCTGTTGCCGAACTTCCGCTCGTGGCGCAACCTTGGCGTTCCGTCGCGGTCATCGAATGACCGGGAATTCGCCGCAGCCTTGCAGGTATCGATGGGCACTTGCATGTGGTATCATGATACCACATAGGTAACGGACGAGCGTAGCCTTAAGTTCATGCCGAAACGCGGAAGCGACGCGGACAGCCGCATCTTCTTCGATGAACTCGTGAGCCTCGCCGCGTCGCGCCTCAAGGCCACGGGCGCGATCAGGCTTGAGGACCGGCATGGCGTCATCGCCTTCGGTGACAAACAAAAGCTCATCGGCGTCGCCCATACGAAATTCCCGAACGGCGGCTCGTGGTGCTATTTCGTCTGCCCGAGGTGCGGCGGCAGGAAAAAGAAGCTCTGGCTCGTCGACGACGCGCCACGCTGCCTGAGCTGCTGCTGGTCCTTAGGCGTGCGTTATCGCTCGGCTTACGGCTTCGGCCGAAGTGAGCGCCTGAGAGAGCGCGATCGCTACGTTGACAGAGTGCAGGACAGACGATTGCGCGGGCGCAAACGTCGGCTCACGATGACGATGCGCCGCAGCATGATCGTTTGCCGGCTCGCTCAGCTCGCTCATCAACAGAAGGCCAAGGACGGATCGGACAAGCCATTGCCATTCATGCGCGCCTATCAGCCGCGTAAAGCCGCAATCGAGGCGATCCCCGATCTCAAGCGACTGTGGAAAGCCCAGACAACCGAAGCCCTCGAACAAGCCCTGGATCAAGCGCAAACAGCAATCCTAGACGCTCTTCAATCAGACGACATGCGAGTTCGAATAGTCGCCGCAAGCCTCATGTTGAGAACACGCGCAGCGCGCCAACGCGGCTGGACCTGAGGCATCCATAGCATTGCACTCGGATGCTGGGGCCGTCCTTCCGCTCACCTTCTGTGGCTCAAAGGTCGGCGCCACCTTTTGTCTCGCAATGATTTCAATCGGCAGCGGCTTGAAACCGCGCGCATCGCAACGCTGTCGCAACAATTGTTTCTGACGCTTGAAATGGAAAATGGGGCCCCGGCAAATTTTCTGGGTGAGCCGCGACCCCCCCACCATGCGTGTGTCCGGGGGCGGGGGGATGGCGAGCGATCTCACGGCCTCAAACTGAACTACAGTAATATTTGTCTCATCAAGAATGCCGGCGACTCCTGATTGTTGCTTCGTTTCGCAATGATTTCAATCGGCAGCGGCTTGAAACCGCGCGCATCGCAACGCTGTCGCAACAATGTCTTCCGACGCCTGAAATGGAAAATGGGGCCCCGGCAAATTTCTCGGTGAGCCGCGACCCCCCACCATGCGGCGTCCGGGGGCGGGGGGGTGCCGAGCGACCCCACGGCCTAAAACTGAATTACAAGCAATATTTGTATTGCACAAGAATGACGGCGACTTCCTGATTGTTGGCCCCGCATGAGATCGTGAGCGAGCCGTCAGATGAAACGGAACTCGTGTCAGTGGTGTGGCCGCAGCCGAACCTGCATCGGAGGCGGTTGAGGTGCGACGCCGAACGCTAACCTATGCCGCGTGTCTGTAGCTGAACGATGAAGATCGCCAGTTTCAACATCAACAACATCAACCGTCGCTTGGCGAACCTGCTCCGCTGGCTTCGAGAAGCCGAGCCCGACATCGTGTGCCTTCAGGAACTCAAAGCCGCAGACACCGAGTTCCCGGCGGACGCAATCCGGCAGGCCGGTTATCACGCGGTATGGCGCGGCGAGAAGCGCTGGAACGGCGTGGCGATCCTCGCGCGATGGGCGCCAGTCGTGACCCGCGCGGACTTGCCAGGCGACGCCTCCGACGGGCAATGCCGCTATCTTGAGGCGGCCGTTAACGGCGTGCTCGTCGCCTCGATCTACGCTCCGAACGGAAACCCCCAGCCCGGTCCCAAATTCGAGTACAAGCTCGCTTGGCTAAAGCGCTTGAACGCCCACGCGGCTGAACTCTACGCGACTGGAGCGCCCGTCGTGCTGGCGGGAGATTACAACGTCGTGCCCACAGACCTCGACATCTATCCGACGAAGTCTTGGGATCGCAACGCCCTGTTGCAGCCGCAGAGCCGCGCCGCGTATCAGCGCCTTCTCGCGCAAGGCTGGACCGACGCCGTTCGCGCGCTCCATCCCAAAGAACCGATGTACACGTTTTGGGATTACATGCGGAAGCGCTGGGAACGCGATGGCGGTCTGCGTCTCGATCACATTCTGCTGAGTTCCGCTTTGACGGAGCGTCTGCAAGGCGCCGGCGTCGATCGTCACATACGAGGACTAGAGGACGCCAGCGACCATGCGCCCGTATGGGTGGAGCTTCGCGATGCGCCCGACCGGTCGACTTCTGCGAGCCTTGGTGGCGGCCACGCGGCAACGACGCCGACGAGGGCTTCATCGAAAACTAAGAAATCAGCCCGTCGGACCGGCGGGGAGGTCAGAAGCCAAACCCGCGCAGTTGGCAAGCCTAAGCCTTCGCGCCGCCCGTTGCTGGTCATCGACGGCGACTCCTTCGCCCATCGCTCGTATCATGCGTTGCCGAAAACCATTCGACGCAGCGACGGCAAGGGCGCGGGCGCCATAGTCGGCTTCGCCAATTTCCTGCTGCGGTTCTACGCCGATGAGCGGCCTCGCGCCGTTATTGTTGGATGGGACAGCTTGGACGCGCCGACGAAGCGTCACGAAATGTTTCCCGCCTATCAGAGCGGGCGCGAGTTCGATGAGGAATTGATCGAGCAGCTAAATGTCCTGCCCGATTTTGTCGCCGCCTTTGGGTTTGCGAACGCCAAAGCCCCAGGGTTCGAAGCGGACGACTTTCTCGCCGCCGCGGTCGCCGCTGAGGAGCGCGCAGGCGGCTCCGCATTGGTGGCAAGTGGCGATCGAGATTCCTTTCAGCTCGCCTCACCACGCACGACGATCCTCTACCCGTCGCGGGGTGGCGAACTCGCGCGCATCGGGCCCGAAGAGGTCCGGCAACGATATGGCGTCGATCCAAACCAGGTTCCGGACTTTATTGCGCTCCGCGGTGACCCTTCTGACAAATTGCCTGGCGCTGCCGGGGTCGGGCCAAAACGCGCCGCGGAGTTGCTGCGGCGGTACGGCACGCTTGATGGGGTCCTTGATGCAGGTCTCTTTCAAACTCAGGCTGAGATGCTCCGCCTCTATCGGCTGATCGCGACAATGAATGCGAAAGCGCCGCTCCCCTCGCTCGCTGATCAAGAGCCGACATGGGCCTCAGCATCGAACCTCGCGCGCACCTGGGGGCTAAATCAGTTGGCTGATCGGTTGCACGAAAAAGTACAACCTCCGTAGTCACGAACCGTCGCGGAACGATGGGGCGGCGATGGCAGGAATGCGCAAAAAACCGGACATTCCCGACGACGAACGAATGGGTCAAATCCGATCGGGGACCCCATCAATGGCTTGCCCATGCCGGCGGCGAAGAACATTCTGCCGCCCTTGGCGATTGACCTTAGAGCCTCGAAGCCCACTTTTCGATCGTTCGCTCTTGCGAAAGCCGTCGATGGCGGCAGTCTGACGCTGGGTTTGACCTTGATCCTGCGGGGGTCGGCGCGAAGCGTTCCATGAAAATTCTCGTCTACGGAGCAGGCGTAATCGGAACGCTGTACGCGGCCGGACTTCAGGAAAGCGGTCAGCTTGTCACTTTGCTCGCGCGGGGTCAGCGCCTCGCTGATTTCCGCCGCCACGGCCTGACGCTCGAAAACGTGGTCAGCGGGAGTGGATGGACTACCCGTGTCGACGTCACCGAGCGACTTGCTGCTGAAGACCAGTACGATGTCGCCCTGATCACCGTGAGACGCGACCAATTGGCGAGCGTTATGCCCGCGCTGCAAGCAAATAGATGCATCCCAACGATGCTCTTCATGCTCAATAATCCGGTCGGGTCGAACGATCTCGTGAGCACGCTCGGTCAGGACCGGGTGCTGCTTGGTTTTCCCGGCGCAGGCGGGATGGTGGACGGACATACGGTTCGCTATGCGCTGATCTCGCAGCAGCCGACCACGCTCGGCGAATTGAACGGGCAAAGCAGCGAGCGCGTGCGGGGCCTGGCGAGGGCGTTCAAGGCGGCCGGTTTTCCGACCACGATATCGGGCGACATGGATGGGTGGCTAAAGGCGCATGCCTTCTTCATCACAGCCGTCAGTGGCGCGATCTACATGGTTGGGGGCGACTGCCGGCGTCTGTCGGAGGACAGCGCCGCCCTAACTCTGATGACCAAGGGGGTGCGGGAGGGCTTCGCCGCCTTGCGCGCTCTTGGCCGGACTGTGACGCCATTCCCGCTGAGGGTGCTCTTCGCATGGATGCCGCAATGGTTCGCCGTCGCCTATTGGCGGCGCTTTTTCGCGTCCGATATGGCTGACTATTTCTTTGGCCGCCATGCTCGATCCGCGTCACGTGAGATGCGCGAAATCGCGAGCGATTGCTTGACCCTGCTCGAAAAGACCGGCGTAGAAGCCCCGGCGCTGCATCAGCTTTACCAAGCGATCGAGATCTATGCGATGCGAGGTCGTGTGTAGTGTCAGCTTCGAACGACCGGTTTCCTTACCGTCCACGATCTGCAATATCCACTTCACGTCGATTCCCGTCTTCGGCCGGTAAGCTGAAGTAGCGGCCATTCACCGGCGGCTCGGCAAACGGATCATATTGGACCGTTGCAGACCTTCCCCCGGTGGAGGAAATCAAGATTTTTCGACCAGCACGGAAAACTGCGTCATTGAGTTTCTGGCACCTCGCGCTCCAACCGGAACAGCAGCTCGGCAAGCCCTTGCGGATTCGAGAGCGCGACCAGATGGCCTCCCGGAAGCACCTCCGGGTCCATCTTCAGGCGATCTCGAGCGACGAGTCTTTGGAACTCGAGGGGGAAGAAGCGGTCGTTCGCTGAGGCGATTACACGGATTGGTATCGAAGGCCAGCGCTCGAAGCGGCAGTGCTGCTCGAACACCGCCTCCGCTTGTGGACGCTGATCTGACGGACCGTCGCGCAGTACCGCCTCCGGTACATCGTGTAGAAAGTAAGTCGACAGATCGAACTCAGCGCGGTAGCCACCTGCCCCAGCGGCCGCTACGCGCGCCTTTACAGCCCCCGTGTTCTCCCACCAAGCCCCAGCGGTCTCGCCAGGTCGTGGAATCATAGCGTTTACGAAGATGAGCATGCGGACGGATACGCGCGCACAGACTAGGGGGGCAGCGAAACCCGCAAGCGACTGGGCCACGAGAACCACGTTCGACCGTTCTCCAATCGCGTGGACCACGATTTCGGCATAGTCGTTCAGGCCCATGCTTTCGTCGTTACCGGGCAGGTCGATGGCAATCGCTTCGTGGTGCGCACGCTGCAGGAGCGGCGAGACCCGATGCCAGTACCAAGCCATCCCGCCAGCGCCTGGGATCAAGACGAACGACGTGGTCATTCCCGTTTCCTGGCTTCTAACTAAGCTGACCCCAAAAACGGTGATCCTGCTTGCCCCCTACAATCACCAGAACTCGACGAAAAAAAGGTTATTCGGCACAGAAACCGGGTGCAGAAAGGACCGCTTCCCGCCCAATTGAGACGTCCAAGGCCGCGGTCTGCTATGTCCGCAATACGTCGACTCCAGCCGTCAGGTGAGCGCAAAATAGCCGCCACTCGGAAGCGCCAGCGCGGGCAGCGACGATTGGGCTTGTGTTGCTGCGGGCACGTGTCGGTGTTTTGATCAATAGCCCAAGGCGGCAAGAAGCGTCCGGCAAGTCATGAAGATGAGGATGAGCGAACCCGGGGTCCACAGCGTGGCGCGCATGTCATGGGTCTGCGCGGTGAAATAGGCGGCAAAGTGGAGCAGGCGCGCCGCGACAAAGCCGTAGAGCAGCCAGCGCGTTAGCAGCAGAGACGGATCGGTCAACACAAAAAGGAGACCCGCGACCAGAAAGTACGGCAAGCTTTCGAGATCATTGAGCTGGATGCGACGGATGCGATCGACGTACTCGTTTGGTTCGAGTTGCCTCGGGCTCGGTTCGGGATTGAGCGTGGTCTTCCTGGTGTCCTCGGGCGAGCGAAAGCCGCCTTTGACCTGTGCCATGCGAAAGACGGTCAACCACGACATGCCTACGCCTTTGAGGGTCATAACCGTCGCGGCGATGACGTATGTGGCGAACACCGGGTTTTGCAACGTGAGTTTATCCATGGTTTCGATCTAGCTTCCTGGCGGGCGTTTGTCTTGCGGCTCGCTGGCGCCTTGCGCATTTCCACATCCTAGATGACCTCGACTCCGCCGCCGACCGGCCGCCAAGACAGACTGACACTTGCCGCAGCAAGTCGCCAAGCGACCCTTCAAGCGTTCAGTCCGGCCCTGCGCAATCCCTCGACGCGCCTCTCGAAATCCTCCGGCTTGCGGAAAGGCTGGACGTGGCGGCGGCGCTCGACCGAGAAGTCGGGATTGATCCTCAGCGCCTCCACCCAGGCCCTGTGAGCGTCCTCGGAGCGTCCGAGCCAGCCATAGCAGGACGCGAGCAGGGCGAAGGCAGTCTCCGACTCGGGATTTCGCTTGAGCCGCTGCTCGATCGCGCCAACTGCTAGCTCATACTCGCCGAGGGAGAAGCGAGCGTCGGCGACGAACTGCAAGGCGATGTCCGGATAGTGCGGGTCGAGGCGCATCAAAGCGTCGAGGGTCGTGAGCGCATCGGCCGGATCGCCTGCATAGATCTGGACGGAGGCCAAGAGGATCATGAGCTCCACGGAGTTCGGCGAGAGAGCGAGCCCCCGCCGCGCCTGCGCTTCGGCCCGATCAAGGTCATGGCCCCACGAGTAAGCCGCGCCGAGCGCCATGTGACACGCAGGGTCCTCGTCGTCCATGCTCACGGCACGATCGGCGAGTTCCCGGCCAACGCGCAGCGAGCCCTCGGGGTCGACGCCGTAGCCGTTGGCGTAGTCATTAAGATGGGTGAAGGCGATAAGCGCGTAGGCCGCTGCAAAATTCGGGTCGATGGCGATTGCGGCTTCGGCCAGGCTGCGAGCGGCTATATTGCCGCTCCGGCTCAGCAGCATCATCTGTTCGCGGCTTCGCAGTAGGAGCTCATAGGCCTCGACGCTGGCCGCCCGCTTGCGACGCAGCCGATCGCGTTCGCCGGTTGTCAGGTTCAGCTTGAGCGCGCTCACGATCTCCCGCGTGAGCTCGTCTTGAATGTCGAAAATGTCGGTGAGTTCGCGATCGAACCGATTGGCCCAGACATGTCCGCCGGTAACCGAATCGATCAGCTGCGCCGTCACCCGAATGCGATTACCCGCCTTTCGCACACTGCCTTCGAGCACATAGCGGACGCCGAGATCGCGCGCGACGTCGGGAATCAACACTGGCTTGTGCTTATAGATGAAGGACGAGTTGCGAGCGATCACGTGCAACTCGGACAGTTTCGATAGGTCGGTGATGATGTCTTCGCTGATCCCGTCGGAAAAATACTCTTGCTCAGCGTCGCCGCTCATGTTTTGGAACGCCAGCACGGCGATCGAAGGTTTGATCGGAGGAGCAGGCCGCCTCGTGGGCTTATCGAGCGAAGCGCGATCGCCGCCCGTCGTTTGCCTCATTCGCGCCGACGGCGAGCGAATAGACGCGGATGGGCTCGGCAATGTTTTTGAGCCGAGTGTCACCGAGATCGTTTACGATAATAGCAAGCCGCGCCTTCACCTGACGATAGGCGTCCTCGGACAAGCAGATCGCCCCCGGTGCGGCGATACCCTCCAATCGAGCGGCGATATTGACTCCGTCGCCCATCAGGTCGCCGTCGCTCTCCTCGACCACGTCGCCCAGGTGGATGCCGATCCGAAACTCGATGCGCCTTTCCTGCGGGACGCCTGCGTTGCGCTCGATCATGCCGGTCTGCACTTCAATGGCGCAGCGAACGGCGTCCACCACGCTGCGGAATTCGACGAGCGCCCCATCGCCGGTGCGCTTCACGACCCTCCCGTGATGCACAGCGACGGTCGGGTCGAAGAGGTCGCTTCGAAGCGCCCTGAGCCGAGCGAGGGTCCGTTCTTCGTCCGCGCCGGTGAGCCGGCTGAAACCGGCGACATCCGCGGCGAGTATGGCGGCAAGTTTCCTGTTCTCGGCCATTCCCACCCCGGTGCAAATACCGCGACGGCTGCGGAGACAGTGCCATCTCAACTGCAACAATGCAGCACGAGAAGACATTCTCTGTTAGTGTTTCCAAGAAACCAACGTACGTCCAATAGCCGCTATCGACAAACGACCGCTATTCGCGCAACACAGGAACCCGCAACCGCGACGTCCACGGCCGCGATCTGCAATGTCCGCTTCACGTCGATTCCGGCTGTTCATTGCGTTAGTTCTCGCTAGGCATCGCTTCGGCTTCGTACCATCGTTCCCCGGTGGTCTCGATCGCCGTCATCGCCTCGCTGATGCAGCGCCGAGCCTCGTCGAACCGGTCTAGATCCCGGTGAGCTATCGCCAGGCATGACATGTGCAATGGCATCCACAATGTGGATCCGGTCGACCGAAAAGCGCCTAATCCGGAAGTCAACAGGTCAGCTGCGTCGGAAGCCTTGCCGGTCAGGGCAAGTACCCACCCTTGTGCCACCGTTCCAATCGTTTTCCAGAAAAAGGCGCCCTTGTCGCTCGCCACTGCGGTCAGTTCTTCCGCTTCCCCCTTGGCTGCCGCGTAGTTCCTGGAGACCAAATGCGTCAGTGCGGTGTGGGTCAGGACAAACATCAAAGTAGCGGCCTGGCCAATCTCGCGGGCGGCCTTGACCGCGCTCTCGACATCCGCCAGCGATGCCGCTGGATAGCCGAGCAACCACGAGCCCAGCGACCGATAAGCCAGGATCGCCACCCCGTTGTCCTGGCCAAATCGAGCGGCAACAGGACGGTGCTCGGCCGGGTTGTGAAGCGCGGCTGCTCGGTCGGAATGCACTCGGGCTTGTAAGATGTCCCCCGTACACAGCAAGGAGACCGCCATGATGCGATGAGCGACCACGACCGGGACTACTGATCCTTGCTTCTCGGCAAGCACGAGAAACTGCGCCGCAAGCTCGCGCATGGCATCGCCGTTGAACGCGATATAGTTCGCGGCCCAGACGCCGTAGAGGACAGAGTACAAAAGTAGTGGGTCTTCGAGGGGCTCTCCCAGCGCCGTGGCTTGTTCGATCAATAGATTTGCTCGCTCCGCTGCGGCCTTGGTTTCCGGCGCGGCATAGCCTTTGACGTGGAGAAGCGGGGTAATAAGCGCGACCTGGAGCTTGATCTCCTCGCGACGGAGCGCCGGCGCAGGGGCCAAGGCCGCGATCAGGCCGATTGCTCGGGTGAGCTGCTCCACTGCCTCAACCAACGCCGAACGCTCCAGTGAGCGCTGACCCGCTTTGCCCCACAGGCCCGCCGCCTTCTCGGTCAGGCCGGCCTCCGAGCAGTGACGAGCCAGCAGCTCCGGCTGGTTCTCGGCGATCTCGGTGAACTGGCTTTCGAGGGCCTCGGCGATACGGGCGTGCAGCGCGCGTCGCGGCTCGCGCAACAGCGTGCCGTACGCGGCGTCTTGCACCAGCGAATGCTTGAAGACATAGGTCGCATCCGGTGGCGAGCCCTGGCGGGAAGTCAGCCCCGACCGCACCAATCGGTCGAGAGACTCCGCCAGTTCCGCCTCCGGCCTACGCGCCACCGCGGTCAGCAGGGCATAAGAAAACTCGCGCCCAATTGTCGCCCCGATCTGCGCCAGCGCTTTGGCAGAGCCGAGCCGGTCGAGTCGCGCCATCAGTGAGGCGTGCAAGCTCGCGGGGACCGACAGGGTTGGAGAGGGAATCACCGCGACGGTCCGTCGCGCTTCGCCCTCGCCCTGCGCCTCCAGCACCGCCTTGGTCATCTCCTCCACGAACAGCGGAATGCCGTCGGTGCGCTCGACGATCTCAGCCATAACGTCCGCCGGAAGCGTCTTTTTCCCGACCACCCGCGCGATGATGACGGCCGCTTCACGCTCCCCAAGCCGGTTGAGCGTCAGGCTCGTCACATGCGACTTTCCAACCCACGGGGCGCTGAACTCGGGGCGAAACGTTACGATCAGCAGAACGGGCAGAGTTTTGATTTGGTCCACCGTCCGACCGAACACTTCCAGGCTCGTGGGGTCGACCCAATGGGCATCCTCCATGATCATCAGCACCGGGTGCTGGCGCGCAAGTCCCGCGAGTTGCAACATCAACGCTTCCAGCGTTCTCTGCCGACGCTGTTGCGGGGTCAGATTGAGCGCGGGATAGCGTCCGTCATTCGCGAGGGAAAGCATCTCGGCAAAGAGCGCCGCGTCTTGCATCGAGGTCGAGGTCTGCGCGAGCACCACGTCGAGCTTGTCGAGCCTGGCTTGCGGCGCATCGTGGCGGCTCAATCCAGCGGCGCGCTCCATCTGGCCGATGATGGGATAAAATGCGCTGTCCGTGTGTTGCGGCGAGCAGAAATAGCGCAGCCTCGTGTGCGGCTCGCCGGCGAGGCGTTCGAGAAGCGCCGCCGTGAGCCGCGATTTGCCGATGCCGGCCTCGCCGGAGAGCAACACCACCTGGCCTTGACCCGTCTTTGCGCTGGACCAGCGCCGCTGCAGCGACGCGAATTCTTCTTCCCGCCCAACGAGCGCGGTCAGACCTGTCGTGTGCAGCGCGTCGAAGCGGCTCTCCACGGAACTCGCGCGCAGCGCCGCCCAAGCCCGCGCCGGCCCGGTGATGCCCTTGAGGTCCTTTGCTCCGAGGTCCTGAAGCTCGAAGAGATTGCCGAGAAGCCTTCGCGTGCTGTCGGCGATGACGACCATGTTCGGTTCGGCCAGCGCTTGCAGGCGCGCCGCGAGGTTCGGCGTTTCGCCGACGATTCCGCGCTCCTGCGCCTCGCCCGATCCGATGAGGTCGCCCACGACGACCAGTCCGGTCGCAATCCCAACCCGCACGTACAATGGCGAGCCAGCCGCGGTGACGAGTTTCGGCGCTTCCTCGACGATCGCTAGTCCGGCCCGCACGGCGCGCTCGGCGTCATGTTCGTGAGCCTGGGGATAGCCGAAATATGCCAGCACCCCGTCGCCCATATACTTGGCGACGAAGCCGCCGTTGCGTTCGACCAGATTTGCGCAGCAACGATGGTAGCTGCCAATGACCTCACGCATGTCCTCGGGATCCAGACGTGCCGACAGCGCAGTCGAGCCGACAAGATCGCAGAACATCACGGTGAGTTGGCGGCGCTCGGCGGCGTCAGCGGCGAGCGGTATCGACATGTTAGTGGTGGGAGGCGCTAGCGCGGGGCCTGCGAGCGCTGCGACGGCCTTCAACAGGCGCTTGCGGTGCCCCAGGGACACGCCGATCTTTTCTAAGTCGCCGTCGGTCAGGTCGCTCAGAACCTCGACGTCGATGTCATTCTCGCGAAATAGCGTTTCATACTGCTCGAGACCCAGGCTCCGCAGCCAAACCCCGATATCCATGGTGCCTCGGCACGGGCATTCGCCCATGTTGGTCACGACCGACACGACTAGTCCACGGATTTAGAGCGCGATCGGCGCTTCCGGGGCTCTGGTGTCCTTTGGCCGAGAGCTATACAAGCATCACACTACGAGGCGGGTATTGAACCTCAATTGGTATTTCTACCCACTTCGGCGCAAAATGTTTCCCTGCTGCGCCCGGTTTGTGCTGGGCGCTGTGCCGACCGTGGAATTGTCACGAGAATTTGCCTCGGGTGACAGGAAACTTGAAGTTTTGACTCCGCCTCAGGGGGCGGTCGTTGCTAGACAGTGCGCATCCATAAACATTGTTTCATTTTGAGGAAGACGTGCGTGGACGTCGCGCGATTCTCACCTCCGCCGACCCGGAGCCATCGCGCGCTTCCATCTCGACAATCCATCGAACACAACCGAAACCGGAGAAGTCAGGGTGAGAAGTCTGCTACTCCCAGTTTTGCTCCTGCTGGCTGGCTGTGATGACCGTCCTGGCGGGTGGAGCGCGATCGTCTACCCGGATCGAACCGACCGCACAAAGTTCGTTGTAACGCCGCGCTTCACGATGTTGTCATACTGTCTGGAAGCCGCAAAAGAGAAGATGAACGCGATTCAAATCAACGGCCACGGCGATTATGAATGCGGCTACAACTGTGAGGAATATGGCGATCCTCACAGAATGAATGTCTGCGAGAAAATCCGCAGATAGTCACGGGCCTCATACCCGGGCTGATAAACAACTGCTCCGCAGCACCCCCACGTCTGCCGCCATCGGCGCGGCGCTCCGACCGCGGGTTTGGAGGCGCGGCGTAAATCGACGACGCGGGTAAGGGTCGCGCGCCACGCACTGGGCATGCGTTCACTCACAGCAGCTCCACGATGTTTATCACCGGTTGGCCGCGATACCGTAGCGATCCCGACATCCCCAGTGTGCTACGGCGACGGCTCGCGCTCGCCGTCCGCGAACGATAGGGGCATTCCGGTCTGCGAAGATCCCGGCGAAGCGAGGCAGAGTGCGGGGCGCGCTCATTCTTTGAGCGAACCGATCGCTGATGGCGGCCTGGCCCTTGGTCGGGCTAAAAAGATTACACACTGCCCTTCCCCCCCGAGGAAAAGGTCCGAAATGCTCTCCTGGCTGCGTCGCCGCGAGACAGCTGAAAGGATAGACGCCGAGGCCGACGTCCTTATCGGCGAGCTGGGCGTCGAGGCCTATGCCGAAGCGCGTCGACGGGAATATGAGTCCAGCGACGACGCGATCGCGCTTTGGTGGAGCCGGGTTGCTTTGGCGGTTGCTCATAAGACCGGCAAGCGCATCGGGCTCGATACCTCAACCCGGATGGCGATGAATACCGTTTTCGCGCCTGACCGCGAACACCCGGGGACCGCAACCATCAACCTTTCAGCCAGGCCAATGAGCTGAAGCGCACCCTGGCCCTAAAGCCATTCCGTCTTCAGTTTATCAGCTCCGCGCCAGACGGCGGGCCGTCAATTGTGACCGAACTCAAGATTTAAGCTTCGGATACCTCGGACGCCATCGTGGCCGCTGCGAAGGTCGCATTTCCGCCCCGAACGATCGGCTTGCGCATCCTCGACAGTGAAGGCCGCGAGGTCTTTAGCCGACGGAGGGGCGATCGCCCAAGGAAGCGCAAATGATCGAGAAACCACCCGAGGTGTATTTCGCCGGCTATTTCTCGGCAGGGAAGCCTCAGCCGGCGGCGGTAGCGATAGCTGGTAAGTTAAACGCGACGACGAGGTAGCCTTGAGCGGAGGTTATAGAGGCGTCTGCCCTGCACTTCCGTCAAGCCGCGTTCGCTGCGTTGGGTCAACCGATCACGAACTGTAGCCCCCCGCGGTTTTCAGCGTGGCGCTCGCCGCATGCAAGGAAGCAGCCCCGGTCTGGTCGCCGACAATCCCGTCCTGCGCGACGCCGCCCCATGCCTGAAACACTGCAACAGAGGCTTTCGTGTGCGGCCCGAAATCGCTGTCGATCCCTTGCCGCGTCATGTTCCACTGCCCGGGGGCGTGTGGTGAGAGCGAAACAATCGCCCCCTGAGAGAACCACACGATCTCTCGCCTTAAGCATCAGTGCAGCCGGCAGACGTCGGGGCGATTGCGGTCACTTTGGCGACGCTCAATGGCGGCGGCCGCTGCCAAGCCGGTTGGCGTCACGCACGAGCGCCTCGCGGGCCGGGGCGGCCGCGGCGATCGCCGCCAGGATGACCGGCAGCGGCGCGCGGTCGTAGGCCGCCAGCGACGCGACCAGCTCGAGGGCCAGGAGGGACGCGATGCTGACGCCAGGTGCTGTTCACGAGCTCTGGACCTCCCGAAATCTGCTCCCTTCCTTCGGCAAAGCCTCTCTCGCTCGGAACGAGCGGTCCTTTCCGGCCGCTTAAAGGGCTTCAAAAGAAGAGGATGGTTCGGTGTTCCAGTCGGCTTTTCGGACTAAAAAGAATTTGGCCGGCCGGCGCCGCGCCGCGCTGCGAGCGACTCGGGGCGGCGCTTTTGTAGTGAACGCGCTCGAGGCTCGAGCGGGCCCGATTGACCCTGACGTCACGGCTTGCCGGGATTGGCCGCCCATCGAGTTCCTGGGTCGTAGCGAAGACAAAAAGTGCCCAGAATTGTGCCCACAAACAGCCTTATGATCGGATACGCGCACCGTCCCGAAGTGACCTTGGCGCTTTATTTGTTTCACATTTTAAATGGAGGACGCACAAGGAAACGAACCTTCGACCTGCTGATCGAGCGTCAGCTTGTCTTTCTTAAACTTGCGGATTGTCAGCGCCGCGCCATCGATGGCGAGCGGCGGCGCAATGACGTTGACGCGCGAGCCATCGAGCAGGCGGGCGTCGCAAATCGGCGAGGATTCGTCCACTCGACGTCCGACCTGGCTGACGATCCGCTGGCAGATGTTCATCAGCTGCGATGCGTCGCGGAAGCGGACGTTGGTGAGTTGGATCTTGCCGGCGACTTCGATGAAGCATCGCGTCGGCCCATTGACCATAATGTCGGCGATGTCGTCGCGCGCCAGCAGCGGCTCGAGCGGACCGAAACCCAGAACGTCGTTGCAGATGTCATCGAGCAGGTCTTCCTGCTCGGCGATCGACAGCACCAAATTCTTGATGGTGACGATCTCGTGTACGATGTCCCGAATTTCCTCGCGCGCGCTTTCGGCGTCGAGCTTGGACAGCGCGGCAAGATCAATCGCCTCGATCAAGGCCCCGAAGATCAGCGACTTGGTCTGAAAATAGGTCTCCGATCTCCGTTCGGTTTGAGCCGGCGCCGCCGGAGCCGGGGAAACCTTGAGCGGCTCGCTCGCGGCGCTCGCGGGCGCGACACGTGGCCCGACGACCTGGGCGCTGGCGCTCCCACTCGCACGCTTGCCGAACATCGCTCAGAATCCTCTGCGCTTGCGCGAGCGCTCAGCGCAGATGGCGCGGTGCGTGTGCAAGCCGATCATTTCTTCTTGCGCCCGAGTTTGGCGAGGAGCGGCTCGAGCACGCCTCTGTTGGGCTTGCGTGTATCCGTTCGGCCGGCGAGCGTGGATGCGAGGTCAACGAAGACCTGCGCTGTTTTGCCGTTCGGCTCGATTTCGGCGATCATTTGCCCATTGTTGGCCGCCGCGCCGAACAGCTTTGCGTCGTGCGAAATCACCGCGGTTGGATCGATCTCGACCGCCTTGGCGAATTCCGCCGCAGCGATCTCCGGCCGCTTGAGCATGCCGACGCCGTTCAGGACGAGCCGCGATGGCGCGTCGTTCAAGCGAGCGCCCTTCACGTTGTCGATCAGATTTTTGGTGTTGCGAAGATTGGCGAGATCGGGACTTGCGACGACGATGACCTCATCGGCGGAGACGAGAATCGTCGGGCCCAGCCCGACCACACATGCGGCACATCGACCACAACCCAGGGTGTCGAGGCGCGCATGGCGTCGAGCAGCGAGTTGAACGAAGCTTCGCTGAAGTCGAGCACCCGATCAAGAGTAGCTGGCGCCGCGAGCAGACTGAGTTTCTCGCCGCACTTGGAGAGCAGGCGCTCCACCAGCACGGCGTCGACGCGATCCGGCGACACCGCCTCCGCAACGCCCTGAGGCGGATCCTGATTGTAATCGAGTCCCGCGGTTCCGAAGGCAAGATCGAAATCGGCGATGATCGTGGCCATTTCCGTAACTGAGGCTACCACGCGAGATTGTGGGCGACGGTGGACGCTCCGACTCCGCCCTTAGCGCCGACGACCGCGATCACCCGCCCGAGCGGCTTGGCGCCGGGCACGGTGAACAGCTGGGATATCGCCTGGATGAAGTCGACCACCCAAACGGGGCGACCAGATATTCGCTGAGCTCCACGCGCTATCAGCTGCCGGTAGAGAACGATGTCGTTGAGCTTGCCGAGAACGACGACCTTGGTCCCCGCGTCACAATATTCAGCGAGCTCTTCGAGTTGCCCGAGCAGCGCGTCTCGACTGGCCGGAGCCTCGAGAACGACAACGTTCGGCGTCGGCGCGCTCTTGTAGGCTTCGACCGCAGCGGGCGCGCCGCCCATGTTCTGCTTGACATGGGCTTTGGCCATTCTGCGATCCGATATCGCGGCGCTGACGATGGCCGCGATATCGGTGATTCGCAGAACGCCTGGATCGAGACGCGCGGCACCGGCTCGATTTGCCCAACCGACCGATCCATCGGCGCGGCTCCGTCGATTTCGTTGCTGGCGTATTGTGCCTTCATGAACTCACTGCCCGCCAAGTTGCGACCCGCCGATTGGGTTCAGCACAGTATCTTTCCACTGCGTGCCCGGGTCCTGGCCGGCGCGGACGGCCTCGATCGCTCGGGTGCGCATTGCGACATCAGATGGCCCAAGCGCCCGCGGTTGGACGAAATCGCGCGGGTCGTCGACCTGAGCTGCAATCGTCGATTGGGTAGCGCACCCGAAGTTCGAATAAGGTTCTGTTCTTCCACCCTTCGACCGATGATCCCGAAGCCAGGTCCTCAGGCCACTGACCACACTTGGTGGGAACAATCGCTTTAAGCCCCGTGAACGACACACGCACCGGCGGCGCTGCGCCGTCGTTCATGGGCAGATAGGCTCCGATGGCCACTCTGCCTTTGACGCCGGCGGCGATGAGGGTCCTACGGATCTCATGGACGGCTATCGAGTTTGGGTTCACTCCTGCGGGCGTCTGAATTACAACTGCGCCTGCGCCGTAGCGCCGATAGCGCTCTGCGAAAGCGCGGATGTTCGCAATTGAACGCTCGTCGAGCGCGCCGCCAACAGGATAGAGATCGACGCTGGTGGGCGCGGCAGCGACCACAATCGGATGCCGCTCCTGAAAGTCGCCCGGGAATGCCGGATCCGAGGATGCGTATTGAACGCCGCAGCCGCTAAGAGCGGAAGCGGCGGCGGCGACGAGAAACGCCTTCAAGACCTGCGCGGCGAACATCGATAGTGCATCACGAAGAGCAACCATGAGAGCTGTCCTTCTCAGTTCTGAAAATATTTCTGGCGACGCACGACAAGGTCTACTGTGCGACGAATTTGATCTTGCCGGAGTACCCAGGCATCGGTTGCAGCGACTGAGACGTGGAATAGATGCGATTGACGCGGCCAAGGAACCAGCTTTGCGGATCGCTAGCGTCCTGAAAATTCTGGTCCGGCCTTACGACCTGGCTGGGGTCGACCGCGTGCACGATGTATGGCGTCACGACGATCAACAACTCGGTCTCGTTGCGCAGATAGTCCCGCGAGCGAAACAGCGCCCCGAGCACCGGGACATTCATCAGCGCCGGAAAACCGTTGATGGCCTGCTGTGTCTGGGTGCTGATCAGGCCGGCGGAAGCGATCGAGCCGCCGGACGGCAATTCCACCGTGGTGGTGTCGTTGCGGGTCCGGAAGCCGGGGACCGCATCCTGCCAAAGGTGATTTGGACCGAGTTGTCGACGTCCGTGACTTCGGTCGCGATTCGCAGTTGGATACGCCCTTCGGACAGCACGACGGGGGTGAAATTCAGGGTCACGCCGTAAGGCTGCTGGATGAGAGTTGGCGTGCAGCCAGTGTTGCCGTTGTTGCAGGATTTGCCGTTGACAATCGGCACCGTGCCGCCCACCATGAATTTCGCGCTTTCGCCCGAGACAGCTGTGACCGTGGGCTCGGCAAGCGTGTGGGCGACGCCCTGTCGCTCGAAGGCCTGCAAATTGGCGCTGAAGCTTTGGTTCCCCTTCACCCAATTCAGCATCCCCTGGGTAGCGCTGATGGCGCCGTTGACGGCGAACGGGTTGTCGACCGTGAAACTTCCGTTCGGCCCGCTGCCGCTCAAGTTGACGCCGAGTTGTTTGATGATCTCGCGGCGAATTTCGGCGACCGTGACGTGCAGGCTGACCTGGTCGGCGCCGCGGATTGTCAGCGTCGATCACCCTTCCACGAGCGCTGCTTGGAGGATTCGCCTGTGGCCGCCACCGCCTCCGGGGGCGCCGCCGGAGCCATTCGAGATGGAGATCGAAGCGCCTGGCAGCTCCGGAAGCCGGCGTATCGTTGACAAAGCCGTCCGCGATATCGAGCGCCTTTTGGGCCTCCGGCGGATGCGCTGACCCGGTGAGGATGATCGTGTTCTCGCACATGAATTCGGTTGCCGGGGATGGCGGTATTGAGCAGGTTCGACAACTCGCCAACGGCGCGCCCGACCGAGACTTGGATGCCTGCGATTTTCGCCCGTCCCTGGCCAAGGCGAAGATGCTCGTTTGGCCATTGGCGACACCGGAAATGTAGACGCGCTTCGCGGAGCGCACGATTGCGTTGGCGACGTTGGGATCGCCGACGTAGATCTCCCCCGCCTCCTCAGGCAAATCGGCGATACAGGATTGGCCAACGCCCAATTGCAGGCGCTGGGCCGCCAGATCGCACGCGCCGGCCACCCGAACCAACGGCGGCGCCCTCGGCGGCGCGACCGATCGAAGTCGGCGCGATCGTGAGAAGCGCTGCAGCCGACGCAAAGGATGATGTTCGGCCGTCTCTGAGTGCGATCGGACTTCATGCTCCGGCTCCGGCTTGGAGAACAAGCGAAAGGAAAGAGGACGAATTACCGGGCGGCCTGCTGGGCGGCGCATAGCGAACGACCGTCAATGCGCTATCGGCGCTGACAACGGTCTGCGCCGGTCCGCCGCTGTCGACGAGACTGCGAAGAACGAGATGAAGGTTCGAATTGCCGGCATGCTGGGCAAGGATAATGAGGTTGACTTGATCCGGGTCGAGCTCGAGCGTCGCGTTGGCCCCGGTAATGACCTTCTTGCCATTCTGCTCTTCGACGTTCTGGCCGATGGCGAGGACGCGCACATTGGAGAGGATCGGCTGCGCGGTCATGACTTCCACTCCTCGAGCCTTGGTGGATTCCTCGTCACGCGCGAGACGGACGACGTCGACACGGTCATTGGGGAGAATGAATTCGCCGGCCGTCGAATTGCCGTCGTTATCGATCTTGATCGCGACCGCGCGCTTGCCGGTCGGCAGGATCGCCGACATGAACCCGCCCTCCCCGGCCTTAACGAGCTTGTCATGCCGAATCGGCTCGCCGCGCAGGAAGGCCACTCGCGTCATCGAGTTTTACATGCTTTCTCCAGCGCATCGGGCTTTCCCGATTTTGTGATCATGAGTTCGGAGACATCCGCCTTTGGCCACGGGTGCCAGGCGATCCCGCCCTCATTGACCACCGTACCCATCGGCAGTTCCTGGCCGGCGACAAGCACCTGCTCGACGTCGACCTTTGGAGCTTCAGCGGTGGGGCTCGGCGCCGCGTTCGGCGCTCGTAGGAATACATAGGTCGCGCCGAACGCCAGAATTGCGATTGCCCCGACAATGATCAGCCTCCGATTTATGAGTTACCACCCTTCGCGCTGACCCGACACCTGCACGATTTAGACATTGTAATCGTCAAGGTACGGTTAATTTAAAGTATCGAATTGTATCCCAGACCTGAGACAAGCCTGCCGATCAAAGACAAAACTTTGATTAAATTCCGTTGCTGCTTTGATATTCCGAAGAGAAGAGGCATGACAACTTTCGCTACTGGAGTCTCGATTGAAGGAATAAATGCAAATAGTTCGATCGAGCGTCCACAACTGTAGGCCGTATTCTTGGATAGGCGCTCATCGCCTTCTCAAGACGAATATTGCCCGTCTACCAAGGAATGACCGAAACAAATGGATTTGCGCGGTCGAGGCCCGTCGGAACGACCCGACGCGGGTCACGAGAGATTGTGAATTACTTGTCGGCCGTCGATGAAACGATGGCGCGCCCCTCGCTCGCCTGTCGCTCCCGCCAGCGGGCGGCCTTTCGGCGATAAATCGCCTATCGGCGACCGCCGGTGGGTAGTCCCGCTCCGAAGACAGTCGTCGTCGCCGGCAGATGTTGGCTTAGGCGATCGCCGCCCAGATGGATGAGTTCGGATATTGCATCAACCCCGCCGCCGCCAACGCAATTCCGTAAGGTACGCCCGCGTTGGCATTGTGCAATCGCGCAAGCCAATCGATACGGCCAAAGATGGCTGGCAGAGGCGCCGTGCGCGCGCCTAGAATGATGAGGGTGAGAATTCCGCCAAAGAGGGCCGCAGCGAGGCCGTAGTCGAGGATGGCGGCCCAACCCAGCCACGCGGCCGTAGCCGCCGCCAGCTTGGCGTCGCCGCCGCCGATCCAGCCGAGATTGAACATAACGAATGCAATTATCAGAATCACCAAGGCGCATGAGATATTAAGAAGCATATCAACAGCCGAAACGCCCAGCAGCGCGGCGAAAACCAAATAGCCAAGCGCAAGGGCGGCGCGGAGCCGATCTGGTATCGTGAAGGTCAGCAAATCCATGGACGCCGAAAGCGCCATCAGGGCGGAAAGAAGGCAAAGGCCGAAAGATGGGAGGAGAGTTGAAGCCATTTGTTTATTCGACCGCAATAAGACGATGGGAAGTCGGTCGGGAGGGCCGCTCGGGATTTTCCGCTCGGATTCGAACTGGCAAGGCGGCGCTTCGCGCCGGCGACGCTTGGACGCGGGCGCGAGCTTCAAGCTGACAAGTCTTACTTGAGCGTGCTGGCGATTTCGTTGAACACGGTGCTGACCTTGGTGCCGACACTGTGGACGGCGAACGATGATGAAGACCGCGATGAGCGAGGCGATCAGCGCATACTCGATCGCAGTGACGCCAGATTTGTCAGCGGCGAAGTTCTTTATGGAGCTGCACATCATTTGCTCCTGCTCCGAAACCCGATAGGCGGCGAGTTCGGTTGTCCATGCCGCCGGTAGCCAGAAAGTAGGCTTGGCGGCTTTCGCCGTCGTTAATTTGAATGATTTCAACTGAAGAGCGCTGCCGAAGTTAGACGGCTGGTTAAGCCGGGAATAAAAGAGAACGAGCGTCGTGAGTATCGATTTGAAACAAATTTAACTCGGTGAGAGCCCGAACCTTCGTCCCTCTACAATGAGGACGAGTTCTTGTTATTCTCATGAATGACGGCGTTGTGCTCGGTTCCCGCGCTTCGACGCTCACAGCGAGCGTTGGATGCGGCGGTCATGGCTCGAGATCGAGCCACGCGCCGTCCACGCCATCCTCGACCTCAACGATCCAAAGGTCGGGGTCAAAGGCAACTTCCCGTCTGAGTTGTTCCTCCGCCTCGTCGGAATTGATGTGTGGCCCGCTGTGCGCGCGAGCGGAGATTTTGGTCGAGGCCGCGCGGAGCGGCAGCCGCGACGGACTGTGGCGCAGGTCCATAGAGGGTCGCATGCCCGTTTAAGTGATCGACTTTGACGAAAATGGCGCCAGCCTCAGCCGCGCCACGACGGCGGAGGACCGCGCTCACCCCTTCCACTCTCGCACCGGCGCAAATAGGCGGCGACCCAAATGTCGGAGCGCAGCGCAACGGATTTAGCGGCCCCCGCCTCGCGCGGCGAGCGTCAGCTGCTTCACAACCCGCTCATTTATCTCGGTCGCGGCGGGCAACCCATGGGCCTGTTTCAAATCCCGCAACGCTTGCTGGGTCGCGGCCCCCTCCTTTCGTCCGGCTTGACCGGGTAACCAAGTTTGGCCAGGGCGGTTTGGGCGGTCAGGATCAAATGCGAGGCGTCGCTGTGGGTTTCCCCTGCCAACAGATCTGCGATCGGATCGGACGTCGAGGCGGCGCCCTCGACGGCGTCCGCGGGCCGCGCCGACGGAACAGCCGGGGAGAGCTGCGCAGGCGGAGCGTCGCTTTCTGCGCTGACGCGCTTTGGCACGGGGGTCCGGCCGGCGCGGGAGCGGCCGGAGGCCGCGCCGGCGGCGGTGCGAATCCGAACAACGGGGCCGGATGACGCTCGCGCTGCAAGAGAAGGACGTTGATGCCAATGCCGATGAGAGCCACCGACAGTGCCGCCCCGAGAGCATCCGGAATGCGCGGCCTTCACGGGCCCGGCGATCCTTCGGCTCAGCGCTTCTTGAGCTGAATGCTGGATAGGACCTCGGAGTTGGCCAACGTTATCGTGCTTAATGCGTGCAAGCGCTAAATCCAAGTCTTTTCTCCTGAGACTGCGGCACCGTCATCAGTTGCAAGCGGTTGGCGTCGCGCTTTTCCTTAAATTCGCAGCCGCTGATTAAATCAATCTTAAGTCTAGAATCAGGTTGCACCGTTGAATACGCTTCGGTCCGACTGGCTTGGGCTATGGTTTACGCTTTATTGCGGCGGCTCGTCCGAATGGTAATGACGTAAGGATCGCGGTATTTCCGCGCGGCCAAACCTTTCGGATAACTTCGCCGGCCGATGGTTGCCGAACATTTGGCGCTGGTCCACAAGCGCCCATATAAGAGCCATGGACGACGCAATGAGGCTAGCGCATCCCTTGTCGGCGATCGACACCATCCGCGACGATTTTGCCTTTCTCGATGAGTGGGAGGACCGGTATCGTTATGTCATCGAGCTCGGGCGTACGCTCGAGCCCTTGAGCGAGGCGGCTCACAACGACCTCAACAAAGTGCGAGGCTGCGTGAGCCAGGTTTGGTTGGAATGCGCGCCGACGACGAACGCCGAGGGCGAAAGAATTGTGCATTACCGCGGCGACAGCGACTCTCACCGTGCGGGGGCTGATCGTGATTGCAATCGCGCTCTTTTCCGATCACACGCCGGAGCAGATCCTCGCCGTGGATGCGGTCGCCGCCTTTCGCGCGCTCGGCCTTGAGCAGCACTTGACGCCCCAGCGCTCGAACGGAGTGCGCGCCATGGTCGAGCGGATTTGGACCGACGCGGCGGGTCTTAGGCTCGGCGCCGCCTAGCGGCCCTGAGTTGGCACTGCCCTAATGCGACATGTCGGTGGGTGGCCCGAAGCAGGCAATCTACGCCTTGCGCCGGCGAACGCACACGAGTTGACATCCTGCGGCGATGATCATGTCCCGACTGGCGCGGCCAAGCGGTGCGGCATTTTCGGCGCCAAAACCATCGGCTAGCTCTCGAACGGCTCAAATTTCTTCAAGACCGCTGCGGGAGGGTCAACATTTCATTAATCCCATTGGCGGAGACTGGAATAAACGCTTCGTTAGCTGCGGATGTTAATCGATGAGTAAGTTCGAGAATTCAAGCGCCAGCCATGAGCCGCCGCCATCTAGCTCCTCGCGCGACCTCATTGTCTAGTCGAGCCTCCGGAAGGCAAACCGGCGGCCGGGCCGGGATCTGAGACTGCGGACAGGCTTTTCTCGTCCCGCTTCCACCGCCGCCGCAGCGGCGCTCGCGGTCGTTGTCGCCGTCGCGGGCGCGTTGCTCCTAGAGGATCGACAGCAGGCTCGGGCCCTCGCC
>CAVXVE010000010.1:0-58899 GCA_963764955.1 uncultured Alphaproteobacteria bacterium | reverse complement strand
AGGTCTTTGTCTAAGCCTCCCTCAACCGCTGGCTGGCCCGTTGTCCGGGGTCGCATGCGCGGCAGTCGCGTCTGCAAGCGCTCCAATTCTGCTCGCGGAATAAGTGTTTTCTTCCCCAGTTTTATGGCTTCGACTTCCCCCTCGCCGATCAGTTCGTACGCCTTCGAGCGTCCGCAGGGGAGGGCAGCGCAGAACTGGTTGATGGTCAGGTTGATTGAATCGACCACGATTGGCTCCGTCGCTCAGACATTGGCGAGCACTGGAGGCCACAGGCAGATGCCCCAATCAACGACGGCAATCGGGGCCTGTAGATTTGTTAATTCTTCGGATGGTCCCGCAGGCTCTTGAGCATCACGGCGGTCGGTTCATCGCCTCTGCGCTTCTTGCCTGCCTTTCGGAGGCGTTCGGCGTACCAAACCTCGGCCTCATGTCGCGTTTTCAAGCCCTTCCAACGTTGGACGATGGTAACGTTGTTGAGCCATTGTATGTCCTGCCGCTTCTGTTCAGCTGTGAGTGCTGCGCCCCTGTTACTCGACGACGATTGCAAGGCTTCATGGACAACGCCTTTGTCGAGGTCCTCCAGCGCCTCAATGACACTATCCAGTACTTCGATCGCTTTGTGCTGAAGATGTACCTCAATCTTCTGCGTAAATATCGTATCACCCAGAGCAACATCGAGTACGTCTCTGATACACCTCAGTGTATCTATAGCCACCTTGGACGTCAGGGTCTCAGCATCCGAATAGACTTTCTGATCTAACACTGCCCGAAGCTCTTTAATCGACGCACCCTCGAGAACACTTACTGCATCGCCCAAACCCCCGATGCTTCGGTTCATCGTACTTTCTCCCGCAAAGCTACCACATTGACGTCTTTGCCCGAAGCAGCCGTCGAGCAAAACTCCGCCCAAGCTTTCATGAGCATGCGGCGCCGTTCGAGGAGATCGGTCCTGCGATAGACTCTCTCTACCTGACCGCCAACCTGATGGCCCATCGCCTGCTCGATTACGGCATGCGGTACCGTCGCCACTTCCTCTGCCCAGGTTCGGAAGGTCGCGCGAAACCCATGGGCTGTGACTGGCCGCGTGCTGGCGGGATCGATCCATTTCCCATTCGCGCGTGCGTTCATCCGCTTTAGGAGAGTCAGGAAGGCCATGTTCGAGAACGGCTTCCCTGGGGATTGGCCGGGGAAAATGAAGCGGGAAACGCGCGCCTGCTGCATTTGTTGAAGGATTTCGGTCGCTCTCTCTGAGAGAGGAACACGAAACCCTTCTTTGCGGTGCTTGCGGTCCTTGAGGCTTGCCAACGGTACCGTCCAGATGGATTTTTCAAAATCAATCTCGGCCCACGTTGCCTTCAAAACCGGATCGGTCCGCACATTATTTAGAATCAGAAATTCCAATGCCCGGGCGGCGACCGCCTCTCGCCGGCGCAGTTCGGACATGAATGCTGGCATCCGACTGTAAGGGAGCGACGGATGGCTACCTTTGGTGAGCTTGGCCGGAACATCGAAGCCCATCGCCTTCAAATCCTGCCATCTGGCGGGATTGTCAGGCATAGCAATGCCGTGGTCGTCCCGAAGGATGACGCGGGCGCGGTCGAAGACCCGACGGATGGCGGGGTAGAGCTTCCGCGCGACTTCCGGCTTCGTGCGCCAGACGGGGCGCAGGGCGGCGGCAATGTCCAACGTTGTGATCTCATGCACCGGTCGCGCCAGAAGAGGACCGCAGTAGGTGGGTCCGAGGTGGCGCGCCCATTGGTATCGGACTTTGGCGTTGGTCGATTGGCTCTGAGCGTCGGCGATGACCCTTTGCGCAATTTCGCCAAACGTCGGAACGGGCCTCGACGCCTTTCGCAACGCCCGTCGCTCTTCGATCGGATCGAGGCCCTTGGCGATCAAACTACGGTCCGCGCTTGCCTTCAAACGAGCTTCCTTGAGCCCGACCGCGGGGTACGAGCCGAGGCCTTTGTCCCGGCGAGCGTTGCTAATCTGATACCGCAGCACCCATTTTTTTCGGCCGGTTTCAGAGACAACTAAATACAACCCATTGCCGTCGCTATGCCGCCCCGCCCTTGCAGTTTGAACGCCTCGCTCCGTCAGCCGAACCAATGGATTAGTCCCACATGCGGTCCCACACTTCGAGGCGGATTGTGGCACACATCGGCGGACGACGGAACACAGAATTAGCCCTTCCTCTCGCAAATTATGCAATCAGAACTGACGGAGGCGAACAATCACGGACCTCGGTTTGGTGCCCTCTTGCGGCACCAATTTATTATAACTTATCAATAGATTAAGGTCGGCCGAGTTGAATTGAGCTAGCTTCACCTCAATCCCGATACCAAAACGATACCCAAGGGTTTAACGCTTCGGTCGCGATGCGGGGGACAACGAGATGCCGCGCGGTCAACCCCGGAAGCCAGCACGCATCGTGCGTCAGAACTCTCTTTTCTCACTCACGTCGCCTTGGGCAGACTTTGATCCGAAAACGCGAATGGAAGATCTAAAGGAGTTTGTAGAAGCCGGAAAGGCACCTGCAATCTTCGACGCGTGGACGTTAGTGATCGAATACGATGTGGCCATACCAAATTGGCTTCCGCCAGCTACTCAGAGCTATATGGAGGATACGTTAAAATACACTACGCGAGGATACCGCAGCAAAATGTTACATTTTTATCGATGGAGAACAGTTCGGCGGCTATTAAATGAAGGAACGAGATGGGACGATGTATTCGAAGCTGCGGAAAAAGAACTATTTGGAACTCAATATGCAAGGGCGGCGGCAACTATAGCTGATTCATACGATATTGCTGCTAAGGAATTAGCGGACAATCAGAAAGCGCTCAATTATTACACCACCATGAGGCCTACGCGTGAACTAGTTGGCACTCAGTTTGCCAGATGGAACAATCAGAAGAAGCGATAGGAAGCCATGCTGCCTTTTCAAGGGGGGAATTCAATGGCCATCTCCCCTTTAGACATTCTCGGAAAGTCTGAGAGACTCCGTCCTATTCAGTCAGCCAATAGGCGGTTTGAGGACTTCCAGGAACATGCTCAATCAGAACGTCTTGCGACCTCCCGAGGCTGGGAAATATCTCGGCCTATCGGCTTCGACACTAGCGAAACAGCGCCTGCGTGGCGATGGACCGAAGTTTGTCCGCCTTTCGCCGCGGGCGATCGGTTACCTGCAGGCTGACCTGGACCAGTGGGTTGCCAACAGGCGCTGCCTATCCACTTCCGAATACGGGCGGCGGATACCGGCTCTACGGACCGAGTAGTCACTCAGAACTCGATCCCAATTAAAAATCAAGTTCCGAACGCGGTACCGCAGCCCGGTGCCGCGAACGGCACCCCGAACACAATCGGCGGAAGGATTCGCGATGAACATCGTGAAATTGGCTGCAAAGATCGATCCCGTACAATTGGCCGTAATGCTCGACGGACAGATCTGTGCAGGGTGGATTAACATCCGTGGTCCCGGACATTCTTGGAACGATTACTCTCTCGGGTTTCGTCTCAACTCAAATGCGCCCGGAGGCCTTATCGTCCACAGCTTTGCGAATGACGACCCCACGGTCTGCCGAAAGTATGTGAAGGACAAGCTTCAGGAGCTTTTAAAGTCAGCTCGTGTCCCTCTCCAAGTAGGAAATAGGGTCGAGCGACCAACGAACTCTTCAGATTCCTTCGCCTGTCGCCTGTGGACTGAAGGACAGCCCATCGAGGGCACACCGGCAGCGGTCTACCTCAAGTCGCGTGATTGTGCGCCGGCGGCCGGCGCGTCATGGCCTGAGGACTTGCGGTTTCACCCGGCTTGTCCGTTCAGCACGTACCGTTTCCCCGCTCTTATCGGCTTGATGCGGGACCTGATCACCGGCGAGCCGGCCGGCATACATCGAACCGCGCTGGGCGACGACGGCAGCAGCAAGCGCGTGATGCCTGGCGGCCTGCAGCCGAAGATGATGCTCGGCCGCGCCCGCGGAGCCGCTGTCCAGCTCCACAGTGCTGGAACCTGTCTTGGGCTCGCGGAGGGCATTGAAACGGCACTGAGCGCCCAGAAGATTTTCAAGGTGCCCGTCTGGGCCGCGCTCTCCGCCAGCGGGATAGGTTCATTGCCAGTGATCCACGGTCTCTCGCGTTTGTTCGTCTTCGCTGACAACGATGGTCCTGGTCTGGCGGGGGCTCGCAGGTGCAGGCGAATTTACAGAGGGGCGGGCATCGAAGCGCGAATTCAGTTCCCCTCCGAGCACGGAACCGATTGTAACGATTACCTTCAGAGAGGATGACCCAAGTGCCCGTGATTTTCGCAAAAAAAGTAAAGGTCGATGCTTCCAACATCAACGACGCCCGGTCCGAAGCGACGCCGTCCGTTTCGCACGACGTAACGGGCCCAGCCGAAAATGACAATTCTCATTTGAACGCTCCATCGGGGCCGACAGTTGAGCAGGCGAAAAATCCAGCGAGCGAGCTTTTACAAGACGATGGCCTGCTCGACGCCGAAACCGGGGAGCCTCTTGCTGCTAACGGATGCTTGGAGGAGGTTGACGAGAGCAAGTGGCCTGGCGAGGTCGATCACGAACCGGCGGACGAAGCCGCTTGCGATGAGAATGAGCTAACCGAAGACTACGTCGCCCAGGCCTTCATCGATCGTTACTGCCCGGAGCTCCGCTTCGATCACGATGTCGGTTCCTGGCACGAGTGGGACGCAACGCACTGGCGGAAGGACGAGACCAGGGCGACCTTCGACAAGGTCCGTGGTCACTGCCGGGCTTTGCGCGGCCGCGCCCGCACGATGTCGTCGAAGAGGGCGATTGATGGCGTTGAGGTTATGGCGTCTCGCGACCCTCGCGTCGCGATGACAACCCGCGACTGGGATACGGATCCCTGGTTGCTCGGTACGCCGGGCGGCCACGTCAACCTCAAGACAGGCGAATTGTTTGCTGCAGAGCCGACCTTCAACGTCTCGCAGCTGACCTCGGTCGCGCCCGCTGAAAACGGCGCAGCGACGGCGCATTTCGCGAAGTTCCTCGACGAGGTGACTCAGTGCGACCCCGGGCTAAAGCGCTTCTTACAGCAGTACTTTGGCTATTGCCTCACTGGGGACACCCGCGAACAGGTCCTACTGTTTGTCTATGGTCCAGGCGGCAACGGCAAGAGCGTTCTTCAGAACGTGGTCACCGACATCATGGGCGACTACGCCAAGACCGCCGCAATGGACACATTCAGCGTCAGTCGCCAGCGGCGTCATCTGACGGAGATCGCAATGCTCCGCGGCGCACGGTTGGTCTGTCTATCCGAAACCGAGAAAGGCCAGCGCTGGTCCCAGGCGCGGCTGAACCAGATGACGGGGGGCGACAGCATCACCGCGAACTTCATGTATCGTGACATGTTCACATTCCGACCCGTATTCAAGACGTTCGTGGTCGGCAATCACGTGCCGCACCTTGCGTCCGTTAATCAAGCCGAGCGGAGGCGGTTCCTGATCGTCCCGTTCCTTCACAGACCGGCGAACCCCGACAAGCCCCTCGCGGAGAAACTGCGTGGGTGACCTGCCTCCGATTTTCTGGACCATGGAGAGGTGGAAAATTCTAGTTTTGGCCGTCCTGGCCGGGCGGAGGATTTTCCATGAAGAGGTCACGGTTCAGCGATCAGCAGATCGCGTTCGTGTTGCGGCAGGCGGACGAGGGAACAGCGATTGCCGAGGTCTGCCGCAAGGTGGGGATCAGTGAGGCGACCTACTATAACTGGCGCAAGAAGTATGGCGGGCTGATGCCGTCGGAGATGAGGCGCCTGAAGCAGCTTGAGGAAGAGAATGGCAAGCTGAAGAGGATTGTGGCCGATCTCGCGCTCGACAAGGAAATGCTTCAGGACGTCATCAAGCGAAAGCTATAGGGCCTGCGCGGCGGCGCGAGCTGGTCGACCGGGTGAGAGCGACGTGGCAGGTGAGCATCCGGCGGGCCTGCTCCGTCCTCAAGGCCGAGCGATCGAGTTACCACCACAAGGGTAAGCGTCGCCCGCAGGCCGTCCTGAGCAAGCGGATCAAGGAAATCGCCGAGACGCGGGTGCGCTACGGCTACCGACGCATTCACGTGCTGCTGCGCCGCGAGGGCTGGCAAGTGAACGCCAAGCGTGTCTGGCGGCTCTACCGCGAGATGGGCCTGCAATTGCGCAATAAATCGCCCAAGCGACGCGTGCAGGCAAAGCTGCGTGAAGGTCGCTCAGGCGCAGACGGACCGAACGATGTCTGGGCGATGGACTTCGTTCACGACCAGCTCTTCGACGGCCGCAAGATCCGCGCGCTGACGATCGTCGACACCTTCACGCGCCTTTCGCCGGCGATCGACGTGCGACAGAGCTATCGAGGGGCCGACGTGGTCGCAACACTGGAGCGCGTTGCGATTAAATCGGGTTTGCCGAAGACGATCCGTCTCGACAACGGGCCGGAGTTCGTCAGCAAGGAACTGGATCTATGGGCCTTCATGCGCGGCGTCACACTTGACTTCTCCCGACCAGGCAGACCAACCGACAATGCCTACATCGAGTCGTTCAACGGCAAGTTCCGCACCGAGTGCTTAAACGCCAACTGGTTTCTCAGTCTCGACGAGGCGCGGCAAAAATGCGAGGCTTGGCGTAGAGACTATAACGACGTTCGTCCGCATAGCTCGATCGGCGGCAAAACGCCGAGGGAGCTTCATCCCCCGCCCGGCAACCCCGGCCAGTCGGGCGGGAGATGAAGCCGGAATTTTCCCGGTCTGACTGGTCCAGCGTTGGGGGCAAGTTCATGGGGAATATCCAGGCATATTGAGGTGGGCGATCGAAGGGTGCCTCGACTGGAAAGCAAATGGTCTGGTCGTGCCGGACGTTGTCAGGGAGGCAACCAAGGATTACTTCGAAGCTGAGGACTTCTTTGGACGCTGGGTCCACGAGTGCTGCGAACGTGGGCCTGGCCTAAAGGCGAAGGCGGCCTCGCTTTGGGAGTCGATTCAGGTCGTTTGCCGAGGACAACGGTGAGGAGGCGGGCTCCATGAAGTCGTTCTCGAACTGTCTTGCGAACGCAGGGGTCGCAAAAATGAAGAGCGGAGGCAGCATGATCTACCAGGGGATTGCCCTAAAGTCTCTAAGTACGCTAAAATCTAACGCCCACAATTCAAAGGATACACCCGTCGAGGAGGATGGGGAGGGTAGCGCGGCCCATCTTCTAGCCTAACCAGTTCATCCTCCGATTTAGCCAATGACGAAATGGACCATTGGTCTGACGACAAAGAGCGCCTCGAATAGATTAGCTAATTCGACACCGCCGTTACCACCCTCCCGACTCTCCCCTCCTGATGATTGCAACTAATTGCACCGTAGAGACCCGCAAGGGAGGTTGGGGAGTATAGGGAGCATGCGCGCATCGATGTTGAGTTCGGGTTGATGACCAGCCGAAAAGGACCAAAGCGGAGAGCTAAGCCACCGTCAGCAACAATTTAGCTGCACAAACCAGCGTAGCTCGTACTTAGCCTACAGGAGTGAAGCGTAACGTTAGCGTGATCCATCTTTAGAAGGCCTTCGTACCATAAATTTTGTGTCACAAATAGAGCTTACGATATCAATTGTTCGCCACCTTATAAAGATACTACGCAATGTATTGGTTAGAGCGCATACGCCGGAGAAACGAAAATTACCTTGATTTCACGCGACTTTCTGTCTAATCTCGAGGTTGTGCACTAGTAAAGCACGGCTTAGCCTGACATCTTAAGTGATACCGGATGAAGCGCTGGATCATTTGGGCTGCCTCCCCCGCAGATGGAGATGAATTGGGTCGTCCTGGGACATAATTGCAATTAACTTCGATATCGTCCCTCGCGTCGCAGCGTGCGCTCTCCTCTTCACTCATTATCACCGCCTCAACACCGGAAAAACGGCTGTTCGTCGCGCTCGACCCTTACCTCACTTCCCCTCCATCCCTGGCAGCAGGATGTGGATGCACGGCCACCGGCGAGGCGGCGCGGCTCGCTGAGCTTTGAAGCTGGATTGACTTCAAGCCATTCTATCGGCCAACCGGATAGAATGGGGATGGGAAGTGAGGGGGCGAAGCGTTATGCTTCCAGATGTCCCTGAGCATGTTCTTAGGAGTGTTCTGAAGCGTTCTGGAACACGTTTTCGAACAAATGGAACACTGCACAGACGGCCCAGTTCTTCAGGGGAAAGCGAGGAAAGTCGATGTGGCCTAGGGACATCGTTTCCTGGCAGAGACAAGGCTGGCGAGCTTGCTGGCAAGGATTGTCGGCAGGGAGGATCGCCGATTTTCGCAGTTGACTGCAAACTAGACCAGTTCGGGCCATTCGCGAACGTGGGTCACGTCCGTCAATGTGGTGTAATTTTCGAGTGTAGCTGAGGCGGTCATTGGTCAGGCCGCCTTGGGTGTAATCTGCAACGGCTTGAGGTCGGCAGTCTTGTCGGCCGGCTCTGCGAAGCCCTCGATCTGCATGTAGCGATTCTGCGTCTGCCAATCGTCGTTGTGCTCCATGAGAACGGCGCCGACGAGCCGCATGATGGATTCCTCATTCGGGAAGATGCCGACGACGTCGGCTCGGCGCTTGACCTCCTTATTCAGCCGCTCCATCGGATTCGTCGAATGCAGCTTGGTTCGATGCTGCGCGGCGAAGGCGGCGGACAGCTCGTCGCTGCGCATTGCGCCGCCAGCCGAACAGTTGCTGCGCCGTCAGTCCATGTCGCCGAGCGACTGCCGAGACTTTGTCCCCGCTCTCATAGCTCTCTGCGAGAATCTCCGCCTTCTCCTCCGACGTCCAAACGCGCCTCCGTCCGGACCCGGTGAAAATCTCAAGCCGACGAACCGGCTCCCCCTTAGGCTTGTGCAAAAGCTCAGTATCCGACACGTGTCTAACTCGCTCTCAACTCAGCGACGTCAGACTATCGAGCGCATGCCAACCCGCGGTAGGTGCGATCTAACCACCGCTTACGATGCGCCGATGACGAACGCCGCCATACTCGACACGCTCGCACCCGCCGCCTCGCCGACGCCGATCGCCGGGGGCCCGAGGAACGGCGCGGTGAAGGCGCTCACGCCCGCGGGCGTCTGGCCGGCTCCATCCTGATAGCGCGCAGGGGGATTTGAGGAGTGGCGGAAGCCGTTTTGCCGACCGCCGATCCGCGCGATCGAGCTATCGCATGCTCGCTTCAACGAAGTGCCTGGTCAGCCAGACCGGATCCACGATCGCCGAGCCGACGACAACAGCCAGCGCTCCGGCATCCAGAGCCGCACGCACGTCCTGCGGAGTAGAATAACCCCTCTCCGCGATGACGGGGACCGCGACCGCCCTCACTAGCGCGACGACCAGGTCGATGTCTGGCAGCTTCATCTTTGCTGCGTCGGGGGTGTAGCCCGATGTGGACGAACTGACATAGCTTGCACCGGCCCGAACTGCGACAATGGCGTCCTCAGACCGCCCGACGCCCGCTTTCACCGGGGGGCCGAGAAGGGCCAACTCGCCGATCAGGTCGGGAAGATCTTGACCATTCATTCGGCGCTTCTCGGCATCGGCCTCTAGCTCGATCACGTCGGCCCCCGCGTCCACAAGCGCTCGGGCATGCGCGGTTGTCGGAGTGATGCGGACGACGCCGCCATGGGAGTCGTCGATATTGACCGCAAGCACAATCAGTTTCGGCGACAGCGCCTTGACGGCCTTCACCCCGTGGGGACCGTCCACCTTGACCGCGACTGCGCCGCCCTCTGCCGCCGCAGCGGCCAGGCGCGCTATGTCATCGGGTCTCTTCCACGGAGATTGCGGCGACGGGGTCAATGAAACGATGAGCCCGCTTTTGAGCACGCTCATGCGACAAATACTTTGCCGGTGACGAGGACCCGCTCGATGTCGATCGCTTCATTTGTAATGACCAAGTCGGCGACGCCGCCGACGGTTAGCTCCCCGTACCCCGTCAGTCCATAGAATCGAGCGGGAGCGCGACTAGCGAGATTGACCGCAGCGTCGATCGCCCAGCCGTTCTCGACGAGCTTGCGGACCTGCTGGAGCAGTGTGACCGTGCTTCCTGCCAGCGTCCCGTCTGGGAGACGTGGCACGCCTTCAGTGACCGTGACTGTGAAGCCGCCAACGGTGAACACGCCGTCCCCGGCTCCGGCGGCAGACGAGGCGTCGGTCACCAACATGATCCGGTGCTCCGCGGCTTTGAGCGCCAGGGTCGCAGCCTCGCGCGAGAGATGGATGTCGTCCGCGATCATCTGGATCGCGATATCTTCTCGCGCCAACGTGGCGCCGATAACGCCCGGATCGCGGTGCTTGAATTGGGCCATGCCGTTGAAGAGATGGGTGACCGCCTTCGCCCCGGCGTCGAAGGCCGCCCGCGTCAGGGTAGCCGATGCTCCGGTGTGTCCGACCTGCACGATAATTCCCTGCTCCGCCGCCCATCGGACGACAGGGATGGCATTCGGCAACTCGGGCGCGACCGTGATTGTGCGAAGTGGGCCTGCCGCGAGGAAACGGTTGACGATCTCGCGATCGGGATCGCGCAGGAATTCGGTTCGGTGCACACCGCGGTGATGGGGTGAGAGGAATGGGCCTTCCGCGTGTACGCCGACGATCGCCGCACCCGACCCGGGAGAGCGCTGCAATTCCCCCAAGAGGGAGATCTGCCGCACGACGACGTCGGCGGAATCCGTGATGACGGTCGGCTGAACCATGAACACGCCATCCCGCCTCAATGCGCGGAAGGCGGACTGAAATTCCTCCGCCGTTGCGGCGTTGAAGTCGACGCCCCCATACCCATTGACCTGCAGGTCGATCAGGCCGGGCAGAACGTAGCCACGACCGGTTGAGGGAAGCCCAATCTCAGACAGGCGGCCATCCTGGACGACGACGTCGCCCGGGACCAACGCCCCGCGGATCACTGCGCCTTTGGCGGAAATTCTCATGTGGCGGGTTCCTTCGTTC
This sequence comes from uncultured Alphaproteobacteria bacterium, assembly GCA_963764955.1. Taxonomy (GTDB): domain Bacteria; phylum Pseudomonadota; class Alphaproteobacteria; order Rhizobiales; family Beijerinckiaceae; genus Roseiarcus. Next base: position 47,950 of record CAVXVE010000010.1, on the reverse strand, counting down.
GATCCGATGATTGCGAGTGTCTGGACGATTCCGGAGCGACCGGACGCAGCCGTTGCCCGCCCTCGACTCCGTCGAGAATGGCGCGAAAACGGTAGCGGTCTCCCCTGTAGACGCTCCGGCACCATTGGATCACACGGCCATTGTCGCCGAACGTCGTCTGTATGATGACGAGCACGGGAGCGCCGGGCGACAGGCCGAGTTGGGCAGCGACTTCGCCGCTCGCGCCCCGTGATTCGATGATGCAGTCCGCCCGGACCGCATGCAGCCCATAGCTATCGGCGAGGGTGCGGTAGAGCGAAGCGCGCGAGAAATCCAACTTGCCGACGCCGGGCGCGAGCGACTCCGGAAGAAGCGAGTAGTCGATAAGCGTCGGGATGCCGTCGAGTTGGCGCAGCCGCACGAGATCGACGATCGCGGCGCCGGGAGCAATACCAAGAAGATCGGCTTCATCCAGAGTGCTCGGCCGCGTCACGTTGGAGAGCACGACCGACGTTGCGGTTAGTCCATTCGCCGCAGCAAGATCGGAGAAGCTGACCAAACCTGTAGCGCCCTCCTCGATCGATTTTGCCGACGCCTCGGAATCGGAAATCCCCTCGCTCCACCTGGCGAGGCGCACTCCGCCGTCGACCTCGACAACGCCCGCCAATTCCAACTCCTTCAGCGCCTGCCGCACAGTCACCCGACTTACGCCAAACTGTTCGGCGAGCACACGCTCCGACGGCATTCTCGAATTGGGTCGGATCACGCCCTTGTGGATCCGCTCCTTCAAATATTCGGCGACCTTTGAGTACAAGCGCGCTGTGCCGGACATCGGGTCGGTCACTCCCTTGGTGTGGGCTCCGTCGCCAGGACGACGAGACCGGACGGAGGTCGCCTCTCGCGTTTGCTGGCGTTGCCCGTTCTCACTGTCAGGCCTCGTTGGCCCGCTCGTTCATTCTCCGTCGTCGAGCTTGGTCCCGGTGTCGAGGAAAAGGAACTCGTCCGGATCTATCCCGCGGGCAAGCGCCGAGCGCAGAACGACATGCTGGAGGAACGCCGCGACGAAGATGGGCAATTCGATCGACGACGCTGGCGAGATCACGATCGACGCCGAAGCCGCGCTCGGCGGCTTCGCCCGCGAGACGCGGAACTCTACGATGTCGCGATGCAGCGACGAAAGCGCGCGAACGATCCGGCCGTCATCGGGCCCCTCGAGCACTATGTGCAGGGTCGCCGGGCTCGTGGCCTCCATCAACCCATGCAGGTACTGGTGAGTTTCGAACGGCGCCGTCGGCTTGCGCGCGACCTCACGAATGAGCAGCGCCCCGCCTTCGGCGATCCCTGAAAGTTCATGAGGTGCAACAAAGTCGATCGACGCCGCGCGGGATATGAGGTCAGCGACCGCGCCGAGCGCGCTCTCGTTGGCGGCGAGGAAGGCGTCGACCCTTTCGCCGACGGTGAGCCACGATGCCGCAGGCGCTTGGTTCGTCCAGGTCTCGCACAGCATGGAAGCCGCCATGATCGACGCGGTGAAGCCAATGGTCGAGGCTAGGCTGTCAGGCAAATCGCCCAACGAGAGCACAGCGTCGGCGGCTTTGGCCATCGGCGAATCGGTCACGTTCACGATCGCGAGCTTCGACCCCCTTGCGTTCCGCATTGCGGCGACAGTCTCTCGGCTTCTGCCTGATTGCGAGAGCGCGATGAGCGTTCCGCGAATGAGCGAATCGCCCGCTTCGACGGCGTTCAGACGTGAAGTCGGGACGCCGCGGGCGGTCAAGAAGGCGGACGGCGCGGCGAGCGCGGCGAGGCTTGCGCCTATTCCGATGAATGTCGCCTGTTCCGGCTTGCCGAGCGCGTGGGCGGCCCTTTTCGTCCGTTCCATCAGCCCGGGCGCCGCCGACGTGAGCACCTCCGCCTCGCGCCCAAGGGCGTCGCGGAACGGGATGAAACCTTGTCTCAGAAAGGCCTCAACACTCATCGTCCGCTTGCCTTTCTTCCACGACGCGCAAGCAAGTCGATTACGACCGCGGCGACGAGCACGATTCCGGTGATCACGTATTTGACGTCCGAAGGTTGATTGAGCAGGTCCATCCCATTCGAGACGGAGCCAATCACGAGCATGCCGAGAAGCGCCGAGTAGCCGGATCCGCGACCGCCAAACAGGCTGGTGCCGCCAATGACCGCCGCGGCGATGGCATTGAGCAGCGTGTCGCTGCCGCCGCTGGCCTGGTTGACCGCAAACAGACGCGAGGCCGCAAGAACGCCGCCGAATGCTGCAAAACTCGAGCAAATTATAAATGCGGCGATCTTGACGCCGTCGACTCCGATCCCGGCTCTGCGAGCCGCTTCTGTGTTTCCGCCGACTGCGAAAAGCTTCCGTCCGAACGTCGTGCGCGCCAGAACGACGTCGACGAGAGCGACCAGGCCCACAAAAATCAGAAAGACCAGTGAAATCCCGCGCCACAGCGAAGAGACAATCGTCGCTCCAACGATAAGCGCCGTGATCGCCGCGGCGATCATGAGGCGCTGTCCGAGGGGCCGGGGCGGCAGGCCGCGATCCGTCCGGAGCTGAGCCTCCCGGAGCATCGCCGCAAGCATGGTCGCGAGATAGACCGCCGCGATCACATACCCGAGCCACGCCGGCAGAATGGTGTTCGCGAGCGACGCGATGACACCGTCGTAAGGAACGTTGATCGTGCCTTGATCCCCGAGGATCAAAAGTTGCGCGCCTTGCCAAGCTAGGAGCCCGCCGAGCGTCAGCACGAAGGATGGCACCCCGAGCTTCGTGAAAGTCAGCCCGTGGAGGAGTCCGATCGCCGCCCCGAAGGCGATGGCGGCAAGAATCGCGACGACCGGATTCCAGCCGAGATTGATATACAGTACGACCATCGCGGCCGACGTCACGCCGCTCACTGAGCCCGCGGAAAGGTCGACCTCGCCGATCAGAAGGACGAAGACAATGCCCAGCGCCATCACCCCGGTCGGGGCGATCTGCTGGCTCAGGTTGAAAATATTTTGCGGCGAAAGAAACCGTTCGCTCGACGCCTGGAAGATGACCGTCACGACGATGAGGCCGAGGATCACCGGCAGCGCGCCAAGCTCGCCACCCCCGAGACGCCGACTCCATCTCGGAATTTTGAAACGTGAGGGCGGCTCGACAGACGCGGCCTCGCTCTGCGAAGCCGTCGCAGCTCTCGTCTCGATCACTGCGGTCGTGACGGCGCGCCTCCGCGAGCCGTCCCCCCGCGCCGCGCCCGGCGCTGCTGCGCCTGACTATTGGCGACCCCCGTTATGGCCGCGACGACGTCATCTTCCGTCGCGTCCTCGACGCCGAAAGTGGCCACGCTGCTGCCGAGTCGAAGGCATACGATCCGATCCGCCACATCGAAAACGTCTGCGAGGTTGTGGCTGACCATCAGCACGGCATGGCCTTCATCGCGCAGCCGTTCAATCAGTCCGAGCACCTCCGCTGTTTGCTCGACGCCGAGGGCCGCTGTTGGCTCGTCGAGGATCACCAGCTTCGGATCGCCGAGCAGCGAGCGCGCGATAGCGACTGATTGGCGCTGCCCGCCGGACAGCGAAGCGACCGGGGCGCGCAGATCCTTCACCTTGACAGAAAGCCGCGCCAGGAGGCCGATGGCGAGCTCTTCCATGTCGAGCGGCCGCAGGAATCCGGCCTTTCTCCGCTCCTGGCCCAAAAACAGGTTTGCGACGACGTCGAGATTGTCGCAGAGCGCCAAATCCTGGTAGACCGTCGCAATCCCAAGACGCGTTGAATCGATCGGATTGCGCGGCGAGACGGCTGCGCCGTTGATCGTCATCGTCCCGCCGTCCTTAGGCTCGACGCCGGCGACCGTCTTGATCAGCGTCGACTTGCCCGCGCCGTTGTCGCCGACAAGCGCGACGACCTCGCCTTCCCTGACGGTCATGCTGACGTCGCTCAACGCGCGCACTGCGCCGTAGCTCTTGCTGATGTGCTCCAGTTCGAGCACCGGCGGCTGTGCCGACGGGACCCCCGTACGCGCATCCGTCATGCCCTTCTCCTGGAAGAGCCGAACCCGCTGTCGTTTCCGGTCACGGGCCGGGCGACCGGCCAAGCGGCGCCGCCAAGAAGCCCGGCCTCGTCTCCGCGCGCCGCCTCGCGCACGGACACATCCCAGGACACGCCGGAAAACTCCTGGTCCTTGATGCGCCGATCAATCTCCGCGACGAGGAAACCCTCGGTCGCGAGCGCAAGGCCGCCGCCGACCACGACGATGTCTGCACTGCAAGCATGGCACATCAGGATCGCGATCGAGACGGCCGCCGCATGAATATCGCGTAGCGCCTCCCTGGCCGCGGACGCGAATTCTCCGACGCCGCCTGCGAGCACGGAGGCGCCGCGGTAGTCGATTGGGCGTCCAAGCAACTTCGAGAGCGCCTGAATTCGATGTCCGGATGCAAGCTCGTCGGCCATCGGACGGTCCGGTCCGAGGCTCCTGACAAAACCGATCTGGAGACTTCCAATCCGGCCGGAAAGAACGACCCCATCGACGACCGCCGCCGCGCCGACGCCGGTCGAGAATGTCAGATAAGCAGTAGTCCCCTCCGTGCTCCCGGCGCCGAAATAGGTCTCTCCGACCGCTGCAAGCTCCGCATCGCCAGCGAGCTCAACGGGCAGGCCCATCCTTTCGGAGAAATAGGCCGCAGACAATTGGCTGAGATCCGTCGAAGGCAGGTTGCGGGCGCGAAGGACGTGGCCAGCGAGTCTATCGACGCGTCCGGGAACCCCGACAACGGCCATCGATGGCTGTCCCGAGCGAGCGACGCGCGCCATCAGGTCCGCGATCTGTTGCGGCTCCGATCCTTTCCGGGCCAATTCCTTGACATGGTCAATCAGGTTTCCACGCGCATCGACCAGGCCGACCCGAACGCTCGTTCCGCCCAGGTCAACGGCAAGAATCTGGGCGGAGCCGGAACGCGTCACTTCGTAAGCCCGACCTTTGCGCAGGCGGCCGCATAGTCGGGAGTGCAGATCTGCTCGACTTTCAGATAGCCGCTGTCGATCAGGACCTCCTTCAGATTCTTCATGGTCACGGGGATGGAGTGCAGAAGATAGGCCGGCACTTTGTGCATCCCGTCGTCCACCTCGCCGTTGACGAGGTCCCCCCCGGCTTGCCTCCCATCGCGAATACCGCGGCCACTTTTGCCGCGATCGTCGCGTCCGTCTCCACCGGCAGATATGTGCTCTCGTAGAGGTTGCCCGTGACAATGTCCTGTACGGCGTCTAGCTGAGTGTCGAGGCCCGTGACCGGCGGCATCGGACTGACGCCTGCGCCCTTCAAAGCGGCGATCGCCCCCGTGGCCATACCGTCGTTGCCCACATAGACCCCAACGATGTTGTTTGCGCCGATCTTGGTGATGGCCTGCTGCATCTCCCTCTGCGCCGTGCTCGCCGACCAGCCCTTGGTGTCGAACTCCGCCGCCACCGTGAATCCGGAATTGTCGATCGCGCTATGGGCGCCTTTCTTCTCGGGCGCTGCTCCGGAATCGGCGGGATCACCGTTGATCATCACGATCGCGCCCGACGTCTTCCCGTCCGCCTTCAGCTTGTCCACAAGCGCCTGCCCACCGGCGACGCCTTGCTGAATGTTGTCGAACTTTACTGCGAAATCGACGCCAGCGTTATAGAGGATCTGATCATAGCTGATCACCTTGGCGTTCTGCTGCCGGGCAGCCCGCACCATCGCGCCAGCGGCGCTGGCGTCCACTGGATTGATAACCAGAACTTTGGCGCCCTCGGTTAGCGCCGTCTCAGCCTGACCGAGCTGGCGTGCAAGATCGCCGCCAGCGTTGTAGTATTTGAGCTGACAGGTCGGGCAGCTCTCGGCGAGCTGCTTCTCGAAGGTGGGCCTGTCCCTGGTCTCGTAGCGCGGCGTCTGGTTTTCCTTGAGCATGAGCGCCACGATCGGCTTATCCGGGTCTGCGCTCGCCGGATGAGCCGAGAAGACCAATGCGCTGATTGCGACGAAGGACGCCGTCGCAATGCAGCGGTCCCGAGTATGCCCGAGCTTTATCATCTTGAAGGTCCCGGTCCAGGCACAGTTGCCTAGACCACACGATTCGCTCTCGAGAACCATATGTCAAGCCAATGGTACTCGAATATAAGCCACCTTGGCAATACCACTGGTATCCATCCGAGCGATGTGCGGCGCTGGCCGCGCCTTTTCCGCCTGCATGCCGGTTGCTTCGACCGACGTGATTTTTATCAAGTCAGTAAGCCCGCATCTCCTCAAGCGCCATAAGCGACTCTGGCAACACCTGGCCGCCGTCAACCACCAAGGTCTGACCGGTGACATAGGCCGCTTCGTCTGAACAGAAGAACAGCGCGGCGTTCGCGATGTCGTCGCCTGAGCCAAGTCGCCCCGCCGGGATCGAGGCTTCCATTTTTGCGATGTAGTCGGCGCCAAGGTTCGCCAGACCTTCGGTGCGAATGTTACCCGGCAGTACGGCATTGATTGTGATGTTGAAGGGCGCGAGCTCAATCGCCGCGGTTCGCATGAGGCCCAGCTGCCCGGCCTTACTTGCTCCGTAATGGGCCCACCCGGGATACCCTGTAATCGGGCCCGTGATCGACGACGTCAGCACGATCCGCCCCTTGCCCCGCGTCTTCATCGCTGGCAGACAGGCAGATATGGAAAGGAATGCGCCACGGAGGTTGACGCTAATGACCTGATCAAATTCTTCCGCGGTCATTCCGTCGAGGCGAGAGGCAGGGAAGATGCCCGCGTTGGCGCACAACACGTCTATCGCTCCGTAGTGCTTCAATGCGGTCTCCGCCATCCGGCGCGCGTCGACAGCGATGCTCACGTCGGCGGCCGCGGCGGTTGCGGACCCGCCTGTCTTTATAATATCGGCCGCGACCGCTTCGGCTTCGCTCCCAGAGCGCGCAACGACCAACACATTGCAGCCTACCGCACCGAAACGAAGCGCAATGGCGCGCCCAATCCCGCGACTCGCGCCTGTAACGATGGCCGTCCGCCCGCTCACTGAGGTGAACATCATCTCTCCTTCAGGAATGTTTCGTTAGGTATGACTCCGCGAGCGCGAGCGCCCCGTTGGTGTAGGACTGCCCGTAGGCTTGTGCAGTTGGCGTCTCGCGATGGGAAGCGATCCAAGCGAGAAGCAGGATACGCCGCAGGAGGATGAAGGTGGGCAGCATCGCCTCCTCCTCGGCAGTCAACGGTGCGATGGAACGATACCCCTCCATCCATCTCTCCGCGAGTTGTGGCACGACTGGATCCGTCTCGAAAAAGCTCACAGCGGTAGCGAAATCGTAGAGGAACCAGCCATTGCCGGAGTCGTCGAAATCGATGACGTTCAGCCGGTCGCCGGAGACGAGCAAGTTGGCGAGGCGGAGATCGGCGTGGATCAAGCCGAACCGTTCAGGCGACTGTCCGAATGCCGAGAGGCGCCGCTGCATTTCATCCACCGCATGCTGCAAATGCCGTCGCGCCTGCGCGTCCAAACCCGCCGCCAACCTCCAATCGCCCCAGACTGGACGGCGACCGAGCATGGTTTCGAAATCCCAAGTCTGACGCTTGAAGTCGCTCGGTCGGGCCCATGCTCGAGCATGCTGTTGCAGCAAGGCGGTTATGACGCCGAGCCGATGAAACCACTCCGGAAGGTCGTCCTCGGGCGTGGGTTCCGTGCCCGCAACGTGCTGAAACAAGACGGAGTGACGCGGGCGCTCGACGTCCGGCAAGATCTGCAACAGTGCGCCGTCAGCACCCGCTATTGGCGAAGGCGTCTCGACTACCCCGTTACGGCGGAGCGCCAAAATCCACGCAAGCTCGGATCGGATCTCGTCCTCGGTATGATAGCCGGGGCGATGCACGCGCAGCACCATACGCCGGCCACTCTCCGGCTCGCTCAAAAGCCACGTCGCATTCTCCGAAAGATTTAGCAGCAATATTTCGGTTTCGTCCGAGAGTGACCAGATTGGCAGCCCGCGACGTACGATCCGTTCGAGTCGCTCGACGAATGGCGCATCATACATCCGAAATCCCTTTGACGGACTAGTCTCGCGAGAAGTGTGGCAGAATGCGGGTTTGTTGGAAAGAGTTCAGAATGTGTTGGGAATAATCACTTTCCGCTTTTTCGCGAATTCGCTGGCAATCGGGCGTCAATTCGCGATTTTTTAGCCCGAAAGTTGGCATTCTGAGTAACTCGCTTGCGATCCTGGAATGGGGGCGATAAAGGCGTTCCCGGGGATTTATGTTGGAGTTGCGACATCAAGGGTCTATCTGCTGCCGGGCCCGCGAAGCTAGGTCCGCTCTCACAGGAACTGCCGCATGATGCGAACCCAGCCCATCACAGCGCTGAACGCCTTTGACACAGCAGATATCGGCAGCTCACCGTCTGAACTGCGGGGACTGTTGGAGCGCCGAGATCGACTCTTCGGCGGCACGTCTTATCTGATGTACGACGAGCCGCTCCACGTGGCCAGCGCTAGCGGCGTTTGGCTCCACGATCCACACGGCGAAGCCTATCTTGACGCATACAACAACGTACCGTCGATCGGGCATTGCCACCCTGCAGTCGTAGAAGCGATCAGCTACCAGGCGGCGCGGCTCAACACGAACACGCGATATCTCTACGACATCGTGTACGACTACGCGGAACGGCTGCTGGCAACGTTTCCTGATTGTTTGTCTACGATTGCCTTCACGTGCACCGGCAGCGAAAGCTCCGATCTCGCGCTGCGCGTCGCACGTGCCTATACGGGCGGGCAAGGCGTGGTCGTGACCAGTAATGCCTATCACGGCAACACGACGGCAGTGGCCGCCATTTCGCCGGCATCCGGTCCTGATGTTCCCATTGGCCAGGATGTGCGGACAGTGAGAACGCCAGATACGCTGCGCTATCCCGCCGCGCTCATCGGCGCTCGCTTCGCGGAAGATGTCGAAGCCGCTTTCGCAAATCTTAGCCGGCATGGGGTCAAGCCCGCCGCGCTCGTCATGGATACGATCTTTTCAAGCGACGGCGTCTATCCCGATCCCGCCGGTTTTCTCGCCGAGGGGGTCGCTGCCGCGCGCGCGGCAGGCGCGCTCATCGTCGCCGACGAAGTGCAGCCCGGGTTTGGCAGAACCGGCGCGCAGATGTGGGGCTTCGGACGACACGCGTTGTCGCCCGACCTGGTCATCCTTGGGAAGCCAATGGGCAACGGCTTTCCTGTCGCGGGCGTGGTGGCTCGGCGCGAAGTGCTGGCCGGGTTTAGTCAGTCCTCCGGCTACTTCAACACTTTCGGGGGAAATCCTCTCGCTGCCGCCGCCGGCCTCGCTGTCCTCGAGGTGATTGAGCGCGAAGGCCTGATCGCGAACGCGGGACTTGTCGGCGACTATCTGACTCGGGGATTGAAGGAGTTCGCGGTCCGCTTTCCTCTTGTCGCAGATGTGCGCTCCGCGGGTCTCTATATCGGCGTGGAGATCTGCTCTCCGGGCACGGTATCGTCGGACGTCGCGATGACGAAGCAGATCATCAATGGATTACGCAAGCGACGCATTTTGGTGAGCAGTGCTGGGGTTGCTGGCAACATCCTAAAGATCCGGCCGCCGCTCTGTTTTTCACACGAGAATGCAGATTTGCTGCTTCATGGGCTGGCGGAGGTTCTTCAAACGGCTTCTCAGTGACCGCGTTACGGAGGACCGATGAGCGACGTGGCAAAAGCCCCAAAGCCAGACGCGGGTTGCCCTATCTGACCGGCCATCTTTCAGTGAGATACTCTTCGAAAGCGCTCCCGCGATGTGAAATCGGCGTTTGCACTAGCTAGTACGCGTTGGCGTAGGCATCGAAAACTTGCTCCTGGGTCAGGTCCTTGATGGCGACCAACTCACCGCGCTTGTGCGCCAGGTAGATATCGACGAACGGTTGCGGAAACCAGGACCGCACCGTCCGGTTCGACGCCAGCTTGGTTAACGCCTCATCGAGCGAAGTTGGAAGCCGAGCGATGCCCCGCGCATCCAGATCCGCGAGGTCGCATTGGCTCAGATCTTCGAAGGTCGGTTGCGGGGTTGGCAACTTCTCACGAATGCCCTGGAGTCCCGCCCGGACGAGCGTCGCTAGCACCAGATGGGGATTGGCCGCCGCGTCGGTTGCGCGAAACTCAAAATTCATTTGTCGTGCTCGAGCCGCCGGATCGGTGCCAAAGCCGGGACAGATACGGATCGCGGCCTCGCGGTCGCGATAGCCGAGATTGTTGAAGGCCGCGCTCCAGCGATGTGGCGTCAGGCGCAGGTAGGAGATCGCGCTCGGCGCAAAGACGGCGATCGAGGCGGCGAGATATTTCAGTATTCCTGCAATGAAAGCACCGGCTGACGCCGACAACTGGCAATTCCCATTGGGATCATACGTGGCAGGGTTACCTTCGCGATCAAGCAGGCTGATGTGCACGTGCACCCCATTGCCGACGCTGGCGGCGGCGCGCAGCGGGGTGAAAGTAACCGACTCGCCCAGCGCAAGCGCCGTCAACCGCACGAGCTCGCGCACGATTAGCGCTTGGTCCGCCGCAGCCAGGCCCACAGCCGGCTCGACCGTGACCTCGTACTGGCTTACGCCATATTCCTTGAGGAACGCGTCGGGTTTGAGGCCTGCCTGACGAAAGACGCCCATCATCAGTTCGCCGAAGCGCTTGCGCGCACGGAGTCCGGCGAGTGAATAGGCCCGTCCCAACTCGGCTTCGCCCTTGAACATGAACTCATGCTCGAATGTGCATTGAACCGAAAGGTCCGTCTCAGATTTGAGATCGGTTAACGCAGCCTTGAGCATAGAACGCAGACAGCAATCCCACACTTTCCCGCACGGCTCGACGATGTCGGCAAGCACGAAATGCTCCGCCGGCACCTCGGCTCCGAGGTCGATTCGCAACTCAGTGGCCGGGTCGGGAACCATCAGCACATCGCCAAACGGACCATAGGGACTGTCGGCGATTACGTCGAAGCAGGTGATCTGGACGTTGGTCGGCGTCCAGCCCACCCCGGACAAAAATCGGCTCTCGCGCATGGCGACCGGGATCGACTTGGCGCGCACCTGTCCAGCGATATCGCCGATGCAAACCGCCATCAACGGCTCGTTCATCGCGCTCCCCAAATCCGATGGACCCTGCAAACCCTGGTGTCCGCTTCGGTCCTGACGTTATTATCTCACTCGCTTGTGCGGGAACGAAAATGGGTGACAGAGACGACCGCGACCAGGACTATCGGCGAGGCGAAACCGCCCTGTTGTTGATCGACATGCAGCGCGTTTGGCTCGAACCGGGGCTCGACCCCGAGCACAGGGATTGGGGGCCGGACCATTATTTCTATCGTCAGGCTCGTGAGCGAGCGATTCCGAATGCCGTCCGGCTGCTCGACGCCGCGCGGCGTTCGGGAGTCGAAGTCCTGCATACGATCATTGAGAGCATGACCAAGGACGGGCGCGACCGGTCGCTCGACCACAGGCTGTCCCACATCCATCTGCCGCCCAATTCCCCCGAGGCCCAAATCGTTCCCGCGCTCGCGGCGCAACCCGACGAAATGGTGCTCAAGAAGACCTCGTCCGGCGTGTTCAACTCGACGACGATCGACTACATCCTGCGCAACCTCGGTGTCCGCTATCTGATAGTCGCCGGCATCGTCACCGATCAGTGCGTCGACATGGCGGTGCGCGACGGCGCCGACCGGGGTTACATGGTTACCTGCGTCGCGGACGCCTGCGCCGCGCCGACCGAGGAGCGTCACACAGCGGCGCTGCGCGCATTCGGCGGCTATTGCTGGATCGCCGGCACGGATATCGTCGTGGCTAGGCTCGCGACGTTGCGCCCGTTGACGGTGGGTGTTGGTTGAGCCCGGTCGATAAACGATCATGAGCCCCGCGTCTTACCATGGCTAATGCCGATTGGCCGGTACCGGTCGAGGTCCTGAATGAGAGAGGTGCTTCGGAATTCGTGCTGGTATGCGAACATGCCTCGCGGCGTATCCCACGCGACTACGACGGACTCGGCCTCGGCGAAGCCGATCTGTCCCGACATATTGCCTGGGATGTCGGTGCCGCCGATGTCGCGCGGCGCCTTTCGGCTGCCCTCGACGCGCCGGCGTTCCTCGCCACCTATTCGCGGCTGCTGATCGACCTGAATCGACCGACGAACTCGCCCAGCAGCATCGTCAAGCGGTCCGAGGCAACCGACATCGCCGGCAACCTCGCCATCCCGCGCGAGGAGCGCACGCGACGGACCAAGCATGTGTTCGAGCCCTTCCACGCCCGTGTCGCCGGCCACCTGGACGCGCGAGTGCGAGCGCACCATCCAACCCGCCTTGTCACGATCCACAGCTTCGTTCCCGTTTTTCTTGACCAACCGCGGCGTTGGCACGCCGGCATCTTGTTCGGCCGAGCGGCAGAGTTTGCGTCCCAGGTCATGGCGGGGATCAAGCGCGATCCCGGACTCATCGTCGACTTCAATGTGCCGTATCGGGTTACGGCCGAAGGCGATTACACGATCCCGATCCATGGCGATGCGCGGGGGATTCCCGCGGTCGAGATCGAAATACGTCACGACCTGATAGCTCACGAGGCGGGGGCGATGGAATGGAGCGGACGACTGGCCGTCGCGCTCGAAGGCGCTTAACGCGACCATCCTCAGTGGCCGTCGAGGCGGCGCGCCTCGGCTTCACCGAGATCCCAGAACAATCCGGCCATGATCTGGAGCCCCTCGCGCATGATTGGGGCCAGCAGATGCTCGTTCGGCGCGTGCTGCGAGCAGGCGACATAGGAGTGCGGTACCCAAATGGTCGGAAGCCTGAGCGTTTCGGCGAAGCAATCGTTGGGCAGCGAGCCGCCCAGGTTGGGCAGCATGGCGGGCTTGCGTCCGGCGGTCCTCGTAATCGAGGATTCGGCCCAGCGCGCCCAGGGATGGTTAGGATCGAGGCGTGTGGCTTGGAAGACGTTTTTGTGCACCTCCTCGACCTGCACGAGGCCGAACCCCTTGCTCACCAGGTGACGGCGCAGCGCTGGGATGAAAGTTTTGGGGTCGGTGTCGACAACGAAGCGCATCTGGCAGTGAGCCGTCGCCGTGGGCGGCACCGCGTTGACTGGATTCTCGCCATCGCCGGCACGCAAGGCAAGGATTTCGAACGTGTTCCAGGCGAACACCTTCTCGGCTTGGGTCAGGCCCGGCTCGCCCCACCAATCGTCTATCGCGGGGCCGTCCTCTCCGAGGTCGAGAGCGCAGTCCGCTAGGGCCGCCTGCACCGAGTTGGGGATCGATTTGGGCAGCAGCTCGGGCAGAAGGACTCTCCCGTCACGCGAAATGATGGAGGCTAGGGCGTGGGTTAGGATCACGCCAGGATTGGCCAGCAACCCGCCCAAGTTGCCGGAATGGTGGCCGCCTGCACGCAAATCGACCGTTATGTTGAAGTTGATCGCCCCGCGTGTACCCATGAAGATGGTCGGGCGGTCGGGGGCGAGCCGTGGACCGTCGGAGCCGAGCAGAACGTCGGCCTTCAGCAGCTCCCTGTGGGACTCACAGAATTCCTTAAGTCCGGGCGAGCCGATCTCCTCGCTAGTCTCGATCAAGACGGTCGAATTGAAGCCCAGCTTTCCACCCCGTTCGGCCATGACAGCCGCGATCGCGGCTAAGTTGATCGAGTGCTGACCTTTGTTGTCGGCTGTGCCTCGCCCGAAGATCCGCTCGCCTCGACGCTCAAGTCGCCACGGCGACAACCCGTCGCGCCAGTGCTTTTCGAGGCCGCGTATTACGTCGCCATGGCCATAAGTGAACACGGTAGGCAACCCGACATCCTCGACGCGCCGTCCGATCAGAAATGGACCAGCGTCGGTGACAGGGTTATCGATGATCCGCGTCGCGTAGCCCATGAGTTCGAGCGCAGGCGCCATCTCTTCGGCAAGGTAGCGGCGCAGCTCCGGAAAATTCTCCGGCTCTTGGCTGGTCGTGCGGAACGCAACGCGACGCGCCAGATCCGCAAGCAAGGATCCGTCGTCGAGATACGCTGTGGCACGCGCGATCGCGCCTTGCCTCGACATGGCGAGTTTCAGGTACGCAGTGAGCGGGCGAAGATGTCGAGCGCGACCGACCCGACGATGATGCAGCCCTTGGCTAGCAGCTGGTAGTTGGTGGCGATCGCCAGGGAGTCGAAGATGTTGGCGAGCACGGCGAGGACCAGGAGCCCGACGACCGTGCGCCACATCGCGCCCTCGCCGCCAAGAAGCGAAGTGCCTCCGATCACCACCACCGCGATCGTGTCGAGCGGCACGTTGGTGCCCATGTCGGCTTGGCCGACGCCCAGTCGCGACGCGATGATCATACCTCCGACGCCGGCGCACACGGCGGTCAAAACGTAGGTACTCGCGCGCAGAAGGTTGACGCGCATCCCAGAGAGGCGTGCCGCCTCGTTGTTGCCGCCGATTGCGTAAATGGATTGTCCATACGTCGACTTTGCCAGGATGAATCCGCCGGCCGCCATGACCAGGGCCACCAGCCAAATCGAGATCGGTATGCCGATCCAGGTCCCGGTTCCCAGATTCTGGAATGCGGGATCGTTGGGCGTAATTGGCGCTGAACGCGAGTAGATGTAGGCGATGCCGCCGAACGCTGACCCCGTGCCGAGCGTGGCAACGAATGGATTGACCTTGAGCTTGGTGACGATGAACCCGTTGATGGCGCCGCACACCGCGGTGACCAGGACGACTACCAGCGCCGCGCCCCACAGGCCGACTGGGTCGGTCATGCTGGCGTAGACGCAAGCTCCAAGCGCGAAGACCGCGCCGACCGACAGGTCGAACCCGCCGCCAATCATCACGAAGGTCATCCCGACCGCAACGATGCCGATAGGCGCGTTCTGGCTGAAGATATTGCTGATGTTCGGCACCGAAATCAAGCGCGGGTAAGCGATAGACCCGCCGATGACTAGGACGATGAATGCCCAGACCATGCCGAACTGGGCGACGAAGCTCACGATCCGCCGCCGTTCGGCGGCCAGGCTAGTTCGCCCCTCGAGTGTCTCCGGTTGGGTTGCGGTTGTGCTCATTCCTTGCCCACCTCGAACGCGGCGTGAAGGATGTCTTCGACTTTGACCGGCGCGACGCTGTGATCGAGGTGGGCGACTACGCGACCGCCCCCCATCACCAGGATGCGGTCGCAGGTGGTCACCACCTCCTCGAGCTCGGATGATACAATGACGACGCCGACGCCAAAATCCGCCATCTGCCGAAGTGTGGCCAGGATTTCGGCCTTGGCACCGATATCGATCCCGCGAGTAGGCTCATCGACCAAGAGCAATCGGGGCGGATAGTAGCCCCATTTCGACAGCAATACCTTCTGCTGATTGCCGCCCGACAAATTACGCACGATCGCTGACAGGCGCTTGGGATCGAAGCCAAACCTCGCCGCGACGTCGCCCGACCGCTTCGCCATTTCGCTGGCGGACAGGATGCCGAAATGCGATACCAGGCCATAGTTAGTCATCGTGATGTTGCTGGTCCCTGTCATTTGCAGGACAAGCCCTTGCAACTTGCGGTCCTCGGGCACGAGCGCGATGCCCGCGCGCAGTGCGTGGTAGGGCGACTTGGGCCATGCGATCGACTGACCGTCGATCAACATCTTGCCGGTGCTATGGGGCTCCAGCCCCGCTAGCGCACGGAGCAGCGAGGTCCGTCCCGAACCGACCAGTCCACCGAGGCCGACGATCTCGCCTGGCTGAACCACGATGTCGATGTCATTGAGGATTCCGGGGATCGAGACGCTCTTCGCCTCAAGCACCGGCGCTTTGCCCTTGAGCCGGACCGGAGGACGGCGTGACGCGGGCTCGGTTTGGATTTCGCGCCCGATCATAGCGCGGACCATCTCGCGCTTCGACCATTGCTCTCCTGGACCGGAGGCAGCCACCCTGCCGTCGCGGAATACCGTTACGAGGTCCGCGATTTCGAGCACCTCCTCGAGCTTGTGGCTGACAAACATCATGCTCACGCCATGCCCCTTGAGGTCGCGCATGATGCGGAGCAGCGCTTCGCACTCCGGAGGAGCGAGCGACGCCGTCGGTTCATCGAACAACAACAGCCGGGCGCCTGACCGGATCCCGCGCATGATCTCGAGCATCTGCTGATCAGCGACAGCCAGTCGGCCCGCCGGGACGTCCGGGGGGATCGAGACGCCAAGGCGTTCGCACAGCCGAAGATACTCCTCGCGCGTCTGACGCTTGGCCACCAAGCCGAAGCGCGAGAGGGTCTGGCCGAGGAATACGTTGGCCTGGGTCGACATAGCCGGCACGATCGTCAATTCCTGATAGATCGCCGCGACCCCCAGGCGGTGCGCCACACGCGGGGAACCGAAACTGTGGGGGCGGCCGAAGATCGACACCTCCCCCGCGGTCGGCGCGATGCGGCCTGCGATGATACCTAGAAAGGTCGATTTGCCGGCGCCATTGG
Source organism: uncultured Alphaproteobacteria bacterium (assembly GCA_963764955.1). Lineage (GTDB taxonomy): Bacteria > Pseudomonadota > Alphaproteobacteria > Rhizobiales > Beijerinckiaceae > Roseiarcus. The sequence goes on along the minus strand of CAVXVE010000010.1, from coordinate 31,516 downwards.
CACCAATCAGAGCGTAAATCTTCCGCGCTTCCGACCGCACGTCGACGCCGCGCAGCGCGAGCGTCTCGCCGAAGCGCATGATGACATTCTTCGCGTCCACGGCCGGCGGATGGTCCCTCGGCAAGGGGCCATCCGTTGGCGATGGACTGCTGTTATCGGTCGCTCCCGAAGCCATCGGTTGCAGTGGCCGGAATTAATACTCTGCCTGATGCTCCGCGATATTCGCCTTGGTGACGAAGATGCTGGGCAGCGGGATGAATCGCGGCGGCGTCTTGCCGTTCCAGGCGTCAAACATCAATTCCACGGTCAGCTTGAGCTCAGTGTAGGGGATGTATGTCTTGGTCGCTGCGATGTCCCCGTCCTTTACCGCCTGATACGCCCAGGCTGAGCCACCGGCATCGTATACCTTCACCTTCCCCGCCATCCCCGCCTGCTTGATGGCCTGCACCGAGCCGCGGGTGATTTCCGAGTAGTTGCCGAACAGGATGGTGGTATCGGGGTTCGCCTGCAAGAGCGGCAGGGTCTTCTGGTTGCCGTCGACCACGGTGTAGTTGGTGCGCGTCACCGATAGAATCTTGAACTCGGGATGCTTCGCCTGGATCGCCTTGACCGCGCAGTCTGTCGCCAGCGAGTTGGCGTTGAGATCGGGGCCGGTCAGCACCAGCACCTTCTGCGGGCCGAGATTTTCCTTGGCCATGAACTCGAAGTAGGCGGTGAAGGCCGAACAGCTTTGCGCGCCGCCGATATAATCGAGCGTGCCCGGAGCCCACAGCGCATCGCCTTCGTTGAGCGCACGACCGCAGAGGGCCTGATTATAGACGGATACCATGATGCCCTTGGCTGGGGCATCCTCGGTCAGGATCTTGCACATCTGCACGCCGTCAAGCACGCCGGCGATGATGCCGTTGTACTTGCCGCTCGAGAGCACGTTCTGCGCCTGGTTGAACTGAGTGGTGGTCGTCCAGTTCGGGTCGAAGAAGTCGACCGAGCCGCCCAGCTTCTCCGCCGTCTCCTTTGCCGATTTGATGTTGGACTGCATATAGGTGTTGTTCGATCCAGCACCGATGAACGCGATCTTGAGCGGATCGCAGCCGCCCATGATCGACTTTCCCTCGCCCAGATCGATCTTGTGCTTGTCGCAAGCCGCTGCTTGGTTCGCGCTCGCCCCGAAGCCGATCAGCAGCAAAGCGGCGATCACCACGATCCCGGCCCATGAATGGATGGCCACCTGTCTCGGGTCGTTTCCTACCATGTTAATACCTCCTCTTGCCGCGAGTGTATCTGTTCTATTCGACCGAATCGGTTGTAATCGGCCAGCTCAACTCCGGCCAGCTGGCGATACCGCCATTCGTCATCGTTTTCGATATCAGCAACATCATCGATGTCCGTCTTCGCCGAGGTCTGGACGTCACGAAGCAAGGTTGTGTCCGGACGGATCGAAAACCAGCTCCGGGCCAAAACCGGCGAGTTGTGCCGCGCGACGGTTCGAATTGGATAACGACGCTAACGCACATTATGTGGGATAAGCAACAAACATTTAAGCAGATTCAATCGGGGAAGCCCCGCGCTTTGTAGTGTCTTCCAACACTGAGCTCTTGGGAAGAATGCGGACATCTGCGTGACGCGGTCTCAAGCGAGCGCCAAACTCAATGCCAAGCCGCCTGCCATTTTGGATCCGGTCGGGCCCAACACGGCGCGCCCCCCGCCGCGAAGGTCAGCGTCCGCTCGTGGCAATCGAGACCTCGACGTCGTTCTCCTTGAGCGCCGCTCCCAGAGCTGCCGGTGGCGCTTGATCCGTGATCAGCCCGTCGATTTCCTTCCACCGCGCCCATCGGGCCAGGGACGGATGCCCGAATTTCGAATGATCCGCTACGATGACTGTCTGCGCAGCGCGTTCCATCATCGCGCGGTAAACTGCCGCCGCGTCGACATTGACGTCGTTGGGCCCCTCGACGGTCATCCCCGAAGCACCAACAAAGGCGTAATTGACGTGGAAAGATTGGAGGAATTCGGTGGTCTCGGGGCCGTAGACGAACCCTTCGGCAGGATTGAACCGCCCAGGGCACGAGAGCACGGTGATCGCTGGATTACTCGCCAGGATCGCCAGCAGGTCGAAGCAGTGTGTAATGACGGTAATGTCCTTGTGCTCGGCTGAGATTCGACGGGCGACGTGCAAAGTGGTCGCGCCCGCGCCGATCAGGACGACGTCTCCCCGCTTAATCAGACGCGAGGCGAGGCGCGCCATTGCTTCGCGCTCGCGCACCATCATGCGATAGCGCTCGCTTAGTGCGGGCTCATGGCCCAATGGCCTCACTGCGCCGCCATACGTTCGGTTAAGGAGTCCCCGGGCCTTGAGCTCGTCGAGATCGCGCCTGATGGTCTCGGTCGACACCGCGAACTCGTCTGCCAATTCCATGACGCGGATGTTCGACGATACGCGCAGATCGCTAAGAATGATTTCCTGGCGCTGACTTTTCGAAAGGCGGCTGCGATCTTCCACTTTGGCAATCCGTTCACGCAATCAAACGCTGGTCGCGTCTCGATCACCTAAGAATTGGTGTACTTTGGCGTGCGGCGTGAACCTTATCGCCGCGGGTTCCCAGCCGAGGCCGAACTTAGCCACTGTTTCATAGTATCACACAAAATGTTGGACACCCAATAACTCGATTGGTACTCTTGGCCAGGGTCCTGAAGAGTCTTAACAAGGGCAAATGAGCGCAGCGGGAACTGCGGGGTGCCGCACCCCCTCGACCGAAGTCTCGGCGGAGTGCGCGACCATGACCGAGATCCCGCAGGTCGGTGCGCCGTTTATGCGGAGAGGATGGAACGCCCATGAGCGCTGAAAAAAAGAATGTGAAGGTTGCGCTGACCTTCGACTTCGACACTTGCTGCGTTTGGATCGGCACCCTTGGCGCCACGTCACCCAGTATGATTTCGCGCGGCGAATTCGGTCCTAAGGCGTGTCGCCGCATCCTCGAGATGCTCGACCGATTTGGCGTTCAAAGCACGTTCTTCGTGCCTGGCCATTCAGCGCTCGCCTTTCCCGAGCCCACCCGGATGATCAAGGCGGCGGGTCACGAGATCGGCCATCACGGCTGGGTCCACGAAAATCCGCTGACGCTTACGCCCGAGCAAGAACGTGAGGTGATGGAGAAGGGTCTCGACGCTCTCGACAAGATCGTCAAAGTGCGCCCCACCGGATATCGTTCGCCCGCCTGGGACAACAGCCCTGTGACCGTGCCGCTGCTGCTCGAATATGGTTTCGAGTACGAGAGCAGCCTGATGGGCAGCGACTATGAGCCTTATTGGTGCCGCGTCGGCGACGAGTTCTCGACCACCGAGGAGTATCGTTGGGGGCGGCCGGTCGACCTCGTCGAGGTTCCGGTCGCTTGGCATCTCGATGATTGGCCACCGTTCGAATACGTATGGACCAAGTCAGGCAGTATCTTACAAGGCAACGCACCGCCTTCCTCAGTCGAGGAGATTTGGAAGGGGGAATTCGACTATCTGTACCACCACGTAGGCGAGGGCATTCTCACGGTGACCATGCACCCGCAGGTGATCGGGCGCGGCCACCGCTTCCTGTTCCTCGAACGGTTCGTCCAGTACATGGCGGGCCATCCGGGTGTCAGCTTCACGACAATCGGCGAGTACGTTCGGGACTGGCGAAAGGGCAAGAAGCCCGAGCTTCCCACGGACGCCGGCCCCGCGCGATCGAAGGCATGGAAGCAGCCCGAACCGCACCGCGAGCCGATCAAGAAAAGCAAATGACAGGTTCTCGACCAGCCGGCATCCGTTTGTCTGGAACCGGGTCGAGGCGAATTCAAGCGCGTTGGAGAATCGCATGGCGCGACAGGCCGACAAGGACGTCCGGATAGCTCTCACCTTCGACTTCGACGCGTGCTGCGCCTGGATCGGCAGCATGGGCGCCACCTCGCCCAGCATGATCTCGCGCGGTGAATTCGGTCCGATCGCCTTGCGCCGCATCCTCGCGATGCTCGATCGCTACGACATCAAGTCGACTTTCTTCATCCCCGGCCATTCCGTGCTCGCCTATCCCGAGCCCAGCAAGGCGATCAAGGCGGCGGGCCATGAGATCGGCCATCACGGCTGGGTCCACGAAAATCCGCTGACGCTGACGCCCGAGGAGGAGCGGGTCGTAATGGAGAGGGGTCTCGAGGTTCTCGACCAGGTGCTGGGCGTCCGGCCGGTGGGTTATCGTTCGCCCGCCTGGGACAACAGCCCTGTGACCGTGCCGCTGCTGCTCGAATACGGTTTCGAGTACGAAAGCAGCCTGATGGGCGGAGACTATGAACCCTATTGGTGCCGCGTCGGCGACGAATGGTCGACCACCGAGGAATACCGTTGGGGCCGCCCCGTCGATCTGCTCGAGGCGCCGGTCGCCTGGCACCTCGATGACTTTCCCGTCTTCGAATATGCCTGGACCAAATGGGGCAGCATTCTCCAAGGCAACGCGCCGCCCACCGCGGTCGAGGAAGTTTGGCGCGGCGAGTTCAACTATCTCTACGAGCGCGTGGGTCGCGGTCTCCTCACGGTGACGATGCACCCGCAGGTTATTGGACGGGGCCATCGCATCGTCATGCTCGAGCGGTTCATCCGCCATGCGTCTTCGCTTCCTGGGGTGTCGTTCACGACGCTAGCCGACTACGTGCGCGAGTGGCGCCGCGGCAAGCAGCCCGAGCTGCCGCCCGACGTCGGCGAGGCGCGGTCGAAGGCGTGGGACTTGCCCGCACCGCAGCCGCGGCGCCAGTCCCAGCCGCGCATGCAGCCGGCGAAGTAGCGCCCATTTGGGACCAGAACGCCGAAGGTACTTAGGCATGAACGATTTGCCAGGAAGCCTTCAAGTCAAAAGGGAGCGACTCACCGTTCCCGGCCTGCGGGGCGAGATCGATATCTGCGTCGACCGCTGGGGCGTACCCCACATTCGGGCAGGCAATCTTGACGACCTGTTCTTTGGCCAGGGATTCAATGCAGCTCGCGACCGGTTGTGGCAGATCGACCTCGCCCGCAAGCGCGGGCTCGGTCTGCTTGCGGCCGATTTCGGCCCGGGCTTCCTGGCGCAGGACCGCGCGGCGCGGTTGTTCCTCTATCGAGGCGATATGGAAGCCGAATGGGCCGCGTACGGACCCGACGCGAAAGAGATCTGCACCTGTTTCGCGCGGGGTATCAACGCCTTTGTCGATTTGATTGCGCACGAGCCCTCACGCCTGCCACCCGAATTTGCCGAACTCGGATCCAAGCCCGATAAATGGCGCGCGGAAGACGTGGTGCTGATCCGCACCCATGCCAAACTGCGCAACGCGGCTTCTGAGGTGCTACGGGCGCGGGTATTGGCCAGAGCGGACCTCGACTCCGATCTGCTCCGCCAGGACCTTGAGCCTCGCGTCAACCCTCATGTATCTGAGGGGCTCGATCTCGGCTCGATCCCGCTTGCGCTGCTCGACGTCTACAACCTCGCCACTGTGCCGGTGTTCTTCAGCCGCGAGAGGCTGGCTGCGAAACTCGAAGACGCCGCCGCCTGGTCCAAGCTTAACCTTGCGGGCGAGGTCCTGTTCGATGAGGCGGGGCACGCATCGAATAACTGGACCATCGCGCCTGGCCGCACAGCGACGGGTCGGCCGATCCTCGCCAACGATCCGCACCGGAACCATGCCGCGCCGTCCTTACGCTATCTCGTTCACCTGACCGCGCCCGGCTTCGACGCGATCGGCGCCGGCGAGGCGCTCTATCCCGGCATCATGGCCGGTCACAACGGGGAGGCAGCGTTCGGTCTGACCTTGTTCTTTGGCCACGACGAGGAGGACGTGTACGTCTACGAGACCAGGCCCGGCCATCCCGATGAATACAAATATCAAGGCGCGTGGGAGAAGATGGAGGTCGTCGAAGAGGTTTTCGCGGTCAAGGGGGAGTCCGACCAGAAATTGAAGATGAGGTTCACGCGTCATGGGCCGGTGGTCTACGACGAACCGGAAGCCAATCGCGCCTATGCCATCCGCACGGTCATCGGCGAGGCCGGCACCACGCCTTATGGGGCCTGCCTGACCTCCATGCGCACGCGCAACTTCGAGGACTTCCGCAAGGCGATGCGCAAATGGGGCATGCCATCGGTCAACCAAGTCTATGCTGACAGGGGCGGTACGATCGGCTGGGTGTCAGCCGGATTCAACCCGGCGCGTCCTAATTGGGACGGGCTTTTGCCGGTGCCTGGCGACGGGCGTTACGAATGGAACGGATTTGTCGACGCCGATCATCTGCCTTGGGTGCGTGATCCCGCGTCAGGCTACTTTGCCACCGCTAACGAGATGAATTGGCCTCGCGATTGGCCCCATCTCAAAAATAAAATCCCCGCTTTCGAGTGGCATGAGGGCTCGCGCGCCAGGCGGATCAACCAGGTGTTGGGCGTGCAGGCCAAGCACTCCGTCGCCGACTTCGCAATCGCTTCAGACCGACGTCGTTTCGACTCCGGCCACTCGCCTGAAGGCGCTCGTGGCCAAGCTGGGTGGCGGCGACCCCGATGCGCGACGCGCGGTGGCGCTGCTACGCGCCTGGGACGGCAAGGTCGGCGCTGAGAGCGGTCCCGCCGCCCTATTCGAGCTGTGGTGGTCGAGCCACCTTAAACCTGCCCTTATCGCCAAATTCGTCGCCGATGAGAGCACGCGTCCACTGCTTGCGCCAGGTGATCCTGAGTTGATGTTACCTGCACTCGAGCACCCGGGACGGAAATTCGGCGCCGATCCTGCCGCGGCCCGCGATCGCCTGCTGCTCGATACGCTCGCCGCCGCCTACCGTGACACAATTTCGCGCCTAGGGCCCGACGTCGCGCAATGGGCGTGGGGCCGCATCCATCACGGCTACTTCGCGCATGCCGTGACCCCTGTGGCCAATTCGGCAGTGCCCCAAAGGTACGATGTTGGTCCCCTGTCGGTCGCCGGCAGCGATTCGACACCGATGGCCGCGTTCTATCGCACCACCGATTTCCGCGTGATGATGGGCGCGTCGGTGCGTATCGTCGCCGATGTCGGAGATTGGGACAACAGCGTGTGGATGAACGCGCCCGGCCAATCGGGCGATCCTCGTTCGCCCCATTACGCAGACTTGGCGCCGCTGTGGGCGAAGGGCGAATACTTCCCGATGCTGTACAGTCGCACGGCGGTTGATGAAGCAACGGAGACGCGTATCGAGCTCCGTCCGCACGCGAAATAGAACGACGCCGCATTGCCGTGAGCATCGCGCACGCGACCGCGACATCCCGGTGGGATGGGGTTGGGGGTTTTCGCCTTCGTGCTCAATGAGAAGCCTAGTTGCAGCATTGCCGTTGGCAACGTCGCCTCGGACGAGCCGAAGCCTCGGCACAATCCAGGCTACGACTTCAACAAGAGAGTGCGAGGTACTGGCTGCGCCTGGTCTAACGCAGCCCGCCGCTCGGGCGCTAAGTAGCGTTTGCGGGAGGGGTGGAGTAGAGGCCGTGCAAGGGGATTTGATTTGCAGTCGGTGTCGGTCCTTTATCATGATGCGGCGGTTTGGGCTCCTAACCTGATTGGACCGCATGCCGAACAGGTGACCGCCCAGGACTTGGCGACCAGCCACGGTCCGCGTTCGGTGGATCTCGTCGACTGCTATCTGAGCCGGCTCGCATGAAACGCCCCGTCGCCACCCCGATCCCCGTGACCGTGCTTACCGGGTTCCTGGGTAGCGGTAAGACGACACTCCTTCAGCGCCTGCTGGTCCGGCCGGAGGCGAGGTCCACCGCCGTTCTCATCAACGAGATTGGCGAGATCGGGCTCGATCATCTGCTGGTCAGCCCGGTCGGCGGGCCGGCATCCGTGCTGAAGCATGGATGCGCCTGTTGCACGCTTCGCTCCGATCTCGAGCAAGGGCTGGTCGACTTGCTCGAGCATGAACGGCGGGCCTTCGACCGCATAGTGATCGAGACCACCGGTCTAGCCGATCCGGTGCCGATTGCCGATCTTGTAGTGAATCATCCGCGACTGCGCGAACGGCTGCGCTACGCCAGCACTGTGACGACGATCGATGCGGTACATGGAGGATCGCAGCTCGATCGTCACGCCGAGTCCGTTCGCCAGGCGGCGATGGCCGACCGGCTGGTTGTCACCAAGGGTGACGTCGCTGGCAAGGTGGAGGTCGCGCGCCTCGTCAAACGCCTGAAGTCGCTGAACGGTCTGGCGCTGGTTCTCAACGCGCAGGCCGCGGATTTCGATCTGGCCTCGCTGCTGGCCGGTGGTCGGGCCGACCCGGCGACTCGATTGGACGAGGTGAAGAGCTGGCTGGGCGCACGCAACGACCCAGCGTCGGGCCACCACGATCACGGCGAGCACGAGGCTCATGCCCATGACGGACCGCACGACCCTCATGTGCGTACCTTCGCCGTCTGCGCCGAGGCACCGATCGAATGGCCAGCGCTGGCGATGTGGCTCAATAGCCTAGTGCGCCGGTATGGATCGAAGATCCTGCGTATCAAGGGATTATTAAACATCGCCGGCGCGCCGGGACCGGTGGTGTTGCACGGTATCGAGCATGTTATCCATCCACCTGCCGCGCTCGAGGCTTGGCCCGACGACGACAGGTCCTCGCGGATCGTCTTCGTGGTGCAGGGCATCGATCCACGCCCGATCCAAGAGTTGCTCAAAGGGCTGCTTGAGCGCCGGCGAATTGTGCGCAGCGATGCGCCCGGCTCCTTGCCGTGAGCGCCATCGTGCGCGATCCTCGACTCAGCCGAGCTTTGGCGAGACCAGCGCCTCGACCGCGGCGGCGATCGCGAACAGACTCTTGTCCGCAGCGCTCGCCGCCTGCACCATCAACCCGACCGGCATTTCGCCCGGCGCATGGCAGGGTACCGATATGGCGCACACGTCGAGAAAATTGGCCACACGCGTGTTGCGGAGCAACAGTGTGTTGATCCGCATGTATTCGGCATCATCGCCGATCGCGTCGATGCGCGGCGCAACAATCGGGATCGTGGGCATGACAATCGCGTCGAGAGCAACGGTCTTGGCCGCGACCGAATCCATCATCGCTTCGCGGGTATGGAAGAGATCGAGATAGTCGGGTGCTGGAAAATCGCGGCCACGCATAATCAGCTTCAGGATGCGCGGGTCGTATTGATCGGGCCGTTTTGCAATGTATGTGCGATGCCAGGCGAAGTACTCTGGCGCGGAGAACCCGCCCTTCGCGTTGATCGCCGGCAAATCGCCGAGCTCGGGCAGATCGACGTCGTCCACCGAGGCGCCGGCGTCCGAGATCATTTTGATTGCCCGGTCAAATGCCGTCGCTATAGGCGCATCGAGCCCTTCGAGCGCGGTTGGCCGCGGGATGCCCAGACGCAGCCCCTTGATCGGCCGCGGGCGGATCGGCACGACGGACTCGCCCGCCAGAATCGCATCGGCGATCGATGCGCACTCCACGCTCGCGGCGAGCGACCCGATCGAATCGAGGCTCGGTACCATCGAATTGGCACCCTCGATCGGAATCCTGCCGCGGGTTGGCTTGTATCCGACGATGCCGTTGATTGCTGCGGGGATGCGGCACGATCCGCCCGAGTCGGAACCGAGCGCAATATAGGCCATGCCATCGCTGACCGAAATCGCGCCCCCCGAGGTCGAGCCCCCGGGAATGCGGCGGCTGGCACGATCCCAGGCAGCGGCGGGCGTTCTATTGCGGGCGTTGAGGCCGATCGCCCCGTAGGCGAATTCGGTCATATTGGTGCGGCCGATGGGAATAAAGCCGGCGCCGCGCAGACGCTTCACGGCAGCGGCATCCTTCGAGGCCGGTGGCGCATCGGCCATTACCCCGGAGGCGAAGGTGGTGACCGAACCCGCGACGTCGAACAGATCCTTGATCGAGACGGGAATGCCCGCCCATTCCGGCAGCGAAGCGCCACCCTTGCGCATCGCGTCCACCCAGTCGGCGGTCGCTCGCGCGGCTTTGTCATAGACAACGACGAAAGACGCCGCGCCTTCCCCACCGGGATTGGCGATCCGCGCCAGGCACTCCTCGATCAATTGGCGGCTGGTGACGCGGGCGGCAACGAGATCGGCCGCGATTTGGCGTAGGGTTCGCATGCCGATCGACTCCGCCCCATAGAAGTTCCTGCTAATGCGAACGCGGAATTGCCGGCGTCGCCGCGCACGTCATCCTACGTCCGGCGCTCTCCGAAGGCGACTCCGATCCAAGAGAGGCCGGTATGCGTGAGACCAGTCCACGGTTTTGCGGACCAGGACATAGTTGTCCGCAGGCAAAGTCTTCGAATCACGGCCCCTTGTCGCGCCAAGCGGATTCGAAGATCCTGCCAGGAAGTTGGTTTTCCGCTACCGTAATGAGCTTGGGACGCCTCTAACGGTGTCCGGGCTTCGCTGCGGCTCCATCCTTTTCTGGCGAACCGAGATAAAGGCGGGCTGAACGATGACCGAGACCGAGCGTGATCTAAAGGGCTATGGACGCCGGCGGCCATTCGCCGATTGGCCGGGCGGCTCGCGTGTCGCCGTCAGTTTTGTCCTCAACTACGAGGAAGGCGGCGAGCGCAACATCGCCGACGGCGATGCCCACGCCGAGAATTATCTAGTGCCGGAGATCGTCGGACTGCAGGCGATTCCGGGCCGTAGCCGCAACGTCGAGGATCTTTTTGAATACGGCAGCCGCGCCGGCTTCTGGCGCGTAATGCGTCTATTCGAGGAGCGCCGGTTGCATTTCACCTCCTGGGCGATCGGGCTCGCGCTGAAACGCAATCCTGAGGCTGGGCACGCAATGGCCGAAGCCGGCCATGAGGTCGCGAGCCACGCCTGGCGCTGGATCGACTATCGCGGCATGCCAGAGGCCGAGGAGCGCCAGCACATCCGTCTGACCGTCGCTGCGATCCGAGAAATATGCGGCGCGCCGCCGCTCGGCTGGTACACCGGCCGCTACAGCGACAACACCCGTCGGCTGGTGATGGAGGAAACCGAGACGATTTACGACTCCGACGCCTACAACGATGACTTGCCCTATTGGGGAAGGGTTACCGGAAAGCCGCGGCTGATCGTGCCTTATGCGCTCGACACCAACGACTTCAAATTCGCGTTGTCGCCAGGCTGGATGTCAGGGGACGACTTCCACACCTACCTGCGCGCCGCCTTCGATCAGCTCTACCGAGAGGGGGAGCGCGAGCCGAAAATGATGTCGATCGGACTGCACGGAAGGCTGGTCGGCCGACCAGGCCGCGCAGACGCACTGGCGCGATTTTTAGATTACGTCCAGCGCCACGACAAGGTCTGGATTTGCCGCCGCGTCGAGATTGCGCGGCATTGGATGGTGAAACATCCCCCGGCGACAGGATAACGCTCGGTTTGCAACGCTGGGAAGGTTGGGTCTAACCTTCTGACCCTTCATACAGTGACGGATCGCGTTGATGGAGAGGATTTATGGGCACAAGGGATCGCACTTTCACAACGAATCATCATCGTCGTGCGCCTTCGCGGCGCGACGTGATGTTGGGAGGAACGATCTCTGCGTTGGCCGGTCTCACCGGCCTGCCGGGCGCAGCCCAGGCCCAGGCCCCTGAAGAAAAACAAGTCGACATCTGGGCGGTCCGAGACCCGCAGGAGGCGGCGCCGATCGCGCTCGCCAGGGAGTTGAACTTCTACAAGGAAGAGGGGTCGACGCGACGATCAAATGGATCGTCAACGGCACCGACATGGCAAGTCTCGTCGCGAGCGGTCAAATCAATTTCGCGGGCGAAAGCATCGTTACTTCGACGATCCTTCGCGATAAAGGCGTCGACGTCCGTTACGCGATGCCGACCGCGAACATCGCCGGCACCCAATGTTTCGTGCTTGGACCCAAAACGGCGATCAAGTCGCCGAAGGATCTCGAGGGCAAGAAGATCGGCATGGCGGCCGGTTCGGGCGTCGCCATCGCCATCCGCAACATGGCGAAACAGTACGGCGTCGACTATTCCGAGCTCGTCTTTGTCAACCTGCAGCCTCCGGATCAGGCCCCTGCGCTCGAGCGTGGAGACATCGACGCCATGTCGGTATGGCAGCCGTGGGCCCTTGCCGGCATAAATCTCGGCGGCAAACTCTACTTCACAGGCAACAAATCCTACATCGACGGTGCCGAGAAGCCGGTCAACTGGATGTATCTGGACGCCGGTCTCAACGTACCGGCGGCCTACCTCGAGAAGAACCCGAACACGGTCAAGGCCGTGATGCAAGCCATCCTGAAAGGCATCGCCTACATCAACAGCCATCCGATCGAAGAATTGGCGAAGATCCTCACCGGGCCGTTGACCGTGCCGGAGGAGGATCTTGTGCCGATCATGAAGCAGAACATCTACTCAGCCGTTGTCGACCAGACGATCCTGGATGGAGCGACCGAACTTCTGACCTATGGCGCCGACCCGAAGATCGGCTGGTTCAGCAAGCCGTACGCGCCAAAGGAGATCTACGATTTGACCCTGCTCAAGCAACTGGCGCCGGATATGGTCAAGGTTTAAAGCTTCTGAGCGCAGCCGGACTCACAGAAGAGGACGGACCCGAAGCTCGTCTTCGAGCGCGTCTCCAAAGTCTATGCGGGGCTGGGAAGACCTCAGGCCGCCGCGGTGAGCGACGTGTCGCTTACCATCGGGACCGGTCGATTCATCTGCTTGCTTGGACCGAGCGGCTGCGGGAAGTCGACGCTGCTGAACATGGCCGCGGGCTTCATTCGGCCGAGTTCCGGACGGCTTCTCGTGGACGGCGTCCCGGTCGCGGGGCCAGGCGCCGACCGCGGAGTCGTCTTTCAGGAATACGCGCTTTTCCCATGGTACACCGTGCAGCAGAATGTCGAGCTTGGTCCGCGCTGCAAGGCATTGCCGCGCGCGGAGCGCGAGGGGCTGGCCCAGCATTTCCTGGGCATGGTCGGGCTTGTCCCCCATCGTCATAAGTTTCCGAAGGAGCTTTCAGGCGGCATGCGCCAGCGGGCGGCGATCGCCCGGACTCTCGCCAATCAGCCGCCGATCATGCTGATGGACGAGCCCTTCGGCGCGCTCGACGCACAAACCCGCGAGGCGCTGCAGGACGAGCTTTTGACGATCTGGGAGAACAGACGCACGACGATCGTGTTCGTCACGCACAGCATCAACGAAGCGGTGACGCTGGCGGACGAGATCGCGATTCTGGCCGCGCATCCGGGGCGGCTGGTGCGGCTCGTCAACAACGACCTGAAGCGGCCCCGTTCGCGCGCCGCCGAGGACGTCGTCGCGCTGGAGCGGAAAATCCATGAGCAACTCAATCCTTCCTAGCCCGGAGCTTACGGTCGCCGAAGAGGCGGCGGAGCGAGGCTTCGGTGGCGACGAGATGGCGGCGGGGCGTTTTAGCTGGGTCAGTCAGGTCGTCAAGCCGATCTCGATCGTGGCGGTGATTCTTCTCTGGCAGGCGATAGGATGGTTCAACGGGTGGGTTCATTTCTACAACCCGCGGCTGTTCCCCGCGCCATCGGACGTCGTCGTGTCAGCGTGGAAGCTCGCCGGAAGCGGCGTGCTCTGGACTGACATCTATGTCTCGTCCATTCGAGTCCTCGAAGGCACGCTTGCGGCCGCGCCGGTCGGGATCCTGCTTGGAATGCTGGTCGGGAGGCTGCGCTGGATGGAGGATACGCTTGAGCCGTTGATCGAGCTGCTGCGCCCGGTGCCGCCGCTCGACCTCCTGCCGATCATCATTTTGTGGTTCGGCATTGGCGAAGCTTCGAAGGTGTTCTTCATCGCCTACAGTTGCTTCTTCGTCATCTTCACCACGGTCGTGGTCGGCGTGCGCAACATCGATCCGGTGCTGCTGCGGGCTGGCCAAAGCCTGGGCCTTAAGCGGCTCCGGCTCTATCGTCACGTGATCTTCCAGGCGGTGCTGCCGGACATCATGCTCGGATTGCGGCTGGGTCTTTCGGTAGGCTTTCTAGTTATCGTCGCCTCGGAGTTTATCGCCGCCGACACCGGTCTCGGCTACCTCATCAATTATTCCCGCACGTGGTTCAGGGTGAGCGACATGCTCGTCGGCGCAATCACCATCGGGATCCTTGGCGTCGTGTCAAACTATCTCCTCGTCGCGCTGGAGAAGCGCATGTTCCGCTGGCGCGTGTCGGCGAACTGAGCGACAGTGGCGTGCATCGTGAATTCCAACGGATCGAGCCAAGGGCCCAGTCCGGGCAGCGTCAAGAGGAAGTATGTTCGCCAATCGCAGGATCATGTGCCGGTAGCTCATGCCGGAGCCGCGCATTGCGTTTAGCACGCCGCGAGGCAACTTGATCAGATAGCCGCTCTTGCCACCCGGGGCGAACCTCGACATTTGACCGCTTGGGCAGCGCCGCGTTGATCACGGCGAAGGCCGCGGACCTGATTAAGATCGTGCCACGCGCGGTTGGAGCCTCTTCTGGCATGCTCGCATCAAGAGGTTAGGTTCCTATTCGAGTTCCAGCATGCCGCGTGTCGTCAAGCGTTCGGCCTCGCAGGCCGTCAAGCCAGGCCCGTCGCACCGAGGCCGAAGCCGAAGCGACTCGGCCCTTCCGCGCTTCATCCCTCCGCAGCTGTCCCAGCCGGTCGAGAAGCCTCCGACGGGGCCTCAATGGTTGCATGAAATACAGCCGGACGGCTTTCGTATGGCCGCGCGCATCGACCACGCCCGCGTGCAACTCCTGACCCGGACCGGGCTCGATTGGACCGACAAATATCCAAGCATCATCGCGGCGCTCGCCAACGCGAAGGCGAAAACCGCCTACATCGACGGCGAACTCTGCGGCGTCGATGACGCGGGATTACCGAGCTTTGCGCAGACACAGGCGGCGACCGATGGCGAGCGCAGCGTGCAACTCGTCTATTACGCCTTCGACCTCTTGCACCTCGATAGCCAGGACGTTTCGAGTCTGCCCTCATCGAGCTCAAGACGCTTCTTGAGCCGTTGATCGCAGACAGCCTGGCCTTCAGTTCAACGGCCATGAGACAGGCGACGGTGAACTCATCCTGCGGGACGCCGGCAACCTCGGGTTTGAGGGCGCGGTCTCCAAGACGGTTGACGCGTCCTATGCGCCAGGAAACCGGGGTCTGTGGCGCAAAGCCAAATGGCTTAACCACCAAGAGTTCGTTGTCGTCGGCTGGTCGGACCCGGAAGGAACGCGGCCTCATCTGGTGCGCTGCTTCTGGGCTACTACATCGATGACGGCAAGCTCGTCTACGCCGGCCGCGTGGGCACTGGGATGCGTGTCAAGGTTCTCACCGATCTCCGGCGCCGCCTGGATCCGATCGCGCGCAAGACATCGCCTTTGCGCGTACCGCCGCCCCGCAGCACGCGCTTCGGCTCGCCGCTCGTTCTCTCCCGCGTCCACTGGGTCGAGCCGAAGCTTGTCGCCGAGATCACCTATTTGACCTGGACGGCCGACGGGTTGCTTCGCCACACCGTTTACGTCGGCCTCCGCGAGGACAAGCCAGCGACGGATGTCCGGAGGGAAGCCGCGCGCGTTCGATAGCGCCCAATTGGCGACACGGGAACTTCCCCTCTGGGCATTCTGGAAGTTGATGTCTTGGCCGGGGTCACGGTTCTCTTCGGGGTCGGCTCGATGTCGCCCCATCATGGGTGTCAGGGGTGAAGCGCTGCAACGTGTGAAGCGCCCTTTTCCGGAAGGAATGGGCAACAGCCTGCTCGCAGTCATTTCAACCCGCCGTCCCAGCCAGGACAGCGTCTCCGCGAATGCGGAGCTGATGCGATGGATCAGGATCAGGCTGCGGCCATTTCCTTGGTCCACCAAAACTCCGTGCCGTCAGTCCAGATGCAGTGCAGGATCACAGCGATCTTGCGGGCAATAGCAACGCGCGCCTTCTTCGATCCAATGCGCTTGGCCAGCCGTGTCCCCCAAGCTTTGAGCGGGGACCAACGCTGCACCTTCGTGAGAAGGACATTGGCGGCCTCGTACAGGCACGTTCGAGTGAACCGATCTCCGCATTTCGAGATGTGGCCCTGCCGATCTGTTTCCCCGGACTGATATCGTCGAGGTGTCAGCCCGAGGTAGGGGCCTACATCGCGGGCCCGTCTGAACCTGCTGGGCTCATCGACCGTGGCATGGAATGCCAAAGCCGTCACTGGCCCGACGCCAGGACCGTCAAGAAGCGTCGCAAGGTTGGATCATCGCGGACGAAACGGCGGATTTCCTTGTCAAGCACCGCCACCTTGGCAGCGGCGACCTCCCGAACGTCGAGCAGTTTCTCGACGAGTGCCGACAAGATTGGATGGTCTTGGGCGAGCATCCGTGCACGTTGGGCGAAGGCTCCTTTGTTGCCACTGCCCACGACCAGACCGAAGGTCTTCAGAATGCCCCGGATCTGCCCGTCGATCTCGACCCGGATGTCGACGAGCCGACGGCGAACGCCGAGCAACGCCATTCGTTCATGGGCTCCGAGGCTCTTGACCTGAACCTCCTTGAACCAACCCACACGCACCATCTCGGCGAGCCCCCTCGCGTCGTTACGATCGGACTTGATGGGGCGAACCGAAAGGGCGGCATGGGCGTGGCGAGCGTCCATGCAGATCACTGGAAGACCTGCAGCCTTCAACGCATGCCAGAGCCATGTTGACGTCGGACCGCTTTCCAGACCGATCCTGGACGCGTGCGGGGCGCGGGCTCGGATGAACGAGATCAGAGCCCCAGGCTCGGATGGAACATCCGCTTCTGTCACGATACGCCCCCAGCTATTCAAAACACAAACGGAGGTCTTCCGAAGCGAGACATCCAAAGCGACGTATTGGTCCACGACAGTCTCCCGGGATTAGCTACAACGCCAAACCTGGTTGGCATTCATCTCGGGCGGAAAGCAGCCGCGCCGATTACCCCATGTGTGAAGAAGCGAAATGGAGCCTGAAGACGGCGTAAGCTGGGTCCAAGGGCTCGAAGACGAGAGCGTCATGGCTTTCACCGACTTCGGCGTCGACAGCCTCGTCGAGTTGATCAAGATCCACCGGGAAACGACGCCGCGCGGCAAGCGCTGATCTCAGCCGCGAGCGCCGGCCCTGCGGCCCATGCCGGACGGTTACGAGACCCGCGGCGGCCGCGAAAAACGAACAGATGGCCGGAATGCGGGTCGCGCCTCAATGTCTCTTGGACGATCAGCGCCAGACCGTCGAATCCTTTGCGCATATCGGTGTGGCCGGTCACTAGCCACACCCGCGCCCCACTCGGGATCGGAATCATCGCCGCCCGAGCGCCTTGACGATCCGGGCCGGCGCCGTCGCGTCGACGTCCGCCCCGACAAGGATCGTATCCGTCCGCCGAAGGCCGCCTTGCTATGAGGGCGCGCATCGCGAAGGGTGTGGCAGGACGAAAACGCCAGAATGGTTCCCGCCAAGCGAGGCCGACTTTGCCCGGACGGCGATGCGCAGACAATCTCGATCGGTTCATTCCGTAAGTGGCTCGTCGAAAAGGATCTGGATTGCAGGTAACTGCAATCTAGCCGAAGGTGATCGCGCAGACCCATCCGCGAAAACTACCGAACCGACCACGTTCGGAGTTCCTCGGATCGGGCTCACATGGGGACTTGCGGGTCAAGAATTTCAGATCAGGTTCTCATGGTAACTCTCCGGTCGTCGCTTCGTATCCAAGGTCTGAGCCCATTTGCATGACCCGGCTCGTTGCCGATGCCGCTTCAAACTCACATCCGGTCGCCGCTCTCTCTTGTCGGCTGCACCAATATCCCGCTTGCGTCGGGCGAGGGCTCAGGAGAGCGGAACCATTCTCTTTTTCGGCTTTTGGAGCCAGGCCAAATCTCGGTCCGCTCGCCTGGATCCGCCGGAGCTGATCGGGCTCCGGAAGATTGGAGGGGCGCTGGTCCTCAGGCGGCCATTATCTCGGCTCCTTCCGGTACGATCCCGGCGGTCACATATTTCCAGAAGGCGATCAGCAGCTTTCGGGCCAAGGCAACGACCAGTACCTTCCGGATTCGGCCGCCATTGAACTGGACCCTTTGATGGAACCACTGTGTCAGTATCGAACCTGGCTGATGTCTCACCCACAACCAGGCAAGCTGGATCATCGTTGTTCGCAGACGCGGGTTCCCGGCTTTGGAGACGCCCTGTTCGTGAGCGACGGATCCGCTTTGCCAAGGTGTCGGCGCCAACCCCGCATAAGCAGCGACCTGCCGTCGATTGGAGAAGCTGCGGTACAGTCCTTCCGACCACAGGACACCGGCGAATTCCGGACCAATGCCCTTCAAACTCTTCAACATCGCCCCCGGCGTCGGCGTGCCATCCTTCGAGGGGCTGAGCAAAGCATCCCGCTCAGTCTCGACGGACCTAATTTGCTGAAGGATGAGTTCGAGCCGATCAAGCTCGCGTCCAATCTGCGCCTTCAGGTGCTGAGGTAGCGGGCGACCATCACCGGTCCTGAGTTCCTCAAGCCGTTCCCGTCGCTTTCGCAGCAAGGGTTCATAGTCGAAGATGCCCTGAGCGAAGAGCAGCCCCTTGATCCGATTGACGTGTTGGACCCGCTCGGCTGTCAGAAGTCTTGCGTTCACGGCAAATTCGCCGACGATCCTCCTCTTGTGGGGTCGGCGCCTTGACCATGGCGCACACTCGCGGCTCGCCTCGCTTATACGCCAGCAGCGCGCGCACCAAGGATTCCCCGTCGATCTTGTCAGTCTTCGCTCGTCGGCGCCGGCGGGACATCGCGATCGAGGCGGGATCGACGACGTAGCTTTCGATCCCTTCATCCTGCAGCAGGCGGTGGATCCAAAAGCCGTCCAGACCCGCCTCCTGCATAACGATGATCGGAACGACCTGCCCTGTCCGGAGCCGTACTTTGTCCCTGAGCTGGGAGAACCGCGCCAGCAGCCCAGCGACATCGCCGCTGCGCACCGCGTGCTTCGACATCCGTTCGCCACCGCCCGGCGATAGTGACGTGAGCAGCCAGGTCGTGCGACTTAGTTCCATCGACAGGAAAATCGCACCAAGATTGGTCCGGATAGCGGTCGGAGCTTGGGGTCGGTCAGTTGCAATTCGCACGGTCGCCTCCAGGGTGGGTGGTTAGACAACCGCACTCTGCCAGAGCGCCGGTCGCTATCCGCCCCCATGGGATCTCTTTTGAGGGCGGCCGAGGAACCGGCCCCGAGCGCTCTGGCAGAGTGAGGTTGCGACCAATCACTCAGGAGACGACCATGCCAAGCGTATCTGAGCGCCCCGAAGCGCCGACCGCTATCCAAACTCATCTTGCCGCCAGTTTTGTCTCTTTGGAACTCAGCCGCTCCATCTGGCTGATCACATCGCTGTCGCCGGCCTCCGGCGAGAAAATGTCGAAGCATTCCGTGCGAGCCGGGATATCGCTGCGCTGCTGGCGCGCTTTTCGGAGCTCAAGCGGAAGGCGTTGGAGCGGACCGGAAAATCCTTTCCGATCGTCGTCATTCAGGAAGCGGGTCTCGACGGCTTCTGGCTTCATCGGGTGCTGCAAAGCGAAGGCGTCGAAAGCCATGTCGTCGATCCGTCGTCGATCGCGACGTCGCGCCGACGGCGGCGCGCCAAGACCGACAGGATCGACGGCGAGGCCCTGCTTCGCGCGTTACTGGCGTATAAGCGCGGCGAACCTCGGGTGCGCGCGATGGTGAAAGCGCCGACGCCAGAGGAAGAAGATCGGCGCCGCCTCTGCCGCGAGCGCAAAATGCTGATCGCCGAGCGGGTCAAGCACGTCAATCGCGTCAAGGGACTGTTGTTTTCCCAAGGCATCTCCGGTTACGAGCCGTTGCGCCGCGATCGGCGCCAACGGCTCGACGAGCTGACGACGGGCGACGGCCGAAGAAGGAGATCGCGCTGATCGGCGATACGATGAACGCCGCCGCCCGCATCGTCGAGGCCTGCCGCGAAACTGAAAATCGCGTTCTCGCCTCTGCCGCGCTCCTCGATCGCCTTGCCGCACTGCCGCCCGGTGTGAACTCGGCGCAGGCTGGGCGAGATTGCCATGCGCGGCAAGGAGCGTCCGTTGGAGCTTTGCGCGCTCGAGGCTGACGGGGATAGGGCGCGAAAGCGCCTGGCCCGTCGGGAAACGGGCGACTTCTCGTCGCCCCTCTCCGGGAGACCGGTTATAGAACGGCGGCTTTCGCGCGCACTCCGGTCCTTCTCGAGGCGACCTCGGTAGGCGCGCCTTCCGCCCATACCTGCCCTCCGGCCCACTGCCATTATCCCCCTTGGCGACAGTCCCAACTCACTTACTGCGCTTTGCTCTTGGATCAAAATAGAAAGTCGCCCGCGGCTTTTTGCTCCCGACCTCGAAACGGCCGTCGTGCGGCTTCCCTGTGGCCCGCAAAAAGAAGAGAGCCGCTTTCCGCGCGTTCAACGAAGGCGAAGCCGCTCCTCGATGTCGCGGAATCCGCCCGTGCTTGGAGTAAACACGACGTGGCGGCGCAGTTCAAACTCGAACCCGTTGAGCCACGCGAACCCGTAGTATCCCACGTACGGGTTGGGCGGCATCCTCGGATCGTTCTGCTTCACGTTCGGACCATATTTTGCGAGATACCGGCGGAAGGCCAGCCGTCCCTCGTTGTAGCCTTTGTCCAACGCATCCGTCATCGGTCTAGAGCGCTCCGCATTTAGGCTGAATCGAAGAGGATTCCCAAATCGGGCTTGATCTGATTCAACCTGCTGGCTGGGTGGAGGCCAGCAGGGATGGCCGGAGCTTATTCGCAGGATTTGCGCGACCGGGTGATCAACGCGGTCGTGGTCGAGGGGATGAGTCGCCGCGCGGCGGCGGCACGGTTCGGGGTCAGCGGGTCATCGGCCATTAAATGGGTGGAGCGGGTCGAGCGAAGCGGCTCGCGCACGGCCGCAAAAATGGGCGGCTACAAACGGGTGAGGTTGGAGCCGCACCGCGCCTTCCTCGAAGGCTTGTGGGCGGAGAAATCCGACATCACGCTGCAGGCGCTGTGCGATCGGCTTTTGTCCGAGCGCGGCGTCAAGGCCGACACCTCGCTGATGAGCTGCAGTAGTTAAGACTTAATCTGACATTCGGTGTCATAGCCGAGGCGGAAGCCGAGGCCGGGCGCGGAGTGGTCGGGGTTCGCAGCGCCCGGCCTCGGCGTTTTGAGAGGACACCGACCATGACCAAGGAACAGAAGATCATTCGCGCCAAGGTGGGGCTGCTGGAGCTGGCCAAGCAGCTCGGCAACGTCAGCCAGGCCTGCAAGATGATGGGCTACAGCCGCGACAGCTTCTACCGCTTCAAGGAGCTATACGACGCCGGCGGCGAATTGGCGCTGCAGGAACTGACGCGGCGCAAGCCGATCCTGAAGAACCGCACGCCGCCCGAGGTCGAGGCGATCATCGTCGAGCTTTCGCTGGACCGGCCGGCTTATGGCCAGATCCGCATCGCCAACGAGCTTCGCAAACTCGGCCATTCGATCTCGCCGGCCGGCGTTCGCGGCGTCTGGCAGCGTCATGATCTTGAGACGATGAAGAAACGGCTCAAGGCGCTCGAGGCCAAGGTCGCCCAAGAAGGCTTGGTGCTGACGGAAAGCCAGCTCGCCGCGCTGGAGAAGGCCAAGAGCGAAAAGGAAGCGCATGGCGAGTTCGAAAGCGAATGCCCAGGCTATTGCGGGGCCCAGGACACCTTCTACGTCGGCAACATGAAGGGCGTCGGACGCATCTACCAGCAGACCTTCATCGACACCTACGCCAAGGTTGCCTTCGCCAAGCTCTATGACCGCAAGACGCCGATCACCGCCGCCGATCTCGTCAACGATCGCGTCGTGCCCTTCTACGACGCCCACGAGGTGAAGCTCTGCCGCGTGCTGACCGATCGTGGCACGGAATATTGCGGCAATCCCGAGCATCATGAATATGAGCTCTACCTGGCGCTCGAGGATGTCGATCACTCGCGCACTAAGACCAAAAGCCCGCAAACGAATGGAATTGTTGAGCGGTTCCACAAGACGGTGCTCGACGAGTTCTACCGCGTCGCCTTTCGCAAGAAAATCTACGGCTCGATCGGCGAGCTGCAAAGCGATCTCGATGATTGGGTCAAGAACTACAACGAGGAAAGGCCGCACCAGGGACGATGGTGCTTCGGCAAAACGCCGATGCAAACGTTCCTTGACGCGACGCCGCTAGCGAAGGAGAAAATGATCGCCGCCTGAGCAAACCCGACAGGCGGACCTGACCAAACTCCAGACGCCGTCCGTCAGATCAAGTACAAGCTACTACAGATGGAGCCGCTTCTTGCGCCGTCTCGGCGTCACGCTCAAAAAAAGACCCTCGTCGCGCGCGAGCAGGACCGCCCGGACGTGAAGCGCCATCGACTGCGCTGGCGAAGCCATCAGCGGCGCGTCGATCCTTCGCGGCTCGTCTTCATCGACGAGACCTGGACCAAGACCAACATGACCCGCCTCTACGGCTGGGCGCAACGCGGCCGACGGCTCGTCGCCAAGGTCCCGCACGGCCACTGGAAGACGGCGACGTTCCTCGCCGCTCTGCGCAACGACCGCATCGAGGCGCCGTGCCTGTTCGACGGACCCATCAACGGCGAGCGCTTTCTGGCCTACGTCGAACAGTTCCTCGTTCCGACCCTCAAGCGCAACGACATCGTCGTGCTCGAACCTCGGATCGCACAAAGGAAAGGCGGTGCGCCAAGCGATCAAGGCCGCAGGGGCCCGTCTGCTGTTCCTTCCCAAATACTCCCCCGATCTCAATCCGATCGAGCAGGTGTTCGCCAAGCTGAAAGCCCGGGTGCGAAAGGCCGCGCCACGCTCCCTCGACGCGGTCTCCCACGCTATCGCAACCGCGCTCATGGCCATTCCACCACAAGAATGCGCCAACTATCTGAGGAACTCAGGATATGCGTAAGCCTAAATGCAGAACGCTTGTCTTATGACTTTTGGCGCCGAGGAGGCGAGAAGGAACCGCTGAGAGAGGGTGGCTGCCCTCTCGTCAGCGGCGAGGGTCGGATCGGGAGTACGCTGACCGTTTGACGGGTCGAGCTAGAGTTTGATCGCCCTCGTCTTTTCCTTTGGCCTGAACGGATACCCGGGGGAGAGCCCCGAATGACAAGCAGAGGCGCGGAAAAGATGAAGAACGATACCATCGGCGTCGATGTGTCGAAAGACCATCTCGACGCCCATCGGCTGGCCGACGGCGCCACCCGGCGTTTCGCCAACACGAAGGGAGGTCACAAAGCGCTCATCAAATGGCTCACGGAGACGCCTTTATACCGGGTCGTGTTCGAACCGACCGGGCCCTATCATCGCGCCGTCGAACGCGCGCTGGGCATCGCTGGCGTTCCGTTCGTCAAGGTCAATCCGCGTCAGGCGCGCCGCTTCGCTGAGGCGACCGGCAAGCTGGCGAAGACCGATCGCCTGGATGCGGCGATCCTGGCTCGCATGGGCGCCATGCTGGAATTGGAGGCGCGCCCAGCCCGAAGCGAGCTCTTGCTCGAACTGAAGGAGCTTTACGTCGCTCGCGAGGCCCTTGTGAAGGATCGAACCGCCGCCAAGAACCGCGGAAAAGCTCTGACGCTCTCGCTGTTGAAACGTCAGAATGCTCAGCGCCTCGAACAGATCGATCGCCAGATCGCGACAGTCGAAGCGACCATTCTCCAGATTATCGAAGCAAACGTGAGCCTCGCCGATCGCTTCGCCATCCTGACCAGCATTCCCGGCGTATCCAACATCACCGCCTCTGCCTTGCTGATCGCAATGCCCGAACTCGGCGCTCTCGAAGCCGGACAGGCCGCCAACCTCGCAGGCTTGGCGCCGATCGCCCGACAGTCAGGGCGTTGGACCGGTCGCTCATTCATTCGCGGCGGTCGCGCCGACGTCCGCCAAGCGCTCTACATGCCCGCCCTCGTCGCCGCCCGCTTCAATCCGGACATGAAGACGAAATACGCACACCTCATCCAAACCGGAAAGCCGGCAAAGGTCGCCCTAACCGCAATCATGCGAAAGCTCGTCGTCCTCGCAAATGCCCTCCTCAAGGCCAATCGCCCTTGGACGCCAAAAACCGCTTGATCAATACGGATACTCTAGTGTCCTCGAAGGGCGAAGGCGGGGGCCGTGGGGCAATCGGTTCGGTTTTGCGCCCAGCATAGCACGGTATTCGGAATAGCGCCGAGGCGAGGCCGTTAGTCCCGAAAAGGCTCGTTCGGCGCAAAATCCGAGCCCCGAATTGCAGCCGGGCCCTGACCCTTCCTCGACCCCCGATAAGGTTGAGGGCACGACGCCCGCACCGGCAGAACCCCGACCCGCGTCAGAAAAGCCCCGCGCCGGGGTTACCGATGCGGGGCTAACCGGCGCTTCTTGGCTGGGCTAGGAGATTTGGCCTACTAAGCGGTGCGACCGTGGCTAGTGTGTTTGGCGATGCTGAACCTGCTCCTGGGTCACCACCTCAAAGCGCATGAGTTTGGCGACGCCGAAGGCGGTCGACATGGCGACGTCGGCAGCGTCGCGGCCGCGTCCCATGACAATGCGGCCGATGCGGGGATGATTGTGACGCGCGTCTTTCGTGTACCAGCGCCCGGCCAGAAAGACCTCGAACCAAGCGCTGAAATCCATTGGATTAATATCGATTGGAACTCCGATGTCGCCGAGATAGCCGGTGCAATAGCGCGCGGGAATGTTCATGCAGCGGCAAAGCGCGATGGCGAGATGGGCGAAGTCCCGGCAGACGCCGATGCCTTCATGCATGGAGTCGCCGGCGCAACGAGTTGGGCTCGCGTCGGGATAACTGAACCGAATCTTTGCGTGAACGAAATCGCAGATCGCCTGCACACACAGGGCGCCGGACAGCTTTCCGAACTGCGACCAGGCGAAATCGGCGAGCTTGTCACTATCGCAATAGCGGCTCGCGAGCAGGAACAGCAGCGTTTCGTCTGGAAGGTCGGCGATCGGCGTCGTCCTCACATCGGGTGGTGTTTTGTCCGGCTCGCCCGAGTTCCTGAATGACGAAGCGATCGGAGAACGTGACGAGCCCCGCCGGAACTTCGACGCGCGTGACCCGATTGCCAAAAAGATCGAGATACGAACGCATCGGCAGAGAGGGATCCGAGGCGATCCTGTCCGGGGTCAGCAGGTCGGCGTCCCGGGAAGGGTGGATGCTAAACTGGAGGATCATCGGCGTCGCTGCCGGACATTCAAACGCTATGTCGAACCCCGCTTCGATCAGCATGGAACCGCTCCTCGAAGAGCCATGATCCCGACTATGTGCCGCCCTCGGCTTGGGGCAGCACGGGCGGCACCGGTTGGGAACGCTTCGCGCCGGTTTCGAGTTCCGGATAGCCGCGGAGACTAACGGGTGACCGGTGATTTTGGCGCGGCGCGCGCATTGACCCAATCGTCGAGATGCGGTCGGTTGCGGAGCGGTCCAGATCGCCCTTAGGAGAATCGAACATGACGCTCACTTGCACCTCCATGCCAAGATGGTCCGACGGAAATCCGACATAGGTGCCATGAAGCGGAATCGCGTGGCGAGGATCGGAGACAACTGCAACTGTGACAAGGTCGACGTTACTCACGCTGCCGCTTGTAGGATCGAAATCAATCCATCCGGCGCCCGGCAGATAAATTTGCGCCCAGGCGTGAGTCGATCCGCGACCTGAGCAGCCCGCCGGCTCCTACGGATCGTCCAATGGGACTGCGAGATACCCCGACGCAAAACGCGCGGCGAAACCAATCGAGCGCGCCGCCTCGATCATCAGCACGGCGAAGTCGCGGCAACTCCCATGGCCAAGTCGCAGCGTCTCTACCGGCAGCTGGATGCCCTTCGCTTCTCGCCGTCTGTAAACGAAGCGTTGATGGATGCCTCGTGACAACCGCGTGAGAAGGTCGAAAGCTCCGATCCCCCCGCTAGGGAAGAGCAATTCCCGAGCCCACCGGCCAACCGCGTCGATCGGATCGAGTTGACGGCGTTCGAGATAAGGGGCGAGGTCCCGCAACTCATCGACGCTGTAGTTGACGCGGGAAGGCCGTCCGGCGTCCTCGAGAGCTAAGCCGTGACGGGGCGAATGCTCAACGCACACGACGCTCTCGAAACTCAGCTCATTTGACCGACGCGAAAACCGCGCGATCCCAACATGATTGCCGAACCCATCCTGCACGAAGCGCAGGCTGCTCGGCTCCGGGCTAATCTTTAGGTCCGCTTGGATCACTCTTTGATCGTGGGAGTCGCGTGGATGGAGCATCATCCGGTGTTCGCCAAAGGCGACCGGTCGCCGGTAGCGATAGGTCGTGATATGTCGGATGGTGACGAATGGCATGATGACTCCACGGAGAGTCATGCATGATTCGGGCCAATTCGACCCTTGCCGATGCCCGCTATGGCTCAGTCTTTCCACAAGGCAAGCAGACCGATAGTCCAGCGAACTGGACGCCTAGACGGGGCGGAGACGTTCGAAGAGGGAATACGCGGACGGTTAGGACCATCGGACCCGAGGACACCCGGCGTTAAATTCGAGCCAGGATTGGCCGGGACCGCCGCACGACGCTGCGAGGACGCGTCTGGGTCCGCCGCAATATATTGGCTCTCAGGAGAGTCGTAATTCGTCAACGACCGTATCGATCAACTCTCTGCTTTTTTCCCAGCATTCTTCCCATCGTCGCGCGAAGGGTGCCATTTCGCGCCACTACCCCGGTGCAGCGACTGGACATCGTCTTCGCTCATCTCACCCAGCGAAATAGCGTTCCCCGAAAACGTCGTCTGGTCGGCCTGCACATCGTCGTTTTCGAGATCCCATGAGGCGATGGTGGCGACCGGCAATTTGGGAGTATTAGGTCGCTTACCACCAACTCTGGAGGTCGCGCAGGCGGTCTAAGCGCGCTGATCGACGGCGAGGCGGTCGCGGTTCGTCCGGACGAGTACTCCGATTTTACCGCTTTGCGCACAGAGGCGGGCTCAGCGCGGTCCTGCCTCGTCGCGTTCGATCTCCTGAACCTCAACGGCGAGGATTTCCGTCGGCGGCCGATCGAGGAGCGGCGAGCCGCGCTTTCGCCCCTCGTCGCCGGCGTCCACTGCATCCTGTTCAGCGACGCCCTGGTAGCCGAGGGAGCGCTCGTGTTCGCCAAGGCCTGCGAGCTGGGCCTGGAGGGGATCGTGTCGAAGCGCGCCAGCAGCCGATATTCGAGCGGGAACACCCGGCAATGGCTGAAGTCGAAGAACCCGGAGTTTGAGAGGACGTGACACAGGCCTCGCGACGGCGCGTTTAAGCTTGGCGGCATGACGGCTTTGACGTGTTGGGTGGATTGCGGTCCGTCGGCTTCTGGCCATGATGGAGCGCAACCGGATGCTTGAGAGCAGCAGGCTGGGTAGGAGCGCATTGTGCCGAACGAGCAGACCACGATCCGAACGCGCGACGGTGAATGCCCATTGCGCGTCGCAACGCCAGCGGGCGATGGGCCGTGGCCAGCCGTCATCTTCTACATGGACGCTGGCGGCATCCGGCCCATAGTTATCGAGATGGCGCAGCGGCTTGCGAGCGCTGGCTACGTCGTGCTGCTGCCTGATCTATTCTACCGTTATGGCCCATACGGGCCATTGGTCCCCAAGGAGGTATTCGCAGGCGACGTCCGCGCCATTCTCGGGCCGATGATGGCCACAACCGGCAACAACGAGGCCGCCGAGGATACGGAGGCCTTCCTCGCCTATCTCGACACGCGCGCCGACGTCGCTGGCCGCAAGGTCGGCGCGGTGGGCTTCTGCATGGGCGGCGGCATGGCACTCGCCGCGGCGGGAACCTATCCTGATCGCTTCGGGGCGGTCGCGAGCTTTCACGGCGGCAATCTCGCAACCGACGCGCGTGCCAGCCCCCACCTGTTCGCGCCGAACCTGAAAGCCGAAGTCTATGTTGCGGCTGCAGAGAACGACGGCAGCTACCCGCCTGAGATGGTGGAGCGATTTGAGAAGGCACTGGCGCAAGCCGGCGTGCGCTACCGGGCGGAGACCTACCCCGCAGCGCACGGCTGGATGAAGCCAGATTTCCCCGTGTACGATCATGCCGCCGCTGAGCGCGGCTGGACCGAGATGCTCGCGCTCTTCGGCCGGAACCTGCACCGAGGTCAATGACCGCCAGCGTAGCTGATCGAGCGTCCGCGTTCGGCGCACGCTCCGTGCCCGTTCGGCGGTGGCCACGGGTCGCATGAAGGCTCAGGGGCTATCCCTGAGGGCCATTGCGGCCGAGATGCAGGCCGAAGGGGCATCAGATCAGCCACGTGAGCGTGCGGGGCGCTCTAAGGCTCGCCGAGCCGGGTGAGGGCGTCCGGTCAGCCCTCAACCTTGCTGTAGACCCTCGCGAGGAGGTTCCTGAGGCTCATGGCTTACCAATGCCTGGCTTAGGTCTGCGACATGCGCGGAGCCTCCCTGGGGCTCCCGGCCCCCGTTAAGCAAACGGAAAAACGCAGACGCCGCTGCGTGATGGCGCTACTGGGTGTCCCGCCCGGCGCGACGGCAGGAATGCTGAAGGGTTTCGGACGTCGGCCCCTTGCACGACGGTTGGGCGAGCCGCCGGGGGCCGGCGTTCGAAAGCCTCGCAAGGAGGAAACCGCGGGAAGGATTGGGCTCGGGTAGGAGCGCGACGCTATGGGGATTTGAGGGTCGTGGACTGGGCGCGGCGGCTGAGGATGAAGCTTGAGGCCGCGGATGGCGTTGATCGGCACGACGATGCCGAGCGTATTGGATCGCGCGAAGGTGAGGGACGAGCGTGAATACGGCGCGTGATCGGGGTCGGTCGACGTTGTGAGGCCATCGCGGTCGTGGTCCGGGGCGCGGCCGCGAGCGAATGCGATCGAAGACGTTGGAGGGCGGACGGCGCGGCGACGGTCATGAGGTGTCGATCCTGATCCGGCTCGGCGGGCGCTGCTGCGGTGGGCGCGCGCCTTCGAACGTCTCGACGATGATCATCCGGCCGCCGCAACACGGGCAGCGGCGCGCAGGCGAAAGGTCATCGGCCTGACTGTCGGCCTCGGCGGGCAAGGGCTGGGTCGCATTCTCTGCCGCGGCGAGCAGTTGTCGGGCGCGCTCGATGTTGTCCGCCCGCACCGCGCCGGCGAACAGGCCGTAGTGATGATGTGGACGGCCTCACCCGAACGGCGTCAAGTGCAACGGCGTGACCGATGGCAGGTCGCGGATAGGGAAGCCGTCCATGAAGACCTTTATCAGGATTGGGATCGACCTGGCGAAGAACTTTTTTCAGGTGCATGCGATCGAGCGTGAGGGCGCGCCTGCGGTGTCGCGTAAGTTGAGCCGAGGCAAGGTGCTTGCTTTCTTCGCCCAGACGGCACCCTGCCGCGTCGGGATGGAGGCTTGTGGATCGTCCCATTACTGGGCGCGAGAGATCCGGGCGTTGGGGCACGAAGTGGTCTTGATTCCTCCCGCTTACACGAAACCCTACGTCAAGCGGGGCAAGAACGATGCGAACGACGCGGCCGCAATCTGCGAGGCCATGTCGCGCCCCGACATGCGGTTCGTGCCGATCAAGAGCGCGGATCAGCAAGCGGTGTTGATGCTGCACAAGACCCGGGAATTGCTGGTCAAGCAGCGAACCATGGCCGTCAACGCGCTGCGCGGGCATCTCTCGGAATTCGGCCTGATCGCGCCCAAGGGCATTCACCGGGTCAAGGAATTGCTGGCGCTCGCGCAAGGCGACGAGACCCTTCCCGAAGAGGCCAAGCAAGCAACCGCGATGCTGGCCTCGCACAGCGACGGCCTCGACGAAAAGATCGACGATCTGGAGAAGACGATCGCCCGGGCGAGCGGCAAGAACCAGATGAGCCGGTTGCTGGACGAGATCCCCGCCTTCGGCCCGCTGATCGCATCGGCGATGGTCGCTTTCAATCCCGATCCCAGCGTCTTCAGGTCGGGAAGCGATTTCAGCGCGTCTCTGGGCATTACTCCGAGCCAGCACTCGAGCGGCGGCAAGGACAAGCTCGGCGCCATCACCAAAAAGGGCAACCGATATCTGCGCAAGATGCTGGTCGTGGGATGCACGTCGGTTTTGCGCGTGGCCCACAAATACAAGGGTGCCCTGGCCGAATGGATCGTCGCGTTGAGGGCCAGGAAGCCCGAGCGCATCGTCGCCGTCGCCCTGGCAAACAAGCTGGCCAGAATCGCCTGGGCGATGATGTCGACCGGCGAAGCCTTCCGAACCGAACTTTACACGAAGGCCTGACGATAAAGAGCTCTCCGGGATAGACGTTTCAGTTTCGAAGGGATTGGCAAGCGCAACGACGTGATGAACGACACGGTCGCAACGAAAGTCCAGGACACCCTGACATCCGCCACGAGCCCAGAGCTCGCCGTAGTGATAGGGACCAGGACTGTCGAATATCATCAGGGCCAGCGGTCCTATACCGCACCAACAGGCCGGACATATGACCGCAGCCGACCAAAGCGATCAGAGCGTCGAAAACCACTTGCCAAGAGGCCGTCCACATATGGCGGATGCGGTGGAAGCCGGTAGGCAGCACGTGCAGGAGAAAGCGGCGGATGAACTCGGCGGCGTCGAGCGTCATGGTCTTGATCCGGTCGCGGCCTTTGATCCGGTAGTCTTTCCATTTGAAGGTGACGGCTTTCTCGTCGAGCGCGATAAGCCTGGAGTTGGAGATCGCGACGCGGTGGGGGTAGCGGGCGAGATAAGCGAGAACCGCCTTCGGCCCGGCGAACGGCCGCTTGGCGTAGACGACCCACTCGGAGCGGCGCAGCGGCGCGAACTTGGCGTCGAAGGCGCGTTTGTCGGCGAGCGGCGCGCGGTGGCCGAGGAACGCGAGGCGGCCGGCCGCATGCAGGTCAGCGAGCCCTTCGAGAAACAGGCGGCGGAACAGGCGCGACAGAACGCGCACGGGCAGGAAGAAGCCCGGTTTGCAGGCGATCCAGCGCGACCCGTCCGGCGACAGGCCGCCGCCCGGGACGATGACGTGGACATGGGGGTGGTGGGTCAGCGCCGAACCCCAGGTGTGGAGCACGGCGGTAAGGCCGACGCGCGCGCCCAGATGCTTCGGGTCGGCGGCGATGGTGGTCAGCGTCTCCGCGGCGGTTCTGAACAGGAGGTCGTAGACGGCGGCCTTGTTGGGGAACGCGACGGCGCCAATCGAAGCCGGCAGGGTGAAGACGACATGATAGTAGGGAACCGGCAGCAGTTCCGCCTCGCGCTCTTCGAGCCATTGCCGAGCCTTGGCGGCCTGACACTTCGGGCAATGCCGGTTGCGGCAGGAGTTGTAGGCGATCCGTTCGTGCGCGCAGTCCTCGCAGCGCTCGACGTGTCCGCCGAGCGCGGCAGTGCGACAGGTCTCGATCGCCGACATGGCCTTCAACTGGGCGAGGCTGACGTGACCGGCGTTGGCCTCGCGCCACGCCGCCCCGTGGGCGCGAAAGACGTCGGCGACCTCCAGGGGAGGCCGCGCCACGCGGCTCTGGTCAGGCGGGCGGCGATCGGCTCGCGAGATCGATGCCGAGCCGATCCAGCGGGCTCTTGATGTCGCGGACCGTGGCGACGGCGACGCGGGTGTAGAGCGCCGTCGTCTCGAGCTTGGCGT
>CAVXVE010000009.1:0-7364 GCA_963764955.1 uncultured Alphaproteobacteria bacterium | reverse complement strand
GCGCGCTGAAAGGCTGAGTCCACGGCTTGCCGCCGCCGCAGGCCCGGCGCTTCCCTTCCCCGGCGCGCTGCGGCCTGAACGGCGTGGCGTTCACAGATGACCTCTGACGATCATCGGCATGGCGACATGTCGAGCGTCGCAGCCGGGCCTAGCGTTTTTCTTTCTGGAGCTGCCGCTTTCGGGGGCGGCGTCGGCACGTTTACAGACAGCATTGTTGTCGCCATCAGTCGGTAGCAAGAAGCGGTTTCAGTGACCTCTCGCAGGATTTGACGATCCTCTCTACTCACAGTGGCTTGTGCGACCTATGGCTAAGCATTGTGTTCGCGCCCGTGAGCGGTGCCGTAATACATAACGGCTCGTCCCCCTCGCCGGCGCTTTAGTCTAGTCATCGATTCCGTCAGCGGGACGCTGCCTTCACGGAAACTATCCCCGGGCTCTCCACGTGGGTGATGATGACACTTGGTTTTGCGGCGATTGCATTGTCACCTGTACCGAGCCGAGAAAGCGGCGGACCGGCGGGCCCCATCCGGGTGATGATTGAGGTCAACCTCGTCATGCGCAGAAGCGTCCAGCCGGTGCGCACTGCATCGCTCAAACGGAAAACCCGCGACACGCGGGGATCTCGGACCCCTGGCCGTCGGGGGTGTTTCCGACAATATTTGCGTAAATCAGCATACGAAGCGAGGGCAAGCTCCTTTCCATCCCATTTTCGAGAGACCTGCTCTCGATTTTAGGCCAAGGATCGACTCCCCGGATGGCTGAAGGTTTGCTCCAACACCGTTATCCCGACCGCGGCCGCCGTCAGGAGGGGCCACCACCTCCTTACGGGGGTCGTCGACGTTAAACGAGAAGATGACACAGCGCCGCTTCTGTAAGCTGAGACACTTACCATGCGGCGGAAAGCGATACCTCGCCGCGATCACCCATGCGCCCAGCCCCCATCAGGACGCCGAGTTCGAACTCGCTGATGCTGCCCTTCATTCCCAGCAGGAGCCGGTCGTTCGGGCGGCAAGGGTCATAAACCCCGTCGAGATCAATGACGCGGGCGCCCACAAGACCGCAGAGCTCCAGCAGGTGATGCCAGTCGCGCCCGTTGCGGGCGAGCCGCGAAGCGTCGAAACACAGCACAGCGCCAACATCGCCGGCGCAGAGCCAGGCCACCAATCGATCGAACCCCGGCCGCGCCATCGTCCCGCTCGCAGATCGCCCGAGATCGTCGTCGATGACCTCTACGTCGCGGAAGCCCCGGTTGCGCGCTTCGTCGACCAAATCGTACTGGCGACGTTGACTTTCGAGGTTGGTCTGGACCTGGGTCTGCGTCGATTGCCTGACGTACACGACGGCTTTCCGCTTCAGAACCGTCGCGGGAAGAAGGTCAGCGCCCGTCATCGCCGTCCTCCTCCAGTGGATCGTCGCCCGCCGCCTGCATCAGGAGGTTGGCCAGACTCGAGACGATCCTTTGGCGTTCCGGCGGCTGCATCATCCACAGTTGCGGCGCCTCGAACGCGATAACGAGCTGGCGTGGGACGTCGGGTCTCGGCGTTGCTTCGATCGTCTCTTGCAGGCGCTTCATTCGGCTCCTCCTCGGCGACTCGGACTTCGCCGGAGGAGCTTCGCCGAAAGCCGCGATCAATGAGGAGCCGGCTCAGGTCCTCGAGCGCCGCGCAATCAATCTGCGGCGCGCCGAACGTCGTGGAGGCGCACGCCGCCGGATCTAGCATCCAGCTCGGCATCACGATGACCACGCCGGGGCCCGCTTCGACGAAGCTCAGCCGCGTGCCGTCCCGGACCTCGCTGTAATGCAGCCGTAGGCGTCGGCCGTACAGCGCGTGCCAGCGATAATGAACCTCGACCTCAGCCCCGACACGGGCAGAATGAACGGGCGATGGTCCTCAATCGTAAGAACGCGCTCTTCGCCGGCCATGCTGGGTGGACGGCCCCCGACGGCATCTGTTGCGCCAAGCTGCGGGTGCTGAAAACCCAGCGAGGAGACCGTCCGTCATGCAGGCGATCACAATCGGGCTCGATATTGCGAAGAGCGTGTTTCAACTTCACGGGGAGGATGGGGAAGGCCGCGTCGTCGCCCAGAAGCGGCTCGGGCGAAAGGGGATGGTGAGCTTCTTCGAGAAGCATCCGCCCTGCGTCGTGGCGCTCGAGGCCTGCGGCACGTCGCATTACTGGGGCCGAACGCTCCGCGCCATGGGGCACGAGGTCCGGCTTTTGCCGGCGGCTTATGTGAAGCCGTTCGTCAAGCGCGACAAGACCGATGCGCGCGACGCGGCGGCGATTTGCGTTGCGGCGGGGCGCCCAGACATCCGGCCGGTTCCGGTAAAGAGCGAAGAGCAGCAGGCCTCGCGCGCTCTGGAGCGGTCGCGCGAATTGCTGATCAAGCAGCGCACGCAATTGATGAACAGCTTGCGGGCGATGCTGGCCGAATTCGGGGTCGTGGCCGCTCAGGGCTATCGTGGCTTTGCCGAGTTGAGAGCCCATCTGGCGAGCCCGGAGAACGAGCTTCCGGAGACGCTGGTCGCGGCGCTCGGCCTTCTGAGCAAGCAATTCGACGCCCTGACGCCGGCGATCGAAAAGCTCGAGGACAGGATCCGACAGGTCGCCAGGGCCGATCCGGACATGCGCCGCCTCAGCGCCATTCCGGGCGTGGGCTTCATCACCGCCCATGCGATCGTGGCGGCGATCGGGGATGGGCGCCAGTTCGCCCGCGGGCGCGACTTCGCCGCCTGGGCGGGCATGACGCCGCGCCAGCATTCCTCCGCCGGCAAGCGGCGCGCGCCGGGCTTAAGCCGGCAGGGGGAAGGCCGGCTGCGCAAGCTGTTCGCGCTCGGCGCGACCACCCTGATGCGCAACGCCCGCCTGCGGCAGGATCGCGCCACGGTCTGGCAGCGCGGCCTCATGGCGCGACGGCCGATGAAAGTGGCGATCATCGCCCAGGCCGCCAAGACCGCAAGAATCGCCTGGGCGGTCCTTTCCTCCGGAAAGCCTTACACGCCCCGCCTCCACGATTTGGGAATCCCCCCCTTTGGGCCATGCCCACGGCATGAGCTCGTCGATGCGCGAGGCAGGCCAGAGATTGACGAGCCTGTCGAGAACGCCGGTGATGTAGGCCTGCGGCTCGACGTCGTTGAGCTTGCACGTTTCGATGAGCGAGGCGACGCAGGCCCAGTTTTCCGCTCCCTCGTCATGTATGGACGGCCCCCGTTGCGCAAGGGGTTTTGAGAGGCTTTGACGGCTGGACGGGAGCGGTCATGTATTCGGCCTTTCGGTGCGGTTCATGACCGCTGGCCACGATGGGCGTCGCGGATCGGGTTCCCAAGCATGGCCACGCGCTTGGCTGGCGCGATGACGAAGCGGATTGTCCCGACCCAGGTCCTGACCATTTTGCCGTCGCTTGCCTCTCGGCTTCTTGCGCAGCTTCCCTTCGATCGCTCGAAGGAAACCGAAAACTCGTTTGTCGGCTCCTGATTGCCTTAAGCCGTGGCTTCGAGGCGGGGCGTGTAAGGCTTTCCGGAGGAAAGGACCGCCCAGGCGATT
This sequence comes from uncultured Alphaproteobacteria bacterium, assembly GCA_963764955.1. Classification (GTDB taxonomy): domain Bacteria; phylum Pseudomonadota; class Alphaproteobacteria; order Rhizobiales; family Beijerinckiaceae; genus Roseiarcus. The sequence continues at coordinate 3,818 of CAVXVE010000009.1, read as the reverse complement.
CTTGCGGTCTTGGCGGCCTGGGCGATGATCGCCACTTTCATCGGCCGTCGCGCCATGAGGCCGCGCTGCCAGACCGTGGCGCGATCCTGCCGCAGGCGGGCGTTGCGCATCAGGGTGGTCGCGCCGAGCGCGAACAGCTTGCGCAGCCGGCCTTCCCCCTGCCGGCTTAAGCCCGGCGCGCGCCGCTTGCCGGCGGAGGAATGCTGGCGCGGCGTCATGCCCGCCCAGGCGGCGAAGTCGCGCCCGCGGGCGAACTGGCGCCCATCCCCGATCGCCGCCACGATCGCATGGGCGGTGATGAAGCCCACGCCCGGAATGGCGCTGAGGCGGCGCATGGCGCACCCGGAAGGCCAGCGACAGTGGCTCGGCGAAAATCTCGCGCAGGCCGGCGTCGTCCCTGGTTTTGCGCACGATGTCGCGGAAGACCCGGCCCAAAAAGGTTCGCACGCTGCGCAGCGCCCGGTTGGCGCGCTTGAACTGCTTGGCCATAGGACCGCGAACGCGATCCGTTCCGGCTCGCTATGGGCGTAGCGCTGGTAGGCGATCAGGGCGTGCTTGCCAACCCGCGCGTAGGACTGGCGCAGGCGCACGCCGTGTGTCATGGCGAGCCGCACCAGCCGCTCGCGCGCCCGATGCATGAGCTTGCCGTCGGTCGGAAACGCCACCGCCTTCGGCTGCACGGTGGTGTCGACGATCACCTTGGAGAAGTCCGAGGGTTTGGCCGCGCCCGTGCGCGTCGCCGCGTTCAGGCTCTCCTGGATCAGCGCGACAAGCTTCTCCTCGCCCATCCGCTGGCGCCACCGCGTCAGCGACGATCGGTCGAACGGCAGCTTGTGACGGAAGAACTCCTCGCCAAAGAAGAGCTGGAAGTACGGGTTCTCGACCCAGCGCGCGCAGAGGTGTCCGTCGTCAGATGATTTGAGGCAGTTTGCTTGCTTTCGGAAGGGAGGCTCTGGATCATCTGTGATTGAGATTATGCGGCGTGCAGTTGATGCTGCAAACGACGATTGGCGATGGTCTGGCGTTTGATCCTTTCGCGTTCGAGGAGGACGGCCTCGGCCCGCCCGAAGTAGACGTCAGCCGGAGTGAGATTGTCGAGGCTCTCGTGATAGCGGGCATGGTTGTAGTGCTCGACGAAGGTCGCGACCTGGCGTTCGAGATCGCCGGGCAGGTCGTAGTGCTCGAGCAGGATGCGGTTCTTGAGCGTCTGATGCCAGCGCTCGATCTTGCCCTGGGTCTGCGGATGGAAAGGCGCTCCGCGGACATGCTCGATGTTCCGCTCGTCCAGCCAATCGGCAAGGTCGCTCGCGACATATGACGAGCCGTTGTCCGACAAGAGTCGCGGTCGGTGAACGACGGTCATCTGATCGAGACCGGAGGTCGCCAACGCCAGATCGAGCGTGGCGGTGACGTCCAGCGCTTTCATCGTCGCACAGAGCTTCCAGGCGACAATGAAGCGCGAGAAGTCGTCCAGCACGGTGGAGAGATAGCACCAGCCCCAGCCCGTGATCTTGAGATAGGGGTGAGTAGGCCGAAGGAGTTTCGCCTTCGGCCCCTCGCAGAACCGGACGTGAACCTCTCAGCTCATCCGGCTCCCATCATCCATCCTACGACTGATACCCCATCGACCAATGGACGAATGCGCGTGGCTGACGTTGGGCCAGCCGTTTGAGCGTTTCGGCGGCGCGTGTTTTATGGCCCGCCAGCTTCTTGTGCTTGCGCATCAGCCATCCGACCAGAGCTTGGTTCACGCGTCGCCAGACCGACTTGAGCGCCGAGCCGTGGAAATGGCCGTAATATTGCTGCCATCCCCTCAGGATCGGGCCAAGCATGGCCGAGAGATCGGCCACGCTCTTGTCGTTCTTCAGTTGGACCCGCCAACCCCGGATTGTCTGCCGCATCGCCTTGAGGGCGTCGCGGCTGACCGCCGGTGAGAAGTTCACGTAGACGCGGTCGTACTTGTCCATCGCCTTGCGGGGGCGGAACGTGTAGCCGAGAAAGGTGAACTGGATGTCGGGATTCGCTTCGGTCCGATTGATGTCCTTGCAATACACGATCCGCGTCTTGCCCGGATGCAGTTCGAGATTGCAGGCTTGGAACCGCTCCCGGATGCGGTCAAGCACGTATTCCGCCTGGCGTCGGCTCTTGCAGTGAAGCACGGCGTCATCGGCGTACCGGGCGAACCGGACGCCAGGCAAATGCCGCGTCACCCAGAGATCAAACGCGTAGTGCAGGAACAGATTGGCCAGGATCGGCGACACGACGCCGCCTTGCGGCGTGCCCTTGTCGCGCGCCTGAAGCTGCCCTTCCGCGTTTTGCATCGGCGCTTTCAGCCAACGCTCGACGTAGAGCAAGATCCAGGGCTCCTGACAGTGCTTGCGCAGAGCCTTCATCAGGAGGCCATGATCGAGATTGTCGAACAGGCCTCGAATGTCGAACTCCACCACCCAGTCTTGGTCCCAGCAACGGCGTCTGGTGACAGCGATCGCCTCCAGCGCCGATTTCCCCGGCCGATAACCATAGGAATCGTCGTGGAAGAGCGGATCAAGCTGTGGCTCCAGCCACATCTTGACCGCCGTCTGCGCGATCCTGTCGGTTACCGTCGGGACGCCCAACACCCGCACGCCCCCGGACTTCTTCGGAATCGGCACGCCTTTCACCGGCGGCGGAAAATAGCTGCCGGAACTCATCCGATTCCAAAGCTTGTACAGGTTGGCGGCGAGCTTCGTCTCGAACCGCTCGATCGTCTCCGCGTCGATCCCTGCGGCTCCCTGATTGGCTTTCACATGCAACCAGGCTTCCCAGATCAGCGCCTTGGGAATGCCGTACGATTTGCAGGTCATGCGAGATTCCTCCCAGTCGCCCGGTTGATCTCCCATGCCCGCCAGATGACGCCGTCCCTTTGCTCCCCCGCCATTACAGCGGTCTCAACGCTACTACGGACGGCTCCGTCCCTTGGCGGCGCTTCGCTAATGTCGGCCTCGCTTTTCAGGCTTGGGCCTTTCGCTTGGCATCGCCGCCGAAGGTTCCCGCAGTTCAACGCAAGAGCCTGAAACAGGATCGCGCCGCCTCTATGCCGGACGCCGTCTGGCCCGTCAGCAGGCATCGTCCAGACTGATCCCGGCGCAACTTCACTCACCGGTTTCGACGTCGTCTGATAGCTTTCGACACTTGTACGGCGGTTCACGGGTGTTCGCCTTCCTGTCTCCTACCTGACGCCTTTGAAGCGCCTTTTCCGTAACGCTCACGACCCTGGCTTTTGACCAGCGCCGCTTACGGTGGTTTGCGACCCGCTCCTGCAAGCCGATCGCGGGGGACCTACCCCCATCTCTCACGCCGCTTGCTGCGGCACACTGAAGTCGGTCTGCCAGAGCTGGTTGGGCGCCGTGGTCTTGTCCCTGAATTCCTCGGCCGCTTTGATGACGATGTAGGCCGGGCCGGCGATAAGATCGTGCGCTTTCAAGAGCCGATAGACCGACGCCTCCGAGACAAAGTATTCTTCCTCGTCCGTGAAGCGCACCGCCAGTTCCCGCGGGCTGAGCTCGGGTTGATCCAGCGCCAGGTCGACAATCTGGCTGCGGATAGCCTCTGGGATGCGGTTCCAGACCCGATCCGGCCGTGAGGGGCGATCCGCGAGGGCCTCCGGTCCGCCGCGCTGATGCCGATCATACCAGCGGTAGAAAGACGATCTGGGAATGCCGAGCTTTTCCAATGTCCGCCGAGCCGGCAAGTGCGATTGCTCGACAAGTCGGATGATCTCTGTCTTGTCGGATGCGGAATATCTCATGCCTCGTCTCCCCCATCCCCGATCATGCTTT
>CAVXVE010000008.1:0-79091 GCA_963764955.1 uncultured Alphaproteobacteria bacterium | reverse complement strand
GCGTCCGCCGCAAGCTGCATCGCCGGAGCGAGGCGCTCCAGTTGCAGCTTCGCATGCTCGGCGCCGCTGTCGACCGACCGTTTCTCCAGCACGTCGGCGACGATCTGGCGGACCCAGGTGATGGTGACGCCCTCCTCGGCTGCGATTTCCCCGTAACTCCAACCCTCGCGCAGGCGGGCGAAGATGCGCCGGCGCCGCAGAGCCATGCGCTCCGTTCTCAAACGCCCGCGTGGAGCCGACGCCGCCTTCTGAACCATCTTGAACTCTCCTTCCGCGGCCCGCGCCACGGTTTTATGGGAAAACAAGATAGGATAGCATGATTTCGGAAATAAACAAAGAGATTTCGACGCTTACCGCACTTTCTTGTGGTTCAGAGAAATCTTGTCGTCCGACTGTCATGGCCGGCCTTGTGCCGGCCATCCACGCCGCCCCGTCGCGATAGTCTCTGTCGCCAACAGATCGTATTGTCTTATCAGTTGTTTATCCTGACTGGGCCCATGTTCTCGTGGATAGCCGGGTCAAGCCCGGCCATGACCCGACCTGGAGGGGATTCTGAATTACGTAAATTCTATAACGCGCGCTATAAGCGCCAAAATTTTCGCCGCCCTTGATTTAATGCGCATTCGTGCGCATCATTCAGGGCGGTCATGCACAGTCGGGACGTTCTTGCGGCTCTGCGGGCCGACGGGTGGGTTGAAGTCACCCAGAAGGGAAGTCACGTCCAACTCAAGCACCCCATGAAAGCGGGACGGGTCACAGTTCCCCATCCCCGCCGCGACCTGCCGATCGGGACGCTCAGGAGCATCGAGCGGCAGGCCCGGATCAAGCTGAGATAGCCATGCGACAATATATTGCGCTCATCCACAAGGACCCGGACAGCGACTACGGCGTGTCCTTTCCTGACCTTCCGGGCTGCGTCACTGCGGGCGTCGACCTCGATGACGCGAGAGGGATGGCCGAGGAAGCGTTGTCCCTCCATCTGGATGGCATGGCGGAAGACGGCGAGCCGATTCCGGAGCCCTCCTCGCTGGAAGCGGTCATGGCGGATCGGGAGAACCGCGACGCGGTCGCCATCCTCGTCGACGCCCCGTCGGCGACGGCAAAGGCGGTCAGGGTCAATATGACGATCCCCGAGGACGAACTGGCGCGGATCGACAAATTCGCCGCCGAGCACGGCTATACCCGGTCCGGCTTTCTTCTCCATGCCGCGAAAAACGCGATCGAGGCGGCGGCGGCCCGGCTGACGCGCGAGCCCCGGCTGACCCGTGAAGAGTGGCGGACGTATATGATGCGGCGGGAAATCGCGAACTTGACCGCGGAAATGGAGCAGCTTGACCAGGAGATGAAGGCAGGGTTCGAGAATAAGCCGATTGGCGCGGCCTTCGCCCAAAGCGACGCGGATGCGGATCCTTTGGCGGAGTTGGAACGATTGGTGGAGCTGACTCCAGAGGAGCGACAGGCGAGAAAAGCGGAAATCGGGGCGAAGGTTGACGCGTTGCGTAGGGCGATCGGCGCGGAAGCTGACCGGCGGGCGGCCGCAAACGGCGATTGAGAAGGCGCCTACGCGGATCGGGCCAGGAGTTCTTCGACGAAGCGCGCAAGATCGCCGCCGTCAAACGCTTCGCCCAGGATTCCGGCGCGGCGCGCCGCTTCGATTCCGTCGCCGCCGACGCCAATGAAGAAGGATTGTTTGCGCACGATCGGCCATTCGGCCATGGCGTCGGCGAACGGATCGGGCGTCCCGGCCGAGCCCCTCGCCGAGCCGGGCAGAGCGCCTGAGGCAAAGCCGGTCTCGCCATGGAACCGATCGACATGCGCCCCTTCGCGCGCGAGGCGACGCCTGCATCGCCGCGTCCAGGCGGCCCGCGTCGCTCGCCCCGCCGCTTGTCACGAAGACGTAATAGCCGCGGTCGTTCAGCGCTCGGATGGCCTCGATCGCGCCCGCCGTCCATTGAAACGCGCCGGAATCGTCCCCGCCGCCGCCAACCAGCGCTCGCCGATCGAAGAAGGCGGCGGGGCGCACGCGCACGTTCGGCAGCTCGCGATGTCCCTGTTCGAGCGTTTCGGGCAGGCCGATATCGAGGAAATAGCCGTCGAACGCCTTGCCCCGAATCTCGCCGCGCTCGACCAGCGCCGGAAAGACGTCCTGTTCGAGCGAGCAGGGCAGGGCGGAAACGAGGTCGAGGATCTCGCGCTTCAGCACATAGACCCGCCATTGATGATTCCCGGGCCCGGCCGGCTCGGGTCCTTCTCCAGAAACGCGACGACTTTCCCTTGCTCCTCGATCACCCGTCCGTAGCGTGCGGCGTCTCCGACCGAGCGCAGCGCCAGGGTCGCCATCGCGCCGCCCTCAAGCGCCGCCTGCTCCAGCGCGCGCAGATTGATGTCGAAAAACGCATCCCCGTTCATCATCAGGAACCGGGGATCGAGCGTTTCGCGCGCGATCGTGAGCGCGCCCGCGGTGCCGAGTGGCGCCTTTTCCAGGAGCACCCGGATCGTCGCGCGGCCGATCCGGCGCCCGTCATAGGCCGCCTCGAGAACCTCGCCGAGATAGCCGCCGAGCAGCAGGATGTCCTCATAGCCGTGGCGTTCGATCATCTCGATGAGATAATCGAGGAACGGCTTGTCGCCGGCGATTCTCAGCATTGGCTTCGGGATGGCTTCGGTGATCGCGCCGAGCCGCGTGCCCCTGCCGCCCGCCAGGATCAGGGCTTGCCTGATCGGTTCGCTCATGGGCGCCCGGCCGGCCGCTTTTCCTGCTCGCCCCAGACCCGGTCCGCTTCGGCCGCTGCGAGAAAGACGTGATAGAGCGTGCTCGCCGGCATGGCGTCGACGAGTCGGGCGCCGTTGGCATCGACATGGTCGATCCAGCCGCCCGCGACGGGGCGGCCGAGGAAAGCCGCGAACAGCCGGTCGATCGTGCGCGCCGCGCGCGCCCCCGCTTCCGCGTCTCCGGTTTCGGCCGCCGCGACCTCGGCCTTGATCGCTTCGGTGTGCGGCCATGAGCGGCGGGAGGGTCTGTGCACGCGGCCGTCGTCGAGCAATTCGTCGACGACGAATCCCTCCGCGTCGAAGCCGTGCCGGTCGCCGAACGCCTTCAGCTTCTCAGCGATCGGCGAATCCCCGCGGCCCGAGAGCCTGGCGTAGCGGCGAAGCAGCCACGACCATTCGAAATGATGGCCGGGCTCGCAGATGCGGCCGTGGACGCCTTCGCGCGGGTTCCAGCCGCCGTCGAAATATTCCGCCAGGATTCCGGTTCCATGCTGGAAGAAGCGCGCCGCCATCATGCCGTAGAGCTCGGCGGCGCGAGCGAGGAACATTTCGCGCCCCGTCGCTTCGAACCATGCGAGCATCGCCTCGAAGAGATGCATGTGCGGGTTCTGCTCGCGTTTCGCCGGGTCGGCCGGCAGCGCGCTGTGATAGCCGCCGGTCGGCGACTCGAAATGCCGGTCGAGAACGCTCAGCGTCGCGAGCGCGGCGGAGAGGAATCGCGGCTCGGGCGCGAGCTTGTAGGCCCAGGCGAGGCCGAACAGCGCGAACGAGTGCGCGTAGAAATCGCGCCTCGCGTCATGCACGGCGCCGTCGGGATGAACGGAGAAGACCCAGCCGTGGCCGCCGTCGCTCCCATGATAGCGGTCGATCAGCCGGTGGGCGGCCTCGAGCGCGATCGCCTCGCCCTCGGGGCGCCAGCCGAGCAAGGCCGCATGCGAGAACACATAGATCTGGCGCGCCTGCACCATGGCGCGGCGCGGCGCCGCGTGCATGGGCGCGCCCTCGAAAGTGAGCCGCTCGACGAAACTGCCGCGCGCGGCGTCGAATCCCGCTTCGCCCCAGAGCGGCAGCGCGTCCTTGACGACCCAGCTTTTGAGGCGCGCGACGGAGCTTTTAACGTCAGGATCAGCGGCCGCGACAGGCGCCGCCGATGCGGCCCGCTCGCGCCGTCCAGGCTTCGGCGCCGGACTAGTCATGGCGCCCACAATACCAGTCCCACGTCTCTTTGAGGCCCTCGCGAAGCGAGTAGGCCGGCTTGAGCCCGAGGCTCACGGTCTTCGAGAGGTCGTAGCCGCGATAGGCCTGCCCGTTCGGCTTCGAAGCGTCCCATTCGATCCGGCCGCCCATGCCGGCGATGTCGGCCAGCGTGTCGACCACGTCGCGGATGCGGTAGACGTGGCCGCTTCCCATGTTGACCGGCCCGTCGATCGCATCCATCACGCCGAGCGCGATCCGCGCCGCATCCTTGATATAGACGAAGTCGCGCTGGGCCGAGCCGTCGCCCCAGACGGTGACGACGCCGCCGCTCGTCTTGGCGTCGTAAAATTTCTTGATCAGCGAGGGAACGACGTTGCCCGTCTCGGTGTCGAACCTGTCGCGCGGCCCGAACAGATTGGCCGACACGATATAGGCCCATTGGAGGCCGTAGCTCTCCTGATAGGCTTGCAGCATGGTGAGCATGGCGAGCTTGGCGTTGGCGTAGCCGGCCTGGGCGGGGTGTGGGGGCCCCATGAAGATCATGTCCTCTTTCAACGGCAGGCCGGGCGAAGGAAACGGATAGACGGCGCCTGTGCCCATCGCCGTGATCTTGCGCGCGCCGGCGCGGCGCGAGGCCTCGACGACATTGGTGTTCATCATCACGTTGTCATAGAAGAGCGGGCCCTGGTTCTTGAGGCTTCCGAGGATTCCGTAGACGCGCGCGGCGGAGTGGAAGACGTGATCGGGCCTCAGCCGTTCGAACGCCGCGAAGGTCGCGGAGGCGTCGAGAAGATCGCAGTCGGCCCGCGTCAGCGCGATGACGTTCGCATAACCCTGGCCATGCAGATGCTCGACGAGCGCGGAGCCCATGAGGCCCGCGGCGCCGGTCACCAGAATTCTGTCGGACTTGTTCAAGGTCATCGGGCGAGGAAGTTCTCGTTGCGCCGCACGCGCTCGCGCCAATATTCGAGCAGGTCGCGCATGGTGGTCTCGAACGGAATCTCGGGCGCCCAGCCGGTGTGGGTGCGAAACTTCGTCGTGTCCGGCACCTGCAGATCGGCGTCGATCGGGCGCAGACGCTCCGGATCGAGTTCGACCTTGATGTCGCGCGAGGTCGATTGCCCGATCAAAGTATCCAGCATGTCGCGAACCGAGCAGGTGTACTGTCCGCCGATATTGTAGTACGCGCCCGGCGTCGGCTTGACGGTGACCAGCATGTAATAGGCGCGCACCGCGTCACGGACGTCCGCCCAGGTGCGCAGCGAATTGAGGTTGCCGACCTTGACCACCGGCGGCAGTTTGTTGCCCTCGATCATGGCGATCTGCTTGGCGAAGGTCGACTCGGCGAAAACGTCGCCCCGGCGCGGGCCCGTATGGGTGAACATGCGCGTTGTCATGACGCACATCTTGTAGGCCTCGGCGTAATAGCGGCCGACGAGATCGGTGCCGACTTTCGAGATCGCATATGGCGACGCGGGGTGAAAGGTGCACTCCTCGTTGATCGGCAACTTCTCGCGCGGAACGCGGCCGAAAACCTCCGACGAGGCGCAGACATGGATGATCGCCTCCGGCGAGAAACGCCTGAGCGCGCCAAGCAGCCGCTCCGTGCCCTGGATGTTGGTGTCCATCGTGTCGAGCGGCGCGGTGAAGGATGTCTTCGGGTAGCTTTGCGCGGCGAGGTGAAACACGTAGTCCGGCCGCGCCGCCTCAACACAATTTTCTATCGACATCGTGTCGCGCAAGTCCGCGTAGTGGAGCTTGATCCGATTGCCGGTGTTGATGTCGTCCAGATGGCCCGAAATATTGTCGAGCGGGCTGCGCCAGCGCAGCATGCCGTGGATTTCCCAGTCCGTCTTCTCAAGAAGATAGTCCAGGAGATGCGAGCCGACCATTCCCGTTATGCCTGTGATCAAGGCGCGCTTAAGCATTTTCCCTCTCGTTTCGATGACAGGCGTTGGGTTGGGTGAGTTTCGAGAACGGTCTCAAGATTATCGGCTGATAATCCCCGCCCCCTGATCCTCGAGGCAGATTTTTACGAAGCTTTTTTGCCCGAAGGTCTCGATCATCTTCGCCTGAACGTGCTCGGGCGCCATGAACAACAGAAAACCGCCGCCTCCCGCGCCGCACAATTTGCCGCCGTAGGCGCCGAGACGCATCGCTTCATCATAGGTCGCGTCGATCTTCGGCAAGGAGACGGAGCTCGAGAACCTGCGCTTCGCCTCCCATCCTTCGCTGACCAGCTTGCCGAGGTCGCGAAGCATGCTGTCCGGGTTCCGGCTTTCCAGCACCGCGATCCCTTCGTGACAGAGCTCAACCAGCCGGGAAAGATCCTTGTTGATCTTCTTCTCTTCGGTGTTCTTCAGCTGCTCCCGCACCATGGTCGAGGCGTGGCGCTGAATGCCCGTGTAGACGAGGCAAAGCGAGCGATCCAACGCGTCGCGGCATTCGGTCGCCATTTGGGCGGGGCGAATCGTAAAGTCGTCCTTATGGAAGTGATAAAGGTTGAGGCCGCCAAACGCGGCGTGGATTTGGTCCTGTATGCCGACGTTTTCCTTCAGCAGATCTCTTTCCGTGCGGACCGCGCGCTTGAAGAGATCGAACTTCGTGATTGAGCGGCCGCTGAGATACTCCATCAGCGCGATGAACCCGACGGTGAAGGACGACGAGCTTCCCAATCCCGAATTGCCTGGCAAGTCAGAAATGATCGCGACGTTCAGCGGCTTGTCATAACGCATGTCAAGCAGCGTGGCGCGGATCACATTGTGCTTGATGTCTTCGACCCGATCGACGCCTTCGACGATGCGGTAGGTTATGCGATATCGATGTTCCGCAAAGTCGGCCATCGGCAGCGCGATCGTATAGATGTACTTGTCGATCGAGGCTCCCAGCACGGCGCCGGGATGGTCATGAAAATACATCGGATAATCGGTGCCCCCGCCAAAAAAACTGATTCGAAGCGGGGATCTCGAGATGTTGATCACTGAAACGGTCCCCAACCGAAGGCAAGATTAGAATCCGGAACGCTTTGTCGAACACCCTCCCAGAATCTCAGCATATCGACTGATGCGCGTTCGTGCGCAACTGCACGGATTTGATCTCGAACGCAGGGGACGAGTTGAAATCACGCTTGTCTAAGCATCACCTTGATTAGCGCCAACGCACATATCACAGCGATACCCTTGGGTCCAACTTGGACGATGGAAGACGGGGAGCCAGCGTCGCCGGTCGCGAGGCTGAGTACAGACCGAGTTCAGCGAACTCGGCGACAATTGAACGGCTCAGCCAAAGCGCTCGTTTGTCTTCAAATCGTGGGGAAAGTCTTGCCGCAAACCAGCGCGGCTGATCACGCGACCGACCTGGCGGTCCTTTTGCATCGTGGGAAATTCGATTGCGGCGCCATTGGCGAGATGGTCGAAAACCTGCTCGGCGCGGCGCCGCCAGGAATGATGCTGGCGCACGAACGCCCCTGCGTCGTCCACCGATGCGCTGGTGGCTCCGGCTGCTTCGATCCTCGTCGAGGCGTGCGGCCAGGTCCGAACCGTCCGGCGCCACCTGACAGAATGCCTCTGTAGGCAGGATCGACTCGTATTCGCCGCTCCGAGGCAGGACGCCGAGCAGCCGCGTCCCCGCCGCCAATCCTTCAAAATAGCGCATCACCAGCGGACTGAACCCCCCTGTGCGCTTCGGGTCGTCCAAATCAGGCGGCGTGGCCACATAGTATTGCGCGCTCGAGGTCAATCTCCCGACTTCGTCGGTCGTCAATCCTCCGCCCTGGGAATAGACGTAACGAAGGCCTCGCGCTTCGCAATAGGCAAGCAAAGCCTGGTGCAGCGGCTCGTAGCGGCGGCCCAGCCAAAAAGCGAAAACCGACTTTTCCTCCTTCCGCGGGTAGAAAACGTCGGTATAGGCGCCAAATGGCAGCCAGACGAATTTCGCCAGCGGAAATCTGCGCGTCAGCTCGTCCATGGCTTCGCGGTAAGCGACGAAACACGGATCAAGGCGTTCGAGCGTCGCGACCAAGGCCAATCTTGGTCAGCGAAGGCTTCCATGCGTCGAGGATGAAATTGGACCGGCGCGCGCGCAGGTTCAAATACGAGGCCAGGTGAATTGAACCGATAGGACGGGCGGCGAGCTGAATCCAGAACAGCGCATCGCAGTCCTTCACCTGGGACCGAACCTCGCGCCATTCGCTGCGCCGCTCCCAAGCGAGCGGCGGCGGCGCGATCGTCCGAACGCCCGGCTGATCCGCCAGTCCCGAGAACAGCGGCGGCAACAACGTCGTCCAATAGACGCTCGGATTGAGCGCCGAGTTGGAAAGCAGTCCGAGTTCCATAGCACCCCCGGAGCCACTGCTCGTAAACGTTACTCCCCGAATAGCAAAGGCCGGAACGTCGGGCAGCGTCTCGCAGCGCAACATTGCACGAGTTCGGCGGCTTTGGCAAACCCCCAGAGAGTTCGCCCGCAGGCGCTGCGCGTTCTTCGACCCCCGGAGATCCGTGGAATCGTTGACTTTTGCGCGAGCAAGGGGGAAGGGCGCGCCCGTAAGGAACGGGCGCCGGCGCGCCAGCGCTCCGAAGGTTCGCGGGCTTCCCCTCCGCCAGGAACGGACGGCATAACCCTCGAGAAGGACGAAAAAAGCGGGTCCTCTGTAGGCGAAAACTTTAGCATTCAGGCAAATCGTTCGAGACCCGTTAGAAATACATAAACCCGCCCGTTGTTTGATGGCCTCAGTTATCACCCGAGGCGCGCGGTCAACAAATTCGCGAACCTCGACAGCTGTGGGTTTTCCCCGTGCAGACACTCAGTCCCGCTCGCTTGCTTCGCAACCGCCGCGGCAATGTCTCCATGATGTACGCGCTGGTCGCGCCTGTGCTGGTGTTCGGCGGCGGGGCGGCGATCGATTATGGCCGGGCGGCGCAGATTCACACGAAATTGAACGCCGCGGCCGACGCCGCCGCGCTCGCCGCGCTGACGCCAGCGATGTTGCAGCAAAGCACCACCGTCGCCCAAGACGCCGCCGTCAACATGTTCAACGGCCTGACCGAAAACATCCCGGGCCTGACCGCCAACGCGACCCAGGTGACGGTCTCCGTCACGGTCGGCGCCACTGCGCTCACGCGCAATGTCGAAGTCAGCTACTCTTCGTCGGTCAACACCATCTTCGCCCAGGTGCTGCACGTCAACGCGCTGCAGGTCTCGGGCGTTTCCGAGGCGAGCGCCCAGGCGCCGCCCAATATCGACTTCTATGTCCTGCTCGACAATTCGCCGTCGATGGCGCTGCCGGCGACGGCGGCCGGGATCACGCAGATGGAGGGCCTCACGACAAACGAAACCAAGGCTCAAGGGGCAGGCACAGGAGGTTGCGCCTTCGCCTGCCACCAGGCCAGCACCAACAACACCGACTCCGCCGGAAACCCTTGCACCGACGGAACTGCGCCGACCTTGTCCTCCGCCCCGCCGTCGACAACGACGGGCACTTACTATTGTGCAACGAAGCACGGCGCGCAGATCGACAATTACGCGCTGGCCCGCAAGAACAGCATCACGCTGCGCCTGGACGAGCTGAACAGCGGCGTTTCGACCCTGCTTCAGACGGCGTCGACGACCTCGCAGTCGAACCTGTTCGCGACGCCGCCGAAATATCGGTTTTCAATCTATTCGATGGATAGCCTGTGGCAGATCGGCCTCAGCCAGCTCATGGCCCTGACGTCGAGCTATACATCGGGCTGGACCAGCGCCTCGGCCAATTTCGGCGTGATGGAGATGTATTCGAACAACAACGATTGCGCCAACTCGGCATGCTCTTCGAGCACGACCACGCCGGGCGGCGACGTCGCCACCAACTACGACGATTCGCTCGGCAAGCTCAGCCAGACGAGCTACATCCCGGCGCCGGGCAACGGCACCAATCAGCCCGGCGATACGCCGCAGGAAGTGCTGTTTATCGTCACCGACGGCGTCGAGGACGAGCAGAGCGGCTCGCGCCGCCTCGAACAGACGATCAACGATCTCGCCGGCGACCCCAACGGCTCCCCTTATGGCAACGCGTCGGGAACCAATTGGTGCACGACGATCAAGAATCGCGGCATCAAGATCGCGATCCTCTACACCGACTATCTGCAGGTGACCGCCAATAGCTGGTACGTCAATCACATCGAACCGTTCCAGCCCGACATCGGGACGGCCCTGCAGACCTGCGCCACGCCTGGCTTGTTCATCGACGAGGCGACCGACACGAACATCGGAACGGACCTCGCCAACCTGTTCAACGCGGCGACGCAATCGGGCCATCTGACCCAATAGGGCCGAAGGGGCCGAATCCCTCCAAGCCTGCCCGAGCCGATCCAAGCCAAGCCGCTTGGATCGGCTTGGCTTTGTTTCGTCATACCCGACTTCCCGAGGGCCGAGGGGGCCATTGCACGCGGCGGCCCGCGATCGGCGTTGACGTTCCGGATGCGCAGGCAGGCGGTTTGCCGGCGGCGGCGCGGCGTGTGAGAAGATCGCGGCCTTGCGCGCGACTGCCTGACAGCTTCGCAGATCGGATGGCTGCCTTGCGGGCGAGCGGAGCGGACCGCCGGGGCCTATTTCTGGGGACAGCCGATGCCGGCTTTGCGAGTGAACGGCCATGACATGGCGTTCGTCGAACGCGGGGCTGGCGCGCCCTTGCTTCTGGTTCACGGCACGCTCTGCGACTACCGCCACTGGGCGGCGCAGATGGCGCCGTTCGGCGCGCATTACCGCACGATCGCGGTCAGCCTCAGACATTGCTGGCCGGAAAAATGGAACGGCGAAGGCGACGATTTCACCGTGCAGCAGCACACCGCCGACATTGCCGGCTTCATCGGCGCCCTCAAGGCGGGGCCGGTCCATCTGCTCGGCCATTCCCGGGGAGGGCATATCGCTTTCCGCGTGGCGCAGAATTTTCCCGACCTCATTCGCACGCTCATCCTCGTTGAACCCGGCGGCGTGCTGGCGCCCGATCTCGAGGCGGGGCTTGCCGGGGCTCAGCCGACGATCGCGCTGGGCCCGCTCTACGCGAAAGCGGCCGAGCGGATTGCGCGGGGCGAGATCGACGAAGGCCTCAGGCCCACGATCGAGGCGATCGTCGGGCCGGGCGGCTGGGAGCGCACGCCGGAAGCGCAAAAGCAGATGTTGCGCGACAACGCCGCGACGCTCATCGGGCAGATGAAAGAGCAGCGCGCGCCGTTCACGCGCGCCGACTGCGAGGCGATCGGGGCGCCGACGCTGCTGATGGCCGGCGAACGGTCGCCGGGATCTTTCCACCACATCCTCGACGGACTCGAGACCGCGTTGAGGGACGTGCGGCGGGTCGTCATCCCCAACGCGTCGCACTCCGCCAATGTCGACAACCCGCAGGCGTTCGAACGCGCGGCGCTGGCCTTTCTGACCGGGCGGTGAGAATGGAGGGCCGGGCGCGGCCGCCCGCCCTTCCGTCATTGCACGGTGATCGGGCTCGCGACCCGCGGGATCATGATGATCGAGTCGTGCAGGGTCATCGAGCTCACCGGGAAATAGATTCCGGTCGGCTCGAACGGATACTGCACTTCGCCCAGGACCACATAATTGGTGGGGACAGTGTTGGCGGCCACGCCGCCGCAAGCGGGATTGTCGTTCGTGTTCGAGCTGGAAAAGGCCGAAGCGATCGACGGGTCGACCGACAATTGCTGGCCCGTCGGGCGGGCCGTTCCGTTGGCGTTGGCCCAGCTGCCGCAGACCGTGCCGGTCGCGGTCCCGTTCCCATTGACGGTGACCAGCAATTGCGACACTTCGACCGCGGCGGTGGCGCCGTTGTAAGGGTAGAGGATCAGGTTCGGATATTCGAGGATCTGGTTGAGCTCGGCGGCAGTGATGGTGGATTGGTTATTGTTGTTCGCCTGGGCGAAAATATTGGCGACCGTGGTCGCGGCCAGCGTCACTTTGCGCTGCACCCAATAGGCTTGGCCGCCATAGACGACCAGGCTCAACAGCATGAGGGCCAGTGGCAGGATCATCGCCAGCTCGACAGCCGCCAGGCCTCGGGCGTCGGCGAGGAATGTGCGCGCCCTGCGGCGCAACGCCTGCGGATGACGGCTTTTACTGCACATAACGGGGCTCGATGCGGAACACCTGGGTCGAGGTCATCAGCATTTTGCCGCTGCCCATGTTCGCGAAATTGAGGCCGAGCGGGCCGCCATAGACCGGCCACGGATACATCACGACCAGCAGCATGTCGGTGCCCGAGACGGCGGAATTGGAGCCCACATCGACCGTCGGCGTTCCGACGACCTTTCCGGTGGCGTCGAATGTCGGCAGCAGAGTGCTGAGATTTGTCGTGCCCGCAGGCACAGGCTCGAGCTCGAGGGTCACCTGCGAGCAGTCAAAGAGTGCGGTCAGCTCGCCGCAGACTGCGGTCTTGAATTGCGCCGCCGTGAAGGTCGAGGCGTCGGTCTGATTGGTGAGGACGATCCTCGCCGCCTCCTCCGCCGCCAATTCGAAGAAGGCCTTGACCAGGAAGATCGACCCCGCCTGCAAAGTCGCGAGCACGACGCCGATGAAGATCGGAAACACCAGCGCGAATTCGATCGCCGGCGAGCCAGTCTCGTCGCCCGCAAGCTTTCGCCCCAGTCGGCGCACGCCAGCGAGGAATTCGCCCACAGACCTCATCGTCGCAGAACCACAGCCTCGTTTTGACTGTGAATCCTGCGCGCTAAGGCCTTACTCCGGTCTTATCCTCGATGTGTAATTTTGCTGAAGATGCAAGCTAATCGGCGCGCGAATCGGACAGAATCCAGTCTTCCGTCATTAACGCTGTTCGATCGTTAAAGTAATGCCGCGCAATAAAGCCCTTCCGCCGCGTTCAGCGGGAGGGCGGCGGATCGGCGAAAGGCCGCGTTGCGCCGCTTCCGCCAATCGCGCGGATCGCCGGCGCGGACCACGGGCCGCCGATGTCGAGCGTGAGGCGGCCGGCGTCCTGCGACTCCTCGCCCGCGGAGTCGGTCTGCACCGCGTTGAGGGTGAGAGCCCAACTCCGGGCGACAAGATCGACGAAACCGTTCGCTTCAGCGGTCACGCCGTGGCTCGTCAACGCGGCGCGTTCGACCCGAGCGCGGCCGTGGGCGAGCGACAAAGAAACGTCGAGCTTGTCGAACGCCGTTCCGCCGAGGCCGAGGTCTCGCCCGACATCGATCGGACGGCGCCGGCTGCGGCGCAGCGCCTCCTCCAGGTTGACGCCGAGAATGGCGCCGTCCGCCGCTTCGAGCGACGCCGTTCCGGTCAGGCTGGCGATCGCGGCGGCGGGCGAAGCGCCGGAGGCCTCGACGGCGAATTGCGCCCGGCCGCTCCCCGTCATCAGGGGCTGGCCGAAGTCGCCGATCGCCGCGCCAAGGTCGGCGCCGACAAGCTCGCCGCGCGCGCTCATCTCAACGTCGCGCCCGACGCTGGCGACGGCCGCCTCGCCCTGAAGGCGACCGCCATACGCCGCAGAGTCGATCAGAGTGACGTTGAGCGCGCCGTCATTGACGATCACCGATGCGGCGGCGTCAGCGAGCGTGAGGCCGTAGACATCGAGATGGGCCGCGGACAGACGCAAGTCGAGATCGAAGGTCCGCAGCGCCGCGACCGCGAAGGGCCTGGCGCTCCATCCGCCCGAAGGGTCGAACAAGCTCCGCGGCGGTCCGAGGAGCGGGCTCATTTCCAGCGTCTCGGCGGCGAGCGTGCCGGAGATTGTGGGATGGCCGCCGGCTTCGTCGATCGCCAGCGCGCCCTGAACCCTCTGCCCGGCGCTGGTCAGGGTCGCGTCGTCCAGCGTCCACCCATGCGCGCCGGCCTTGACTTTCGCTGTGAGCGCAATGTCGTCGGCGGCGAGGACCGGCGGGCGCCCGATATTGAGGAAAGCCGTCAGGGCGGCGATCGAAGGAACGGACGCGGTCAGATCGCCCTCGGCGCTCCGCGCGTCCCCGAGCGCGAGCGCGCCGTTGAACCCAAGCCTGGCCAATGGCGAATCGAGCGCGAACAGGATCGCGCTTGGCGCGCCCTTTGCGGCGCTCTCCGGGTCGCTGAGCGCGCCGGCGATCCTGACAGGGGTATTCCGCCACACCGCCGAAAGGCTGAAGCGCAATTGATCGCCGATTTTCAGTCCGTCGAACCGTCCCTGAACATTGTCGATGAGCGTGTCGACGCCGCGCTTGGCGCTGACGAGGCGCAGGACGCCGTTCGACAGGCTCAGGCTGGTCAGGGGCGCCAGAGCCCTGGCGACGGTCGCCGGCCCCGCCGATCCCCCCGCCGCTCCGGCAAAGGGGGGACGGTCGATATCGACCCTGACCGTGGGGCTGACCAGGATGAGCGCCCGTGGGGATGACGCGGCCGCGCAGAAGGTCGATCAGCGACAGGTTCAGGCGGGCCGCGGGCGCCGAGAGAAGGTTGACGCCATACGCGTCGTCGAGGCGCGCATCGGTGATGCGAACGCTCGGCCACGGCAACGCCGAAAAGGTCGCCGCCTGGGGAGCGGTCCAATGGAGGCGCGGGGAAGCGCCGAACGCCGCGTTGAGACTGTCGCCGACCTTCACCGCCGACAAGGGCCAGCGCATGAAACCGCACGCCGCCAGCGCAACGACCAACGCCAGGACTGAGCCCCACGCCAAGGGGCGGCGCATGCTCTCGAGGTCTCCTTTCGCGGCCCGGCGTTGAACCGGGCGCGCCGACTCATACCGCGTACCGGCGAGCGAGGCGACAATGCGTTGAAACATCAATAAGGACAGAGGGCGCATGGGGAGCATGGGAACCGGGCGCCTGCGGGAACGCGCGATCCCTTGACCTGGTTCCGGCCGAGCGGGAGTCACTGGACGCACTCTGGTCCATGTCCGCGCTTTACGGCCGAAACACGGCGGAGAGCAGGCGCGCACGGATGGAAAACCGCGGTCGCGCCATTAATTCGCTGTTAAATCCTTTCACTCACCTTCATCGGACGGGCGCGGCGGCGCGTCCGCGGCTTACGAGTCAAACCGGAGTTGAAGCAGCCCTCATGCGCGACAATTATTTCGAGGTTATCCCCGATGCGGGCGACCAGCGCAGCGCCGGCAGCGTGCTCACCCGCATCTATCGCGACATCGGCCTCGCCGCGGTCGCCGAGGCGTTGAGACTGCCGCCGGACGGCTTTGAGCCGGAGATGATCGAGTCGCTCGAACGGGGCGAACTCTTTCTGCTTCCGCCTGCCGACGCGCTTGTACAAGCCGAGGCGGACGCGTAGGAAACGGGCCCGGGCGAACGAGCGCCAGCGCGAGCGCAACCGATGGTTCACTTGACGAGGCGCCGGTTGCTTGTCGGCGGCGGCGCGGCGGCCGCCACGCTTTCGTTATCGGGTTATGCGACGGCCTACGAGACCGGATCGGCGCTGACCCTCGCCGAATACGCGCCCAAGCTCCCCAACTGGCCTGACGATCTCGAACTCAAGATCGCGGTCATCGCCGATATTCACGCCTGCTATCCCTGGATGTCGGAAGAGCGCGTGGGCGAGATCGTCGACCTCGCCAATGCGCAGAAGCCGGATCTCACGGTGCTGCTCGGCGACTATGTGTGCACGCATCGGTTTGTATCCGGCTATGTGCCGCCGGGCGCCTGGGCCGAGCAGCTCGCCCGTCTCGAGGCGCCGCTCGGCGTCTATTCGATCCTTGGCAATCACGACTGGTGGTCGGCGGCCATTCCGACCGACCCGCCGGACAATTCCCTGAGCGTCCGCCGCGCGCTGGCGAGCGCCGGCGTTCCGCCGCTCGAAAATCAATCGGTGCGATTGTCTCAAGCCGGGCGGCCCTTCTGGCTGATCGGCCTTGGCGACCTGCTGGCGCATGTGCCGAACCCCCGCCGCGGGCACGGCGCCGACGATCTCTGGGCGGCGATGCGCGGGATCGACGACGACGCGCCGGCGATCCTTCTCGTCCACGAGCCCTACTTCTTTCCATGGGTTCCCGACCGGATCGCCCTGACGCTCGCCGGCCACATGCATGGCGGGCAGGTCAATCTTCCAATTCTAGGGCCGCCGGTGTCGCTTCTCAGACGGCGCTCCGGAAGGTTCGTCTATGGCGAATACGCGCTCAGCGAACGGCGGATGATTGTTTCGGGCGGCCTCGGGACGTCGTTGGCGCCGGTGCGCATCCTGCGCCCGCCGGAAGTGGTGATGGTGAAGCTCGGCGGCGAGAGCTTGCGCGCCTAAGCGCTATTCGAACAGGACCGGCGCGATCGAGGCGACCAGCAGGGCCGCCATCGTCCAGTTGAAGGGCCGGATCACGCGGGGATCCTTAAGCAGGCGTCGAAGCGAAGCGCCGAACACCATCCAGACGCCGCTGCACGGGATCGCCATCAGGGCGCAGAGCGCGGCGATGAAGAGGACGCTCTTCGTATAGCCGTCGACGACGCCGGCATAAGCCGCGAGCGCGCTCAACGCCATCACCCAGGCCTTCGGGTTGACCCACTGAAAGGCGGCGGCGGCGAGAAAGCCGATCGGGCGTCCGCCGGGCTCGACCTCGCCCATCGGCTTCGCCAGCGCGATCTTGAGCGCAAGCCAGATCATATAGATCGAGCCGGCGATCCGCATGACGGGCAGGATTTGCGGAAAGCGCTCGAACAGGATGTCGAGCCCAAGCCCGACGACGGCGATCATCAGCCCAAAGCCAAGGATGACGCCGGCCCAATGGGGCAGGGTGCGGCCCACTCCGTATTTCACGCCCGACGTCATCAGCATCAGGTTGTTCGGCCCGGGCGTGATTCCGGCGACGAGGGCGAACGCGGAGAGCGCCCAAAAGATTTCAGGATGAACGGTCAGGTCAGATGCTCCGCCGGATGGGCCGCTCTAAAGCGTGGTCACGTCCTCGTCGCCGTGGTCCTCCTTGCGCGCCTCGCGGCCCCCGCCGCGCCGCGCCCTGCGGCCAACAGCGTCAGCAAACGCAGTCAAGGGGCTCGCCAGCGCGCTCAGCCGGTCAACGCCTCCGGCCGCCCGCTCGCCGCGCGTGAGCACGCGATCCAGTTCCGCCATGGTCTTGGACAAAGCCGGGTCTTCGTCGTCGAGCCAGACGTGAAGCACCCGCGCCCAGCCGAGCGCCAGGCCCTGGAGCTTGACGGCGCCGCCCGCGCCCTGCGCTTCGATGCCGGCCGCCTCGAGCATGAAGCGCATGGAGTTCGTCGCCGCCTGGTTCATCGCCAGCGCTGCGGCCGGCGTGCGCCGCAGCCATGCGATCGCCTCCCGAAGGCCGTCGCGATAGGGCGCCATCGCCTCGAGCCTGCGCATCAGGACGTCGAACAGGCGCTCGCGCGGGCTTTCATCCGCAAGCTCGCCTGTGTCCTGCTCCAGGACGGCGCGGTCGATGCGACGCGAGAAGCCGGCGAGCACCGCGCCCTTGGAAGGGAAGGCGTCGCGGAAATCCGCGAGCGAGACGTCGGCGGCCTTGCAGATGTCGCGGATCGAAATGTCCTCGAAGCGGGTTTCCGCCGCGAGCTCCATCAGGGCGTCGATGATCTTGCCGCGGGTGTCGGTCGGCTTGGATTTGGCCTCGCTTTTCGGTCTCGTCGCCATGGCGCGTTCCTCCGGCTGATCTCTCGTCAATGTATGCGCTCAGCCGCCCGCCGCCAAGGAACCCCCGCTCAGCCCGCCATCTCCGCGGCGCGGGCGCGGGCCGCGGCCGTCGCCCTCGCCATGAGATCATCGAGCCCTCGAGCGTCCTTAAGCACGGCGAGCGCGGCGGCGGTGGTGCCGCCCGGCGAAGTGACGTTCTGGCGCAATGTTGCGGGCGCGGTCGCGCTTTCGCGGCGCATCAGTTCCGCCGCCCCCTCGACGGTGCCCCGCGCGAGGCCCATCGAGAGCTCCGCCGGCAGGCCCAGCCTCTCCGCCGCCGCGGCGAGCGCCTCGGTCAGGGCGAACACATAGGCCGGCCCCGAGCCGGAGATCGCGGTCACGGCGTCGATCGCGCCCTCGTCCTCGAGCCAGAAGAACGCGCCGACCGCGCCAAGCAGGCGCTCGCACCAGCGCCGTTGCTCCGGATTGACGTCCGCGTTGGCGAAAGCCGCCGTGACCCCGCGGCCGATCGCCGCAGGGGTATTGGGCATCGCCCGCACGACAGCGCGCGCCTGAGGGAGCCGCGCCGTCAGATTGGCGATGGTCTTGCCCGCGATGATCGACAACAGGAGCGTCCGTTCCGCCGCGAGCGCGGCGATCTGCGGCGCGACCTGATCGAGGCTCTGCGGCTTCACCGCGAGCACAAGCACATCGGGTGCGGCTTCGACGCGGGGATTGAGCGCAACGCCGCGGCTCGCCGCGAGCGAAGCGATCTCAGCCGACGGATTGGGCTCGACAATGGTCAGCGAAGCGGCGGGGAGGCCGGCGTCGAGCCAGCCCTGCGCCATCGCTCCGCCCATTTTTCCCGCCCCGACGAGAACGAGGCGCGCCGGCCATTGGGTCAATTTCCACTCCCTTCAGGGTTAGCCGAGTGTCTGGAACATTTGTCGGACTGTTGCATTTTTGCCTCGATCGGTAAGTTTCGGCAAACGACTTCGCAACAAGTCGTTGGACTTAACCGAGCGGTTTCGCTAAAAACTTTGTGGCGAAACCTTGGATGGGGGACATCCAGGCGGCGCTCGCGGTTTTGTGAATGGCGTTTGGGCTTACGCTCGGTAACTTTGGCGAAACCGTTAAGTTTTATGGTGACAAAATCGTTAGCGGTGCGATCGACGGGGCGGCTATGAAGACGAATGTGTTGGTTGTGGGGCTTGTGCTGGCTGTGACGCGCCCTGGTGAGCGGCTGCACGCCGGTGATCCAGTCCGGCCTTCCGGATCCGCAGCTCACCGCGCGCGACAAGCAGATGATGGCGCTGGCCGAGCCGGACGAGTGGAAGATTCCCACCCACCGCAGCATCGTCCAGTATTCGACCCAGGAGAGGCCGGGGACGATCATCGTCAACACGACCACGAATTATCTTTATCTCGTCCTGCCCCACGGCCAGGCGATCCAATACCGGATCGCGAGCGGCGCCGAATATATGGGGTGGACCGGTCGCGCCGAGGTCGGAGCGATGAAGGAATGGCCGACCTGGATGCCGACCGCCTCGATCATGGAGCGCTGGCCGCAGTTCCAGGTCTATAAGCAGCATGGACCCTTGCAGGGCCAGTGGGACAATCCGCTCGGCGCGCGGGCGCTCTATCTCTTCCAGAACGACAAGGACACGCTCATCCGCATCCACGGCACCAACGAGCCGTCGGAAATCGGCGGGCACGTGTCCTCCGGCTGCATCCGGATGCGCGACATGGACGCAATCGATCTCTATAACCGGGTGCACGTCGGCACGCCGGTGATGGTGATCAGCTAATCCTCACCTGAACGGCGGCTCGTCGAAGCTCCTGAGCTTGCGCGAGTGCAGCGAGGCGTCGTTGCTCTGCAGATGCCCGATCGCGGCTATGCCGATCTGCAGATGCTCGGCGATCGCACGCTCGTAGAAGGCGTTGGCGGCGCCGGGCAGCTTGATCTCGCCATGCAGCGGCTTGTCGGAGACGCAGAGCAGCGTGCCGTAAGGCACCCGCATGCGGAAGCCCTGGGTGGCGACGGTCGCCGATTCCATGTCGACGGCGATGGCGCGCGAAACATTGATGAGCCGCCGCTCCTGCGACCAGCGCAATTCCCAGTTGCGGTCGTCGTTGGTGACGACAGTGCCGGTGCGCAGGCGCCGCTTCAAGGCCTCGCCCCGGTCGCCGGTGATCTTGGCGACCGCCTCCTGCAGCGCCACCTGCACTTCCGCAAGCGCGGGGATCGGAACCATGAGCGGCGCCGCCTCGTCGAGGATGTTGTCGCGCCTGAGATAGGCGTGCGCGAGCACATAGTCGCCGATCACCTGCGACTGCCTCAAGCCCGCGCAATGGCCGATCATCAGCCAGCAATGGGGCCTGAGGACCGCGATATGGTCGGTGATGGTTTTGGCGTTCGAGGGCCCGACGCCGATGTTGACCAGACTGATCCCCCGCCCGTCGGCGCGCACGCAATGATAGGCGGGCATCTGGAAGCGATGCCAGGCGACCGCTGCGGCCTTCGCCTCGGCCTCGGCCGGCGGAATCGACGAATCGATGACGACGTTGCCCGGCAGAATCACCTTCTCGACGCCCGTTCCGGCATGAAGCTGCTTCAAGCCCCACTGGACGAACTGGTCGACATAGCGGTGGTAGTTGGTGAGCAGCACCCACGGCTGCATCGTCCGCCAGTCAGAGCCGGTGTAGTGAACGAGGCGCCGCAGCGAATAATCGACCCGCGGCGCGTCGAACAGAGCGAGCGGCCGCTCGGGGCCGAAGTCGAACTCGCCGTCAGCCGTTTCGTCGCCGATGGTGGCGAGCGAAGGCACGGGGAAAAAACGCGCCAGCTCGGCGGGGTCGGCGCCGCCGCCGCTGGTCAGCTCATCGCCGCTCTCGATCACGTAAGGGTAGGGAATCTCCTGGGCGCCGACGCCGACCTCGATCGCGGCGCCGTATTCGCTCACCAGCGGTTCGAGCTGCTCAAGCAGATAGGCGCGGAACTCGGCCGGTTGTGTCACCGTCGTCGCATAAACGCCGGGTTCGCTGAACTTGGCGAAGGCGCGCGGGCTGGAGAGAGCAGGGCCGGTCGGCGCGTAAATCAGGCGCAGCTCGGGATAGCGGAACAGGGCGCGGGTCGCGCTCGAGGGCGGCTCGCCTTGTTTGAGAAAGCGCTCGACCGCCCCGTGCAGGGCCTCAGTCGCCTCGTCATAGAGGCGAACGAGCCGGTCGACCGCTTCCTCAGGGCTCGCCACCCGCTCGAACGGCCCCCTGGCGTTGTCGTTCGAGGGGTCAAGCACCGAAATTGTCTCCTCCACGGATGAAATCGGAGCGGCGACCTCGACTCAGCCGCCGCACCGCGCGGCTCAGTCCGTCGCCGCGATGCAGGCGATCTCGACTGTGTAGGCCGGGGCGGCCAGCTTCGCCTCGACGGTGGCGCGCGCCGGCGCATGCCCTGCTGGGACCCACGCGTCCCAGACCGCGTTCATTTCGCCGAATGTGGCGATGTCGGCGAGATATATGGTGGCCGAAAGAATCTTCGTCTTGTCCGATCCGGCTTCGCCAAGCAGGCGCTCGATCGCAGCCAGGATCTCCCTGGTCTGGTCGCCGACGCTCTTGCCTTTCGCCTGATCGGCGACCTGGCCGGCGAGATAGACGGTCGAGCCGTGAACGACGGCCTGCGACATGCGCGGCCCGGCGTGCAGTCTGGTGATGGCCATGATCGATGCTCTCACACGCGAATGAGGTTCGGGACCGCGCCCATGAAGTTGCGCTTGCCGATCTCGACGCCGCTCGCGCGCAGGATGTCGTAGGCGGTGGTCAGGTGAAAATAGAAATTGGGCATGGCGAAATGCAGGAGATAGTCGGCGCCGGGGAGCTTCAGCTTGTTCGAGCCGGCGGGGATGACGACCTCGCGCGACTCGCCGCCTTCCATCGCCTTGGCGTCGATCGATTTCAGCATCTCGAGCGTCGCCTGGATGCGCGCGCGGATTTCGGCGAGTGTAGCCTCTTTGTCCTCCTTGACCGGCGGGTCCTTGGCGGCCAGCCGGAACGACGAGTTCTTGGCGTGATCGCAGAAGCTCTGGACCTGGCGGACGAAGGGAAACATGTCCGGGCTCAGCCGCATGGCGAGATAGGCGTTCGGATCGAACTTGCGCGCCGTCGCATGCTCCTCCGCCTTGTCGAGAATGGCGAGGAAAGCGTTGAGCGCGCGCTCGTAGACCGGCACGCTGCTCTGATAGAGCGAAAGGGACATCGGCTTCAATTTCCTCCCAATCGCGGCGCGGCGCCGCGGGAGGCCATGCATGCACGCAAAATGTGACGTTATCAACCTGCCGCGGCCGGCCGCCGGCCGATCTCTCAGGCCGGTCCCTCCGGAGGTTCGAGGCAGGGCTCGACCAAAGCCCGCGCCTCCTGGCTTGTGACGACGGGGACGATTTCGAACGTCACGCCTGAGCCGCGCCATTCGAGAATCCACGCCTGGATGAGCCTCAGATCGTCGCAACGCATCAATTGGAAGCAGCGGGAAAAGTTGGCCTCGACCCAGCTCTCGACATATTCGAGTCCCTCCGGCAGCGACCGACCTTCCTGGCGCAAGCGCTGGTAGACCGGAACCATGTCGTTGTCGCGGAAATGCTCGATCACCATGAACAGCATCGGCCCTGTCGCCCCTTTAGCCGCGTTTAGACGCCGCCCGGCTCAGACTTTCAGCGGGGGCGGATGTCCTTCAACCTCAGGCAGACTGGGGTCAAAGCAGGCCCAGTTTGGCGCGGATTTCGTCCAGATCGTCGCCGTAGGCGGCGCCAGATTGGGATCGTCGAGCGAGCCTGCGCGCACGAAGATGAGAGTCGGCCGCTCTTCCGCCTCGCTGAAGACGTCCGTCCCGCACCGAGCGCAGAAACGGCGGTGCATGGTCGCGCCGCTGTCGGCTTTGCAGACGTAATCGGTTAGCGGACCGGAAACGGCGACGTCCTCGGCGCGGAAAAGGGCGCTGACCGCCCCGGTTCCCGCGCCAAGGTATTGGCAGACGCGGCACCAGCAATGTCGCGCGCCGAGCGGCGCGTCGGCCTTGATCTCGTAGCGCACCGCCCCGCAAAGACATCCGCCCGCAATTGCCAAGGCCAACCTCACATGAACCGGCTCACCTGAACCCTATGGGAAACCGCGCGCGTCCGCCAGCGACCGGGGCGCCCGCGCCCTGCCGGCCAAGGTTGAGGTTGCGAATGCGGCCGAGGCGGATTACAAAGTCTGTTCAATTAAGTTGAGGAATTCGCGGGCGAGGATGGTTCCGGCCGTCCGCCAGCGACATGTGATGTCCATGGAAACGAAGAGCGCTGCGCATCCTGATGTCTGCTACGGCGTGCTCGTCCGGAAGCTCTCCGCTGCTGGGGTGCGTCCGACCCGCCAGAGGCTCGATCTCGCCCGCGCGATCTTCGGCGCGGCAAACCGGCACTTCACCGCCGAAATGATCTTTCACGAAACGCGGTCGATCCAGTTCGCCCCGACGCTGGGCACGATCTACAACACGCTCAACGAGTTCGCGCGCTGCAGGCTCCTGAGGGAAATCGCGATCTACGACGCCAAGCTCTGGTACGACACCAAGACCGGGCCGCACTACCACTTCTATCGCGAGGATACGGAAGAACTGTCCGACATCCCGGAGGACTTGCTGCCCGAGTTCGAGATCCCGCCTCCCGACGGCATGAGCGTCGCGGCCATCGACGTGATCGTGAGGCTGAGGAAGCTCTGATAAGCGGGCGTCCGGCCGCAGGCGTCTCATGACGCCTCTCTCCATCCTCGAGCTCGTTCGCGTTACGCAAGAAACCGACGCGCGCGGCGCCCTCGACAATGCTCGCGATCTCGCCGCCCACGCCGAGAAATGGGGCTACCGGCGCATCTGGGTGGCGGAGCATCACAACATGCCGGGCATCGCCAGCGCCGCGACATCGATCGTGCTCGCTCATCTCGCCGAGGGGACCTCGACGATTCGGGTCGGGGCAGGGGGCATCATGCTGCCGAACCACGCGCCCTACGTCATCGCCGAGCAGTTCGGAACGCTGGCGCGGCTTTTTCCGGGCCGCATCGACCTCGGACTCGGCCGGGCTCCAGGCACGGATCAGCTCACGCTGCGCGCGTTGCGTCGTCCGCCGGAGGCGGCCGAGAACTTCCCGCAGGACGTTCTGGAGCTGCAAGCCTTCCTCGCGCCCGCGGGCCCCGGCCAGCGCATCCAGGCCGTGCCGGCTGCGGGGACGGAAGTGCCGCTGTGGATTCTCGGATCGAGCCATTTCGGCGCGATGCTGGCCGCCGAACTGGGGCTCCCTTACGCTTTCGCGTCGCATTTCGCGCCCGATCACTTGATTGCGGCCCTCGAGATTTATCGCGAGCGCTTCAAACCGTCGGAGCAGCTCGACCAGCCGTATGCAATGGTCGGCGTCAACATCGTCGCGGCGGAAAGCGACGAGGAAGCACGCCGGTTCGCCACCACCCAACAGATGTCGTTCACCAATATCTTCCGCGGCGCGCGGGGCCTGAGCCAGCCGCCGATCGACGACATCGAGAGCTATTGGACGCCGATGGAGAAGGCGCAGGCGATGCGGATGCTGGCGCGCTCGATTGTCGGCTCGCGTGAGACCGTCCGCAAAGGCATGGCGGCGCTGGTCAAGGAAACCGGGGCCGACGAACTCATCGTCGTCTCCGATGTCTATGAGAAACCTCTGCGGCTGCGTTCCTTCGAGCTGATCGCCGAGGCGGCCGGGCTCCCGCGAGGGGGCTAGGCCGCCGATGGAGAAGGGGCAGGCGATGCGGATGCTGGCGCGCTCGATTGTCGGCTCGCGAGACACCGTCCGCAAAGGCATGGCCGCGCTGGTCGAGGAGACTCGGGCCGACGAACTGATCGTCGTCTCCGACGTCTATGAGAAACCTCTGCGGCTGCGTTCCTTCGAGCTGATCGCCGAGGCCGCCGGGCTTCCGCGAGGGGGCTAGGCCGCCGCCATGCTTCGCGCCGCGATCGCGTCGGCGATGGCGAGCGTTTTGCGCGCCATGTCGGCGTGCAGCAGCTCCACCATGCGGCCGTCGAGCTGGATCACGCCCCTGCCAACGTTTTCCGGCAGCGCGAACGCCTCGACGATCGCGGCTGCGCGCTCCACCTCATCCGAGGTCGGCGCGAAGGTTTCGTTGCAGATGTCGATCTGGGTCGGATGAATGAGCGTCTTGCCGTCGAGGCCCATGTCGCGGCCCTGCAGGCATTCGAGCCGGAAGCCGTCGAGATCCCTGATGTCGTTGTAGACGCCGTCGATGATGTCGACGCCGTGGGCGCGGGCGGCGACCACGCAGCTCGCAAGCCATGCGGTCATGGTCGGGCGGCCGGGAGTGAGCCTCGCCCGCGTCTCCTTGGCGAGATCGTTGAGGCCCATGACCATGACGGCGAATCGCGACGTCGGGTCGGCGGCGACGGCGGCGATCGAGCCGGCGCTCAAAACGGCGTTCGGCGTCTCCATCATCGCCCATAGCCTCGTCCGGTCGGGCGCGCCCGATTCGCGCAGCGTCCGGGCGGCGGCCATGATCGCCCCTGGCCCGTCGACCTTGGGCAGGAGAATGGCGTCCGGGCCGGCGGCGGAGGCGGCGACGAGATCGGCTTCTCCCCACGTCGTATGCGGTCCGTTGACGCGGATGACGACCTCGCGCCCGCCGAACGCGCCTATGCGCACCGCCTCGGCGACCTGTTCGCGCGCCATGATTTTCTGGTCCGGGGCGACCGAATCCTCGAGATCAAGGATCAGCGCATCGGCAGACAGCGTTTTCGCCTTCGCCAACGCCTTGGCGTTGGAGCCGGGCATATAGAGGACGCTTCGACGCGGGCGAGCAAGCATGAACATCTCTCGACGGTAATCCTCAGTATTTAACCACAAGTTTGTTGCAGCGCCAGAGGGGTCATTCGCCATGGCAGCATTGTGTTTTGCGCTCTCGCCCCGCAGGCGCCGACCCAACGAAAATGTGAAGGCGCCATCTGGGTGAAAATGAAATCAACATGGCGAGAGCATCGACCGCGCCGGCGCTTTTATGCTCTTAAGTCGAGCGGGTGAGCAAAAGGTGAGCTCAAGGCGAGGAAATGCGATGTTGGAAGCGTTGAAGGCGACGCCGCGGCTGAAATCGATCCAGCGGGCGGCCCTGGCCATGCTGGTCGTGGCCGGCGTGATCAACTACATCGACCGCGCGACGCTCGCGGTGGCCAATCTCCTGATCCGCCACGATCTCGGCCTGTCGATCGCGGACATGGGCTACCTTCTGTCCGCCTTCCTCTGGGCCTATGCGTTTTCGCAATTGCCGACCGGCGCGATGGTCGACAAGTTCGGGCCGCGTTTTCTGTTGACCTGCGGCCTCAGCCTTTGGTCGTTGGCCCAGCTCATCGCCGGATTCGTCCAGAGCTTCGGCCAGTTCTTCGGCGCCCGGCTGCTGCTCGGCGTGGGGGAAGCGCCGCAGTTCCCGACTGGCGCTCGCGTGGTCCGCGACTGGTTCCATCCGCGCGACCGGGGTCTCGCGACCGGAATCTTCAATTGCGCCTCGTCGCTCGGCACCGCTATCGCCGTGCCGCTCCTCACCTTCCTGATGCTGAGCTACGGCTGGCGGGTCATGTTCATGATCATGGGCGTCGCCGGTCTCGCCATGGCGGCGGTCTGGTTTGTCGTCTATCGCAACCCGAACGAAGTCGAACTGACGGCGGACGAGATCGCCTATCGCACCCACGGCGATCCGCCTGGGGATCGGACCGTCGTGACGCTCAGGGAGTGGAAGCAATTGTTCCGCTTCCGCACCACCTGGGGCATGATTCTCGGCTACTTCGGCTGCATTTATCTCACCTGGATCTACACCGCCTGGCTGCCCGGCTATCTCGAGCTCGAGCGCCATATGAGCGTCAAGTTCACCGGGTTCGCCGCCGCCATCCCCTTCGTCTTCGGGGTCGTGGGCGGGATCCTCGGCGGCTATATCACGGACATTCTGGTGCGCCGCGGTATGTCGCCGGTGAAGAGCCGGCAATATCCGGCGACCATCGCCTTGTGCGCGACAGCGGCCTGCACGGTCGCCGCGGCCTTCGTCACCAGCAACGCGCTCGCGGTCGCCTTCATTTCGGCTTCGCTCTTTTTCCTCTACGTCACCAGCACCTGCGCCTGGGCGTTAAGCTCGGTGGCCGCCCCCACGAACTGCACCGCGTCGATCGGCGCCATGCAGAATTTCGGCGGCTATCTCGGCGGAGCGCTCGCGCCCACCGTCACCGGGCTGATCGTGCAGAACACCGGCTCGTTCATTCCGGCGCTGGTGGTGGGCGCGGCGATCGGCGTCGCTTCGGCCGCGTCGTATCTCTTCATCGTCGACCAGCCGATCACCGCCGCCGATCTTGACGCCGTGGAGTCGCACGAGGCCGCTCCGGCGCCGACATGAGCGCGGACCGGCCAAGCCCCCTGAGATGGCGCTGCGCTCGACGTTACCGCTGGGCCTTGCGCCAGGCCTTGTATTCCGCCTCGCCCTCGGCGCTCAGCGGATAATACTTGCGCAGGTCGCCGCCCTGAGAAAGGCGCATGCGGGAGAATTCCTCCCACTCGACATGCTCGCCGGCCATCTCGAGCAGCTTTGGCGCAAGGCCGATTGGCACGACAACCACGCCATCGTCATCCGCCACGATAATATCACCCGGAATAACGAGCACGTTGGCGCAGGCGATGGGCACGTTGACGGCGAACGGAATGATGTTCGTCTGCGCATGATAGTTCGGCGTCACGCCGGTCACCCAGATGCCGATATCGAGCTTGGCCGCTTCCGCCGAATCCCGGATGCAGCCGTCGATCACCACGCCGGCCCCGCCGCGCCCGGCAAAGAAGGTGAGCATCATCTCGCCGAATATGCCGCTCGCGAGATCGCCGCGCGCATCGACCACGACGACGTCGCCCGGCTGCGTCGGATAGAGCACATGCCTGTGCAGCTGCGTCTCGGGATCCTCGTATTCGGATTCGTTGTAGAGGTCTTCGCGCTTGGGCATGCATTGCAGGGTCAGCGCAGGACCGGCGATCGTGCGGCCCTTGACCAGCGGCCGGGGACCTCGGATTTGCGGGTCGCGTATGCCGAGCTGGCGTGAGAGCTCGCTGCTGAGCGTCGCCGCGCCGATCTTGGCAAGACCGTCGGCAAGCGCGCGGGGCGGCCGCGCAATATCCTTGATCTCAGGAACAGCGTTCAACGGGGTCTCCTTGTTTCAAAACGGAATCACGCGGCGCACGTTCCGGTCGTCGAATCCGTCGAGCGCGTTGCGCCTGAGATAGTCGAGGTTCATGGCGACGCCGAGCCCGGGCTTGGTATTGAGCCGGATGCGGCCGCCGCGGTTGTCGAGCGGCTCTTCGATCAGTTTGTTGTAATGGCTGAGGTCGTAGCGGCTGGTTTCGATGCGATAGAAGTTCGGAACGGTCATCATCACTTGCGCGCCCGCGACGACATTGATCGGACCGCTTGCGTCATGCGGCGTGATCGGCACGTAATAGGCCTCGGCCAGGATCGCGATCTTCTTGAGTTCGGTGATCCCGCCGGTCCAGGTGACGTCGGGCATCACATAATCCGCGAGACGGTTCTCGAAGATCGGCACGAATTCCCACCGCGTATGCAGCCGCTCGCCGACCGAGATCGCGGCGCTCACGCGCTCGCGCACCTGTCTGAGAGCGTTGTAGCTTTCGACTGGCACCGGCTCTTCGAACCAGTCGATCTGGCCTGCGTCTTCGAGCGCGCGGCAGAGCCGAATTGCGGTTGGGACGTCGAAGCGTCCATGCGCGTCGATGAGAATTTCGACATCGGGGCCCACGGTCTCGCGGATCAGCGCTGTGAGCTCGGCCGCTTCGCGCTCGCCTTTCTTCGACAGCTCGCCATCGAGATAGCCATGCATATGCCCGGCGTGGCCTTCATAGTACGGAAAGGGGTCAAATTTGATCGCGTCATGGCCGGACTCGATAATCGCGCGGATTTCCTCGACGACGCCTTCGCGGCTCGTGAACTTGCTCTGATCCGGATGGGTGTAGATGAGAATGTCGTCGCGCACTGGCCCGCCCAGCATCTCGTAAATCGGCAGGCCGCGGCTCTTGCCGAGAATGTCCCATAGCGCGATGTCGACGCCGCTCACCACATGCGAGGCCGCGCCGCGCGAGCCCATATAGGTGAAGGCGCGGAAGGTCTTGTGCCACAGGCTTTCGATCTTGGTCGGATCGTCGCCGACGAGAAGATCGTTGAGCTGACGCAGCATCCCGGCCACCGCGCGGTTGGCGATCTTCGTGGTCGTCGTGATCTCGCCCCAGCCGGAGAGACCCTCGTCGGTCTTCACCTCGACGAACAGATATTCGCCCCAGTAGGAAGCCTCGACCTTCACCAGCCACGGCACGATCGCGGTGATCTTCATCGGAGTCCCTAGCCTCGCACCGCGCCACTCACCAGCCCCTTCACCAGGAGGCCCTGCGCGAACCAGACGAAAATCAGGGTCGGGATCACCATGAGCACGCCTGCCGCCGACATTGCGCCCCAGTCGACGCCGTATTGGGAGACGAAATTGGTGAGACCGACCGGCAGGGTCTGCGCGTTCTCGCTCGATGCCAGCGTCAGGGCGATCAGGAGATCGTTCCAGGTGAACAGAAACGTGATGACGGCGCTCGCGCCGAGGCCCGGCGCAATGAGCGGCGTGACGATCTGGACGAGCGTCCTCAGCGTCCCGGCGCCGTCCATCGCCGCGGATTCCTCGATCTCCTTCGGCACGTCCTGGACGAAGCCGATGAGGAGCCAGATGGCGACGGGCAGTTTCGCAGCCGTATGGGCGAGGATCAGCGACGTCAAAGTGTCCAGGAGCCCGAGGCTGGCGAAGACGGCGAAGAGCGGAATCGCGAGCGCGACGACCGGGATCATGCGCATGATGAGCAACAGCGTGACGATGACCCGGTGGCCGGGCAGGCGAAACCTGGCCATCGCATAGGCGCAAGGGACGGCGAGCACCGTCACGCAGACGACTGTCGCCAGCGAGACGATGATCGTGTTCCAGAGATAGCCGGCAAGATTGTACTGGGTGAAGACATTGACGTACTGGCGCCAGGTCACCGAGGCCGGGATGATGTGCACGGGGACCGCGAATATGTCGGCCGGAATGCGCAGCGAGGTAATGACGAGCCATACGAGCGGAAAGAGCGTCAGGACGATCGTTCCGATGAGCACCGCGTAGCGCGCGGCAAGCCCGACCTGAAAGGGGCGCCTCGGAGGCTGCAGGACTTCGACGGACCCTGCGGCCACCCTCTCTTCGCTCGTCACCGCCATCACGTTTCCCTGAGCCACGGGAAGCCGTAGAGCACGCCTAGCAGAACGAGAGAGATAGCCAGTGCGATATACGAGACGGCCGCCGCATGACCGAAATCGACGCCCTGGAACGCCAGGAGGTAGGCGTAGACGGTGACGAGGCTGGAGGCGCCTCCGGGGCCGCCCTGCGTCATCAGCCAGACGACGTCGAAGGTGCGGAACGTGTCGATGATCCGCAGCATGAGCGCGATCACGATGACCGGCCGCATCAAGGGCAGCGTGATATACCAGAAGATCTGCCAGGGTGACGCGCCGTCGACGGCCGCGGCCTCCAGCGGCTCTTGCGGCAGCGATTGCAGGCCCGCCAGGAAGAGCAGCACCATGAGCGGCGTATTCTGCCAGACGTCGGCGATGATGATCGAGGCGAGCGCCCAGTTTGGATCCGAGAGCCAGGGGATCGCGGGCAGATGGAGATCGGCGAGCAGCGCGTCGATGAAGCCGTATTGGGAATTGAAGAGCCAGCGGAAGTTCAGGCCCACCACGGCTGGCGCGATCATCGGCGGAATAAGCAGCAGGGTTCGCGCGGCCCGAAGGCCGCGCATCTTGCCGTTGATCAGGACCGCGACGCCCATGCCCGCCGAAACCTCGATCGCGATGGTCGCGGCGGTGAAGATGAGCTGATTGCGCAGCGACTGCTGGAAGAGCGGGCTTGCGAACGTCTCCTTGTAGTTGTTGAGGCCAATGAAAGGCGCCGACGGCGCGCTCAGGTCCCACCGGAAGAAGCTCATCACGAACGAATAGCCGAGCGGATAAAGAAAGATCGCGATCATGACGAGGAGCGCGGGCCCCGCCAGGGCATAACCCGTCCATGCGGAGTTCAGCGGTCCGCGCCCGCGCCGGCCGCCGGGTTGGTTGAGCGCGACGGCGGCGTCCGCCATACTATTGATAGGCCCCCGCCTGGGT
This sequence comes from uncultured Alphaproteobacteria bacterium, assembly GCA_963764955.1. Lineage (GTDB taxonomy): Bacteria > Pseudomonadota > Alphaproteobacteria > Rhizobiales > Beijerinckiaceae > Roseiarcus. The sequence goes on along the minus strand of CAVXVE010000008.1, from coordinate 48,319 downwards.
CATCGCGTCGAGGGCTTCCTTGGCCGCCTGGTTCAACGAGTCTGTTGGCGTCGCCTGGTTGCTGAGCGACTTCTCGATCGCCGAGAACATGATCGTGCAGACCTTCGAGAAGCCCGGCAGCTTCGGCCATTCCTTGCCCGTGGCGATGGTCTGCTCGAGTTGCCCCAGCCACGCCGCCTTTTCGCCCTGCGCCGCGGCGACGACCTGCTTGGCGACCGACTGGCGGCTCGGAAAGTTGGTGAACTCCTGGAAGTTCAGCGTCTGCGCGTCGGGGCCGACGGAGAACTTGATGAACTCGACCGCCGCGTCCTTCTTGTTGGACAGGCTGTTCAGCGCCATCGCATGCGAAATCGCGCAGGAGATCGCCTGCTTGTTGCGGATATAGGGCGCGGTCGACCATTTGCCGACAACCTTCGACGTCGCCGGATTGGAGAGCGTCGCGTAGGCGCCCGGCCAGTCGAACGTGTCGTACACGGCGCCCGATGAGAATTCGGATGAATTCTCATCCCACTGGTAGCTCACCGCGTCGGGCGGCGTGACTTTGTATTTCTGGATGAGGTCGCGATAGAAGGTGAGCGCCTCGATGCCGGGCGCCGCGTTGAACGAAGGCTTGTTGTTCTCGTCCACCCATTCGCCGCCGGCCTGCCACAGGAGGTCGCTGAAGGTGCGCTGCGCGGGATCCCCCTGGCCGGGCACGACGAGGCCATAGTGGCCGCCGCCCGTGAGGGTCTGGCTGACATGGATGAGATCGTCCCAGGTCACGGCCGGCTTGAGGCTGTGCGCGTCGTAGACGTCCTTGCGGTAATATTGGACGCGCGCGTCCATGTTGCGCGGGATCGCGGCGAGCTTGTCCGTCTTGGGATTGCGCAGATATTTGAGCGCGACGGGATAGAAATCCTCGAGCTCGGACGATTTGAAGTACCCGTCGAGCGGCGCAAAATGATTAAAGAACGAGCCGATCTGGGCCGTGTGCGTGCTGTAGACGTCATAGAGGCTGCTGCGCGCCGCTCCGAGCGTGACGGTCTTCGAAGTGAGGGGAGTGAATTCGAGCAGGTCGTAATTGACCGTGATTCCGGTCTTCTTCTTGAAGTCCTGGGCGATCTGCTCCCAGTATTTCGGATAGAGGGGGCCGCCGGTGATGAGCAGCGCTTTGATCTCGGTCGCTTCCGCGCGGGCGATCCCGGGCGCTGCGACGCCGGCGCCTGTCGCGATCACGGCCGAGCTTTGCAGGAACTGGCGTCTCGACAGATTCTTTAACATGGCTGCTACCTCCCAGAAGCGCTCAGGCGAACTTGGCCCGCGCCTTGTTATGAAATGTCAGGAAATCTCTCTCGCCGGATCGAGGCGGTGGCGGGGCCCCCGCTGCGCGCGCCCGGAGCGGGGCAGGCTCATCGAGCGCACGGAGCTTGCCTTGCACGCCGGATAGAGGGCCTTCGCCGCGAGAAGCCGCCGAGGCTGACCACACTGTCTCTGCATCCATCGTTTCCTCCTCACCGCCCGATCGGGGTCAGCGAGCGTCGGACACGCTTGCTCTCGCCAGTCTTATATGCTTATCAACTTGTCCGATAAGATCAGGTTACAGAGATCGATGATGCAGGTCAAGCTCCGTCCTCTTCCCCAGCAGGTCGCGAGCGTGCTGGTCCGCCGAATCGCCGGCGGCGAGCTGCCGGACGGCCTCGCGCCGTCGGAAGTGCAGATCTGCATCGAATTCGGGGTGTCGCGCGCCGTTGCGCGGGAGGCGCTAAAGATCCTGAGCGCGCTCGACATCGTCGACATCGCTCAGGGGCGGCGCATCAATGTGCGGCCTCTTGACGAGTGGGACTACATGAGCCCTCTGCTCGTCGAATGGCTGCCCTCGCCGCAGGTCCACGAACTGCTCAAGGAGCTGCACGAGGCTCGCCTCGTCTTTGAACCCGCCATCGCCGCCAAGGCTGCGCAGACCCTGACGGACGCCGGCCTTGCCCGTCTCGCCGACCTTCTCGACGCCATGACGGCGCATGTCGACGATCCGGACCGCTATCTCGAGCTCGATCTTGAGTTCCACATGGAGATCTGCCGCGCGACCCGCAACCGCATCCTTGACCGGTTCATGTATTCCTCCCGCTGGTGGCAGTCGGCGAGCCGCCGGCTCAGCAATCGCGCTCCCCGCGCGCTGCCGGAGGCGACCAAGCACCATCGCAAGATCTACGAGGCTTTGGCGGCCCGCGATCCGAAGCGCGCCGCAGCCGCAATGCGTGAGCATTTGATGCTGAACACGCTTCTGCTCATGACTGACGAGGAGGAGGTGGGGTAGCGCCCGGGATCGCCGTCCCGCGCCCTCACGCTTTCGCCTTCGCCGCGCGCTGCTTCACCCAGTAGCCGAACATGTCGCCCTTGTCGGCGATTTCCTTCCACACGGGGAGGGTCAGCCGGTCGATCTCGGCGACGTCGGCCGCAGCGATTGTCCAGCCGACGCTGCCAACGTTTTCCTCGATCTCAGGCGCTGTCCTTGCGCCGAGCAGCGGAGAGGTGACGCCCGGCCGGCTGGTCAGCCACTGGATCGCAAGTTGGGCGACGGACTTGCCATATTTCGCGGCGATCGGGCGCAAGCCCTCGACCGCATCGAGGGCGCGCTCGAAGGTCCCTGGCTGGAAAAGGACGGTCGTGCGGCGCTCATCCCCCTCGGCGAATGTCGTGCTGCGCGACAGCGCGCCGGTGAGCAGCCCCTGCGCAAGGCCGCTATAGGGCATCACGCCGATATTGTGCTCACGGCAATAGGGGAGCGTCGCCGCCTCCACCTCGCGCCACAGCATGTTGTAGGGCGGCTGCAGCACGTCGATGACGCCATGTTGTCGCGCGGCGTCCATCTCCTTCGGGCCGAAATTGGAGACGCCGAGCGCTCGGATGCGTCCCTCGGCGCGCAATCGCTCGAACGCGTCCATCGTTGCGCCCAGCGGCACGTCCGGGTTCGGCCAGTGGATGAAATAGACGTCGACATAGTCCGTCTGCAGCCGCTTCAGCGACCCTTCCAGCGCCTTCACGGCTTCCGCCGGCGCGAGGTGGTTCGGGGCCGCTTTGGTCGCGATCACAGCCTGGCTGCGCCGGCCGGCGAGCGCCTTGCCGACCACCTCCTCGGCGTGCCCCCCGCCGTAAGCCTCGGCGGTGTCGATGAGGGTCACGCCGAGATCGAGCGCCCGGTGGATGACGCGGATCGATTCGGCGTCGTCGGCCGCGCCCCAGAACGCGCCGGACATGCCCCACGTCCCAAGCCCAATTTCCGAAACGGATACCCGAGACGATCCCAATCGCCGCTCATGCATGGCCGCGTCTTCTCCCAATGATGCGCTTGCCTGACTTCTTACACGCTTATATACTCATCTGACAAGTCCGCAGCGGGCAGATTGCGAACGAACTCGGCTTCCGGGGGACATCCCGTTGGATCCGGAAGGCTGCAAGAACGTGACGTGCGGCGCGATCAAAACGCGGGGACTGGGAGGAACGGGTATGAAGATCGTGGACGTCAAAACCGCCGTCGTCGCCTACCACGGCGAGGCGACGCTGGTGAGGATCGACACCGACGAGGGATTATCGGGCTATGGCGAGGCCAACCCCGACGCCGGCGCGGGCGCGATCGTTGGCCTGATTTCGGAACTGAAAGCCGAACTGATCGGCGAGGATCCGCGCAATGTCGAATATTGCTGGGAGAAGCTCCGCCGCAATCATGTCTTCTCGGGCCCGCAGGGCGGCGTCTTCCTGATCGCGCTCAGCGGCATCGAGATTGCGCTGTGGGACCTTGCGGCGAAGGCCGCCGGCCAGCCCCTCTACCGGTTGTTGGGCGGGAAGTTCCGCGATCGTATCCGCCTCTATGCCGACTGCGGCGATGGCGATGATTCCTCGGGCTCGCCGGAGGGCTGCGCGGCGCGCGCGCGGCGGATGGTGAAGGAGGGCTTCACAGCGCTCAAATTCGACATCGACAACCTTCGCCATCCGGCGAAGTTCGACGCGGCCAATCACACGGTCAACAACGCGGAGGTGCGATCGATGGTGGAGCGCGTCGCGGCGGTGCGGAAGGCCGTCGGGCCCGATGTCGACCTCTGCATCGATCTTCACGCCCGCTACGACGTGCCGAGCGCTTGCCGCATCGCCTGGGAGATGGAGCCGTTCAATCTCATGTGGCTCGAGGAGCCGCTCCCGGCCGAGAATGTCGAGGCCCTGCGTCAGGTGCGGGCGCGAAGCCGCACGCCGATCTGCGTCGGGGAGAACCTTTATCTGCGCTGGGGCTTCCGCGAGTTGCTGCAGCAGCAGGCGGCGGACGTGGTCATGCCGGACGTGCCCAAATGCGGCGGCCTCGCAGAAAGCAAGAAGATCGCCAATCTCGCCGAGATCTACTATCTGCCGTTCGCCCCCCATCTCGTCTCGACGCCGCTCGGAACCATGGCGACGGCCCATGTCTGCGCCGCCGTCCCGAACTTTCTCGTGCTCGAATGGCATGCCTTAGAGGAGCGCGAGATCTGGGACAGCTATGTGTTCGCTCCCGACGGCTCCGGCTCGATCGTCAAGGATGGGCACATCGCGCTCACCGACAAACCCGGAATCGGGCTCGAACTGAATATGGAGAATGTCCGCAAGCACGCCGCGCCCGGCTTCGACCTCTTCGAATAGCGCCGACTTGGGGGCCAGATCGAGCAAGGTTGAAGGGAGGCTGAGAGCGTTCATGGGCAAGCGCATCGCGTTCACAGGCGGCAGCGGAAAGATAGGCCGGACGGTCGTTCCCTATCTCATCGAACGCGGCCACAAGGTGTTGAACCTTGACCTGAAGCCGCTCGATGCGCCGGGAGTCAACACGGTTCTCGTCGATCTCGCCGACAGCGGGGAAACTTTCGACGCCCTCTCGATGCACTTCGGTTTTGACGACCTCAGAAGAGGCGGAGGCCCAGCGCCTCTCGACGCGGTCGTTCATTTCGCGGCTATCCCACGTATCCTGATGCGGCCCGACAACGCCATGTTCGCCGCCAATGTGCTGTCGACCTACAACGTGATTGAAGCGGCGATAAAGCTTGGCGTACGCAAGGTCGTCATCGCCTCGAGCATCACGGCCTATGGCGTCTGCTTTGCGGAGGGCGACCGGGATTACACCAGTTTTCCCGTCGACGAGGACTACGACGTCGATCCGACCGACAGCTACGGCCTCTCGAAGCTGGTGGGCGAAAAGATCGCTCGATCGTTCGCTTCTCGCACCGGCGCCGACATCTACGCCCTTCGGATCGGCGTGGTGATCGAACCTGCTGACTATCAGCGGTTCCCGGCGGCGCTCGCCCAGCCGCTCGCCCGCAAGCGCGACGCGTGGAGCTATATCGACGTCCGCGACCTCGCTCAGATCGTCGATCTCTGCCTTGAGAAGGATGGTCTCGGTTTCCAGGTTTTTAACGCCGCAAACGACGAGATCATCGCAAACGACCCCACGATGTCGTTCCTGGCGAAGCACGCGCCGCACACGCCGCGAAGGCGCGAATTGGGGAGCTTTGAAGCGCCGATGTCCAACCGAAAGGCGCGCGAGCTGTTGGGCTTCCGCGAGGAGCACAACTGGCGAAAATACGCCCCCGGTGTTGGGCGACTGTCAGCCGAGGCCCGCTGACGATCGCCGCGCGACGTGTATGAAGCCTCCCTTGTCGAGATCGGGGACGGCCTCGCCGGAGGCCCCTCTCAGCTCCCGCGGTAGGACCAGTCATAGGCTTGAGCGTCCTGGATAGCGCAATTCGCCGTTGAGCACGACAAGGGGCGCCAAATCGCCACTCCTTCGCCACTCCGGAGACCAGGGTCCGCGCTTCCCAATGTGTTGATTCGCTTCGCGACCTTGCCTAGTCCAAGAAAGTGCAACAGGCTTGCGCCAATACGCCGCGGCAGGCGCCAATGCGGCGGCGCCGCTAGGAGGACACATCCGAAGCGCATCGGAGATTATTGCCCGCTTCGGGCCGCTGACTGGATCACGGGGCCGCCCGGATCCAGCGTCTAACCGCTAGGAAATTGGCCACGTATGTGGATCGTCCGAATCGCACTCGATCGACCCTACACCTTTGTGGTGTTGGCGCTGCTGATCCTGATTGTCAGCCCGCTGGTGATCCTGCGCACGCCGACGGACATCTTTCCGAACATCAACATTCCCGTGGTCGCGGTGGTGTGGACCTATACCGGCCTCAATGCCGAAGAGATGGAGGGGCGGCTGACCTCCGCCTACGAACGGTCGCTGACGACGCTGGTCGACAACATCCAGCACATCGAGTTCGACCACCTATAACGGCATTGCCCTGGTCAAGATCTTTCTCCAACCGGGCGCCAGCCTCGATACCGCGAACGCGCAGGTGACGGCCGCCTCGCAATTGCTGCTGCGGCAGACGCCGCCGGGGACCGAGCCCCCGGAAATCCTGAACTACAGCGCCTCCAACGTGCCAATCCTCCAACTTGGGCTATCCGGCGACAACCTCTCCGAGCAGCAACTCAACGACCTTGGCCTCAACTTCTTGCGCACGCAACTGGTCACCGTGCCGGGCGCCACGGTCCCCTATCCATATGGCGGCAAGCAGCGGCAGGTCACGATCGCCTTCGATCCGGCGCGGCTGCAGGCGAAGGGGTTGTCGCCGACCGATGTCCTGAACGCAGTGAACGCACAGGATCTGGTGCTGCCGTCCGGCACGGCGAAGATCTCGGAGTTCGAATACGACGTGCGCACCAACGCGGCGCCGCGCACGATCGAACAGCTCAACGACCTGCCCATCCGCACGGTCGGCAACGCGACGATCTATCTGCGTGACGTCGCCACGGTCAACGACGGGTTTGCGCCGCAGACCAACATCGTGCGTATGGACGGCAAGCGCGGCGTGCTGGTGACCATCCTGAAGGCCGGCGCCGCCTCGACGATCGACGTGGTCGACGATATCCGCGCGCTGTTGCCGCGGGTGGAGCAGACGATGCCGCCGCAACTCCACGTCAGGCCGCTCGCCGACCAGTCGATCTTCGTCAAGGCGGCGATCGCCGACGTGGTGCGCGAGGCGGTGATCGCGGCGTGCCTGACCGCGCTGATGATCCTCTTGTTCCTCGGCAGCTGGCGCAGCACCTTGATCATTGCGGTGTCGATACCGCTGTCGATCCTGACCTCAGTGATGGCGCTTAGCGCGCTGGGCGAGACGATCAACCTCATGACGCTCGGCGGCCTCGCGCTCGCCGTCGGCATCCTGGTCGACGATGCGACCGTGACGATCGAGAACATGGAGCGCTACCTCGAGGACGGGCAGCCGCTACGCGAAGCGATCGTCAACGGCGCCTCCCAGATCGCGGTGCCGGCGCTCGTATCGACGCTGTGCATCTGCATCGTGTTCGTGCCGATGTTCCTGCTGCAGGGCGTGGCGCGCTATCTCTTCATGCCGCTTGCGGAAGCGGTGGTGTTCGCGATGCTCGCCTCCTACTTCCTGTCGCGCACGCTGGTTCCGACGATGGCGATGTATCTGCTGCGCCACAAGGGGCACGCCTCGGCGCCCACGCGCAATCCGCTGGCGATGTTCCAACGCCGCTTCGAGCGCGGCTTCGAGCGGACGCGATACGCCTATCGCGATCTGCTCGCGCTGCTCGTGCGCCGTCGAACTCCTTTTCATTCCGGCCTTTCTCGCATTCTGCCTGGCGCTCTTCGCGCTCGCGCCCTGGCTCGGGCAGGACTTCTTCCCCAACACCGACAGCGGTCAGTTCATCCTTCACATGCGCGCCAAGACCGGCACCCGCATAGAGGAGACCGCTCGCCTCGCCGACCAGGTCGAGGCCGCCATGCGGCGGGTCATACCTGCGCGCGAACTGGACACGATCGTCGACAATATAGGCTTGCCGTACAGCGGCATGAACCTCACTCACACCGCGACCGGCGTGATTGGCGCGGCGGACGCGGACATCATGGTGTCGCTCAAGCCCGATCACCACCCGACCGCCAGATACCTCGCGGCGATCCGCCGCATGGTCGCGCAGGAGTTCCCCGGCGTGACGTTCTATTCGCTGCCTGCCGACATGATCACCCAGATCCTGAATTTTGGCATGCCCTCGCCGATCGACATCCAGATTGACGGCGCCGACGTGCGCGACAACCGCGTCGTCGCCGACCAGATTCTCGATGAGGTGCGTCAAGTGCCGGGGGTGGTGGATGCCCGCATCCAGCAGCGCTTCGACTACCCGGACCTCGACATCGACGTAGACCGCACCAAGGCGGAGCAAAACGGGCTGACCGAGCGCGACGTGGCGGGCAGCCTGCTGGAAACGCTGAGCGGAAGCTTCCAGACCACGCCCATGTTCTTCCTCAACTGGAGGAACGGGGTGAACTACCAGGTCGCGGCGCAGGCGCCTCAATACGATATCCAGTCTCTGCACGACATCCGGAACATCCCGATCACCGGCTCGTCAGGCAGCCGGGCGATTCTCGCCGATGTCGCTACGATCTCTCGCTCGCAGGAGATGGCGGCGGTGGACCACTACAACATCCGCCGCGTCGTCGATGTCTACGCCAACGTGCAGGGGCGCGATCTCGGCGCGGTGGGACGGGACATCACGCGCATTGTCGACGCCAACCGGGGGCGCCTGCCGCGCGGCAGTTTCGTGACCATCCGCGGTCAGCTCGAGACCATGCGCGGGGCCTATATCAGCCTGGCGGCGGGACTGGGCTTCTCGATCCTGCTCGTCTATCTGCTGATCGTTGTGAACTTCCAGTCCTGGCTTGACCCGTTCATCATCATCACGGCCTTGTTCGGGGCGTTAGGGGGAATCGTCTTGTTTCTGTTCCTGACCGGGACGACGCTCAGCGTGCCTGCGCTCATGGGCGCCATCATGTGCATGGGCGTCGCGACCGCAAACAGCATCCTTTTGGTGTCATTCGCCCGCGAGCGGCTGGCCGAGCACGGCGACGCGGCCCGCGCCGCGCTCGAGGCCGGCTTCACCCGGTTCCGGCCCGTGCTGATGACGGCGCTGGCGATGATCATCGGCATGGCCCCGATGTCGCTTGGTCTCGGCGCGGGCGGCGAGCAGAACGCCCCGCTGGGGCGGGCGGTGATCGGCGGCCTCATGCTTGCAACAGTCGCGACGCTGGTGTTCGTTCCGGCCGTCTTCTCCCTGCTGCACGCGCGGCGCGCGCCTCGGCTGGCAGGGGATCGTGGCGTCCCAGCCGGCGCCGCGTGAGGAGCTTTGCCATAGCATGCTGAAGGACCCGAGCGCGGACGATCTCGCCCGGCCGGCGCCCGACGAGCCGGCGCCGCGACCCGCGCGGCCCGGCCGGATGTTGCTGGTCGGTTTGGCGATTGCGGCCGCGCTGCTTGGCGGCCTGATTTACAACGGGGTGCGCGAGCGCGGGGTCGCCGAGGCGGCGCTGGACGCCGAGACTGCGGCGGCGGCGACGCCGTTCGTCGAGGTCGTGCATCCGGTCGGCGGCGGGCCCGACCAGATGCTGGTGCTGCCGGGCCAGACGATGGCGTTCATCGACACGCCGATCTACGCGCGCGCCAGCGGCTACGTGAAAAGCTGGAATTACGACATCGGCGCCCACGTGAAACGCGGTGACGTGCTGGCTGAGATTGAGACGCCGGAGCTCGACCAGCAGTTGCGCGAGGCGCAGGCGCAACTGGCGCAGAATCAGGCGGCCGTGACGCAGGCGGAGGCGAACATGGACCTCGCCAAAGTGACGAGCGGCCGCACCTCGGAGCTGGCGCGGCAAGGCTGGACCAGCCGACAGCAGGGCGACCAGGACCGGCTGACCTATGCGGGGAGCACGGCTGCGGTCGACGTCGCGCGCGCCAACGTGCGCGTTGCGCAGGCGCAGGTGGATCGCCTGGAGAAGTTGACCGCGTTCGAGCGCGTGACCGCGCCGTTCGACGGCGTGATCACCGCACGCAACACCGACGTCGGCGCGCTGATCAACGCTGGGCGCGGGCAGCCCGGCCACGGAGATGTTCCACATGGCCTCGACCCGGACGCTGCGCATCTTCGTCGCGGCGCCGGAGACCGACGCGCCGGATCTCCACCCCGGCGACACCGCGACGGTTACGTTCGACGAGTTCCCGGGACAGGCGTTCCGCGGCACGCTGGCGCGTACCGACGGCGCAATCAACCCCGCTTCTCGCACGTTGCTGGTCGAGGTGGACGTGGACAATTCCGACGGCAAGCTGCTGCCCGGCGCCTACGCCTTCGTGCATTTCACGCTCCAGAAGCGAACGCATTCGGTGGTGATTCCGGCCAATACGCTATTGTTTCGAAGCGAGGGACTGCGGGTCGCCGTGGTGCGCAACGGCGTCGCGGAGCTCACGCCGATCACCATCGGCCGCGATTATGGCGACCGCGTCGAGGTGCTGACCGGCCTCAATACTGCGGAAGAGGTGATCGTCAACCCGTCGGATTCGCTGGTGAGCGGCGCGTCGGTGCGCCTGGCCAATCATAAGGCGGGAGGGGCGGCCTCCCGCGCCAGCCTCTCACGACGCTGAGCCAAGCCCGCTTCCCGCAAGTCAGAGACGTCCGCGCCATGCTCCAAGCTCCCGGAATCGGGCGCCGCGGATCCGCTGGGGAGCTTCAAAATTAGCGAAAGCGCCTACAGTCATCGACAGCGAAGACTTGTTGCTCCTCGATTGTGAAACCGAACAGATTTTAAGCGAGCACTGTCTAGAAACTGGGCAGGATTGATCTGAGCCCGAAGACCCGCCCATCGTTTTACAACAATCAGTGCGGTCGAGGACAACGGGACTGCGCCAGGCCCACTCTATGCTTGGGAGCTGAACTCAATGTTCCGCATCCGAAGCCATGGAGTTGTACATGAGGATCGTTCAGTTTCGCCGTCGCGATGCTGGTCCAGCATCGCTGAGCATGGTCGCAGGGACGCTGACCGCGATGATCGCGGGATCCATACTGGCGATCCTCGCGCCTCATGCAGCGATCGCCAAGACGCCGGAGGCCTGCGCCGCGCTTCAGGCGAAATATCCCTCGCTCAAGGGCAAGACCCTCGTCAACGGCGTCAATCCTCATACGCCGGGCTATGAAGCGCTCGATCCCGACGATCCGAGCAAATATGTCGGGTTCGACATCGATCTTGGCGAAGCGATCGGCGATTGCCTCGGATTCAAACTCACCTACAAGCCTGTGACCTTCGCGGCTCTTCTCACCACGCTCGAGGCCGGCCAGGCCGATATCGTCATCTCCGATATCTACGCCACCAAGCAGCGCGCGAAGGCGGCTGACTTCATCACCTATCTCAAGGTCTATGACGGCGTCCTGGTCGCCAAGGGCAATCCGAAGAAGATCGACGGCATCAACCTCTCGATGTGCGGCGCGACCGCGGCCGAGAACACGGGCTTCGTCGAAGTGCCTCTCGTTCAGGCGCTCGAAGAAAAATGCAAGGCGGCCGGGAAGCCGGCGCCGGAGATCCAGCTTTACGACAACAACGCCAATTGCATTCAGGCGATCCTCTCGGGACGCGCCGACACTTATGTCAATGACGTGAACACGGTCGACGGCGCGGTCAAGGCCTATCCCGACAAGCTCGAGAAGGCGACCGCGGTGACGCTTCCCTATTCGGTCGGCATCGCGGTTCCGCGCAACAAGACCGAATTCCGCGACGCCGTCTTCGCCGCGCTCACCGAGATCCAGAAATCCGGGGTTCAGGCTGAACTGATGAAGAAATGGAATCTGCCCGTCGATCAGATGGAAGCGCCGAAGCTGGTTCTCGCGGACTAAGATTGCTGGGACGGGCGCGCCGCCCGAGGGCCGCCCGTCCCAGGCGCTACGGCAGCTGAAAGCGTCAATGGAACTTTTCTTCCATTATCTCAGCCAGCCCTATCTGCTGACCGGTATCCTCTACACGCTTCTCATCACCGCTCTTGGCCTCGGCGGCGGCCTGGTGATGGGGATCGTGCTCGCCGGAATGCAGCTCAGCCGGTTTCCCATCCTGGCCGTCATCACGCGCGCCTACGCCATCATCTTTCGTGGAACCCCGCTCATCTTGCAGATGATCTTCTGCTACAACGCGCTGCCGATGATCGGCATAAAGCTGACCGCGGTCGAGGCGGCTGGCCTTGCGCTGGCGCTCAACGAAGCGCCGTTCATCGCCGAGATCATCCGCGGCAACATCATCGCAGTCGATCGAGGCCAGATCATCGCGGGGCAAGCGCTCGGCATGACGCCGGCCGTGGTGATGCTGCGCATCGTGGCGCCGCAGGCGGTCCGCTCGATGGTTCCCGCGCTCGGCAACGAGGCGGTCAGCGCGCTCAAGAATTCGTCGCTCGCCTCCGTCGTCTCGGTGCAGGAACTCACGCTGCGCAGCACGCAGCTCGCCTCCGCGAATTTCGATTTCTTCTCGATCTTCTTCGCCTCGGGCCTCATGTATCTCGTGCTCACGGGCGCGGTCGCCGTGATCCAGGTGATCGTCGAAGTTCTGCTCGATCTCGACCTGCCGACGCCTGAGGCGCGGCTCGCCCGTCTTCTGCCCTGGCGCCGCCAGCCGTTCGAAGCGGTGCGGGCGAGCGCGGCCGCGGCGACGGCGCCGTTCGAAGCGCCGACCCCTACCTCGCCCGCCGTCTCGCCTGCGCCCTTGAGAGCCCAGCCTCTCCGATCGACCGCGAGAAGCGCATGACCGCGCTCACAGGCAGCCGGCCGGCGCTCGAAATCAAGGCGCTGCACAAGTCCTACGACGGCAAAACCGTGCTCGAGTTCGATCGATCTCGTTGTCCGCATCGGCGAAGTCGTCGCGCTTCTGGGGCCGAGCGGCTCAGGCAAGAGCACCCTTCTGCGCTGCATCAATCATCTCGAATCCTGGGACAGCGGCGCGATCAAGGTGACGGGCCGGGAGATCGGCTTCGACGCTCACAACCGGCCGCTGTCGGCGCGCGCGATCGCCAACGAGCGGGCGACGGTCGGCGTCGGCATGGTGTTTCAGAATTTCAACCTGTTCGGCCATCTGACCGCCAAGCAGAACATCGCCGGACCGCTGCGCTGGGTGCATGGGCTCTCGCACACCGACGCCGACCGCCGGGCGCAGGAGCTGCTCGATCGGGTCGGGCTATCGGATCGCGCCGACGCGCTGCCGCGCCACATGTCGGGCGGCCAGCAGCAGCGCGTGGCGATCGCGCGCGCGCTCGCTCCCAATCCGACGATTTTCCTGCTCGACGAGCCGACCTCGGCGCTCGACCCCGAACTCGTGAGCGAAGTCTTGGACGTCATCCGCCGGCTCGCGGTGGAGGACGGCCTCACCATGATGATTTCGACCCATCAGATCAGTTTCGCCAAGGAGGTCGCCGACCGCGCGGTGTTTCTGGCCGACGGCTCGATCGTCGAGGAAGGGCGGGCGGACGTCGTGTTGTCGCGGCCGAAAAACCCGCGCACCGCGCAATTCCTTCAAATCATGACCGAGGAAAGCGTCGCGCACGGATGATGCGCAGGACCCTGGATGAGGCGCCGGCGGCGCGCCGCCCGCGAGCCCCATGAAGGCGCGCGAAACAATCGGAGACCGACATGAATCACCATAAGCTCCCGGTTTCGCCCGCGACCGTGCACTGGGGCTATTTCAGCAAGGTCGTCAAACCGGCTCTGACCCTGAAGCCAGGCGACCGGGCGACGATCGAGACGCTGACCCACCACGCCAACGACGATTACGAGCGCATGATCAAGGACGATCCCGCGGCCGAGGCGATCTTCCACTGGACTAAGGACGAGAAGACGATCCGGCGCCGCGGCGCCGGGCCGACCGAAGGCAAGCTCAAGTTCGGGCCCGGCGAAGGGCTCGGCGTGCATCTCCTCACCGGCCCGGTCGCGATCGAGGGGGCCGAGCCCGGCGACATTCTCGAGGTTCGCGTCCTCGACGTGCGGCCGAGACCGAGCTGCAGCGCCTGCTACGCGGGGCGCTGCTTCGGCTCCAACGCCGCGGCGTCATGGGGCTTCCACTATCACGACCTGATCGAGGAGCCGCGCCCGCGCGAGGTCATCACCATCTTCGAGCTCGACACGTCGGGCGAGCCTTACGCCAAGGCCGTCTACAATTACGTCTGGCGCCCGCAGACCGACCCTGACGGCGTTGTCCATTCCACGATCGACTATCCAGGCGTCCGGGTCGACCATAGCCTCGTCAAGCGGCGCGAGAACGTGCTCGCCAATGTGCGCGTGCCCGCGCGCCTCCATTTCGGCACGATGGGGCTTGCGCCGTCGGAAGCGGATTTCGTCAGTTCGGTCCCGCCGTCCTACACCGGCGGCAACATCGACGACTGGCGCATCGGCAGGGGCGCGACGATGTATTACCCGGTCGCGGTCGCCGGCGCCTTCTTTTCGGTCGGCGATCCCCACGCCGCCCAGGGCGACAGCGAACTCGGCGGCACGGCGATCGAGACGTCGCTGACCGGCGACTTCGAGTTTCATCTGCACAAGAAGAACGCGCTCGCCGGCACCCCCCTCGAAGGGCTCGACCATCCGATGCTGGAGACGGACCGGCAATGGTCCGTCTACGGTTTCACCTATCCGAACTATCTCGCGAGCCTCGGCGCGGACGCCCAGACGACGATCGCGCAGCATTCGAGCGTCGATCGGGCGATGCGCGACGCGTTCCGCAAGCTCCGTCGCTTCCTCATGACGGCCCACAAGCTCAGCGAGGACGAGGCGATCGCGCTCATGTCGGTCGCCGCCGATTTTGGCGTGACCCAGGTCGTCGACGCCAATTGGGGCGTGCATGGCTCGATCCGCAAGAGCGTGTTCCAATGCTCGTAAATCCAGGGCTGGCGCGGCTCGCTTCGCAGGTGCAATATGAATGCGGCGCCGCACAGATCGGCCTCGCCGGCGCCGCGAGCCAAAGGATGTTCATCAGGCAGTTCGAGAGCGAAGCCTATCCCCGGATCGCGCGCAGCGACGCGTGGCGGGACCTTCTCGCCCAGCTTCAATTGCGCTCGGCGCCGTTCGAAGGGGGGCCCGAGGTCTTCGCCGCGGCTTCGGTGCGCGGGGATCCGCACGGGCTGGCGCTTGGCCGTCTCAGAGCCGGTTTGCAGACGCTCTCGCCGCTGACCCGACGGTCCCGCCTTCCGATCGGTCTCCTGCCTCTCGAAGACGACATCGAGGTCGAGGCGGTGAGCGGTCCCGTATGGGTCCCGCCCGGCACGCTCGTCTTGCTGCCGGCCGATCAGGAATGGCGCATTGCGCTCGACCGCATCGTTCCCATCGTCGTCGTGTCCCTGCCGGACAGCGGCCTCGACGGACGCGGCGCGGGATGGCGGCCGCTCGCCGCGCCTCGCCGGCTTCAGCCCGAGGGGTTTTCGGGCGTGTTCATCAAGCTCATCGAGACCGCGGCCGCCGAGATGGACTCGCTGTCGACGGCCGAATGGCGGGCGCTCGAGCAGGGCGTCGCGGATCTCTTCCTGACCATTGTCGCCGGGCAGGACGGCGCTAGCGCCGCTGCGACGTCAAGCCTCGTGGCGCTTTTCAACCGCGTGACGCTGGCGATCGAGCGGCGCCTGCATGACCCGGACCTGACCGCTCCCCGCGTAGCCCGGGGCGAGGGAATTTCGGAGCGCTATCTGCAGAAACTGTTCGAGCAGAACGGCGTCAGCTTCGGCCATTATCTGCGCGAGCGGCGCCTGCAGCGCGCCCGCGCCGCCCTGATCGCGCCCGGCGACATTCACGCTTCCGTCGCCGACGTCGGCTACCGCTGCGGCTTCGGCGACGCCGCCAATTTCAACCGGCTGTTCAAGGAGCGGTTCGGAATCCCTGCCCGGCGCCTTTCGCAGCCAGCAGGCCGACAGGCTGTCGGAAAGCGGCGGCGCGGCGCAGCGCGGCTGGCCTCTCAGCGCGCTCGCGAACCGCAAGCTCAAGCAGCGCAGCGCGATTGGCGAGATCGTCGGGCTGCTTGCCTGCTCCGGGGGGCGGGCGGGACGAAGGCGCCCGCCATCGCCTCGCGGTCAGTTCGGCGAATGTGCATTGGGGCTATTTCAGCCGTTCGCTGCGGCCGGTCCTCGAGATCCGTTCCGGCGACAGCGTCGAGATTGAAACGCTGACCCAGCACGCCTCCGACGATCCCGAACTGATGATCCGGGGCGACGCGGCGGCGGAAGAGGTCTTTTTCTGGACCAAAGACAGAAAGGCCGTCGACCGGCGCGGCGCCGGCCCGATCGACGCCTCCATCTTCGGCCGCGGCGCCGGCGAAGGCTTCGGCGTGCACATCTGCACCGGCCCGATCCATGTCAAGGACGCGGAGCCGGGCGACGTGATCGAGGTCAGGATCGACGACATGGCGCCGCGGCCGAGCCGCAGCCCCGGTTACGAAGGGCGCTCTTTCGGCAGCAATGTCGCGGCCTGGTGGGGCTACCACTATGGCGAATTCATCCAGGAGCCGAAGCCGCGGGAGAACGTCACCATCTACGAAATCTTCGCCGACGGCGACGAACCTTACGCAAAGGCCCTTTACGCCTATCGATGGTCTCCCCAGGTCGATCCGTTCGGCGTCGTTCACCGGACTTACGACTATCCCGGCGTCCCGGTCGACAAGAGCGGAATCGAGATCTCGGCTGCGCCTCAAAGCCGGATCCGCATCCCGCTGCGTCCGCACTTCGGCGTCATCGCGCTTGCGCCGCGCGAGGCCGATCCCGTCGATTCGGTTCCGCCGGCCTATTTCGGCGGCAATCTCGACAATTGGCGCCTCGGCAAAGGCGCGGCCGTCTACCTGCCGGTCTCGGTTTCCGGCGGGCTCCTGTCGATCGGCGATCCGCATGCGGCCCAGGGCGATGGCGAGATATCCGGGACCGCGATCGAATGCTCGATGACCGGGCGCGTGACCGTCGTCCTGCACAAGAAGGACAGCCGCTTCGCAGACCTCACCTATCCGCTGATCGAGACGCCGACGGAATGGGTTCTCACCGGCTTCAGCCATCCGAACTATCTCGCCGAATTCGGCTCCCGGGGACAGGGAGAAGTCTACGCCACCTCGTCGCTCGATCTTGCGATGAAGGACGCGTTCCGCAAGGCGCGCCGCTTTCTCATGGAGATGCGCGGCTTGAGCGAGGACGAGGCGATCGCGGTGATTTCCGCAGGCGTCGATTTCGGCGTGACGCAGGTCGTGGACGGTAACTGGGGCGTTCACGCCATCGTGCGGAAATCGTTGCTGGGAGCGTAGAGCGGGGGACGTCGATGCAGTTTCATATGATCACGGGCGGTCCGAAGCCGGTCGCGCCGTTCAGCCACGCCGTCGAAACGGATGGCTTCGTTTTCGTCACCGGGCAGATGCCCGATACGCCCGCGGCGCCCGGCGTGCTGCCGGAAGGCATCGAGGCGCAGACGCGCAATGTCTTCTCAAATTTGACGACCGTCCTCGCGGGTCTCGGTCTTACGCTCGAACACGTGGTCATGGCGCGCGTCTACCTGACGGCGTTCAAGCGGGATTACGAGGCGATGAACCGCGTCTATCGCAGCTTCTTTCCGGAAGGGCGTCTCCCTGCGCGCACCTGTGTGGGCGTGACAGGCCTCGCCTACGATGCGCTGATCGAGATCGACCTCGTCGCCAGGCGGCCGGATCGCGGCTCCTGAGCGGATCTCCGCGTGCACGTAAGAATGACGCTGCCGACCGCGGCGGCGCCAAGATAGGCGCCTGGGTCAAACTCCAGTCGGCGCCTCGCCGTGTAGCGCCGCCACCTGATCGGCGGTCGGCAAGGCCGACTGAGCGCCGAGCCCCGTCGTTGAGATGGCCGCGGCGCAATTGGCGAAGCGAAGGGCGTCCCGCCAGTCCAGTTTTGCCGCGAGGCGCGCGTGAAGACAGGCGGCGGCGAAACAGTCGCCCGCGCCGGTGGTGTCGACAATCTTTGGCGCAAAGCCCGGCGAGGCGATCTGTTCCTCCGCGGTCTCGACCCGGGCGCCATCGGCGCCGAGCGTGGTGACGACCGCGGCGGCCACGCCCGCGAGCGGGCGCTTAAGCACTCCATCCACGAACGCGCGCGACTCCCCATTGCAGAAGATTAGATCGAAGCCCTGGGCCGCATCGAGCAGAACGGCCGCATCCTGCGGGCAGTCGGCGCGCTCGATGTCGAGCGAGGCGGTGGCCCCGGAAGCCCGCGCAGCCTCCACCACGCGCCGGCAAAGGGCGGGGTCGCCGACAGAAGTCAGATGCAGGTGGCGGACACCTTCGAGCGCGGCCTTTGTTACATCGCCTGCGTCGGGCCGATAGGCGGCCGTCATCAGCTTGACGAGCGACTTTTCCCCGTCGGGCGTCAGCAGGCTGATGCAGCTGAATGTCGCAACGCCGTCGAGGCGGGAGACGAAGCGCGTGTCGACGCCCGCCTGCTCGAGGCTCTTGACGGCGAAGGCGCCGTCCGCGTCATCGCCGACGCGGCCAAGCACGCGTACCCGCGAGCCCAGCCGAGCAAGCGCGGCGGCGACGTTTCCAGCCATGCCGCCCGGCGCCTTCTGCTTCACGACGCCGTTCACCTTCCCGTCCCGGGTCGGCAGCCGATCGACCTCGATCATGACGTCGACGTCGAGGTCTCCGATACAGAGGAAAAGCGGGAGCTCTTCGCGGGACTGCGGGGCGGCGCTCAAGTCTCGCCCTTCTCGGCGCCGGTGATATAGCCAACGACCATCGACCCGGTCAGTCCCTCGACGGGCCGGTCCGCGACCTTTCGACCGAGGCGCAGCACGACAATCCGGTCGCAGACCTCCAGCACCTGCTCCATATTATGGCTGATGACTACGACCGCGATGCCCTGAGAGCGAAGACGGCCGATGAGATCGAGCACGTGGCGCGTCTGCCGCACGCCGAGCGCGGCAGTCGGCTCGTCGAGAAACACCATGCGCCGGCTCCAGCCGACGGCGCGCCCGATCGCGATGCACTGGCGCTGCCCGCCGGAGAGATCCTGAACGCGCTGCCGAACGGAAATCGTTCCGCCGATCCCGACCTGATCGAGAATCGCGCGGGCCCCCGCGCGCATCGCCTTCTTGTCGAGCCACCCAAGGCGATTGAGGAGGGGCCACGACGAGCGGATCTCACGATTGAGGTAGAGGTTCTGCACCACATCGCCATGCATCACCAGCGAAAGGTCCTGGTGCACGATCTCGATGCCGAGTTCGGCCGCGCGCTTGGGCCCTCCGGAACCGAAAGATTCGCCGCCGACGGTAATCTCTCCTGCATCGGGCGTGTAATAGCCGGAGATGCAGCGAACGAGCGTCGATTTTCCCGCGCCGTTGTCGCCGACCAGCCCGACCACTTCGCCGGGCCAGACCTCGAGATTGATGTCCTCGAGCGCATGCAGGCCGCCGAAGGTCTTGCGCAGCGAGGTTATGCGGAGGAGCGGGTCGGTCGGTCTGGCCACGCAACTCACTCCGCCGGCTGGCGCTGGCTGACCGCCACCGCGACGACGATGATGATCCCCTGCACGACGATCTGCTGCTGCACCGTCGCGCCCATGAGCACGAGGCCATTGACGATCATCGTCATGAGAAGCGAGCCCATCAGCGCGCCCAACATGCTGCCGGAGCCGCCGAACAGGCTCGTGCCGCCGATCACCACGCCGGCGAGAACCGTGAGGAGATCGTTCGACCCCAGCGTATAGACCGCGCCATGCACCTCGCCGGCGTAGATCATTCCGGCGAGCGCCGCCGTGCAGGACGAGATGACCATCACGCCGACCCGGACGCGATTGGTGTTGACGCCGAGCGCCCGGGCGCTGGCGCGGTTGCTTCCCGTCGCCATCACCCGCCAGCCGAAGGCGAGATTCTTGAATGCGATCTGGGCGACCAGAAAGCCGAGCAGGAGCCAGACCACCGCGTTGGACAGCGGTCCGATCGTGCCTGATCCGAACAGGTTTGTGTAGGCGTCGTTGACGATCGGGACGTCCTGAAGCTGGGTCGAGATCTGCGCGACGCCAGTGAAAAGCTGCATCGTGCCGAGCGTCACGAGGAACGATGGCACCCTAAGTCCGACGATCAGGAGGCCATTGAGAAGACCGGCGCCGATTCCCGTCAGAATTCCGAAGGCGATTCCCGGAACGAGCCCATAGTGACGCAGCCCAAGCGCCGTGAAGAGCGCCGCCATGGCGACCACGGAGCCGATCGAAAGATCGATTTCGCCGGCGGTGAGGACAAAGACCGCGCCGAACGCCATAAGGGCGATCGGCGTGACCTGCGAGATGATGGAAGTCGCGTTCTGGGCGCTGAGGAAGCCCTGGCCGCCGATCGTGACGGCGAAGAAGGCGAAGACCAGGACGAAGCCGAGATAGACCGTGAGGTCTTTCCAGCGAAAGCGTGGTCCGTCAGAAACGCCCTCCTGCCGGAGCGGAGGTTCGCCTGCCGCCGGGTCCGACTTCTCAGTGACGGGCGCTTCGGTGTCCGTCATCGGCGCCGGCGTGGCGTTCTAATCCTCGTCATGCTTCGCCAGGCTATTTGCCCAGGGCTTTGGTGACCTCGGGCGGCGGAGACGCATGATAGCTGTCCGCATACGCTTGAAGGATGTTGTCCTTCGTGATCGCGATCGCCGGCACCTCGACATAAGCCGGCGCCTGCTTGTCAAGAAGCCCATAGCCGATCACCGTGGCGAGCGACTTGCCGATGGAGTAAGGATCATCGACCGTCAACGCTTTCACCGGCCCGCCAGTGACGAGCGAGACGGCGACGGTGTTCGATAGGTCCATGGTGCCGACTGCGATGTCGTCGCGATGCGCGGCGCGGATCGCCTGAAGGACGCCGGACGCTGGATCCGCCCACGGCGCGTAGATCGCCTTGATCTTGGGATGCTGCAGGATCATCGCGCTCGCGACCTGGAACACGCGGCCGGGGTCGGAGAAGCCCGCGGGGATGATCTTGATGTTGGGATAGTTCTTCTCGATCGTCGTGCGGAACGCCGCGTCCCTCTGATTGACGACGTAAGCGTTGGCGTCGAAGTAGAGGAAGCCGAGCTCACCCTCGCCGCCCATGGCTTTGGCGAGATTGTCCGCCGTTTTCTGGCCCATGGCGTAGAGATCGTCGCCGACGAGACCGGTGTAATCCTTCCCCTGCTGGAAACCGGAAGGCATGTTGCTGATGAGCGCGATCTTGACGCCAGCTTCCGCCGCCTTCTTGAGCGCGGGGCTCAATTCCTCCGGGTTGATGGGCCAGGTGACGATCCCTGACGGCTTCTTCGCCATGATCGTCTGAACCGCATGAGCCTGGTCCGACGCACTGAAATTCGAATTGCTCAGGCCCGCGATCTCGATGCCCAGCGCCTTGAATTCATCTTCCGCGCCTCGTGTGACGGCGTCCGCCCATTCCGAGCTGGTCTGAAAAAGCAAGGCCGCCGAATGGTGTCCGTCGCGCAACTTCTTCATCTCATCGTCGGTGAAGGTGAGGACGCTTGCCGGCTGACCCGTTGCGCCGTTCGGGCCGACGGTCGAGGTTACAATTCCCTTGGTGGCGAACTCCCCGCCGACCATTTTGTCCGCGGCGCGAACGACGCCCGGGTGCAGGACGAGGATCGCGGCCGAAACGAGCAGCGGAAATACGGCCCTTGGGTGGACCGAAGCGCGTTTGAGGAGATTCATGTCTAGACTCCGCCTTTGAGAACTCTTCACCCCGACGCCACGAAGGCGTGGGGGCCGCATCTGATCGTCCGTCAGCGTCGATGTTTCTCTCCGAGCCAGCCAACCAGATTCGTCCAGAGCGCGCCGTAGCCCTTCCAGGCCAGGAAGGGCGGAGGACCCCAGTGAGGTCCGCAATCAGAAGCGAAGATCGCGCTGCGCCCCTGTCCGACGTTGCGCACGGCGATGAAGGGATCTTCGCCGACGCGCGCCAGCACATCCGCATCCGGCCGCGCTGTGGAGCGGTTGTAGCCCAGGAATTGCGGCCAGTCGGCAAGGCCCTTGAGGACGGGATGATCGGGCTTGAGGAGCGTCGGCGTGACCCCCTGGGGGCATTCGAGCCGGTCGTCATAAGGAAACAATTCGACCGGCAGCACGTCCTCGATGGGGCTGCCTTTGTAGTTGCCCTTGGCCTGGATCCCCTGAAACGTGAGATAGCCGCCGACCATCAGGAGGCCGCCGCCGTCGTTCACGAAGTCCCGAATGAGCTCAAGCCGGTTCGGCCAGCTCTCGGAGCGGATCGCCACCCGGTCAGGAAGCAGGAGCGAGTTCGCGCCTATGTCGCTCAGGATCACGACATCGAAAGCGTCGATCTCTTTCCGCGTGAATGGAAACGAATCCATCGCGATGTGGCTCGGCTGATAGGTCAGCTCGGCTCCGCCGGCGCGAAGCGCGGTGATCATTTCCGTCCCGCCTTCATGATAGGAGGACATGTCGAAGGAATCGAACCCTTTGGTGTGGACGCTGTGCGTCATCCAGGATTCGCCGGCAAACAGAACCCGTACTGAATTTGGCATCAACTGCGATCCCTGGAGCGGGTCTACGATTGCTTATTCAACGGCGCCGGCGACGCCATCGTTCTGACGCCCGCTATCTAAACGTTTAACTCGCGCGGTTTCCACCTTCAAGGCCGCGGCCCCCTTGCTCCCTTGCGGAGACGCGCAGGAATCGCGGACAATCAGTCGCGCCTCGAGAATGACGCGCTCCGGCGCTCCGCCTTCGCCCCGAATCCGCGCATGGAGAATGCGCACGCCGTGTTCGGCCAACGCCTCGATCGGCTGCCGGGCCGTGGTCAGGCGTGGCGCAAACGCGCTTGCCCAGGGAAAGTCGTCGATGCCGGCCAAGGATATGTCAGCCGGACATGCGAGGCCAAGCTCCGCTATGGCCTGCATCACGCCGATCACCATCTCGTTGTTTGAAACAAAGACGGCGGTCGGACGTCTAGACGCGACCAAGAGATCGCGAGAGAGCTCTCGCGCCCGATCCTGCCGGAAGTCCGCATAGATCACCGGCGCTTTGGCCGGGTCGAGCCCGAACTCCGCCAATGCGGCGCGGAAGCCATCAAGGCGTTCCGTTGTGTTGGAAAGGTGGCGCCAGCCGGCGACCGCGGCGACATGGAGGTGACCGAGCGACAAAATATGGCGCGTCACGTCCAAAGCCGCTTGACGGTTGTCGATGGACACCCCGTCGAATCGCGACTCGGAGATCACGCGGTCGACCATGACGATCGGACGGGGAAAGTTTGAAATAGGGGGTTCGAAATACATCGGCGGCGGACCGGTCGGCGCCAGGATGACGCCTTCCACCCGGTGCGACGCCAGGAGACGAAGCGCCGACAGCTCCTTTGCAGGGTCGTGATCGGCTTCGCAAAGGAGAACGTTGTAGCCGAGTGAATCGGCGATTGAGCCAATGCGTCGCACCAGTTCCGAGAAAAAGGGATTGGTGATGTCGGCGACGACGACGCCTATCAATCGCGTCGATTGCATGCGCAACCCTTGCGCGACTCTGGACGGCGCGAAGCCCAGCTGCGCCACGGCTTCCTGGACCCGCGCCCTAAGCGGTGCGCTGACGAAACTCGTCCCATTGATGACGTTCGAGACCGTCGCTGTCGACACCCGGGCGAGACGGGCGACGTCCTTGATTGTCGGGTTCGGCACAATACGCCTCGTCGTTCGGAACGGGGAGGGAGTCCTGGACAATTGCAGACAAAAGACTGTCTCGCCGCGTTTTCAGCGAAGATCAAGCTCGCAGCTTCGCCGCCGCAAGCGGCTTGCGCCCCCGCGCCTAGTCACAATCGCCCTTGTATTCGTATTTGTCAGCGGTCGCATTGTCGCCGGCCTTGATCGTGACGATCTCGGTCAGCGTCGTCTTGTCCAGCTTGTCGCCCTTGAGGAGCTTGGCGGCGGATTCCATCGCGACCTCGCCCTCCTGTTTCGGGTCCTGCGCGATCAGAGCCTGGATGGCGCCGTTCTTCAGCGCGCTGACCTCGGCGCTCGCCGCGTCGTAGGCGACCACCTTCACCTTTCCCAGCGCCCCGGCCTGCCGCAGGCCGGTCAACGCGCCGATCGCCCCCTGGTCGTTCGTGGCGAAGAGGCCCGCGAGCTTCGGATGGGCGGAGAGAGTCGAGGTTACGATTTCGGCGGCCTTCTGGGGGTCGTCGCTTTGATATTGCGCGCCGAGATAGACGATGCCGGGATATTTCTTCAGTTCCTCCTCAAAACCCGTCGTGCGCGCGTCCTGCGCCGCGGAGCCCGGCGGCTGGGTGATGACGAGCACTTCGCCCTTGCCGTCGAGCAGGGCGTTGATTGCGTCGGCGGCGAGCCGTCCTCCCTGCGCGTTGTCCGTCAGGATCTGGGTCTGGACGAAGGAATTGTCCTCGATTGTCTGGTCGACGGTGACGATCTTGGTCCCGCGGTCGGCGAGCTGCTTCATCGGCGCGATCAGCGCCTTCGCGTCGGTCGGCACGATAACCGCGACCGCAGGCGTCGTCGCCGCCACCGCGTTGACAACCGGGATCTGGCTGTCGGCGGCGAACTGGTCTGGAGCCGATACCGTGAGAGCGAGGCGGAGCGCCTTTGCTTTCGCCTTCGCCCCACAGGCGAGCGCCTGGTAGAAAGGACTTCCCTTCACGCCGAGCACCAGCGCGACCGCTGGCTCTGCCGCCTCAGCAGCCGATGAGGCTGCGAGGAGCGTGAAAACAGCAGCGGCGCCAACTGTCATTTTCATAAGCTTTCTCCTGTTATTGCAGCTTCAGCTGCGTTCTCGAGCTCGTCGCTTGAGCTGATCGATCCATACGGCGAGGATAAGGACTGCGCCGGTCGCCACGGTTTGCCAGAACGGCGGAATGCCGAGGATGACAAAGCCGTTCAGAAGCACGATCGGGATGAACACGCCGACGACGGTTCCGGCGATGCTGCCGATTCCGCCAAACAGGCTCGTGCCGCCGAGCACGACGGCGGAGATGGTCGACAGATTGTCCATGGCGTGGCCACCGATCGTCGTCGTCGCGAAGCGCGCAGTCGACATCATGGCGGCGAGGCCGGCGAGCGCGCCCGACAGCACGTAGATCGCCACGAGCTTCCGGCCGACGTTGATGCCGGCCCGGCGAGCGGCCTCCTTGTCGGAGCCAATGGCGAACACGTGCACGCCGAAGCGGGTGAGATGAAGGACGACCGCGCCGACAAGGGCGACGGCGGCGGCAATCACGACCAGGACCGGAACGCCGGCGATTGTCCCGGATCCGATCCCATCGACCAGAGTTCGCCGGGACGGCCCGGATGTCGGTGCCGTTGGTGAGGATCTGCGCGAAGCCGAGCGCCATGCCGAACGTGCCGAGCGTGACGATGAGCGGCGGGATGCGCGCGGCCGCGACAAGGGCGCCGTTGACGGCGCCCCAGAAGGCGCCGCTCACGAGCGCAACAATGAGCCCGACGAGAACGACGCCCCAACCGCCCTGCGTCGCGCCATAGGTTCCACCGCCCGCGCCAGACATGCGCAGCATGATCTCAGCGGACGCAATCGAAGTGAAGACGAGAACCGTGCCGACAGAGAGGTCGATTCCCCCGGCGATGATCACAAATGTCTGCCCGACCGACAAAACGAGGAGAATCGCCGCATTGATGGCCAGCATCGACAGATTGAAGCTTGATCCGAATTGCTCGGGCCGCAAGGCCGTGAAGATCGCTATGAGCGCGATCAGCAGGACAAAAATCCAACCTCCGCCAAGGAGCCCGGCCCAGCGCTCGAACGGTGAAAGCCGCTCGTCCTCTTGTTCGCCCAAGGAGGCTGCGCTCATGTCACGCGCTCCTCGATCGATCCGCTGGTCATCGCCGCCACCAGCCGGTCCACATTGGCGTCCTGCGCCGCGAATCGCGCGACGCGTCGCCCAAGACGAAGAACCTCGATGCGGTCCGCGACTGCGAGCACCTGGGGCATGTTGTGGCTAATGAGAACGACGGCGATGCCCTGGTCGCGAACCTGCTTGATCAGGTCGAGCACGCGTCCAGTCTGGACGACACCCAACGCTGCGGTGGGCTCGTCCATGAAGATGACGCGGTCCGCCCACATCGCGGCGCGCGCGATCGCGACAGACTGACGCTGCCCGCCGGACAGGGAAGATACCGAAGCGCGAGCCGAGCGAAGCCGGACGCCCAGGCGCTCAAATTGTTCGCCCGCCTGCCGGCGCATCGCCGCGCGGTTGACGAATCCGAGTTGGCCGAGCAGGCCCGGCAGGACGATCTCGCGGCCGAGAAACAGATTCTCGAACGGGGACAGATCGGCGGCAAGCGCGAGATCCTGGTAGACCGTCGCAATGCCGTGAGCCTGCGCGTCATTGGGGGAATTGAACGCGACCGGCTTGCCGGCCAAAAGGATCTGCCCCTCGTCCGGTCGGTCCGCGCCGGAGAGGATCTTCACCAGCGTCGACTTGCCGGCGCCGTTGTCGCCGACAAGCGCGCAGATTTCTCCCGCCTGGACAGCGAAGTCCGCGCGATCGAGAGCGCGCACATGCCCGAAGCGGCGAGAGATCGCACGGGCTTCGAGCAGCGGCGCCATCAAGGCGAACCTTCCATCGCAAGACCGATATTGTTCGCGAAAGCGTTCAATTCCCCGTAAGCCGCGGCGGTCAGAGCGGACCAATGTTCGAACGCAGCCTCCGCGCTCGGAAATTTCCAAATCTCGACGGTCTCGAAATCCTGTTGACCACGGATGTGATAGCGCCCGAGACGCGAGCCGCCCGCAGCCAGCGAAGCGTCCGCCGCCGTCGCCCACGCCTTTTCGTGGGCGGCTTGGGTCACGGCGTCGAGGCCGTACCAATGGGGTCTGGGCCTCGCATAATGGATCCAGATGCACGTGTTCATCGTCAATCAGCGCCGGGGTCGATGAAGGCGGCAAGCGGGCGAAGCCGGCCGACATAATGTCGCGAGGTCGTGAACTTGAAATCCGCCGCCGCCTCGTGGCCTTGCATGGCGAGGTCGACGGATCCGAGCGAGGGCGCCTCCCACAGCCCCGCATGATGCCAGCGGCTCGCCCAATCGAGTCGATGCCGTCCAGCAATGTTGATGCCAAGCGCGACATCGCCCTTGAAGGCGACGTCGCATTCCTCGTCATAGGCGCGGCGCTCGGCTTTGGTCGCGGCGGACCAGGCGTCATTCCACTCCCAAAGCGCGAGAAAGCCCCAGGAATGATCGGTCCGGGCGCCACGCCCCTGCACAGTGGAGAATTCCCTCGGGCCAAGCAGCCATTCCGTGGCGAACCGGGGAGCCCAGCCTGCCTGCTCGAGACGGATTGTGCCGGCGAGCGCCGCCGATAAGGAAGGCGCTTCAAATGCACCCACCATGTCCACGTCATGCGCGAAACCCGCGTCGAAGACATAGGGCTCCCCCGACGCATCCGGTTCGAACATGGCGCGCACAGACATGAGCCATCCCTCGGCCTGCAGCGCCTGTAGGAGGCTCTTCAGCCGTCGCGCCTGGTCGGCGCCGAAGACCCCGCTCGCGAGCGGCTGGCGCTTGGCGGCGAAGGCTACAAGACAACGGCCGCTTCTTTCCGCGGCGGCGAAAACGTCCGTGGCTTCCGTGAGAAGCGTCATGGCCCATCCCGGAATTTCGCGACAGCTTTCATCAGCTGCTCCACGCGCCGCGGATCGACCGGGTTCCACCACCGGCCATCCCGCTTGAGCCACTGGCCGATGATCGCGCCATCGGCCGTCGGAAAGAGCGAGGGAATGAGATCCGCCGTCAGCCCCGATCCGACGATGACAGGCAGGTTCGTGCCGGCTCGCACTTCGGCGACTTCGCGCGGTTCGGTCGGCGAGCCGGTGCGTGTTCCGCTGGCGATCAAGACGTCGGCGTCAAACCATTCCGCATCGGTCGCCTGCTCGGCGATGCTGCGGTCCGCCGTGATGGCGTGCGCGCCGAACTTCACATGCACGTCGGCGAAGATGGCGACGTCGGCGGCCCGGATGTTCGATCGATAGCGCATGGCTTCGGGCGCGGGGCCGTTGAGAAAGCCTTCGTTCGCCACATAGGCGTTGACCCACTGATTGGCCCGCACCCATCCCGCTCCGACCGCCTTGGCGATTCCAAGCGCCGGGATCACCCCGTTTGCGACGCAAGTGATGCCGATCGGATTGGGGACGATCGCCCGCACCGCAAGGCAGGCGGCGGTGAGCGCCGCGACCGTCGACGGCCCGATATGCTCGGGCCGGGCGAAAGGCATGTCGCTTGCGTTTTCAACGATGATTCCGTCGACCCCGCCTTGCGATAGCGTCTTCGCGTCCGCTTCGGCGGCCGCGTAGATTTCGCTCATCTTTTGCCCGTCGTAGCGCGGGGCGCCGGGGAGGGCGGCCAGGTGTATGACGCCGATAATCGGCTTGCGCACGCCAAAGAGCCGATCGAGCGCATTTGCTTTGGGCGGCAGCACCTGCGGCTTTGCGCCTGACGCGCCATCGGCTTTCGAAACAGCGGTCATTGCGTCCGTGGGGGAGCGCTGTTTCCAGCGAGTTCGATGATGAACCGATAACGGTCGGCCCTATAGTGCATGATCGCGTATTCGATGGGACGGCGGTCCTGCGCATGCGAGCGGCGGCTCGCGACCAGGAGAGCCGATCCCGGCGCAACCTCCAGCCGGCGCGCCATCGCCGCGTCGGCCGGAGCGGCCTCGATGCACTCCCGCGCGCCGGCGATTTTCTGCCCGCAGAATCTGGCGAGCCACGCATAAAGGGACCCGGCGTCGAGTTCGTCCGGCGTGGGCTCGCGGCCTGCCGTGAAGATCCACGGAGCAAGCCACGACTCGGACATGCCGATCGGCTCGTCGTCGGCCAGCAGAAGCCTGCGGATGTGAAAAGCGAGGGCGCCGTCGCCGATCTCGAGCGCCTCAGCGGCGTCTCCTCTCGCTGGGGCGTTTTCCGCGCTGAATGTGGAGTAGGAGGGGCGCAGGCCGCGCCTGCGCATATCCTCCGAGAAGCTTGCGAGTTCGTTGACCGGCTGCTCGATTTTCGGGGCGAGCACAATCGAGCCGCGACCGGACTGCCGCTTGATCAGTCCCTCCTGCCGCAGCCTCTCGAGAGAGGCGCGGGCCGTCGCGCGGCTGACTTGGAAGGTCGCGTTGATCTCCGTCTCGGACGGCAGCACGTCGCCCGGCCCAAACTCGCCAGCGGCGATGGACCGGCGCAGCCGGTCGGCGATCTGACGCCAGAGCGGCGATGCGTCAGGAGAAAGTTCGCCTTCATTCCACGACATAACACGATTGTACGAACGTTATGGCGTTTCGTCCAGCAGCGACGCGATCCAAGAGATGCCCAAATTTGCGTCTTGTGCAAAAAATTTCGTCATAACAACGATCTCACAGGAGGGGTTGATCGCGCTTGCCAGTCTGACAAACTTGTGAAACGATTAAGCCGCCGAGCCACATCCGGGCGTTTTTCTGGTTATGCCGATCGTCACAGTCGACCTTGTCAACCTGTTTGCCGAGAGCGACGCGCTTCGTCTGGCGGAGCTCGTGCGGCAAAAGCAGGTGACGCCGGCGGAATTGACGGAAACCGCGATCCACCTCATCGAGACTCTGGATCCGAAGCTGAACGCCGTCGTCATCCGCGATTTCGAACGCGCGAGGGCGCGCGCGAAGGAGAGCGTCCCGAAAGGTCCATTCGGCGGCGTTCCCTATCTTTTGAAGAATATCGGGTCCGGTTGCGAAGGGCTCCCGCTCACCAACAGCCTGCCGTTTCGGAAAGACTACGTCTGTCCGTCCGATTCCGAGATGGTGCGGCGGATCAAGGCGTCCGGGCTCAACATCCTCGGGCGCTCCAATGTGCCTGAGCAGGGATGGTGCATCGCGACCGAGCCTCGCATGTATGGCGCGACACTGAACCCGTGGAACGCGGCGGTCACGGCCGGCGGCTCGAGCGGCGGGGCGGCCTCGGCGGTCGCGTCGCGCATGATTTCGATTGCCGAAGCCAGCGACGGGGCGGGATCGATACGCGCGCCCGCCTCATGCTGCGGAGTGGTGGGGCTCAAGCCGTCGCGCGGACGGATCTCTTATGGACCGGACGACGTCGATGTCTGGTTCGGCAGCGTGTCGACATTCGCGGTCACACACTCGGTGAGGGATGCGGCGGCGTTGCTGGATGCGACGGCTGTCGTCATGCCGGGCGACCCCTATACGCCTCCGACGCCCGCGCAAAGCTGGCTCGACTGCCTTGGCGAGCCAGTGAAGCCGCTCAAGATCGGGTACGCATTGACGCCGCCTTGGGGCGCGCCATTCGCCCCTCTAGTCACGGATGCGATGAAAGCGACCATGTCGCTTCTTCAGGACCTCGGCCATGTCCTCGAAGAGCATGCGATGGTCACCGATCTCGAGACGGCGTGGCGTGACTATAACCAGATGACCTCCGTCCAGATTGTGCTCGAATTCGACGAAATGGCGAAGGTTCTCGGCCGGCCTGTTCCCGGAGTTGGAACTGGTCGCGTTCAACCGCGCATGGCTTGGACGGGGGCGCGCGCTCTCCGGCCGCGACTATGCGGCGAGCGTTGCGGCGATTCGAAAGGCCAATCAGCGCGTGCAGGCGGAACTCGCGCCGTTCGACGTGTTCCTCACGCCGACCCTGACGCAATTGCCCCGGCCGGTCGGCTACTGGGACCTGAACGAGCCCGATTTCGATAAATATATCGCGACATGGACGGACGCGGCGTTTCTCTTCCCGTTCAATCTTTCCGGCCTGCCGGCGATGTCCGTGCCGGCGACCTGGACCAAGGACGACATTCCGATCGGCGTGCAACTCGTGGGTCGCTACGGAGACGAAGCGACGATCCTTCGCCTCTCCGCGGAACTCGAGCAGGCGCGGCCGTGGACCCAGCGCCGCCCATCGATCTGCGCGGGAGCGTAGTCGCAATCGGCGGCGCATTGCGTGACGACTGAGAACTTGGGAGAGCTGGCATGTTGAAGCGCTTGATACTGACCGCCGCCTTGTCTTTGGGCGCGCTGTCCTCGGCGTGGGCCGAGGACAAGCTTCCGGTGACGCAGAAGACATGCTCGGAGCTTCTCGCCTTCTATAAAAAACTGCCTTTCACATCGATCCTGCCGCTGCCCGATGGACCGGTCTCCATCCCCGGCAAGACCGGAGACATCACGATCGGGTTTTCGCAGACGGGCTTCAATCATCCGTGGCGCGTGGCGATGCTGGCCGCTCTCCAGGCCGAGGCCTGCCGGCACCCCAATGTCAAAATCGTCGTGGTCGACGGCAATGTCGACGTCGCCAAGCAGAACAACGACGTGCGCGATCTTCTCGCGCGCGGCGTCGACGCGGTGCTCATGAGCCCGGTTGAATCGGCGGCGCTCGCGCCGGCCGCCCGCGCGGTCATGTCGGCCGGTCTCCCGCTCATCGTTATGGATCGCGACGTCCCGACGGACAAGACTTTGTTCATCGGGCAGAGCAACGTGACGATGGCGGAAGGGGTCGCCGAGAAAATGGCGAAGGACCTGGGAGGCAAAGGCAACATTGTCGTCATCACCGGCCTCAAGGGCTCCTCCCCGGCGGTCGATCGCGACAAGGGCATGAAGAACGTGCTCGCCAAATATCCCGACATCAAGGTGCTCGCGACTGGCGACGGACAGTGGATTCGCGACCCGTCGGTGCCGCTCATGGAAGACTTTCTGACGGCCTATCCAAAGATCGACGCGGTGTTCTCGCACGCGGAGGAATTGGCCTGGGGCGCCCAGCTCGCAATTGCGCGCGCCAACCGCTGCAAGGACGGCATCAAGCACTATACTTTCGACGGCTCGAACGCCGGGTTCAAAGCCGTCAAGGCCGGGACTTTCCAGGCTGACGGGAACTACACGCCCTACATCGCCGATATCGGGCTGAGAGCCGCGATCTACAAGCTCATGGGCAAGGCGATCCCGGGCGAGCAGGCCTATCAGTTCCCCGGCAAGGAGCTCGTCCTGCCTGACAGCCCAACCGTCGTTCAGGCGAACGCCGACGAGTGGATCGGGCGCGGCTGGGGCGACTTCGAGCCGACCCCTGACCCTTGCAAGAAATAGCGCGCGTGACTCCGGGTCGTGCCTGAAGATACGGGAGACGCCGGCGAACGCTTCCGGCCGCTGCTCCGCGCGGTGGGAATCGGCAAAGCGTTCGTCGGTAACCGCGTTCTCGATGGCGTCGACCTCGATGTCATGCCCGGCGAAGTGCACGCGATCGTTGGGGAGAACGGCGCCGGCAAGTCGACGCTCATAAAGATCCTGGGCGGCGTCTATCAGCCGGACGACGGTGAGCTCGTAGTCGACGGCGAAACGCGCCGGTTCCGCTCGCCGCGTGAAGCGCTCGCGGCGGGCGTCGTCGTCATCCACCAGGAATTGTCGCTCGCTCCGAGTCTCTCGGCGGAAGAAATCTTTTCCTCGGCCGGTTTCCCCGCAACGCCTTCGGCGTCGTCGACCGGCGCCTGATGCGGGCGCGCACGCGAGAAGTGTTCGAGCAATTGGGCGTCACGGTCGCGCCGCAGGCCATCGTCGCAACTCTCAGCATCGCTCAGCAGCAGATGGTGGAGATCGCCAAGGCGATCCTCGCTGATGCGAGCGTTCTCGTTCTCGACGAACCGACAGCTGTTCTCGATGAGAACCGGCTCAACGTGTTGTTCGCAATGATTGAACGGCTGCGCGCGAAGGGGCTCGGAATCCTTTTCATTTCGCACCACCTTGAGGAGATCTTCCGCATCGCGGGCAAGGTGACGGTGCTCAGGGACGGCCGCGTGACCGGGTCCGCGAAGGTTGCGGAAGTCGATCAGGATTGGCTCGTTGCGAGAATGATCGGGCGCCGTTTCGCGGCCCATGAAGCGCACGCGAGGACAATCCGGCAGCCGGCCCTTTCCATCAGGAACCTCTCGGTTCCCGGAGAGGTGTCGGATATCACTCTGACGGTGAGCGAGGGTGAGATCGTCGGCCTCGCCGGTCTTGTCGGCGCGGGACGCACGGAGCTGGCGCGCGCGGTCATCGGGCTCAGCCGTCCCGTGTCTGGAGCGATCGAGGTGTTTGGCCGGCCGGTGAGAATAGCGAGCCCGAACGCGGCGGCGCGGCTCGGCATCGCCTATGTGACGGAGGACCGGAAGGCGCAAGGGCTGCTCCCCAATCGCTCCGTCCGGGAGAACGCCACGATTGCGAATTTGCGTCGGTTCGCCCGCTGGGGAATTCTCCGTCTGGGCGCCGAGGCCCGTTACGCGCGAGACATGGTGAGGCGTTTGGACGTAAGGCTCGCGAGCCCGAGTGCTGAGATCCGCACGCTGAGCGGCGGCAACCAGCAGAAGGTCCTGATCGGCCGGGCGCTCGCCATCGAGCCTCGGATCCTCCTTCTGGATGAGCCGACGCGCGGCGTCGACATCGGCGCGAAGCAGGAGATTTACGCGGCGATCGAACGGCTTGTCGCGGAGGGCATGGCGGTCATGCTGATTTCCTCCGACCTCGAGGAAATTCTGCGCCTTTCCGATCGCGTCGTGGTCCTTCGCCGCGGGCGGACCGCCGCGACGCTGTCGCGAGCCGAAGCTTCGGAGACCGCGATCATGCGGGCCGCGGCGCTTGCAGCCTAGGTCCGGCATGGCGCTCGGCGCGGCGGCCATCGCGCGGACGTGGCAGCGGCTGGGCGTGCTCGCCGCGCTGGTGCTGCTGGTCATCGCCGCCTCGTTCCTGTCGCATCGCTTCCTCACCGTTCCCAATCTCATGAACGTGCTGCGGCAGGTGTCGATCGTGGGCATTCTCGCGATCGGAATGACGTTCGTCATCCTCGCGCGCGGCATCGATCTCTCCGTCGGATCGATCCTTGGGATAGCGGTCGTCCTGTTCGCGGGTTCGATGGACAGCCGCGGGATGATCGTGGCCATTCCGCTCGGCATGGGCGCGGCGGCGCTGGCGGGTCTCGTCAACGGCGTTGGCGTCGCCTATGGCGGCCTGCCGCCCTTCATCATGACGCTCGGCATGCTGTCCTTCGCGCGCGGGCTCGCCTTCATCTACACTGGCGGCACGCCGGTCCCGATCAACAATGAAAGCTTCTACGCCTTCGGCAACGGCTATTTCGCCGGAGTTCCGATCCCGTCCCTCATTCTGATCGCGGCTCTCATCGTGAGCGGCTTCGTTCTTCAGCTGACGCCGTTCGGGCGGTCGGTCTACGCCATCGGCTCCAACGAGGAGGCCGCCCGCCTTTCTGGCGTTCCGGTCAAAGTCTACACGACCGCCGTTTATGTCATCTCGGGTTTTCTGTCGGGACTTGCGGGTCTCGTCTATGCCTCGCAGCTCAGCATTGGCACGCCTATCGCTGGCCAGGGCTACGAACTGGACGCCATCGCCGCGGTTGTCGTCGGCGGCACGTCGCTGTTCGGCGGCAAGGGCTCCGTCGCGGGGACCTTCCTTGGCACGCTGATCATCGGCGTGCTCGCGAACATCCTCAATCTGACCGGCGTCGATCCGTTCGTTCAGCAGCTTTTCAAGGGCGCGCTGATCGTGGTGGCGGTCTTCATCATGAGCCGAAGACGAACATGAGCGACGTCATCAGCCTCGAGGCGGCGCTCGGCGCTCTGCGTCAACGAGTGGACCGGCATGTCACTTCGGAGCGCGTGCTGAGATACCTCTCGGCGCTCGTGGACACGCCCGCGCCGTCGACCGCGGCAGGCGCCATGCGCGTTCCCGTCCTGAACCGGCTGCTCGCGGCCGACGGCGCCTTCGACTCCGGGCGCCTCAGGCTCGATCCGGATTTCGGCGGCGTCGGAAGTCCAGTCATTTTCACCGGCGGCGCGGGAAGCGCGAAGCCGTTCTGGGCCTTCGCCCATCTCGACACGATCAGCTATCTCGTGCAGCCGGATCAGGGCGCCCGTGTTCCGCTCGTTCCCTATTGCGTGCATCTCATGCACGACGGCGAGTGCCCCGCGAACGCCTACCGCTATGATTATGAATCGAACCGCTATCGCGTGGTCGCCGAGGGCAGGATCGAGTCGACCGCTGGATCGCCCTTCTTTCGATCGGCGAGGCGCGACGTCCAGCTTGCGCCCGGCGATCGCGTCGCGCCCTTCTCTTCCTTCAGCGCCCTCGAGCAGGGCGGCCTTTTCACTGGCCTCATGGACAATGCGGGGGGCGTTGCGGCGCTCGCGGTCGCGGCGCCGGTTCTCGCGGAAGCGGGCGTCGAAGCCATGCTCGCCTTTCCCGACGAGGAGGAGGGGCCGGTCGGGGCGGGCAACCAGACCATGTGTCGCGGCAGCGCCCGTATCGCCGGCCTTCTTCCGCCGCCCAAGCTCGCGATTGTCGCGGATGTCCAGCAGGGCGGCGGCGATCCGGACGCCGACACGAGGGGAGGCGTCGAGAACTCGGCGCGGCTGGGCCGCGGCGCCGTGCTCTCCGAGTTTTCGAGCCTCGCGCGCGGCGCCGTCACGCCTTTCGGCCTTTATGGATTGGCCCGCCGCATGGCCGATGTGATCGCCGGATTTGGCGTGCGGGTGCAGGAATCGAACAACGCCTATTCCTCGCGCAGCGACGACGTGAGCGTGATGATGAGGACGGCCAACGTGCTGCTCCTCGGCTATCCGGGGTTCAACCGGCACTTTGACAGGGGCTTGCCGCGCGCGCATCTCGACGACGTGACGAATCTCGCGAAAGCCGTGGTCTACGCCTCGGTCCTTGGCGAGATATTCGAGCAGCGGCGCGTCGCCATGCTTCGGCCCGATCAATGATCGATATCGTGACCGTCGGCTGGCTGACGATGGACGACATCGTGCTCACCGATCATTCCTGTCGGCCTGGCGTGATTGGCGGGGGCGCGCTCTATTCCGCCATCGGCGCGCGGATCTGGTCGGATGGCGTAGGCGTTCATTCCGTGACGGGCCGCGCGATCCGCGACGACACGCGGGCTCGCCTCGCCGCGCGGGGGCTCGACGCGGAGGGTGTCGGCGCGATCGACGGCGCGGGATTGCAGCTCTGGCTCCTGCACGAGAGCGAGACATTCAAGCAACAGGTGCCCAAGCTCAATTCGTCGACCGCCGAAGAGATGGATCGCGGCCGAGGTCCGCTCCCTCGATCCTACGAGCAGGCGCGCGGCTTTCACGTCGCGCCGCAGACGCCGGCAGGCACGGCCGCAAACGTGCGCGCGCTGTCCAGGCTTCCGCAGCGCCCCGTCGTGACCGTGGACATTCTTTCGGACGAACTGATCGACCGGCGCCTGTACGCCGATCTTGGCTTCCTCGCGGGCGCGTCGGCTTTTCTTCCGAGCGAAGCGGAGATTGCGCGGATCTGGGGGCCGCCGGACATTGGGATATGGCTGCGCGAGACCGCGTCGCGGCTCAAATGCCACATGGCCGCGAAGCTCGGCGAGCGTGGATCGCTCGTCTGCGACGCCAAGAGCGGCGTCCTGATCCATACCCCGTCGCATCCGGTCAGGCTTGTCGATACGACAGGCGCGGGTGATGGCTATTGCGGAGGGTTCGTCGCGGGTCTCGCGGCTGGCCGGCCGCTCGGGGAATGCGCTGCGATGGGGGCTGTGTCAGCTTCGTATGTTGTCGAGGCCTGCGGCGCGCTCGAGACGGAGCGGCCGACCGCGGCCGCCCGTCAGGCGCGGCTGCAGCGCGTGCTTGCGGAGACCCGATATGAGAAGCCGTAGAGCTTTCCGGTCGCGCGTGGAGAGTGCTGCGATCGAACATAGAACCGTCATTGCGACGGAGCGCAGCGACGAGGCAATCCAGAGATCGAAGGGCGCCCCACGATCCTTGGATTGCTTCGCCATAGCCCCGTCCGCAAGGACGGGCGTCTTCCAACGCCCTATGGCTCGCAATGACGACGCTGGTTCCATCCCAACGCAGCAGGCTCTAGCACGACGGGCGCGATCCCTGGCGGAGACAATGTCCAATTCATCGACCATCATCACGAGGATCCGGGAAGCCTTCGACGCTGGCCACGCTCTCGGCCTGCTTCAGAAAGCCATCTCGATCCCAAGCGTGACAGGGGATGAGGCGAGCTTCGCCTATTGGCTCAAGGGAGAGCTTGCCGCTCTCGGGGTCGAGGCCTCATCTGCCGACTTTGCGGAAGGGCGCCCCAACGTGTGGGGCGTTCGGCCGGGGAGGAGCGGCGCCGATACGCTCTTGCTGATCGGTCACACCGACACCGTGCACACAAGCGGATGGAAGGAGCGCTGGGCGGGGACCGAGCGGGAGAGCCCGTTCTCGGGCGCCGTCGCGGACGGCGCCGTCTGGGGCAGGGGCGCGAGCGATCTGAAGGCTGGAATATGCATGACGCTCGAGGCGGTCCGCACCCTCGAGCGTGCGGGAATCGAAGTCGATCCCACGCTCGTCTTCGCCTTTGTCGGCGACGAGGAAAGCGGCGAGCCGGGCAGCGGCGTCAGCGCTGGCGCCCGCGCCTTCAGCGCGCTCATTGAGAGCGGGGCGGCGCCGCGACCGGATATGGCGATCTATGTCGAGCCGACGATGCTCGACGTCTATGTCGCCCATATGGGCTTCTTCGTTTGTGACATCCGGGTCACAGGCAAGTCCGCCTATTTTGGCGTCCCCGAACTTGGCGTCGATGCGCTCAAGGGCGCGCATGCCGTCCTCGACGCGCTGTGGCGATATTCGGACGAGCTCAGCGCCGGCGAGAGCCATGCGCTGGTTGGATCCGGATTCGTGCTGCCGACCGGCATTCAGGGCGGCGGCTATATCGCGGTTCCCGGCGAATGCACGATCAGCCTGATCGCGAAAATTCCGCCAGGCGTTCGCCTCGATGAGGTGCGCGCCGGTCTCGAGAAGGCGGCGCGGGCGGCTCCGATGGACAGCCGCATCGAATTGCAGTTCTCCTATCCCGCGTCTCGCGACCATCCGATCGGCGGCCAGCCTTTCGAGAGCCGTCTCGACGAGGCTCGCTTGCGTCGGCTCGTTTCGGCTGTTCGCGCGGTTCGGCCCGAGCGGGGGAATATCGAAGCGGCCCCCTATTGGTCGGAGGCGCCGATCCTGTCGGCGATCGGCGTTCCGGGCGTCTATTTCGCGCCGGGCGACATCCGGATCTGCCACACCACGGAAGAGAATGTGAGCCTTGAGGACTATTACGACAGCATCGTCGCCCTCGCCGCGTTTTTAGCGGGAGCCCACGACCCTACTCGCGCAGTCGACGACGTGCGGCGCTAAAGGGAGATCGCAATGTTTCTCGACTTGATCCGCCGGCGCAATCCGCGACTGATCGAGGCCGCGATTGCGCTGCATCAAAGCGGCCAGCTGCCGGCGAACACCTACGTCATCGACCTCGACGCCGTCGAGGACAATGCTCGCGCGATCGCGCGCAGGGCGGAGCCGCTCGGCCTGACCGTGATGGCGATGACCAAACAGATGGGGCGCAACGAATCCTTCTGCCATGCGGTCATGCGGTGAGGAATCGCGCGAAGCGTCGCTGTCGATCTGGAATGCGCTTTAGCGACGAAGCGCGCGGGCATGGAGATCGGGCATATCGGCCACCTCGTCCAGATTCCGAAATGGGAGGCCGATAGCGCGGCCAGACTGTCGCCGGCCTGGTGGACGGTCTTCAACGCCGAAAAGGCGGCCGAAGCCGGGGCGGCGTCACAGAGCTTCGGACAGAGGCAGCCGCTCCTCGCCCGCATCCGCGGCGAGAACGATCGCTTCTACCGCGGGCACGAGGGCGGGTTTCCCGCGTCCGACATCGTTGCGATGGCGGCGGCTCTGGACAAGATTCCGGGCGCCCGGTTCGCCGGGATAACGACCTTTCCGGCATTGCTGTTCGACGCCGCGAGCCGCACGGTCAGGCCGACGCCAAATCTCGCGACCCTGCGACAGGCGTCTGAGGCGCTGGCGCGCGCCGGACACAGGGGGATCGAGATCAACGCTCCGGGCACGACCTCGACCGTGACCCTGGAAGCGCTTGCGGAAGCCGGCGCGACCCAGGTCGAGCCCGGACACGGGCTCACAGGAACGACGCCGTTGCATGTGAGCGACGATCTGCCCGAGGCGCCAGCCGTCGTCTACCTAACGGAGGTCTCGCACCTCTCTGGCGGCGAGGCCTTCTGCTTCGGCGGCGGTCTCTACATCGACCCGGTCTTTCCTGCTTACCAGGTGAAAGCGATCGTC
Organism: uncultured Alphaproteobacteria bacterium; assembly: GCA_963764955.1. GTDB lineage: Bacteria > Pseudomonadota > Alphaproteobacteria > Rhizobiales > Beijerinckiaceae > Roseiarcus. The sequence continues at coordinate 9,402 of CAVXVE010000008.1, read as the reverse complement.
GCGCACGAGCCAGGAACGGAAGAGGCGGCGCTGCGTGGCGTCGAGATTCCCGCGCCCGAGGCCATCGACTACTACGGCATGATCGACGCTTCCGGTCCAACGAAACCCACGCCCGGAGACAGCGTTGTCTTTGGCTTCCGGCCGCAGGCTTTCGTCACCCGGGCGTTCGTCGCCGGTGTCTCCGGACTTTCGACGAAAACGCCTGTCGTCGAGTCGATCTCGCACAGCTCAGGCGCGAAGCGCGGAATGGCCGAGGTGAGCAAGGCCGACGGGGCGCGCTCGCGATTGCGCCGCCGGCGTGGCTTCTGCGGCGGAAGTCATTGACGGCTTCTCGAAGGGGAGCCCGGGAGCTCACCGGGAAGAACGAGCGGCGGCGCGATTGCCTGAGCGGCTTCGCCTTTTGCGGCGCTCATCCCGGTCGCCCGTAGACGCACCGTTCGAACGCGGCGCTCAAGGCCAGAGCCCGCTTGTCGCCGAATGGCATGATCTGCGTGAAAAAAGCGCCGGCGATCCGTTTGGTGGGATCGATCCAGAAATAGCAATTCGCGACGCCGCCCCAGCCTTGCGATCCGGCGCTCCGTCCATCGGGTCCGGCCGAAGGCGTGAGCATCGCGTGAAGGCCCCACCGTTTGACCATTTCCGGGTACAGTTCTTGTCGCCCGGATCGAATAGCAGCGGCAGTCGCAACGACGCGTTGGTCTGCGCGCTCAATGGTGGAAGTCCGGTCGCCGCCTGGTAGCGAGCGATGTCCGCGCTCCATACATCGTGTCCGAAAACCGGAGGTATGGGTCAGCAGATGGCGCAGGGTGACTGAACGCTTCGCGGGTCGAAGCCGCGGCGCGCCGGCGGCCGAGAAGCCCTCCAGCACTTTGAGATCGGCCAGCTCGGGAACGACGCCGCCCAACGGCTGATCCAGCCCGACCTTGCCCTGTTCGACCAGCTGCAAGGCGGCGACCGAGGTCAACGTCTTGGTCATCGACGCGAGCATGAAGACGGTGTCCAAGGTCATTGGGGCTTGGCTCGCCAGGTCTCGCCAGCCGAACGCGCGCTCACAGAGCGGCGCCGTTCCATGGGTCGCGACCGCAACGACCCCGGCAAGCTCGCCCGAATCGAGTTCGCGCCGGACGGCCGCCTCGAACGCCGATGCGTTCACCTTGGCGCCTTGCGCATGTTCAGTCGCGTCGTAAGGCGCGGGACGCGCGTCCAACTTCACGGGCGGCCTGTTTGCGTCTACGGGGAAGCGGCAATGGTCCCGTCGATCGCCAGGAAAGAACGCTGAGCTCGACCTGCGTCGCGGTCGCGATCCGCAACCACCTCCAGAAATGCGTGGCCTCAATGAGCGTTTCGGCCCCGGCGGTGCGCTTTGGCTCGGCGCAGCGCAAGAGGGCGCTGGCTCATTTGCAACACGCCGCAAGCCAATTGTCGACTGCGCTCGGCTGCCATGCGTCGAAGTGAGCCGCCGCCAGATCTGTGACCGCTATGGCTGATGCGCGCTTCGCATGCGTTCAAGCCCCATCGCTAGGAGGATTGCGCATCCGAGAACGATTGGCTGAAACGCCGACGGAATGTCAAGCAGCGAGAGCGCGCTGCACATCACCGACATGACCGCGACGCCGAGCAGCATGCCGATCGGAGACACGCCCGCGCTGCCTGCGCCGAACCGCAGACCCCCGATGACCACGGCGGCGATGACGTCGAGCTCATAGCCGGAGCCGATGCTGACTTCGCCGCTTGCCGAGGTGCGCGGTCAGCAGCACGCCGCCGAGCGCCGCGAACAGTCCGGCGATTGTGAACGAGATCAACTTGAGCCTGTCGACCTGCACGCCCGAAAGGCGCGCCGCCTCTTCGTTCCCGCCGATCGCGTAAATGCGCCAGCCGAACTTCGAGCGCGCCATGACAATGGTCATGACAACGGCCAGCGCCAACAGGATCCAGACCGGGGTCGGCAGCCCCCAGAAATAGCCGGCGCCGAGGTGGCGCAGCCCGCGCGAGAACCCGTTGACCGGCATGCTGTTGGTCATCGCATAGATCGCGCCGCGCCCCATCAGACCTGTGTCGAGGGTCGCGATGAGGGAGTTGAGGCGCAGTCCGACCACCAGCGCGCCGTTGAAGGCGCCGTAGAGCGCTCCGGCGGCGAGCGCGGTTGTGAGCGCGGCCGCGTCGCCCATATGCTGATCGACCGTGCAGTGGGCCGCGAGCACGCCGCCAAGCCCCATGCAGGAGCCGACCGAAAGGTCGAGTTGAGCGCCGAGGTCGAGATCCGGAGCGTGCGTCAGGCGCAAAGTCTTGGCGTCACCATGATTTTCCAGGAAGTCAACTTGGTTCCGAGCCGCACGGCGGCGCAGAACGTCTACCTCGGTCGAGAGTCGCGGGCGCGATTCGGCGCCGTCGACCGGAACGTGCTGAGAAGGCTCACGGAGCGCGTCTTAAGCATCGTGGGATCCCGAGAGAGGCCGGACGCTCTCATCTCCGACCTCAGCGTCGCCCAGCAGCAGCTGATCGAGATTGCGAAAGCGCTCTCCTTCGACGCCAAAATCCTTTTCATGGATGAGCCGACGTCCTCGCTGTCCGAGGACGTGGCGCAGAATCTGATCACGCTCATATGCGAGCTGCGGTCGCGGGGCATGGCGATCGTTTTCACAATCCACCGCCTGTGCCTCGCGCGAATGTCGACGGCCCGAGCGGCGGCGAACGCCCGGGCGCGGCTCAGCTTGCGGCCGAGAAGAGGAGTCGCCACAAGCCGAGATCCCTCTTGGGCCTTGCCCGCGCCGCGGCAAACGATCGCAGCGCGCGTTTTACGACCGGGAATCCGCCGGCGTCACCTCATGAGTGTCCCAGTCGTAGCCGTGCCGGATCTTCTTATCGAATGCTGCGGCGGACATGCGGCCCGGGCCTCCGTCCTTGGTGATCAGAATATTGGCCCAGCCGCAGGCCTTTGAAGCAGGTTGGATTGCGATCGTACGAAAGATGTAATTAATATCGATAGCGCAATCGTGGCGGAGGGGGCGTCCGTCATACTGTCATTCCTCGGCGTTCCATGGCATCTCAAATCACCTGTGAATTATTACGCTTTTCGCGTAACCTGTCTTTGCAAGTCTCATATTGTACCCCACATTCTCATCCACAGTTGTGGACCGACTTGTGGACCGAAGGTATGGGCAAACTCACAGCACGAAAGGTGGAGACCGCCAAGCCGGGCAAGTACGGCGACGGCGACGGGCTCCAGTTGGCGGTCTCGCCGAGCGGCGCGAAGAAATGGGTGCTCCGAGGGCCGCCCGCGCGAAATGGGCTCGGGGGTCGACTTCCGGAGTTGGGCTCGCCGAGGCCCGCGAGAGGGCGCTGAAGGGCCGCAGGCTGGCTCGCAGCGGTGTCGATCCGATCCAAGCCCAAAAGAAGGGCGAGGGCGTCCCGACGTTCGGCGAGATTGCCGACGAGATCGCCCGCCAGTTGGCCGAGGGCTTCCGCAACGAGAAGCACAAGGCCCAATGGCGCATGACGCTCACCGTCTACGCCGAACCGTTGCGCGCCAAGCCCATCGACAAGATCGAGACGGCTGACGTTCTCGCAGTCTTGCAACCCATCTGGCAGAAGAAGCCCGAGACGGCTTCCCGGCTTCGGGGGCGCATCGAGCGTGTTCTGAATGCTGCCAAGGCCAAGGGCTACAGGACCGGGGAGAACCCCGCCGCGTGGCGCGGGCATCTCGAGAACCTGCTACCGAGGCAGCAGAAGCTCGCGCGCGGCCATCATGCCGCGATGCCCTATCGGGACATTCCGGCCTTTGTCGCGCGCCTCCAGGAGCGACAGGCGGTCGCCGCGCTGGCGCTTGAGTTCGCCATCCTCACCGCCACACGATCCGGCGAAGTTTTCGGCGCCCGCTGGCAGGAGATCGACCTTGACGAGAAGGTTTGGACGGTCCCGCGCGGGCGCACGAAGGCCGCCCGAGAGCATCGGGTCCCGCTGAGCAGTCGCGCGGCCGCGATCATCGAGAAGATGAACGACGCCCGAACCGGCGATTATGTGTTTCCCGGCCAGACTGCCAACAGACCGCTCTCCGTCATGGCGATGGAAATGGTGCTGCGCCGCATGGATGTAGACGTGACAGTGCATGGGTTCCGGTCATCGTTCCGCGATTGGGCGGGCAACGAGACGCACTTCCCCCGCGAGATCGCTGAGCACGCGCTGGCGCACGTCATCGGCGACCGGGCGGAGCAAGCTTACCGGCGAAGCGACGCCCTCGCCCGGCGCCGCGATTTGATGGACACATGGGCGCGATTTTGCGACGGAAGCGTGGGCGAGAACGTCGTGGCGTTCAAGCGGCAGGCGTAGCCTCGGCTTGCATCGCTTTCCCCCTTCATCGTTTTTCAGGCGTAACCGACGTACCTGCCGTAACTCTCGGTGTTTCGGGCGTAACCGACGGCGTAACGGTTACGCCTCGCCAGGGAAAAGTTGTTCATTCTGAAAGCGGGGACACCCCACTCCAGGTGCCGCTCGAAAATTTCTTAGACAAAACAATTATTTAATTGCCAAGCGATGCGCGAGGCCAAACGCAACAAAAAACGAGCCATATGCCGACGTATAGCTGACCAAACAATTCCTCAATTAAAGCAATGCGTTATGATGGCATCAGTATTTGTTGGCCCGGGGCCAACAATGTGAGACTGAAACGAACGTAGTAAATAGTAGACCGCATGCAACGTCGCCGGATCGGCCGGGACGTCTTAAGAGATGCGGTTATGCCTGCAAACAACCAGGAAAAGCCACGTGCGTTCTCGGTTCCGGAGGCGGCCCACATGTGCGGGGTGTCCCGCGCGACCCTCTATCGGTTGCTGAAGGAAGGAAAAATCACAAGCATCAAGATCGGCAACCGTCGTTTGATCCGCGACGACCAGATCAACGCGCTTTTGGCGGGGGGCGCGTGATGGCCACAGACGAGAACCCGGCCCCGCGCGCCAACGCGGAAGGCCGGGCCAATTCCAAAATCAAGCGAGGCCACGATGGCGGATCGGCGCACGCCGGGAAAGTTTGCGCGCCGAGGAGGCTCGTCCAGGCCGCGTTGGCGAGCCCGGCAAAGGCCATCGAAAACCGGGCCTGATCGACTTCGCCGAGATCAACCGCGCAGCGCTGGCGGCCTTCCCTGCCGTGCTAGCGCGCATACTTCCGGGCGGAAAGCGGGTCGGAATGGAAATCGTCGCCCTCAATCCGCGCCGCCCTGATCGCCATTTAGGGAGCTTCAAGATCAACCGCTACAACGGCCGCTGGTCCGACTTCGCCACCGGTGACAAAGGGGGCGATCCGATTTCGCTTGTCGCCTATCTCGCTGACGTTTCGCAGGTCGAGGCGGCGCAGCTCTTGGCGCAGATGCTTGGCCTTGAAACCGATGGCTAGCGGCCTTGATTTCTCGCCACTATCCCGAAGCGAGCGCGAGGCGGCGGCGCTAGAGACGGCGAGCAAGCCGGAGGCGCGACGATCCCGCCGCTCGACGCCGGGAGCGCCGAGGACGCGGCAAGGAAGGTCTTTCGACGCAAGCCGCATGCGACATGGACGTATCGGAACGCGAAAGGCGAGCCTCTCTTCCACGTCGCGCGCTTCAACGATGACGACGGCGGCAAGGAAATTCTCCCGCTGTGCTGGACCGGCAATGGCTGGAAAAACAAGGCGTGGCCAGCCCCGCGACCGCTCTACAATCTCGACAAAATCCCCTGCGTCCTGACGCGAAAATCATCATTGTTGAGGGTGAAAAATGCGCCGACGCGGCGGCGCTGATCTTCCCGGATTTCATCGCGACCACATCAAGCAGCGGCGCGCAATCGGCGGCGCGAACCGACTGGATGCCGCTTGCCGGCCGGCGCGTCTTGATCTGGCCGGACAACGACGAGGCGGGGCTGCTCTACGGGTCGGATGTCGCCGCGATCCTGGCTGCGCTCGGCTGCGACGTCTCCACTATCGACGCTGCCGCGCTCGCCGCCATCGGCCCGAAAGGCGGCGCACGCGAACCGGCGGAGGGATATGACGCCGCCGACGCGATTGAAGAATGGCCGGACTTGGAGGCGCTCGCCGATGTAGCGGCGGGCGTGGCGCAGCCGTTTCATGGCGGGCCCGCTTATGTGTCTTTTGGCCCCTACATGATGGACGCCGACGGCCTCACGCTCGAAAAGGAAGTCGGCCGGGGCAATGCCAAGCGGACCGAAACCATTTGGATTTCGGCGGCGTTCGAAGTGTTGGGCGAGTGCCGCGATCCGCGCGGGCGAGCCTGGGGCAAAATGCTGCGCTGGTGCGACCCCGATGGGCGAGCGCATACGCATCATGTGCCCGACGCCGATTTGCACGGTGAGCCTTCGGCGTTGTGCGCGAAGCTTGCGGATATCGGTTTGCGCGTCGATCCGGACGGCCAGCGCGCTTTAGTCCGGTATCTCTGGGCGGTGCGGGTGAATGGCCGCGTGACAGTCGTGCAGCGCACGGGGTGGCAGCAAATCGGCGGCCATCCGGTTTTTGTCCTACCGGACGAGACGATTGCGCCGCGCGGTGGCGAGCCTGTCATTCTCGACGCGACGGTGCACGGCCCTTACGAGACGCGGGGAAGTCTCGAAGACTGGCGCAATGGGCCGGCTAGGCTCGCAGGCGGCCATGCTTTGCCCATGCTTGCCATTTCCGCTGCGTTAGCCGGCCCGCTGTTAGGACTAGCGGGCATGGAAGGCGGCGGCGTCCATTTCTTCGGTCAATCGTCCACCGGCAAAACAACGCTTCTGGCGCTGGGGGCAAGCGTTTGGGGTAGGGGCGACATTCCCGGCTATGTCCGCACATGGCGCGCGACGGCGAACGGGCTGGAAGGCTCGGCCGCCGGGGCGACGGACACCGTTCTGATCCTGGACGAAGTCGGACAAGTCGAGGCGCGCGAAATGGCGGCGGCCCTCTACACTCACTCGCCAACGGTGCCGGCAAAGCGAGGGCGAACCGCGACGGATCGCTTCGCGAACTTCGCGAATGGCGCGTGCCGACGATATCGAGCGGCGAGGTGCCGGTTGACGCGAAGCTCATTGAGGATCGCGGACGAAAAATTCGAGCAGGCCAAATGGTGCGGATGTTGGACATCCCCGCCTCACGCCCGTTTGGCGCTTTCGATCAAGCCGGGCCGGACGGCGATGCGGCAGCTTTCGCTAAGGAGTGCAAGCGTGCCGCCGCATCCGCCTATGGCTCAGCCGGGCGAGAATTTGTGCGCTGTCTGGTTTCGGAAGCGCTCAGTGGCGATGACGTGCGATCCCTGGTCAAGGACTTCGTCCTGACCGAAGTTCCGCCCGGTGCCGACGGACAAGTTGACCGCGCAGCACAACGGCTGGCGCTCATTGCGGTTGCGGGCGAGCTTGCGACTGCGCTTGGGCTGACGGGTTGGCGCAGAGGTGAGGCGCGGGCGGCCGCGTCCTGGGCGCTAACGCAGTGGATCGAGGCGCGCGGAGGGCTGGAGCCTGCTGAGGCCCGGCAAGTCATCGCGCAGTTGCGGTTGTTCGTTGAAGCGAACGGCGAAGCGCGCTTCGACAACCTTGATGATCCCGACGCGAAGCCCGTTCCCAACCGCGCTGGCTGGCGAGAGGGCCGAGGCGAGGATCGCCGCTGGCTGATCCCCCCTGAAAGTTGGAAAGAGATTTTCGCCGGCCCCTCGATCCAAAATTCGCCGCGCGCGTGCTCGCCGAGCGGGGCATGATCGAGCGCGCAGCGGACGGCTATCAACCCGTTCGCAAGATCGCCGGCAAGCCGATGCGCATCTACGCCGTCACGCCCCGTATCCTCCAAGGGGGCGAAGAATGATGGCCGAGGCGCTTGCCGAGCTTCGACGGGTCATGCGGGGCGAAAGATCGAGGACGGGAACCGCAGGCGTAACCGTTACGCCCGCAGTTACGGCCAGACACCCACTATTTACGCCGGTTACGCCGGTTACGCCCGAAATTCAGGGAACAGGAAAAGCAAGGTGGCCGAAAGTCGAACGGGGCACGATCCCGCCCAAGTCGAGGAACGCGCTGGCCTAGCATCGGACGTTGTCCCGGCCGGTCGATCCACGCCGGGGCGCGACTAAATTGCCAGAAGCCGGAAGGAGTGTCGGAGTGGAATGGCGCGGGGCGCTCGACGACGGCGGGCGCTTCCTCGACGCCTTCGGAAAAGAAGCCGCCGAAATTGGCTGGAGGGCCGGGGGAGCTGTTCGACGTTGGGCGCGGCCTGACGTGGAACCTGCGCGGCGAGCGTGTTCTCGCCATTGGAACGCATGGCGTTCGCCTGACCAACGGGCTGGTGCTTCACCGACGCGGTTGACGAGCCAGCGGCATCAGGCTGCCCGGTTCGCATAGGCGGCTCAGCTCGGCCGTTTTCGTTCTTGGATAGGGGAATACTGGGGGCGGCACAGAAAGGCCGCCAGCGGCCTCCTGTGCGGCCTTGAGCCTCGATCCGCCGCCCTGCGACGGCCGCGACGGGTGTATGGCTTGAACAGAAGATTGGCGCGCGATCCGACCTCGCCGCCGCCGTCGCCGCTATTTCGTTGGGCAATCCGTGAGCACGGGTCTATTCGCGCTGATGCTGAAGCAGGTCGAGACGTGCATGAGCGGATGGCTGCGTGATGACGACCATCGGTCGCGTGATGAGCAGTCACGAATTTTGGGAGTTTCTCCTCATCATGATCGTCGTCAACAGCTTCTTCGACGCTCGCAAACCGAGGAGGCGCTATACCAAAGGCCGCCGACTTGTTTTTTTGGTCAGAGCCGAAGCCAACGAAGCCGCAGCAGTGGCGAGCCTTTTGGCAGGCGCGACGCGCGAAGATGCGAGCGCGTCGCATAGCGACTGCTGCGGTTGCTTCGGCTGTTCGGTGGGGGAGGTGAGGAGGCCGCGTGATGCATATCCCAATTGGGGCCGCTATCCTCATCCCCGGCCTCTTGTTCCTCGCCACATCCAAGGCGGGGCTCAAGGTCCTGGGCTACTCTTCGCCGCTCGGCGTTGTCGGCCTGGGGCCTTGCTGTACCAAGACCACCTAACCACTCTCGCCAACGTCGAACAGCATAGGGCGTGGGTTTTGGCCAACTGTAATCGCCAAGGTGCTTTGCTGATTGGCTGCCACGACGAAGTGGGGGATCAGTACCCGCGATAGCGGCGCTACTGCCCAGGTATCCACTGGTCATAAGGCCCGTCTGCCGGGCCGCTAAAGCGAAGCAGCTATATCGGGGGCTGAGTTGGCCCGGAGGCACACAATGCCAGTGAAAATCCGCTACACGAAGAACGGCACGCGCTACGCCGATTGGAGCAAGGCGACGCCCTTGGAGGAGCTGGAGCTGTACCCCGTCAGCTCGCCCCCAGCACCGTTGGCGCCATAGCCGGCTACCCCAAAGGCCCCCGCCGTAGTACTGCCGAAGCCAATCCGGCGGCGAG
>CAVXVE010000007.1:0-204558 GCA_963764955.1 uncultured Alphaproteobacteria bacterium | reverse complement strand
GAGAGGGTCTCGCCGGCCGCTCCCATCGCGCCAACCACTTGGTCTCGCCCTGCTGCTACCTGGTTCTGCGTGAGGTCGGAAACCTTCTGGGTCAGCTTGCTGATCTCGTCGCGTAACCCGGAGAAATCGAGGGAGGAAATCGCATCGGCTCCGCCGCTGACCGCATCTTTGGCGTTTCCCACGGCCGACCGCGCCTTCCCCGCCGCGTCGTCGTAATAGCCTTGAGCCGTTGTTGACCTATCGTTCGTGGCCTGACCCAAGATCTTTTCGCCCTGACCGACCGCCGAGCGGATAGTTCCTTCAAAATTGTCTTTGTTCATTGTGACGTCTCCTCAATCTAGTTGTGATCGTATCTAACGAACAACTGAACGCGGAGATGGTTCCTCTTTGTCGGGAAATGATTTCACGCCAACGCAGCAAGCTGAATTGATCCGCGCGCGGTATGAAAAACCCAATACTTGTGCTTGAGATCGAAGAAAATACTGAAACTTTCCTGAACTCGCTCGGAACAAAAATAGCAAAACGACATTCTCAATTCGAGCAACGAAAGATATTAACTTAGCAAGGCAAGGAAATTCTATGTTTTTACATCGCAAAGAGCTGATTCAACCCGTCAATGTCGGAACGCCAGACGCCCGCTTTGGCACGTATCTCCTCGAGCAATTTGGAGGAGCGACCGGCGAATTGACCGCCGCGCTGCAATATTGGGTGCAGTCGTTTCATGTCGAGAATGCCGGCATCCGGGACATGCTCCAGGACATCGCCATCGAGGAATTCAGTCATCTGGAAATGGTCGGAAAGCTGATCGCGCAACATACGAGCGAACTTGATCAGACCTCCGTGCACGACGCTCCGCTGTTCAAACTCAAGGGCGGCGGCCCCCACTTCCTCGACAGCCAGGGCAGCTGTTGGACAGCAGCCTACATCCAAGAAGGCGGCAACGTTGTTCGCGATCTACGAGCGAACATCTCGGCCGAAGCCGGCGCCCGCCAGACCTACGAGTCGCTGATCAAGGCCTGCGACGACGAGGGCACCAAGAAGACGTTGCACCATCTTCTCACCCGCGAGATCACCCACGCCAATATGTTCATGAAGGCGCTCGACGCCATGGGCAAGTTGGATGATCCGTTCTTCGGAAACATCCCGCCGGACGAGACGGTCAAGCTCGTGTTCAATCTCTCGCAGGACGAGGACGTGCGGGGTCCGTGGAATGAGGAGCCCGATTTCGAATACGTGGCCGATCCGCAGTCCGGAAGGGGGCCTGCCCTTGCCGCCGATCAACGCTGACGACGAAGGCCATGACTCGCGGTCATCGAAGCCGCGGAAGAAGCGAGCGGGCGCTGCGGTCCCTACGGCCTAGCTAGCAGTCGCAAATCTCCGGGATGTCGGCTCTTGGCTCAGCCTGACGCCTCGCGCGACATCCCGGCGCTCCCTCGTAGCGGCAGGGCGAACTTTTTTCGCCCTGCGCCCCCAACTTCCATCTCGCTCAAAATCGCTGAGGCACACTCATGAAGGCGCTCTGCTGGCACGGCACGAATGATATTCGCTGCGATAGCGTCCCCGACCCGAAAATCGAGGATGGTCGAGATGTCATCATCAAGGTGACGAGCTGCGCGATCTGCGGTTCAGACCTTCATCTGATGGATGGCCTGATGCCGACGATGAAGAGCGGCGACATCCTCGGACACGAGTTTATGGGCGAGGTGATCGAGACGGGCTCGGCTCATAATAAGTTCAGGAAGGGCGATCGGATCGTCGTTCCCTTCAACATCAATTGCGGCGAATGTCGCCAGTGCAAGCTCGGCAATTATTCGGTGTGCCAGCGATCCAATCGCAACGCGGCGATGGCGGCCGAACAGTTCGGCTACACGACGGCCGGCCTGTTTGGCTACTCCCACCTTACAGGCGGTTACGCAGGCGGCCAGGCCGAATATGTGCGCGTGCCGATGGCCGACGTCGCGCCCATGAAAGTGCCGGACGGAATGACGGACGAGGAAGTGCTCTTCCTCACCGACATTTTTCCCACAGGCTATCAGGCCGCCGAGCAGGCCGGCATCAAGGGCGGAGAAATCGTGGCGATCTGGGGCACGGGTCCCGTCGGTCTGTTCGCGATCCAGTCCGCCAAGGTGCTGGGCGCGGAGCGCATCATCGCGATCGAGACCGTACCGGAGCGGATCGCCATGGCGCGAAAGGCCGGCGCCACCGACATCATCAACTTCGCCGAAGAAGACGTCTACGAACGGATCAAGGAGATCAGCAAAGGCGAAGGCGCCGATGTCGTGATCGACTGCGTCGGCATGGAAGCGAGTCCCGGTCACGGACAGGGCGGTCTCGTCAGCGCCGTGAAGGAGAAAGTCATGCCGGCCGAGCGCACCTATGTTCTCGACCAGGCGATCAAGGCGGTGCGGCCGTGCGGGGTGGTCTCGGTTCCCGGCGTCTACGGGGGTCCTGTTTCGGTCAACATGGGCTCCATCGTGCAGAAGGGCCTCAGGCTGTGCAGCGGCCAGACCCATGTAAAACGTTATCTCGAACCGCTGACCAAGCTGATTCAAGAAAAGAAGGTCGACACCACCTTCCTCATCACCCACCGCAGCACCGATCTCGCAGAGGGCCCCGATCTCTATCAGACCTTCAAAACCAAGAAGGACGGCTGCGTGAAAGTGGTGTTCCATCCCGCGTGATGACATTCAGCGGGAACCATATTTCACTTCAGGCGTCATTACGTATGAACAAGGAGATTCCCATGGTTGAGAAAACACTGAGCGACCTGTTTCTGGCGCAGTTGAAGGATATCTACTACGCGGAAAAGAAGATTTTCCGGACTCTCCCCAAGATGGTGAAGGCGGCCCAGGTGCCCGAACTTAAGCAAGCCTTTACGACGCACCGCGAAGAGACACAGGGCCAGATCGAGCGTCTCGAACAAGTGTTCGAAATGTTGGGCAAGCGGCCGCAAACCAAGCCCTGCGAGGCGATAAATGGCATCGTGGCGGAGGGCGAGGAAACGATCGAGGATTTTGGCGAAAGCGCCGCGATCGATACCGGTCTGGTTGCAGCGGGCCAAGCGGTCGAACACTATGAGATGGCGCGCTACGGCGCACTCATTGCGTGGGCCGGTCAGCTCAACATGCCGAAAGCCGCGGCCTTGTTGAACGAAAGTCTGCAGGAGGAGATGAAGGCGGAAAAGCTGCTGACGCAAATCGGGGCGAGCAAGGCCGACAAGATGGCTGCCACTAAGATGGCGGCGTAGCGGAAAGCGACAATCAGGGTGGCCGCGAGGCCACTCTCTCGACCAGTCCGACAGCGATATCCAGGCAAAAAAACAATCGTGAAAAACAAACAGAGTGTCGCCGGTCCCGGCGGACGCGCGTCTCGTTTGGAAAACATTCGCAAGAGCAAGATGGCCCGATCCCCGCATGCTTACGTGCGGGGCAATACGGTTCGCTATTACGAGTGGCTCGAAAGAGTGGAAAGCGGCGCGCTCCCAGAGGGGCCGGAGATTTGGATTTGCGGCGATTGCCACGTGGGCAATCTTGGCCCGGTCGGAAACGCCAGCGGCAAAATCCAGATTCAAATTCGCGATCTCGACCAGACCGTCATCGGAAATCCTGCGCATGACCTCATTCGGCTGAGCTTGTCGCTTGCATCGGCAGCGAGAGGGTCCGACCTACCGGGCCTGACAACCGTTCGGATGGTCGAGCGGATCATGAAGGATTACCATGGCGCGTTCGCGCACGGTTTCGACGAGAGCCGGGACATCGAAGAGCCCGAGCCGGTGCGCCGCGTCGCGAAAAAAGCTGCCACGGCGTCTTGGAAATCGCTTGCCGCCGAGGACCTCGAAGGCACGAACCCAACTCTTCCCATTGGCAAGTGCTTTTGGCCCCTCTCCCGGCAGGAGAAGCGCGACATCGAAAGGCTCGTGGCGGATAAAGAAATGCACCGCCTCGCCACCCGTCTGCGCTCGCGCGATGACAACGAAGAAGTCAAACTCGTTGACGCCGCCTATTGGGTGAAAGGTTGCAGCTCTCTGGGCCGCTCGCGTTACGCCGTTCTGTTGCATGTGGATGGGAACGAAGAAGATTATTGCTTGGTGGATCTGAAAGAGGCGGTGAAAGCATCTGCCCCGCATGCCACGCGCGCGAAAATGCCTTCTGACCAGGCGGAGCGCGTTGTCGAAGGAGCACGCCACTTGTCCCCTTATCTGGGCGACAGAATGCTTGCGGGGAAGCTGGACGGAAATTCCGTGTTCGTACGCGAGCTTATGCCTCAAGATCGCAAGATCGAAGTCGAACAATTGACGAGCGAGGATGCGATAGCGGTGGCCGGGTTTCTCGCGGCGGTCGTCGGCAAAGCCCACGGGCGGCAAATGGATGCCGGCACTCGCAAGGAATGGCAACGCGAATTGCAGCGCAGCCGGTCCAAATCCCTGAACGCGCCCAGTTGGCTATGGACGAGCCTCGTCGAGTTGCTGGCAGACCATGAGCGGGCCTATCTTGATCACTGTAGGGAATTTGCTTCGGAAGACGCATAATCGTCTACCTCTTCGGCGGCGGAGATCGACGCGCCACGAAGCCATGGCCTACACCACCAATGGAAGCGATCAATTCGCGTTGCCCCAGCGACCACGGCTAGGTGCCGGCGACGAATCCAATCTTAGAGCGCAGACTCCTACCTCATTTGAGGGATTCTCCGAACTGGACAGTTCTACCCGGACCTCACCAAGGCGAAAAACGATGCCCTCAAGTCGAAGCAAGGACCGTTGCAACAGCGGTAACCCACAATGAGCCGCGCCTTCGTGAAAGAGGACGAGAACGACTTAGCCGAACTTCCTGACCGGCCGATATCGCCTCACCGCAATTTTGTGACCGAAGCGGGGCTTGCGGCGATTGAGGCCGCTCTCGGCCGTTTCGAGGCGGCGCACCGCGCCGCAACAGACAAAGGCGACAGGGAAGCCGCCGCCGCTGCTTTGCGGGAAGTCCGTTACTGGAGAGCGCGGCGCGCGAGCGCGGAAGTCGTCAAACCTCCTGCTGACAAAAGAACGGCATCCTTCGGCATGACCGTCAGCCTCCGCAGAGTGGACGGCCGCGAGCAGAGCTTCAGGATCGTTGGTGAAGATGAGGCCGATCCCTCGCGCGGCACGCTCTCCTACGTGTCGCCGCTCGCGCGGGCCGTTCTGACGCACGGGCCCGGAGAGACGGTGGAAATGACCGGCGGCGAAGCCGTCATACTGGACGTGCGGTAGGAGAGCGTGCTGGCCAAATATTGTTTGATGCGCAAGGACCGTAATGACCGAGGAAGAAAGCGCCGACCTGACGTCACAGATAAACCATTAGCTGACAGAGGATGTCACAAGGGCAACAATGCTTGAATATAGCTTGCGGTTCCTTGCCGGGGGGATCGCGGTGTCTGCGTTCGCGGCGCTTGGCGACACTTTGCGCCCCAAAAGCTTCGCGGGCTTGTTCGGCGCTGCTCCCTCGATTGCCCTCGCGACCCTTCTCATCACCCTGTCGCAAAAAGGCGCTCCGTTCGTGGCCCTGGAAGGTCGCTCGATGATCGTGGGGGCCTTCGCGCTTGCCCTTTACAGCTGGACAGTGTGCGTGTTGCTCAAAAAATTCCTGCTGTCATCGTGGACTGCGACGATGGCAGCTCTCATTGTCTGGTTCGCTGTTGCGCTTGGTGCATCCGCGGCCCTGTTTCAACTCTCATGATCGTCCAGTTCAAGCCTTCCGCCCTTCGTCAGACGCGTTGGTACGAGTATCTCGTCAGATTCGTGCTTGGCGGGGCGATGACCGTAGTCGCAGGCCTCATCGCGGCCCGCTTCGGGCCAGTCATTGGCGGTCTGTTTCTCGCCTTTCCCGCGATCTTTCCCGCAAGCGCGACATTGATCGAAAAGCATGTCCGGGAACGCAAGGAGAAAGCGGGTCTGCCGGGAGTGCGGCGCGGCAAGGAAGCCGCGGCGCTCGATGCCGCCGGAGCGGTGCTCGGAAGTTTCGGGCTGGCGGCTTTCGGCCTCGTGATCTGGCTGATGATCGTGCAGTCTCCCGCCTGGGCCCTCGTCCTCGCTGCGGCTTCGTGGCTTGCCGTCGCGGTGCTCGGATGGCAGGTGCGGCGATGGCTGTAGAAGGCTGAGCGTGGCATGGGCGATCAGCTATTGCCTCTTCCCCTGACCGAGCGCAGCGTCCACCTCTGCGTTGACATGCAGCGGATATTTTCGGCCGAAGGTCCTTGGCCGACGCCATGGATGGACAAGGTCTTGCCGGTCGCGACAACCCTCGCGCATCGCCATCCCGAGAGAACTGATTTCACCCGCTCCATTCCGCCCGAGGCCCCGGGCAGCGCTACTACACGCGCTGGCGTGTTGCGACCCGTGAGCGCCTCGATCTCCAGCTGCTGGACTTGATGCCGCGCTAGGGCAGGCCCGTGAGTAGTTTCGCAAACAAAACGTGGCGCGGAGGAACTTCTTCGCTCGAATTGTCACGTGGTCGTCGACGTGCTCGACCGGACGAATTGATCGGCGAGCTCACAAGCAGCTGAGGGGCGGTTTGCCCTGAAAAAAGGCCTCGAAGCGTCAGTCCACCTGCGTCGCATTCGGAACTTCTGCGCCGAGTTCGGCCAGAATGGGCCGATAGCCACGCTGAGCAGGCGGAATGAGGCTCCGCGCGACACCATTGCGCTTCCCGTCCCTACGGGTCTCTTCCGCGCGAACGAGCCCACGGTAGATTTGCACATATTCGCGAGCCGTTCGTTCGATGTCGAAGCGACGTTCGAAAGCCGCTCGCGCGTGCGTGCGATCGAGTTCAGCGACCCGCCTGGCAGCCGCGGTGGCTTGGGGCACGTCGTCGACGAGGAAGCCGGACACGCCGTCGTCAATGACTTCTGGCGCTGAGCCGCGCCGGAAAGCGATCACCGGAGTGCCGCAGGCCATCGCCTCGATCATGACGAGTTCGAATGGCTCCGGCCAATCAATTGGAAAAAGCAGGGCGTCCGCGTTTCCGAGAAAGTCCCCCTTGTCCCGGTCGCCGATCTCCCCGACGAACTCCACATTGGGAGACGAGTCGATCATGGGTTTGATTACATTCTTCCAATAGGCTTGGTCGACCCTGTCGACTTTGGCCGCTATCTTCAATCTCGCTCCTGCGCGGACGGCGATTTCGATTGCGAGGTCGGGCCGCTTTTCCGGGGAGATTCGTCCCAGAAACGCGAAATATCCGCCCTTCGGAGCAGGATTGAAAGGAAGCAGATTGCGTGGAAGGCCGTGATAGACGGTTCCCGCCCATTTGACTGGCGGCATCGGGAGCCGCTGGTCGTTCGAAATCGAAACCAAAGGGAACCCGCGAAAGGCTGCGTGCACCCTCCGCAACTCTGGAATGTCGAGTTGTCCATGCATGGTCGTAATCGTTCGGGCCGCGAAGTCGACAGCCAACGGATAGTGCAAAACGTCAACGTGAAAGTGCAAGATGTCAAACTGCTCGGCCATCCTGCGGACTTTGTCGAGCATGATGAGATGATCAGGAACAGGGTCAGTCACGTTGGCATCAAGACGAAGGGCGCGCTCACAGCAAGCTTCAAGTCGAGCGGAGGTGATCGAGTCGCCGCTGGCGAAGAGAGTCACGTCGTGGCCTTGCCGGACCAGTTCCTCGGTGAGATAGGAGACGACCCGCTCAGTTCCCCCGTACAATTGGGGCGGGCAGCTCTCCATCAGCGGTGCTATCTGAGCGATCTTCATTGAGTTCCTGGGGGCTTGCAACTACGCGTCTACTTTGAAACTCCGCAGGGGGGCGACTCGTTCCATGCAGAGCCCTGAGGCGACCGAAAGCCGCTTGGACGGAACTCCCGCAGGCCGACTGAATTTCACGAGGCGCGCCCCTTCCCTTGTCAATGATCACCGAAACCGGCGCGCCTGGCCCCGCCGCCGGGTTCGTCCGAGCGCGGGGCTTTTTGTGACGATCGTCCCAATTTCATGAGCATATGCAGCGGCAGCATAGAGCCAACGAATTGCCTTCCGCATGGAGGGCTTCGTGTGCCGAAGGCAAAGGACCCGCCGCCGCGAGCCAAAAAACCTGTTCCCGGACGATCCGGCGCGCCAACGGCGGTCTGAACTCCAAGCTGCGCGCGGTCTGCGTCGGTGCGCTGCGCAGAAGCGGGGACTAACAGCGTTTGTCCTTAGCTTCCGCGAACATCTTGGCAGAGCGGAGTCATTTGGGCTCGTTCCGCTCCTTGGCGTGCGACGAGCTTGTACGGGCGCCCACCGATCCAGATCCGCTCGATCTCGATCGCGGTCCATCCTTCAGGCAGGGTCACTGCCCGCCCCGCCCAACCTTGAGCGTCGCCCCAGCCGGGCTGAAGCCCGGGGAATCCGGTCAGGAGACCCAAGAGGAAGCCCCCAGGTTCGCGAAGAAGGGACCTGCGCGAGGTTGTTCCGGAAACACGTCTTCCCTGTACTCGAGAGTTCTGCGTGAAGCGTCCGACGCAGAACCGACCGTAGCCATCCTCCATAAGTTCGGCGGACAGGGCTCGATCGCCCGTATAGGGCCTTGACCGCCGCTTCCAAACCGAGCGGTCTCAGGACGCGCAGCACCTCCCGGGCGATCGCCGCGTCGATGCTCAGGCCGCTCACCGAGATGCATCGCTTGGCGCCGTGGTTCATGCGCGCGCCATAGCAGTTGTAGCGACCGAGCTTGCCGCCGTAGTGCACATGGAGTTTGCGCCCGCAGTGGCCGCAGCGCAGAAGCCCGGGCAGCAACAGCTCGCCTTCACGGGCCGCCCCGCGAGCGAGCGCGCTGCTCATGCCGGTCGCGTTGTTGGCGATCGCCTTGATGTTGCGTTCGAACTCGTCCCAGCTGATGTAGGCGGAGTGATGGTCCTTGATCAGAACGTCCCATTCATCGATCGGCCGGCGCACGCCACGACGAACGCGCTTGCGACCTTCCACCACGCTGATCCGGCTCGTCGTGCGCCCGAATGCATAGGCGCCGGCATAAATCGGATTGGTCAGGATGTTGTGCACGATGTTGTAGGGCGGCAAGCGCCACACGACGCCGTGCGCCTCGCCCCGCCGCGATTTGGCGGGCAATTCGATCCCTTCGTCTCTGGTCCAGACGTGCACCTGCCGCGCGCTCTGGAACTCGGCGAATTTCGTGAAGACGAGTTGAATGGCCTGTTGGACGCGCTGGTCCGGATCTTTTTCGATCCGGCCGCGCCCAACTTTCACATAGCCCGCGGCCACGCCGAGAACCAGATCGCCGCGACGCGCCATCTGGCGCAACGCCTCCTGCGAGCGCTGGCGGAACAGCGACAATTCGAGTTCGCTCATCGTGCCTTTCATACCCAGCAACAATCGATCGTTGGGATGGCGAGGATCGTAGATTCCGTCCTCGTCGACGAGGATCGTGCCGACCAATCCACAGAACTCTATCAGCGTGTGCCAGTCGCGGCCGTTGCGGGCGAGGCGCGAAGCCTCGATGGCAAGCACCACACCGACGCGACGGTCACAGATTGCGGTCAACAACCGCTCGAAGCCAGGACGGACGACGCCTCCGCCCGATCGTCCGAGATCGTCGTCGATGATTTCGACAGTCGTCCAGCCAAGCTGCCTGGCGCGATCGGCAAGCCCGTATTGCCGGCGCTGGCTCTCGAGGTTGTGCACGAGCTGATCGGGGGTTGATTGACGGATATAAACGCAAGCGATGCGTTGCAGATGCTCGGCTGTGATCTTGCTCATGGATGATCGCCCCGTTTCTTACGTTGGACCAGCGTTGCCGCGATCTCGCGGAGCAGAGCTTCCACGACGCCCGCGAGTTCGACCATGCGAGCCGGGCATGGCTTCACGAGCGGCGTCTCCTCGTCGAACAGGCTTCGTTGGCGATGTTGGCGATGTTCGGATTTGCGCGCCATTTTGGGCTCCCTCCGGTTTTGATTCGGGCAGGAGAAAGCCTAGGAGCGCATCGACCTCCATGCGCATCGAGCGCAAGATGTGGAGTGGAAAATGCGGCTGGTCGCTGATCGTGAAACGCGACGCCGCCGTTTCCGTCATCCATGCCGGCAAGCAGGCGAACGAGCCGTCCGGTTGAAGAACGACGACGAACTCGACGCCGCCGCTTTCGAGCCGTCGCCTGATCTGCACCACTTCGCCGAAGCGCGGATGGAACCGGTAGCTGATGCGCGCATCAGCCGGCTGTTCGTGGGCACTATGTAGCCATTTCGAGCAAGACCTGGATCACGCGAATGTCGACGCCCTGCTCGAGCAGATGGGTGGCGAAGCTGTGCCGCAGGGTATGCGGCGACACGCGCTTGGAGATGCCGGCCAGGTCTTTGGCGGCGGTGACGGCGCGGTTGAGCTGACGCGCGGTCACCGGATTGATCGGGTTCTGGCCGGGGAACAGCCAGACCTGCGGCCGCGCCGCCTTCCACCATTCGCGCAGGAGTTCGAGCAGTTGCGGCGACAGCATCACGTAGCGGTCCCGCTGTCCCTTGCCCTGCTCGACCCGCAGCGTCATGCGCTGGCTGTCGATGTCGGACACCTTCAGGTTCGCGACCTCGGACACCCGCAGGCCCGCGCCGTAGGCGACGCTGAGCGCGGCCTTGTACTTGAGGCCCGGCGCGGCCTGGAGGAGACGCGCCACCTCCTCCTGGCTCAGCACGACCGGCGCCTTGCGCGGCTTGTTCACGATCCTCAGAGGACGAACGAGGTCGGGCCGTTCGAGCGTCACGGTGAAAAAGAACCGCAGCGCGGCGATGGCGGCGTTGATCGATCCGGGGCTGATCTGCTGCTGCGCCATATGCAGTTGAAAGCGGCGAAGGTCCTCGCTCGTCGCCGTATCCGGCGATCGGCCGAGGAAGGCCGCGAAGTTCCTCACATTGCGAACGTAGTCCCTCTGGACGTGTCTTCGCTGAACCGGCGCGCCGTCATGTCGTCGATCATGCGCTGACGCAGCGGGCTGATGGGCTTGTCGGACATCGAAAGCTCCTGTCTCGCATGGGGTTGAACCCCACGATCTTGAGACAGAGCCGCGCCTTCGCGTTCCTCCTCAGTCCTTCAGTCCCTCCAGCCGTCCCTCGCCGCCCCTACCGCGCGAGCGGTTTCGTTCTCGGGCGGAAAGCAGTCATCGATCGAAGGACCGGCCTCGGAAGAGGAAACCAATTGGCAGCCCGCAGTGGCGGTGCAAGCTGTTCATCGAATTCGCAGTCCCCGCCTGGCTCGATTCGGATGAACGTTAGGCATTTTCTGAAGCTGCCACCGTCACGGTTCGCAGGGGGACTTCACCCTCCGACGGCAGCCCGCGATTTAGCGGTTCGCCCGTGGCGAAGCCTCAGCCACTCCAGGGGTGATGCTCGTCACAGCGGGGGAAGGGTCATGTGCACCAGTCCTTCAAAGAGATTATGGTGGACAACAGGGCAGTGGCGTGAACCGTCCGGGCTTAATTGGGTAGTTACTGTCCGAGGAGGTTGTCCGGTGTGAGGAGCGGTCATGAAGTCCGAGACATTCATTCGCGTCGCGCAGCTCAGTGAACTCAACGGCGATGGTCCCTTTGCTTTGTCCGCAAACGAAGCGGACATCGTGTTGGTGAAGTCTAGGGGCAACTGGCGCGCGTTCGAAGGCCGTTGTCCACATCAGGGCGCGCTGCTCGGTGAGGGGGAACTCGACGGCGGCGCTCTCGTCTGTCGCAATCACCGGTGGCGTTTCTCGGTCGGTTCCGGGCAGCGCGAAGGTGGGCCCGAATGTCTGGCATCTTGTCCTGTCGCCGAGCGCGATGGCGGCGTCTTTGTCGACGTCACGGGGCTCAAGAAGCGATCTGCGCTCAACGCGGCGACAAGGTCCCTTGACGACCTGCCGGGCCCAAACGGCTGGCCGCTGGTCGGCAACATGCATCAACTCGACGCCACCAAGGTTCATCTCATTCTGGAGGAATGGGCCGGTCGCTACGGTTCGATCTACCAGTTCAGGATGGGTTCTAAACGGGTCGTCGCGACGACCGACCCGGCATTGATCGAGCAGACTCTGCGAACGAGACCCGAGGCTTTCCGCCGCAGCTCAAAGATGGACGTCGTCCTGTCCGAGATCGGGATCCGAGGGGTGTTCAACGCGGAGGGCGAGGCATGGCGCCCGCAGCGCAAGCTCTCGGTGGCGGCTCTCGCACAGCGCAACCTCCGTCAGCTCTACCCTAGTATCCGGACGGTTTCTGAGCGGATGAAGATGCGATGGGAGAGGTCCGCGACCGACGGGGAAGTGCTCGATGTCGTCGACGAACTCAAACAATTCACCGTCGACGTCACCATGCTGATCGCGTTTGGTCACGACGCTAATACGATTGAGCAGGCAGGTGACGTCATCCAACGGGAACTCGAAGTGATCTTACCGGCGATTAGCCGCCGGATATTCGCGGTCTTTCCGATCTGGCGCTATGTCCCCATGCCGTCGGATCGGAGGCTCAATCGCGCCTTCGCCAAGGTCCGCGATTGGCTCGACGGGTTGTTGTCCGACGCACGCGCCCGCCTGAAGGAGGAGCCGGATCGTGCGAACAAGCCATCAAACTTCATCGAGGCGATGCTCACGTCGGTTGACGAGGAGGGCAAACCGTTCTCCGACGATGTGATCATGTCCAACCTCCTAACGATGCTTCTTGCTGGTGAAGACACGACCGCGTTCACACTTGCGTGGGCCGTTCATCAACTCTGCGACTGTCCGCAATGGGCGTCGGAACTGCGACGCGAGGCTGACGCAGTGATCGGTTCCGAAAACGTCGCCGTTGATGTCGACGCTGCAAACAGACTGAACCGGGCGAACGCGGTTGCGAACGAGACGATGCGTCTGCGCCCAGTTGCACCGCTAATGATACTGGACGCCAATGTGGACACGGCGCTGGGGGACTTCATGTTGCCAAAGGGAACGGGGGTGGCCGTCCTTCCGCGTCCCCCGACTCTCGATCAAACGAACTTCGTCGACCCGTTCGCGTTCCGGCCGGAGCGCTGGCTTGGGGACGCTAGCGGGCCGCACAATGTCTCAACCCACCTTCCGTTCGGCTCGGGTCCGCGCATGTGCCCGGGTCGCTCGCTCGCACTACTTGAGATGAAGACCTTCCTGTCGATGCTTTACAAAAACTTTGACGTTGAGCGCGTCGGAGCGTCGAAGGATGTCTCGGAATTGTTCGGCTTCACGATGTCGCCTGCGGGGCTCAGGGTGCGGCTGCATTCCCGGCTGCACGGGCCCGAGGGTTAGCGTCCGCGTGGAAATTTGAACGAGGGCGTCACAGGCCGCGGAACATGCACCCACGCTCCGTAGTTATCAACGAACATGAGCAAAGAGATCCAAGGGATCTGTTAGTCAGCCAGGGAGGGCCTAGCCGCGCAGCAGAATCCATCCTCGTCATACGGGTACCCACCCGCGGGACAGTACCGCGGAACGCCTGCGCAGAAAAGCTGTCGCGGAATGACGGGTGTTGTGAAGCGAACATTGCGGATTGCGCGGTGTACGTCGCAATTGGGCGGAGAGCGGACCCTCGGCGATCGCGATGAGATGGCAAGAATGCGTAGAGTAGGAGAGTGGCGCGGTGGCTTTAGGTTGAGCTCCCTCCCCGCCTCGCGGCTCCCTACATTTTCCGCGAGCCCCATTTCGCAGGGGACAGACCTACTCGGCGGGTAATTTGCCCACCGAAATCTCGATCGCCGAATAGTACGCCGCCAGATTTTGGATATCATCAGGCGAAAGGCTCTGGACCACGATTGACATCATTTCGTTCTGGCGCTGTCCGGCCTTGAACGCTGCTATCTGCTCGACCAGGTAGCCCTCGTTCTGCCCCGCGAGGTTAGGTGCCTCGGCGATCTTCGCCAGTCCGTCGACGCCGTGGCAGACCGCGCAGACCTCCGCCGCCTTCTGTCGTCCTGCCTTCAGATCGCCCTGCGCCTCAGCCTGGTCCTGGGCTCCGAGGCCAAAGAGCAGCCCGATGCCAACTGCCGCCGCTGTCGTTGGCGACGGGAAACCAAACTGCATGCATCCCCCCCGCGTCTTGTCGAAAAAGGACAGCTCCGGCGAATGCGGGAGCTGTCTCTCTCAATTAGGGCCTTAGCTTTTACTTGCCGTCGTACCATATCCGGTAGACTGCGCCGACGAGATCATCGGAGACGAGCAGCGAGCCGTCCCAATATTGCTGGACGTCGACAGGGCGGCCGAGATAGTGGCCGTTGTCATTCCAGCCTTCTGCGAACGGAATCGACGGCCCGGCGACATGACCGTCATCCTTCAAGAAGGTCACCATCACCCGCGCGCCGACCGGGACGGTGCGGTTCCAGGAGCCGTGCTGGGTCGAGAAGATCGCGCCCTTGTACTTCGCCGGGAACTGGTCGCCTGTATAGAACGAGAGGCCGAGGTCGGCCGCGTGCGCGACCTGCTCGACTTCGGGGAACGCCGCGTCAGCCGGAGGCGTCCCGTTCTTGAACTCGTTGGTCCTGGTATGCCCGCCGCCGTACCACGGGAACCCGAACTCCTCGCCCTGCTTATCGATGCGGTTCATCTCCCCTGGCGGGATGTCGTCGCCCATGCCATCGACTTGGTTGTCGTTGGACCATAGCGACTTGTCCTTCGGGTTGAAGTCGATGCCTTCAGGATTGCGCAGACCGGTCGCATAGATCTCGCGGTTCTTGCCATCCTGGTCCATGCGGATAATGGCGCCCATGCCGATCTTCCGATAGAGGTCGGCTTTCTCTTTCGTCGGCACGTTGAACGGCTGCCCGATCTGGATATAGATCTTGTTGTCAGGCCCGACGCGGCATACGCGCGCGGTGTGGTTGAAACTCTCCTCCGCCTTCGGGATCAACTGCCCCTCAGGAACAACGACGCTGACCGCGACATCCTGGCCCTCGTAGAAGAATTCGGCTGCGGGATATTGAAGGACTCGGTTCTGCTCGACGACGTAGAGGAAGCCGTCCTTCGAGAAGCAGGGACCATTCGGCAATCTCTTCGGCAGCGTCGGGGCGAATTCCTTGACCTCAATGCCGCCGCCCTCGCCGCCCGCGCGCGAACGATCGGTCACCGCCCAGATCTTGCTCTTGCGCGTGCCAACGAAGGTCACGACGCCCTGCGGGCCGACCGCCATGTGACGCGCGTCGGGAACGAGGGCATAGAGCTCGATGTGGAATCCGGGTGGCAGTTTGATCTTGTCCTTTAGAATCTGCCTGATGGCGTCTGCTTTTGGCCCCTCTTGCGGGACGGTCGGCCAGTCGACCGGCGCCGTCATGCGGAAGCCCTCGAGCGTTTGAAGATTGTCGTCGGCTCTCGCTACGCAGAGGCCTATGAGTAAAGCGGTGAGCGCGACCGCGGACCCGACACGGATTTTCATGGCCAATCTCCCTGAGTTTCCTCTCGTAGCGCCAGTCCACGCTGGCATGCTAGCGCCGCCAACAGTGAAGCGGGCTATCGATATTTGTCAACGCATTTGGACAAAAATCCGTTCTTTCGACGTGGGCGCCTGACTCAAACCGGCGTGAGGAAGTTCTTTTGGAGCGTAGCGGTTCAACTGCGACGTTCCCGCCCCCCGGCAATGACCGCGCCCAACGATGCATGGGCGCATTTCTGGATGGGCGTCGTCAAAGACCAAACCAACCGCACCGCTGAAGGCATTGCCGAACTCCAGCGCGCATTGTCGCTCGATCCAAACCTGGCCGCCGCTCATGGAGAGATGGGCAATGCCAAGATTTTTACTGGTCAGGCCGAGGAAACCGAGGCTCAAGAAAACGAGGCGCTCCGCCTCTCTCCTCGCGACAATTTTGCCTTTGTCTGGATGCTTTTGGCGGGCGCCGCAAAGGTGCATCTCGGCGCCAACGAAGAGGCCGTCGAGTGGCTAAGGCGATCAATCGAGGCCAACAGAAATTTGCCGATGGCGCACTTTTTTCTCGCCGCCGCTTTGGGGAATCTTGGCAAGCTGGACGAGGCGCGGGCGGAGACCCAAGCCGGGCTTGCGCTCAATCCGAACTTCTCCGTTCACGGCTTCCGTGTCGGAGCCGAAAGCAATAATCAGATTTTTCTGACGCAACGCGAACGCCTCCTGGAAGGCCTCCGCAAGGCCGGGGTGCCCGAACAATAACACCCCTGAAGCCGGCGACATCGACCGTAGACGAATGACCGCTCTCCCCCCAACTGCAACGTCCCCCACGGCGATCTTCAATGACCGCTTGACGTCGACTCACGCCGTCTTCCGCGCAAAATAGCGGCCATTCTCCGACGCGACGACCGCCTTGCGCCGCTTAAGAGCGCGCTAATTGACATTCTTGCGATGTTAGCGCGTAGCTCTGTCGCTGACCCTGGTCACCGTTGGCATAAAAAGTATTAGCTGAAGGGAGGGCGGTCATGCCCGCTCGAATGGCCCTGGCGATCGTGGCGGCAGTTGCCCTTTGCTCCAGCGCGACCGCGCAATCACCCACAAAGGTCTTTCGCATAGGACTCGTGCACGTTGGGAGACCCGGCACTTGTATATTGGCGCCGGGCTTCACCGATGCATTCGCGCGCCGCGATTACATCGAAGGCAAGAACGTCACCTTTGAGCGATTTGCGGCAGAGGGGCGGCTGGAGCGGCTTCCGGATGCGGTGGATCGAATGATCTCCGATAAGGTCGATCTCTTGGTCGCTTGCGGGTATCCCGCCGCGCTCACCGCCATGCAGCGCGCGCCCGGCATACCGGTTCTGGTAATGAACGCCGGCGACCCCGTCGAGACCGGAATGGTTGAGAGCCTCGCGCACCCCGGCGGTCACGTCACTGGCGAGTTCGAGGTGGCAAGCGATCTTTCCGCCAAACGTCTACAACTCCTCAAGGAGGCAGTCCCGAGCGTCCATACCGTGGCGCTGCTGTGGAACCAGAACGATCTCGCGATGTCGATGCGCTGTACGGCGGCGCAGGCCGAAGCGAAGAAACTCGGCATCGTCACCCAATTGCTCGGGGTCCGCGCCCCCAACGATTTCGCCGACGCGTTCCGCGAGATGGACCGCCACCCGCCGGATGCGATCCTGTTGGTGGCCGATACTCTCACCGTTATCAACCACCAGGCGGTCTTCGACTATGCGACCGCGCATCATCTTCCCGACATGGAGGAACTGGATCTCCTTGCCCATATCGGCGGCCTGATGGCCTACAGCATCGATCAGAACGAGGTGTTCGATCGCTTGGCCGCACAATCAGATCGCATATTGCACGGCGCCAAGCCCGCTGATCTGCCGCTCGAACTGCCGACTCGCTTTCATTTCTCGATCAATCTCAAGACGGCCCACAACCTCGGCCTGACGATACCCGAAACAATCCAGCTTCGCGCCGACGAAGTGATCGAGTGAAGGACGGCGTGTCGTCCGACAGGTTCCCGCGGCCGCATCATTCCCTGTTCCAGAAATATTTCTTAGTTCTGTTCGTCGCGGTCGTTGTGCCCCTCATCATCAACGGGGCCAGCGATGCGTGGTTCGGCTACCGCGACCAACGCGCCAATTTGAGTTCGCGCTTGCGCGCTGAAGCGAATTCGGCGGCCGGGCAAATTCAAGCCTTCCTCGATGGTATTCGCGCTCAGATGGATTGGACGGTCCAGCTGCCTTGGGCCGAGGGTCTCGACGATCGCCATCGGTTCGACGCGCTGA
The DNA here is from genome assembly GCA_963764955.1 of uncultured Alphaproteobacteria bacterium. Lineage (GTDB taxonomy): Bacteria > Pseudomonadota > Alphaproteobacteria > Rhizobiales > Beijerinckiaceae > Roseiarcus. The sequence goes on along the minus strand of CAVXVE010000007.1, from coordinate 186,953 downwards.
GACTCCTGCGCCAGGCGCCGGCGATCACCGAAGTAACTCTGGTCGACGGCAAGGGGATTGAGCGCCTGCATGTTTCGCGCACTGATCCCGACGTCGCGATGAGCGGGGTCGACCGCTCCACGGATCCTGCGGTCGTCGGGGCGCGCGCGGCGCACGTCTGGTTCGGCCCGCTGACGCTGCACCGTGGCTCCGAGCCTTTCATGACTGTAGCAGTTGCTGGCGCGAGACCCAGCGCCGGCATCACCATCGCCGAGATCAACCTGAAACTGATCTGGGATGTGGTCTCCGCGATCCATATCGGCAAGACAGGCGAAGCTTTCGTCCTAGACGGCGTCGGCCGATTGGTCGCGCATCCCGACATCAGTCTGGTTCTTCGCGGCGCGGACAACGCAGCCATCGCACCCTTGCGGGCGCTGCAAAAGTCGGCCGCCGCCCAGGGAAACGAAATCGTAAGCGGCTTCAATGCCGGGAATCGCCCGGTATTGGCGGCCGCCGCCCGTATCCCGGGCCCGGATTGGACCGCCTTCGTCGAACAGCCGACTGCCGAGGCCTACGGCCCGATCCGCGCGGCGCTTTGGCGCACCGGCCTGTTGCTGATCGCCGGCTCGGCCTTTGCGTTGGCGCTCGCCTATCTGCTTGCGCGTCGTATGGCCGGGCCGATCCGCCAGTTGGAGGAGGGGGCCGCGCGCATCGGCGCTGGGCGTTTCGATCATCAGATCGACCTGCGCACCGGTGACGAACTGGAAGGCCTGGCGTCGCGGTTTAATGCAATGGCCGGCGAACTGGCCGTTTCGCAAGAGCGAGCGGAACGCATCGGCCGCCTCAAGCGCTTTCTTGCGCCGCAGATCGCCGAGCTTGTCGAGAACGTCGGGCAAGAAAACCTCCTCGAAAGCCATCGCACCGAGGTGAGCGTCGTCTTTTGTGACCTTCGCGGTTTCACCGCTTTCGCAAGTGAGGTCGGCCCAGAGGAAGTCATGGGCCTTCTCGGCGACTATTACGACGCCCTGGGCTCGATTATCATGCGCTACGAGGCGACGCTGACCTGCTTCATGGGCGACGGCCTGATGCTGCTCCTCAATGCGCCGCTGCCGTGTCCCGAGCCGGCGACGCGCGCAGTGCGCATGGCTCTCGACATGCAAAGCGCGGTGCAGGCTCTGATCTTGCGATGGCGGGAACGCGGGTATGTCATCGGCTTCGGCGTCGGCATCGCCACCGGCACGGCGACCGTGGGTCGCATCGGGTACGAGGGCAGGATCGACTATACGGCGATCGGCAACGTCGTGAATCTCGCCTCGCGCCTCTGCTCGACTGCCAGTGACGGCCAAGTTCTGATCGATCCGGAGACGGCGGCGGCTGCGACCGCGACGATCGACCTTAAGGCCGTCGGCGCCTCGCCGATGAAGGGCTTCTCCGAGCCGGTGCCGGTGTTCGCGGCAAAAAGCGCGGCCGGGCGCGAGACCTGACAATCCGGATGACGGCATGGACTGTGAGTATTATGATGAATTTAGAACGAACATTGCCAAAACCAATATCGCGGGGAGTGCTAGGGTTGTGGTCCCGTTCGCGCATCAGGGACCGAAATCCGCCAACCCGACACAGGTTCGGGGGTGATCATGAGGCGCTGCTCCACCGCCTTCCTGCTAACGTTTTTTCTCAGCGGCCCAGTGCTAGGTCAGCCTGAATCAAAAGTCCCACATATCGGCTGGCTGGATTTCTGGCCAAACTGCGATGACTCATCGTTGGAGAGCGGTCTAAGAGACCTCGGGTACATCCCCGGAACCACTGTCATCATCGACTGTCGCAGCGCGGATCGCCGATATGAGCGGCTGCCGGCAGCTGCCGCGGAGCTCGTCAAGCTCAACGTGGATGTTATCGTCGCGCCGAGCCACCCGACCGCGCAGGCGGCGCATGACGCCACCCAGACAATTCCAATTGTGATGATTGCGAGTGGCGACCCGGTCGCTTCGGGGCTGGTCAAGAGCCTCGGGCATCCCGGCGGGAACGTCACCGGGCTTACTTACTACGCGACCGAACTCACCGCGAAGCGATTGGAGCTGCTCCGTGAGGCGGTGCCAAACCTCACGAAAATTGGCGTTTTGGCAAATCCGGTGGTCGACTATCTTCCATTCAAGAACGACACCCTGCGAGCTGCGGCGGCCCTCGGCTTAGGTGTCGTGGTCCACAACGTCAGCGAGCCTCCAGATGTCGATGTTGCGATCGAAGAGATGGCGGATGAGGGGGCGGGCGCTGTTTTTGTCCTACCGGACTTAATGTTGGCTAGCCAGTCGGACCGAATTGGCAGAGTAGCGTTGTCGCATCGCCTGCCGACAATGGCTTGGGGCCAGTGGTTCACCAGGGATGGCTGTCTCATGGCGTATTCCGCCGAGTATCCGAACATGACTCGGAGCCTCGCCGGCTTTGTCGACAAAATCCTCAAAGGCGCGAAGCCGGGCGATCTCCCGATCGATCAGCCCTACCTGTTCCGTTTGTCGGTCAATCCGGCCACCGCGCGGGCGCTTGGCATTACGTTGTCGCCATCGTTCGTCGCCCGCGTCGACGATGAAATCGAACAGCACCCGTTTCCGCGCGGCGACGTGTAGCGAAAGAGCTCGTCTGGGTCCTGGGTTCATCGCACGCTGGCACGCCGCTAGCCCTCAATACGGGCTTCAGCGGATCAGAAATTTCCATACCGTTACATTAACGCCAATCGGTGATAACCTTCTGTTGATCCGCCGCGTACTTGATGTCGCCGGCGTCATCACGAACGCGCGGAATCCCCCAACTGCGACATCCACCGCCGCGAACGACCGGTTAGCGTCGATCCGCGACATCGCTCCGACGTCTCAATTGCCCAAATTGCGGCCGTTCCCCGACAGCTCGGCGAACGTGCCATATCGGACCCTCAGCTGCCCTTTGAGATCGACCCGATGAACGGTCGGTAAGCGCGAGGAAGCGGTCTTCGGCTGAACGCGTCGGTTGCGCTGGGAGCAGTCCTTCCGAACGCCTGTTCCAGTCTGAGTTGGCATTCACAAACAACAGAGGCTGGGGCGTGGAACTGAGAAGTTCGAATCCCATCGGGCGCGCCAAATTTCCCCCACTCCAGAACAAAGCTGGGCACCGGGTTAGTCTCCGCATTGGCGAAATGCGGACTTTGACGAAATTGTCCTGATGGGCATGGCCGAGTTGGTCTCGCGCGCGGCGTGTAGCAAGGAAAGCTCGTCATTCGGGTGGATTCCACAGACAACAACAATGAGAGCGGACAATGGGTTGGGTGGTCGAAATCAATTCCTGGGGGCCGGGCGGGCTTTCCATTCAGGAGAAGCCCACGCCGGTTCCCAGGGCTCGCCAGGTGGTCATGGTCGACCGCGTGTTCGATGGCCTGGAGTCGTTCCCGCAAGCGCTCGCCTACCTTGCCGAAGGCCGCCACTTCAGCAAGATCGCCCGGAGGATCGCATGATCCCCCTCGGCGCCATCCCGGCCCACCACGCGATGCGACTGGGCGCCCGCACAGCGGTCACCCAAGACGACATCGGGCTCGATTGGCCTTCACTCGAAGCTGCCGCGAACCGGTTCGCCAACGCCATGACGGTGCGAGGTGTCGGACGCGACGATATGGTGACGGTCGCTCTTCCAAACGGAAACGCGTTCTTCGCCGTGGTCTTTGGGCTCTGGAAGATCGGCGCGACGCCCAATCCCGTCTCGTCCAAGACGCCCGTGAGCGAGCTGCGCGCTGTTCTGCAGGTCGTGCGTCCTAAGCTCGTCATCTGCTCCGACGCCGCCCTCGCCGCGGCGCTCGACGGCGTCACCCTGGATTTCGCCGAAGGCGCGTCGTCGGCCCCGGTAAAGGTTGAAGTGGCCCGCCATTGGAAGGCGATGCCGTCAGGGGGCAGCACGGGCGCGCCCAAGGTGATCGTCGATCACCGCCCGGCCGCCTTTGATCCGGACGAGCCGGCAATGGGCATCCCCAACGACGGAGTGCTACTCAACCCGGGTCCACTCTATCACAACGCCCCGTTCTCGATAAGCACGGCGGGGTTGGTACGGGGCAGCACGGTCGTAAGCATGCGTCGGTTCGACGCTGAAGAGGCTCTGCGCCTGATCGACCGTCACAGGGTGCAGTTCGTGAACTTCGTGCCGACGATGATGCACCGAATCTGGCGGTTGCCGGAGGAGTTCCGCTCCGCCTACGACCTGTCGTCGCTCGAACGCGTGTGGCACATGGCGGCGCCCATGCCGCCATGGCTGAAGCGCGCCTGGATCGACTGGCTTGGGGCTGATCACGTCTGGGAGCTTTACGGCGGCACGGAGAATACGGGCTCGACCGTGATCTCCGGCTCAGAGTGGCTGCAAAGGCCGGGTTCGGTCGGTCGGCCCACGGCAGGCGCCAGGATCCGCGCTCAGGACGAGGCCGGCGTTCCACTTCCGGCCGGCCGAGTTGGAGAACTGTACTTCATGCCCGCCAGCGGAGCGCGTTCGACCTATCATTATCTCGGTGCGACCTCCCGGGAGGACGTGGCGGGATGGGATTCCATCGGCGACTATGGATGGGTGGACGAGGACGGCTATGTCTTCCTCGCCGATCGTCGCACCGACCTGATCATTTCGGGCGGCGCGAACATCTACCCGGCCGAAGTGGAAGCAGCGATCTTGGAGCATCCTCGGGTAGCCGGGGCGGTCGTGATCGGGCTTCCGGATGAGGATCTCGGCGCCCGGCCTCACGCGATCCTGCGGCTGACGCCCGGCGTCGGACCCGATGATATCATCGCCGACCTTCTCTCCTGGCTGGAGACTCGGCTCGCGCGCTACAAGATCCCCCGCACGTTCGAGGCGACGGATGAGGAGTTGCGCGACGACGCCGGTAAGGTTCGCCGCTCAGCCTTGCGCGCCGCCAGGCTCTAGGTGTGAGGTCCCACGATCAGGAAGTCGGCGGCCGGATGCGGCCAGGCCGTGGGCCAGCACGGCCTCCAGCTTGACGAGCGCCGCCTGGGCGCGCGGATGGTTGATCCACCTTTGAACGGAGGACCGTCTACCGCTGATCGGTCAGGTCCACGCACATCCGGCTTATCGGGTCGACCGACGACAGAAACTTCCAATCCAACCGTGATCGTGGCACGCATACCGGATGCGGCCTCTTCGATATTCCACAAACGTTACATTGGGCCGATGCTGCGATCATCACGTGATGATCCGGGACGAGGACTTGCACGTCCGGCCGATCCCAAACTAGCAGTATCTAGCAGTATTATGACGTCGTTGCCGCCGACGAGGCCCGCGCTGGAGTTTGCTGGAATGAACCGACGCGACACGATCCGACTTGCAATGCTCCCGACACCATTCGAACAGATGCCGCGCCTCTCCCTGGCTCTCGGCCGCGATGGCCAGATCCCGTCGATCTGGATCAAGCGCGACGACTGCACTGGCTTTGCCGGTGGCGGCAACAAGGCGCGCAAGCTCGAATACCTGGTTGCTGATGCATTGAATCACGGCGCCGATGTCCTGGTGACCGTGGGGGCGATTCAATCCAATCACGCTCGCCAGACCGCAGCTGCAGCCGCGCTCAACGGGCTTGGGTGCGTGCTGCTTTTGATCGACGCGGTCAGGAGCCGCGGAGAGGCCTACCGGATCAACGGGAATGTGCTGCTCGACCAGATCTTCGGCGCGGAGCTTCGTCTCCTGGCGCAGGGAGAGGACAGCACTGCGGTGATCGCGGCGACGTTGGCGAGACTGGCAGGCCAGGGGCGGCGCCCGTATTTCATCCCGATTGGTGGCTCGAACGCCCTTGGCAGCCTCGCCTATCGTGACGCGCTTGCCGAGTTGGTTGTGCAGGCACAGGCTGAAGGCTGCCGTATCGACCATATCGTTCTGCCGACGGGGAGCGGCGGCACCCATGCCGGCATTCTGGCAGGCGTCGAGGAGGCGGGGTTGCCCTGCCGTGTGCATGGCATCAGCGTCTCGCGCTCAGCGGAGCAAGCGCGCGCGATCGTCTCCGGCTTGGTTCAGGAGATTTTTGCTCTTGAAGGCCGTCAACGCGAAACCTTGGCTGCCATAGACATCGACGATTCCCAGGTTGGTACGGGATACGGCCAGCCCACCGCAGCAATGACAGAAGCTGTCGAGCTAGTGGCCCGCACAGAGGGGATTCTGCTGGACCCGGTTTATACCGGCAAGGCCATGGCAGGCCTTCTGTCGTTGATCAGGAACGATGCCATCGCGCCCGGTGAAACTGTCGTCTTCTGGCACTGTGGCGGTGCACCTGGTCTCTTCGCGTATCCAGAGGTGTTTAATCGAAAAATTCGAAGCGGCTGCTGGTCGGTTGACTCCTAGCCCTTATGTCCGCTGTGTGAAGCATCTGGCGGTCCGTCCCACGGCATGTCCCATTCGAGGATTGCGTCGGATAGGCCGGCGCAGAGCCTCAGACATGGGGGACGGACCTGATGCACGATACCATCTTCGTGGGAATGGATGTCCACAAAGCGACGATTTCAGTCGCGATTGCTGGTGGGGCACGCGGCGGGGAGGTGCGCCATCTCGGCAATTTTCTGAACCGCGCCGATCATGTCGGCAAGCTTGTAGAGCGCCTGAGCAAGACTGGCCTTCAGCCACTACGGTTCTGCTACGAAGCCGGCCCGTGCGGTTACGGGTTGCATCGGCAGATCATAGATCTTGGCCATGAATGCGTGGTCGTGGCGCCCTCGCTGATTCCGATGAAAGCCGGCGATCGGATCAAGACCGATCGGCGAGACGCCGTGATGCTGGCGAAACTGCACCGCGCCGGCGAATTGACCGCCGTTTGGGTTCCTGATGCGGCCCATGAGGCAATGCGGGATCTGGTCCGGGCGCGGGCAACAGCAGTCAGGGTGCTCGGCAAGGCGCGTCAGCACCTGCAGGGATTCCTGTTGAGGCATGGCCGCGTCTATGCCGGAAAGAAGGGCTGGACACTCCCCTATCGCCGCTGGCTGACGACGGTTCGCTTCGACCACCCTGCCCAGCAAGTTGTCCTGCAGGACTATATCCACTCCGTGCATGACGCCGAAGAGCGGATCGCTCGCCTGACGAAGCAGATCGAGGATCTGGTTCCAACTTGGTCGATGGCGCCGATCGTTGAGGCGTTCCAGGCAATGCGTGGCGTGGCCTTCGTGGCGGCTGTCACCGTCGTCGCCGAGGTGGGCGATTTCACGCGCTTCGACAATCCGCGCCAGGTGATGGCCTACCTTGGTCTGACGCCCTCCGAGCATTCGAGCGGGACCGCGATACGCCGCGGCGGCATCACCAAGGCAGGCAACGCGCTTGCACGGCGTGTCTTGATCGAAGGGGCTTGGACCTATCGAATGCAGGCCCGCGTCAGCCGCAAGCTGCACGACCGGCTCGAGGGACTTCCACAGATCGTCCGCGACATCGCCTGGAAAGCGCAAGTCCGGCTCTGCGCCCGCTATCGTCGGCTCGCGGCGACAGGCAAGCCCAAGGTCGTCGTGACGACCGCAATCGCGCGGGAGATGGTCGGCTTTCTCTGGGCGATTGCACGCCAAACGCAGATTGGTTCCGTCGCCTGATTTTGCGTCGGTAAACAGATCGGCGTCCACTGCTGGGGGCGGGGCGCGGTGGAGAACCCTCGTGCCTGTTATGAGCCGGCTCATGCCGACGCTCGCCTTCTAGACAGAGGCAGCTCCAAGACGAAACCACGGTCATGCGGTAACCAACCCGCGCATGAGAGCTTGCTCAACCGTCGTCTTTCTGTCCTGTCCCCTGCTGTGGACGTCGTCCAGAAGCACAGCGCCTGGGCTGAACCAGAATGCCGATGCTTGCTCAAACCCCTTGACGGCGAACATGAGAGCAGGCTGCTGAAAAAGTCACTGCGTTTGCGCAACGAGGAGTGCAAGCGCGATTTTTTGCGGCTGGATGCGGCTCAGGTTCGGAGTTTTGGCGTGAAGTCGGGTCGTTGTTCTCTGGCTCTTCATGTCGCTGGCCGGGCTTCGCCCCTCGGGGCCAAGAGCTTGGGCAGGCGCACGATGTTGTAGGCGGCCATGGCGAGGACGAAAGCGGCGCGGACCTTGGCAAGGCCGCGCACCTTCACCTGCGTGAGACCGCCGACCGTCTTCGTCCAGCCGAAGCCTTCCTCGATGCGCTTGCGCAGCCGCTGGCTGATGGCATAGCGCACACTCGCGGCGACCTCGCTCGGGACCGCGGTCTTGCGCGCCTTGCCATGCTTGCTCACCGTCCCGTTGATCGCGATGTGCGGCTCAATCCCGCGCGCCTTGAGGCTCTCGACGAAGGCCTCGGCGTCATAGCCCTTGTCGGCGCCGAGGGTCGCCCCCTTGGGCAAGCGCTGGCTGAAAGCCGCCGCCGCCTCGCGCTCGGCCGTTCCGGTCGCCAGCGTCGCTTCGGCCGCCGCCACAAGCCCGTTGCGGTTCTCCATCAAGGCATGGCCGAGATAGCAAAGACGGCTCTCCTGGCCTGCGCCTTTACGGTAAAGGCGCGCATCCTTGTCCGTCGTCGAGGCGTGCGTCGCGTTCGATCGCTTGGTCTTGCGGAAGTCGGCCTCGCGGTTGCGCCCGGGAGGCGGCGGCTCGCCCGGGCCGTTCCCCGCGCCTTCGCCTGAGGCGCTCTTGGGACGGAAGCTCTTCATCGACGCCCAGGCCTTGAGCAAAGTCCCGTCGACCGAAAAATGTTCGGCGCTCAGAAGCCCCTTCACCTCCGGCAGGCCAAGGAGCGAAGACAGAAACTCTTGCGCGATCGCGTGCGTGACCAGGCGGTCGCGGTTCTTCGAGAAGGTCGAGGCGTCGAAGATCTTCTCGTCAATCGAAAGCCCGACGAACCAGCGAAACAGCATGTCGAACTCCAGCCGTTCGACCAGCTGCCGCTCCGAGCGGATCGAATAGAGAAGCTGCAGCAGCGAAGCTCGTAGAAGGCGCTCCGGCGCAATCGAGGGACGCCCGATCCCCTCGTAAAGCGCCGAAAACCTCGGGTCGAGTTCAGCCAAAGCCGCATTGGTCAGCCGCCGCATCGCCCGCAGCGGCTTTGTCACGCCGGCATCAGCTTGTTGGACGTTGGTAGGCGCGCTAGCCAAGGGGCATGAGGAAGATCAGCTACGCGGGATATCGGTTCCCGCCTGAGGTCATCAATCAGGCGATTTGGCTCTATCTCCGGTTCACCCTCAGCTTTCGCGACGTCGAAGATTTGCTGTCCGAGCGCGGGATCGCGGTCTCCTACGAGACCGTGCGCCGCTGGGTGAACCACTTCGGGCCGATGATCGCCGCGCATCTGCGCAAGCGCCGTCCGAAACCGCACGCGACCTGGCATCTTGACGAGGTCTATCTGAAGATCGATGGGCGGATGGTATATCTGTGGCGCGCAGTCGACGCCGAGGGCGAGGTTCTCGATGTGGTGGTTCAATCCAAGCGCAACAAGCACGCCGCTCTGAAATTGATGCGGAAGCTTCTGAAGAAGTATGCTTTCGTCCCCGAGCGGTTCGTCACGGACGACTTGCGATCATATGGCGCAGCGGCCCGCGCTCTCGGCCTCGAACGCCTGCATGAGCGCGGGCGATGGAGGAACAATCGGGCCGAAAATTCGCATCAGCCGACCCGACGACGGGAGCGCAAAATGCAACGTTTCAAGAGCGCTCGCTCTGCGCAGAAATTCCTTTCAACCCACGCCGCCGTTTACAACACTTTCAACGTCCAACGCCATCTCATATCAGCTCAATCGCACCGCGTGCTCCGCGCCGCAGCGATGACCACGTGGCGCGAGGTCGTCGCGGCCGCTTGAAGTTCCGCACAGCAAGCAATCCCGCTTCGCGGGCGGTGGGGGATGCTGATTGTGGAGACGATCGGTCGGATACGTCGCGAGCATTTTGTCCAGGGGAAGTCTGCTGATTCCTGGCGAAGCCGCCCACCGAAACGAGATGATGTCGCCCGTCGTAACGGAATGATGCCGCCCACCAAAATGAGATGATGCCGCCCACCGGAACGGAATAATGCCGCCCGGGGTTCTTTGACGGCGACGAGCGCCTCCGCTGGCCTGTTTAGGGTCGCTCCTTTGGCAATCCAAGGGAGCGATCGATGCCAGCGGAAAGAGTTTCGATGCGCCATGCGCGCGAGATCATTCGTCTGAAGTTTTCAGCCAGCCTGCCGACGCGCGAGATCGCGCGGCGTCTTGGCCTGGCGCCTTCCACGGTTCGAGAGACGCTCACTCGTGTAGAGAGCGCTGGGCTTTCCTGGCCGCTTCCGGAGGGGATCGGCGACGCCGGACTGGAGGCGGCGCTTTACGCCAATCGCCGAAGCAAACGGGGACACCGCCGCCACGCCGAACCGAATTGGCTCGCGGTCCATCGGGAGCTGAAGCGCAAGCACATCACACTGCTGATCGTCTGGGACGAATACATCGCGACCAACCCCGGCGGTTACAGCTATTCGCGGTTTTGCGAACTCTATCGCGGCTTTGAAGCGAAGCTGTCGCCGACGATGCGGCAGACGCATGTGGCGGGCGAACGGCTGTTCGTCGATTACGCGGGCGACGGGGTCCCGGTCGTCGTCGACCGGCTCACCGGGGAAATCCGCATGGCGCAGATCTTCGTCGCCGTGCTCGGCGCCTCGAGCTTCACCTTCGCGCATGCAAGCTGGACGCAGACGCTTCCCGGGCTGGATCGACGCCCATGTGCGCGCGCTCTCAGCGATCGGCGGCGTCCCGCATTTGCTGGTGCCGCCACTGAGTGAGCCGGCCGACCTCGATGAGCTCAGGATAGGTCCGCAAGACCTCGGGAAGCACATCAGACGACGGCCAGACCGTTTACCCCGCGCTCGACGAATGCGCCGAAGAGGCGGTGAGGCGACCTCCTACGTACTAAATCCGCCGATCCGCAGCCGCGCCCTGTCTTGGATTAACGCGACGACTGACTGCCTCCCCAGCCCCGTGATTTGGAAAACGTCATAATCGCTAGCAGTTTTGCTCATATTGGCCCATATCTCGCAGGTATTGAACGGACAGTCGCGCATGGAAGAGTCGTCCAAACCGCTGAAGAGGTCGGAGGCGGAGAAGTCTCACGGGGAAAATACTTTCTCTTATCGTTTCAGGTATTGCCCGTTCGCGATTAGAGCTGGCTGAGATGACGGGCCTATCGCGATCGACTATCGCCGATCGGCTGGCGTTTCTTGGTGAGGGCGGACTTGTCGAGGAACGGGTGCAGCCCCGATCCGCGCGAGGACGTCCGGCTCGTCAGCTTGTGCTCAATCCGGATTGCGCGGTCGTTCTGACCGCGGACATCGGGGAATCCTACACCCATCTGGCGATAACCGACCTGCGGTCGAAGATCCTGGCCGAGAAGGGTCGGGCTCTGGACATTCACGAGGGCCCGGTTCCGATGCTCGAGTGGATTGCCAGCCAGTTTCACGAGCTGCTTGCCTCTATCCGGCGAGAGCCGGCCGATGTCCTGGGCATCGGTCTCGGGCTACCAGCCCAGATCGACTTCGAATTCGGGGCGCGTCGTCGCGCCATCGCTGATGACCGGGTGGGAAGACTTCGACATCCGCGGATGGCTGAACAACAGGATCGACGCGCCGGTTACGGTCGAGAATGAAGTCAACCTCATGGCAATCTCGGAACATCATCGTTTCTGGCCGAATGTCGAGCATCTCTTCTTCGTTAAGGCTGGCACAGGGATCGGCAGCGGCGTGATTGCCAACGGAAGGATCTATAGGGGCGCGCGGGGCGCGGCCGGAGAGATTGGGCACATTCAGGTCGAGTCCGCGAAAGGACACTTATGTCGCTGCGGGATGTTGGGTTGCCTCGAGGCCCACGCCTCCGGATGGGCGCTTGCCCGGGATCTTCGCGCCCTGGGCGTCTCCGCAGATAGTGCGCGAGACGTCGTGTCTCTCGTCAAATCGAAACGCCCCGAGGCTGTTCAGAGGGTGAGGGAGGCGGGACGCATATTGGGCAAGGTGATCGCCGATATCGGATGCCTTCTCAACCCAGCTGCGATTATAGTCGGGGGAGCGCTGTCGCGGACGGACGATCACCTGATGGTCGGTCTGCGCGGGGCTTTCTTTCAGAGGGCGCTGCCGCTTGCAACCAAAGGTCTCGTCCTCGAAACCGCCAAGGCGGATCCGTCGACTTGCGTACTTCTTGGGGCCTCTCGTCTGGTACTAGAAGGTGCATTTTCCGAAGCCCACGTGGAGCAAACGCTCTCCCGCCATTGGCGCGCTCGGCCGGGGACATCGAACGACAGGCATCGTGCCGCTTAACCGCCGCGCGCAGACATTAATGTTCATGATCAGACAAAAATACCAATCTTTTTGTAGACAAACACGCTAAACCGTGTAATTTGAGGCGCGCGAGAGAGAAGCGACCTCAAAAGGTCGTGCAAGGGAGGCGATTATCGGCTGACGCTCTGCCGCCGCGAGCAATTTTTCCTGAACTCTTGGACCGAGCGCGCGCGCTTTGACGCGCGTCGGAGGACCGTCGTCGAACAAGCGCCGGCGAAAGTTCCGGAGACCCTTGCAGTCACCGCGATGACAGGAGGAACGCATGTCAAAGGAAAAAGGCCGGGCAACGCGACGTCTTAGTGCCTATGTTGGCTACTCAATGGCGGCAGCCACGGTCTGCACAATACTCGCGCCGCTGGCTGTCCGCGCCGAAGACAAGAAGTTCCTGATCGGCATTGTCGAGCTGCAGCTCGCCAATCCGTTCTTCGGCAAGCTTGAGAAGGCCGCCGTCGACACGGCGAAAAAACATGGTCTCGAAGTGATGACGGCAGAGGCCAAGACCGCTGGCGACTCGGCCACGCAAATCGCCGCGATCGAGAACATGATCAATCGCGGAGTGAAGGGGATCACCCTTGATCCCGCCAACGCCACCGCACTCGTGCCAATCGTCAAGAAGGCGCGCGATGCCGGGATTATCGTGGTCACCACTAACACTTCCCTTCAACCTCGCGACGCGGCGGAAGCAGCTTACGAGACTGACAATTTTGAGGCTGGAGTACTGATTGGTCAGTGGGCCAAAGCATCGATGGGCGGGAATACCGCTCACATCGCGATGCTTGACTACGACCTCTCGGACAAGACGTCGAAAGCCAGACACGATGGCTTCCTGAAAGGGTTCGGCGTCAAGGAGGGCGATCCGGAGATCGCCGGATCTGGGCTTAATATGGGCAATGCGGAAACTGGCCAGACCGCGATGGAGAATCTCCTTTCCGCCCATCCCGACATCAACGTGCTCTACACGATCAACGAGCCCGCGGCGCAAGGCGCGCATTTTGCGATCAAGAAGGCTAAGCGCGACGTGCTTGTAACGTCGATCGACGGCAGCTGCTCGGGCGTCCACAGCGTGGCGGACGGCACGATCGGCGCCACGGTGATGCAGTTCCCGGATCGCATGGGTCAGATGGCCGTCGAGTCCATCATCAAGGCTGTCAACGACGGCGAGGAGCCCAGCGGTTTCCACAACACGGGCACCGTTCTGATCACGGATCACCCAGTCCCCGGAATCGAATCGAAGGATTCCAAATGGGGGCTTGAAAACTGCTGGGGCGCATGACCTCCAGGGGTCCGGAGATCCGAGGAACGACGTTCGAGACAAGCCCCGAAGGGGCGGCACCCGCCGCTTCTTCGCTGACATTTGGCCGCCCAATTCGCAGGCTCTTCGTCTATCCGACGGCGGGGCCGCTTGTTGCGCTGATTGTCATCGTTGTCGTCTTCTCAGCGACGACCTCAACCTTCATGAACCCCGGCAACATGTCGCTGATCGCCCAGCAGTCGGTGGTCATCGGCACGCTGGCGCTCGGGCAGACCCTAGTCGTTCTCGTTTCGGGGATCGATCTTGCGAACGGTGCGATTATGGTGCTCGGAACCGTGGTCGCCGGCAGCTTCGCTTCGCATGGCGATCCCTTGACGGCAATGGCGCTGGGTTTCATCGCCTGTGTCGTCTTCGCCTCCGTCAACGGAGTCGTGATTGCTTGGTTTCGTCTGCCGCCGTTTATTGCAACGCTCGGTCTGTACACGATCATAGCCGCAGGCGCGCGACTCTACGCCGAGTCACGAAGCTATCCGATCAACTCGGACCTGCTTTCCGTGCTCGGCACGGGACCGGACATAGGCCAGTTCACGGCAACCTACGGGATGATGCTTTGGGTCCTGTTGACCCTCGTCCTGGGCTACACGCTCAATGAAACGGCGTGGGGCGTTCGCGTCTACGCGATCGGGAATTCGCCGGCCGCGGCACGGCTCAACGGCGTAGACGTTACACGCGTCGTCTTCAGCGTCTACGCGCTCGCAGGGGTTTTCTACGCCTTCGCCGCGTGGCAGGCGCTGGGTCGAACCCCGATCGCCGATCCAAGCGGTTACCAGCTTGCTAATCTCGATAGCATCACTGCGGTCGTCATCGGTGGCACGAGTCTGTTCGGCGGTCGGGGAGGCGTGGCCGGCACGTTCATTGGCACGCTGATCGTCGTTGCGCTCAAGAATGGGCTGACACAGGCCGGCATCGATTCGCTCTACCAGGAGATCGCGACCGGCGCCCTCGTCATGCTTGCCGTTGGCGCGGACCAATATCTGGGCCGGGGCCAGCGCGCATGAGCGATAGCTTCCTACCGGACCCCAACCTCGCGATGCAGGCGCGGGGGCTGACAAAGCGCTACGGCCATGTCGTTGCGATACAGGACGCGGATTTTGACCTGGTCAAGGGCGAGATTCTTGCAGTCGTCGGCGACAACGGAGCCGGCAAGTCGACACTCATCAAGACTCTCTCGGGAGCCACCGTTCCTGACGCGGGGGAAATCTACCTCGAGGGGCACTCGGTGCAGTTCTTGAACCCACTGGCTGCGCGACTTGCCGGGATCGAGACCGTGTATCAGGAGCTTGCAGTCGCAACCCAACTCGATATCGCGCAGAACATGTTTCTGGGACGCGAGATCCGAAAGCCTGGCCCACTCGGCGTCGCCTTCCGTCAGCTAGACAAGAGGCGCATGCGGTCGCAGGCGGCGGAGCATATGGAGACGCTTGGAATTCGCGTTCAGTCCATCCGGCAGACCGTGGAAACATTGTCGGGCGGACAGCGCCAGGCGGTCGCCGTCGCCCGCGCCGCTGCCTGGGGCCGCAAGGTCGTCATCCTCGACGAGCCGACCGCCGCGCTCGGGGTTCGGGAAACAAAGCAGGTGCTCGAACTCATCCGGCGCGTCCGGGATCACGGCCTCTCGGTCGTCCTAATCAGCCATTCGATGCCCGAGGTTTTTGAGATCGCCGATCGGATTCACATTCACCGACTTGGACGACGCGCCGTGGTCGTCAGTCCGAGGACAACGGAAATGAGCGAAGTCGTAGCGGTGATGACGGGAGCTTTGCGACCCGAGCAAGTGGCTTCCGCCCTTCCGACCCCACTGCGCGCGGTCCAACAGAGTTAAGCTGCGATGTCGATCCTAGACAAATTTTCGCTGCACGGCAAAGTCGCGGTAGTGACGGGAGGCAACAGAGGAATCGGCAAGGGCATCGCGGTTGGGTTTGCCGAGGCCGGAGCCGCCGTGGCCATCGTCGCGCGAGACGAGAAAATGAGTCAGGGGAGCCTGGCGGACCTTGAGACTATCGGAAACAAGGCGGTCTCGGTGAAAGCCGACGTCACGAAGCGCGCCGAGCTTGAATCCGCGTTGGCCTTCATCTCGGAATCGCTCGGTCCAATAGATGTCTGGGTGAACAACGCCGGCATCGGCGCGCATGCCGATGCGCTCACGCTCAGCGACCTGGAATGGCGACGGATGTTCGAAACGAACCTCGACAGCGTCTGGATGGCGAGCCAAATCGCTGGGCGACACATGGTCGCCCGCGGCTCTGGTTCGATCATCAACATCGGATCGATTTCCGGCATGATTATCAATCGGCCGCAATGGCATTCTCCCTACGGGATCAGCAAGGCGGCTGTCCACCATTTGACCCGATCGCTTGCAGCCGAGTGGGCTCCCAAGGGGATCCGGGTGAACGCCATCGCGCCTGGCTACGTGAAAACGGAAATCGCGAGTTCGGAGTATGAAGAGTATCGGCATTATTGGCGCGACGAAGTTCCAATGCAACGTTATGCGACTGCCGATGAGATCGCTCCGGCGGCTCTCCTTTTTGCGAGCGACGCGGGCTCTTTCATCACCGGGACGGTCTTCGTGGTCGACGGCGGCTATACGCTCTGGTAGCGCCCGCGTCGAACGACATTCCGCAGGCCGAGCTTGGTAGGGGACGCCTTGGAAGTGAGTTTTCTGATCGGCCTCGACTACGGCAGCAAGTCTGCGCGCGGCGTGCTCTTGGACGCTTGGACCGGCGAGCTGGTTGGTGAGGCGACCCACCCCTACCGGCATGGAATCATGACCGCGAGCCTGCCGGGAGGCGAGCCTCTGCCCTCCAACTGGGCGCTTCAGGATGCTTCAGACTACGTCGAGGCAGCGGAGGCGCTGTTGGCGGCCCTCGGACGGGGTCGCGCGGTCAAGGGAATTGGGGTCGGTTTCACGGCGAGTTCCCCGATGCCAGCCACCGAGAGCGGAGCGCCGCTGTCCTCTGAGCATCCGCAAGAGCCGCACGCCTACGTCAAGCTATGGAAACACCACGCGGCTCAACCTTGGGCGGACAGAATCAATGCGCGCGGAGGACCGTACCTCGCGAATTTCGGCGGCAAGGTTTCCGGCGAGTGGTTGCTGCCAAAGGCGGCGCAGATGGCCGAAGAGGCACCGGGGCTTTGGTCCCGCTCATCTCGCTTCATCGAGTTGGGCGACTGGATCGTCTGGCGGCTGACGGGACGCGAAACGCGAAGCACGGACTTCGCGGCCTACAAGGCTCAGTATTCCATTACGGACGGCTACCCGAAAGACGTCGTCCCCGGTCTGATTGATAAGCTGGCCCCTCCGGTCGACGTCGGGCGTTCGGCGGGAAAGCTTCAGGAGAGCTGGCGGCGACGCTGCGGGATTCTCGGCGAACCCGTCGTCGCCGTGGCAGTCATCGACTCCCATGTTATGATGCCTGCGGTTGGAGCTACTGAGCCGGGGACATTCGTCGGCGCGCTGGGCACTTCCGCGGCTTATCTCTTGCTCGACGACTCGCCGCGCCCACTTCCGGCAGGAATCGAAGGCGTGGCGCGCGACGGCGTGATTCCTGGTCTCTGGTGTTACGAGGCCGGTCAACCTGCCTTTGGAGATATGCTCGGTTGGTTTGTGCGCGAGTTCGCCGGGGCGCAGTTTGCCGACGATAGCTTTGCCCGATTCGAATCCGCACTCGTGGATCGCCCGCCCGGCGAATCCGACCTCGTCGCCTTGGACTGGTGGAATGGCTCGCGCTCTCCGCTCTCCGATTCGAGCGTGAGCGGTTTACTGATCGGCATGACCCTGAAGACAACGCCGATGGATGTTTATCGGGCTCTGATCGAGTCATTGTGTTTCGGGGCGCGAAGCATCGTCGAGCGCTTGATTTCCGGAGGCGCGCCGCTTTCGCGAGTCATTTTTGCGAGCGGAGTCGCGGAGAGAAGTCCTTTCGTCATGCAGACGATGGCAAATGTCTTGGGTCGGACAGTGGAGGCGCCGCGTATTCGACATGCGGCCGCCATCGGCGCAGCTATTCACAGCGCGGTCGCGGCGGGAGTGATCGCCGACTTTCGAAGCGGCGCGAGCCGATTGACACCAGGAACGGACTTCACAAGGCGGAACCGTGCTGGCTCAGCCTTCCCTGAGTGATGAAACGGCAATTTGCCGGCTTTGCCTCAACGCATAGTGGCTGGCGAGGCCTGACTTACCGGATGGATTCCTGGCCCCATGGACCGGGGCCCTTTCAACCCGCGTGAAACTGCGGATGCGGAATGGCGCGTGTCAGCTTGTCCGGGAGGGGCTTGCCCTCGAGCCTGTCCTTGATCCAGTCGATCGCGCACTCGAAGGCTTCGACGGCCACCCCGCCCAATGGGTGAAACTCATTTTCGTAGATTCTCAGCTCATGTGGCGCCTTGGCCTTGGAGAGTATCTTCTCCACAATCTCCGGCGTACAGAGTTCGTCAAACTCGCCTTGCGCGACGAGGATCGGCGCGGTGATCTCGGCAATATCGTCGAGAGCATGAAATGGCGCCTGGCGATCGAATTCCGCCTCTTCGTCTACCCCGGCCATATACATGTAGTTCGTTTTGAAATTCGGTTGCGCATACTCGAACTCGGTGACGAAGGATGGGTCCCACTGAGCCATCAAGCCGACCACGGCCTTAATTCGGTTGCTGTGCCTCGCCTCCCAGAGAGCCGCGCGCGGTGCCCAATAGGAGCCGGTGCTGACACCCATCACGGCGATTTTGCTGCTGTCGATCTCCGGCCGCGTCTGCAGATAGTCGATCGCCGCCGCGACCGCGCGTTCGTAGTTCCAGGTTTCCACCCGCACCTTCAGCATGCGCAGCAAGCTTTCGCCTTGCCCCGGCCCGTCGAGGGCGAGGCACGCCATTCCCCGCTTAGTAAGAATGTTGTCTTCGGGGTTTGGAATCTGTTCCTTGTACATGTCGGTCCCCGGCAGAAAGATCACGCAAGGCCAAGGCCCGCGGCCTGCCGGGAGGTGCAGCAATCCGGGAAACGACTGGGCCTCATACTCCGGCGTATCTTCGAAAGGTATTTCGACCTTCTCGATCGGCGTGTCAGCATATTGGATTACCTTGGCGTAGCACGCCTGCGACTTGTCGTGCAGCGCTCGCTTTTCTGGATGATGATCCTCCTGGATCATGTATTGCGCGAAGCCATAGGCGAGCGACGCGAGATGATAGTGACGGCGCGCCGTGACAAGATGGCCGTCCGCTTCCGCTTCCTTTGCAATCCCCTCGCGATATTTCGCTGCACGGATGTAACTTCGGCGCATACTGGACACGCCGCTTGTCTGTGCTGAAATCCGCTCGAGGTCGGAGTTGATGAAGCCCATGACAGGACTGCCCATGAGCTTCATGAATCCCGGCATCAAAGCGTTGACCCCGAGCGCGCCGACGAAACGGTCAAGAATCCAGTCCTGGCCGGAGCGTTTGATCTTAGGCATAATTCGTCCTCTGCTGTGCTCGCGTTATCGTGTTTCAACCGCCTAAGTAGGCGGCCTGAAGGGCGGGATTATCTAGCAGCTCGGCGGCGGCTCCGAAGAGGCGGACACGCCCTGTCTCAAGGACGTAAGCGCGCTGCGACGCGTTCAGCGCCATCCGCGCATTTTGCTCGACGAGGAGGATGGCTATTCCCGCATCGTTGATTTCGCGGATGAGTTCAAAGACGCGGGCGACCATTTGGGGCGCAAGGCCCATTGATGGCTCGTCGAGCATCATCACAGAGGGCCTCGCGACAAGCGCGCGACCCATTGCCAGCATCTGTTGCTCGCCGCCCGAGAGCGTGCCGCCGATCTGGTTGAGGCGCTCCTTCAGAACTGGAAATAGCGAGAACACGAAGTCGAGGTCGTCATCCGAGGGGACGCGATGGGCGGCATAGGTGCCCATCGCAAGATTTTCCCAGACCGTCATTCGGGGAAAGATTCGCCTGCCCTCCGGCACATGAGCAATCCCGGCGGCGGCGATCTTATGCGCGGGAGAGCACTCGATCCGGGTCCCACGAAACGCGATCGTGCCCGCGGCCGCACGATGAACACCGCTAATGGCGAGAAGGCTCGACGTCTTTCCGGCGCCGTTCGCCCCGATAATCGAGACAATCTCTCCCTCATTTACTGTGAGATCGACGCCGTGCACGGCCTCGATAGGCCCATACCGCACCTTGAGGCCGCTCACCTCCAAAGCCGGAACACCGCCGCCCTGCCGTCGCGTGTCGGATGCGGGTGATGCCGATCTCGCCGCGATCGTGACGCCGCCGGCGCCAAGATAGGCCTCGATCACGGTGGGCTCGCTCTGAACCGCCTCGGGCCGGCCTTGCGCAATGACCACGCCGTGATCGAGGACCAAGACCTCATCCGAGATCCCCATTATGAGGCCAACGTCGTGCTCAATGATCAGGATCGTGACGCCGCTAGCCGCGATTTTTCGTATCAGGGCGATAAGCTCCTGCCGCTCGCTCGAGTTCATCCCCGCCGCAGGCTCGTCGAGCAGTAATAGCCGCGGCGACGAAGCGAGCGCGCGAGCAATCTCAACGCGGCGCTGATCGCCATATGATAGCGCCCCGGCGAGCGACGTGGCCAAATGTTCGATGCCACAAAAGCGCAGTACATCGCTGACGACATCGAGCGTCGCGGCCTCGGCTGCGCGCGCGCGTCGCGTGCCAATGGCGATCCCGACCGGCGTGCCGCCGTTGTGAAGGTCCGCGCCGACGAGGACGTTCTCGACCACGGAGACGTCAGTAAAAAGACGGATCAGCTGGAAAGTGCGGGCGACGCCGCGCTTGGCGATCGCGTGGGGCCTCAGTCCCGCGATCGACGAGTCGAACAGGCGCACTTCGCCCCTGTCGCTGGGTGCAGCGCCGCTTACGAGATTGAACAGCGTACTTTTCCCAGCGCCATTGGGTCCTATGACGGCGAAAATCGAACCCTTTCGTACCGAGAAGCTGACATTCTTGACCGCAGTCAGCCCGCCAAAGCGCTTCGTCACACGTAAGCATTCGAGGATGAACGTGCTGGTCTCGTTCGGAGTGGCTTGGACGAGGCGGATGCCGGTGCCGTGTCTGTGGCGCCAACCTAACGACGGATCCGGATCCACCGAACGTTGTGGGAGCCTGTATCGGCGCGGGCGCATTGGAAACAGACCGGCAGGGCGCACTATCATCATGAGCACGAGAACAGCGCCGAAAACGAGGTAGCGCGCCTGCTCGAAATCGCGAAAAAGTTCCGGTAAGAGCACGATGATCGTGGCTCCGACGATCGCGCCACTACTGTTGCCCATTCCACCAAGGACGACCGCGGCCAAGATCATCACTGCGGTCGTCAACGTGAAGTTGGTGGGCGCAATATAACCTACAAAGGAACTGTAAAGGACGCCCGCAAAGCCTGCCGTAGAGGCCCCAAGCCCGAAGGCCAGCAGCTTCATGCGGAAGGTGGGGACACCGATGCTTTCCGCTGCGTCCTCGTCCTGGCGGGTGGCGTACCATGCACGCCCCACTCGCGATCGCCACAAGTTCGCGACCAGCCAATAAAGCAGGCCGATGCATATCCAGGTCAGTGCCACATAGGGCCGGGCGTCGAGGCGGAAATTGTAGCCGAATAGCTCTGGATGGGGGATGTCGGTGACTCCGTTGGGTCCGTTCGTCACCGTGTCCCACGAATTCACGATGATTCTGACGATCTCGCCATAGCCAAGAGTGACGATAGCGAGGTAGTCCCCGCGAACGCGCAACGTCACGAGGCCAAGGAGGATGCCGCTGGCGACCGTGACGAGGACGGCGAACGGCATCGCAGCCCAGACGGACAATCCCACCGGATGGAATGTTGCCGTGCTGGTGAGCATCGCGCTCGTATAAGCGCCAACCGCCCAGAAGCCAGCATAGCCGAGATCGAGAAGACCTGCGTAGCCGACCACGATATTCAGGCCCATCGCCAGGATCATGTAGATCCCGGCCATCACGCACACTGCGCTGATATACCCCGAGCCGAAGCCGAAAGGCTGCAATCCCAAGAGCCCGAGACCAAGAACCAGGACCGTTGGCGTCCATTCAACAAATGTGGGAGTCTCGATGCGGCCGAGGCACCGATCAAGAAGGCGACTCGCCGGCCGCCTCGTGCGATGGTTACCGGGCAGGGGAGAAGCGCTCACCCAAGAGGCCCTTCGGACGGAAGATCAGCATAAGCAGCAGAGCGGCGAAGCCGATGACGTCCTTGTACTCGGACGGCATACAGACGACTCCGAAGTTCTCGATCAGGCCGAGCAGGAGGCCCCCCAGGACAGCTCCCGGCAGGTTGCCGACGCCGCCAAGAACCGATGCGGTCAGGCCCTTCAGGCCTGGAAGAAAGCCCAGGAGGTAGTTGGCCTTGCTGAAGTACAGACCATAGAGGAAGCCGCCAAGACCGGCACAAAGCCCGCCGACAAGAAACGTCACTAGGATGACTGACGACGCATTGACGCCGACGAGCGAGGCAGCCCGTGGCTCTTGCGCCAGCGCCCGCATGCCGCGGCCATAGCGCGTCTTTACCACGAAATAGTCGAGAGCGAGCATCATGCCGAGTGTGGCTATGAAGATCACAACCATCTTACCGGTGAGACGCCCGTCGCCGATAATAAGGAGCGGCTTGCCAGGCATCACCTGGGGATAAGGCAGGTTGCTGCGCCCGAACGCCAGTGCGAAGACCTCTTGGAGAAAAATGCTGGCGCCCATTCCGGAGATCATGCTGGCGTGACGCGGGGCGCCGAAGCTGCGGAGCGGCCTGTAGGCCACAACCTCGAGCAGCATCGCCGCGACACCCGACGCCGCGATGGCGACGACACCGGCGAGCGCCACGATGGCAATCAGACCGATACCACCCCGCAGCGGTCCCGCCCCAAGACTCGTCAAGACGCCGAGAGCGGCAAACGACCCGACCATAAACACTTCGCCATGAGCGAAGTTAATAAGGTTGAGGATTCCGTAGACCATGCTCAGACCGAGCGCGATCAGCGCGTAGATCGAGCCAATCGCGAGGCCGTTGAACAGGCTTGAGAAGAACTGCAGCTCGAGACTGTTGAAGCATCTCATCAACTGTCACGACCTTCGCAGATGGGCAGCGAGACATGCCAGGGCAGTTTGCTGCGCCGAATCGCGCGGGGCGGTTGAGCGCGGATGACTATTTGATCAGTGTGTCTGTGGTGCCGAGCCAGGCGATCTTATCGCCCTTGATCTGGTAGATGTTAATCGTCGTCCCCGCGGGCTCCCCGTTCGCCTGATATTTGAAGGTCCGCGACGCCCCCTGGTAAGTGTTGTCGTGAAGATAAGCACTAACCGCCTGGCCGTCCCGAGCACCTGCCTTTATTGCCTGGATGACGAAGTTGGCGACGTCGAAACCTTCCGCGCTGTAGGCCTGCGGGGAGGTTCCGTAGCGCGCCTTGTATGCCGCCACGAAATCTGCGAGGGGGCCCGAGGTGGGGCCACCATACTCTGGCACCGGCGCACACTGGCACGTGAAATACGTCCCGTCAGACGCTGGGCCCGCAAGGCGGATGAAATCCGGCGATAGTGAGCCGTCCGGCGCGAAGAACGCACCCCTGTAGCCGCCTTCGCCGAGCTGCCGGTTGAAGGTCGTCTCCGGATTGACACTCGCGCCGAGGAAGGTGCCTTGTGCCTGATTGGCCACGATCTTCGCAACCGTGCTTGAGAAATCGTCGGTGTTTGGATCGATGGCTTCGCTAACCACGACCTCGCCGCCGTTCGCGACCACTGAAGCCTTGACCGCCGCAGCGAGCCCGTGACCGTACGAAGTTCCATCTTCGATCACCGCGATGCGCTTCAGACCAAGGACCTTGGTTAAATAAGAGCCAACAGCTTTCGCCTGGAGGTCATCATTGGGAACCGCGCGGAAGAATGTCCACTTGCGTGTGGCTAGCTCCGCGGCGGTTCCCATCGAGATCATCGGTAGCTTCGCTTCGGTGTACAGCGGGGCTGCCGCGATCGTGTCCACGCCAAACATCGGACCGACGACCGCAACAACGTGGCCGTCCTCAATAACCTTGCGCGCGACGGCGGCCGACTGAGCAGGGTCGACCTGATCATCGGCCTCCAAATATTGGAGATCCAGCCCGTCGTTCTTCATCTCGGCCTGGGCCCGCTCCACGGCGAGCCGCACCGCGTTGCCGATCGGCGTACCGTAGAACGCGACCGGCCCCGTCAACGCGCCTTGAAAGGCGATCTTGACACTCGGCGCGCTCTGCGCGGCGCCGCGCGGGCTCAGTATCGTCAAGGTCAGGGCGCAGATCGCAGCGGCGATCGACATCGTCCTCAGGGATGCGACAGCCATGGCATTTCCTAATCTGGGCAGCACGTGGGCTTTGCTGCCCTCAACCACTACATTCAAGAAACTTGACTCGCTCTAAGCTGCTGTCAAGTTGCGAAATGAAATCGGAACCCCATTGACGCAACGCGTATTCCAAGTGCGGGGAGAGATGGCGGATTTGTCCACACAACAGCGAGAGGCCCCAGCAGCGGCCTCCCATTTGGCCGAGGCGCCCAATCAGGCTCAGCTCGCCCAGGGGATACGCATAGGGCCAAAGCTGAAGCAGATCCGCTCACTGCGTGGGTTGACAATGAGACAACTCGCGCACGCGGCCGGTTGCTCCGAAAGCTTACTCTCGAAGATCGAGAACGGTAGGGCTAATCCGTCCGTCGCCACCCTGCATCGACTCGCCGTGGCGCTCGGGACGAACATCGGGGCAGTCTTTTCTGGCGGTGACAGTGCCGAGCGTATTGTGTCGCTGCCTCAGGACCGACCGAGCTTCACTACCCAGGATGGCGGTATTCGTATCGAGCGGCTCGTCTCTGCTGAGGGAATCCATCTGCTCACTGGATACATCCACTGGATAAAACCTGGCTCCGGCTACGAGGGCGAAGTCGTGCAGCATCAGGGCGAAGAATTAGGTCTGGTGTTGGAAGGTGAAATCGAATTGACCGTCAACGGCGCCGCCTATCGCATCAGTGCGGGCGGCTCGTTCCACTTCCGGTCGGAACTGCCGCACGGCTACCGAAACTGCGGTTCCGAAACCGCGAGGATCGTCTGGGTTAGTACGCCGCCAACCTTCTAGCGGGCGCTTCCGCTACTCGTCGCTGAACGGAGAATCTGAGACGTGAATGCACCCCTTACGCGGCTCGACGGCCCTGTGCAGACTCGCGAGGAAATCCGGGACGGCTTACGCATCGAATGGAATGTGCCGATCCGCATGGACGATGGTCTCGTTTTGCGCGCGGATGTCTTTATGCCGCTCGCTGACAGGCGCTACCCCGTGATCCTGTCCTATGGACCCTATGCAAAGGGCCTCGCCTTCCAGGATGGATACGCGACTGCGTGGGATAAGATGGTCACAGAGCACCCCGACGTCGTGGCCGGCTCAACCAACATGTACCAGAGCTGGGAGGTCGTTGATCCTGAGAAGTGGGTGCCGGCATGCTACGTTTGCGTCCGAGTTGATTCCCGTGGCTGCGGCTGCTCGCCAGGTTACATCGACCACTACTCACCGCGCGAAATCGACGGATCTGTACCATTGCATCGAATGGGCGGCGCAGCAGCCTTGGAGCAGCGGGAAGATCGGGCTAAGCGGCATCTCCTACTATGCGACAAATCAGTGGCACGTCGCCTCCCTGAAGCCGCCTCACCTTGCTGCAATGTGCGTCTGGGAGGGCTTCGCCGACTTCTATCGTGACGCGACCCATCATGGAGGAATCCTCAGTACATTCTACGCCAATTGGTATGACAAGCAGGTCAAAGTTGTGCAGTACGGGCGCGGCGAAGACAGTCCACTCAGCCGCCTTACCGGAGAGCGGGTATGCGGGCCGGAGGCGATCTCGGAAGAAGAGCTCGCCGCGAGTCGCTGCGATTTTGGTAAGGACATCTTCGACCTCGATGACGCGTATTTCAAGGGGCGCTCCGCCGTTTGGCGCGAGATCGAAGTCCCCTTTCTTTCGGCCGCGAACTGGGGCGGCCAGGGCCTCCACTTGAGGGGCAATTTCGAAGGGTTCGTTCGCGCCGGATCGAAGCAGAAATGGCTCGAGGTGCACGGGCTGGAGCACTGGACCCATTTCTACACAGACTACGGCCGCGAGCTACAGCTCGCTTTCTTCGACCACTTCCTGAAGGGCATCGATAATGGCTGGGCGAAGCGCCCTCCCGTGATGCTGCAGGTGCGCGAGCCGGGCGAAATCTTCAGCCCTAGGTTCGAGCAAGAATGGCCGCTCGCCCGCACGCGATGGACGAGGTTTTGCCTTAATCCGCAGAGCTTCGGTCTTGGTCTGGAGGCGCCCTCCGTCGCGGCGCAAGTCAGCTTCGAGGCGATGGGCGACGGGGTCACTTTCCTTACTGCGCCGCTAACCCAGGCCGTCGAGATCACCGGCCCAGCCGCAGCCAAGCTCACCGTCTCGTCGTCGACAACCGACGCGGACCTTTTCCTTGTGCTTCGTATCTTCTCGGCTGATATGAAGGAAGTCGTCTTCAAGGGTGCAGTCGATCCGCACACGCCTATTAGCCTGGGTTGGCTACGCGCCTCACATCGCAAGCTCGACCCGCAGCTGAGCGAGCCCTACCGCCCATACCACGCGCATGATGAGGTCTGGCCGCTGGTTCCCGGCGTCCCGGTTGAGCTGGACCTCGAGATCTGGCCGACCTGCATCCTCGTTCCCGCCGGCTATCGGATCGGCCTCACCGTGCGTGGCAAGGACTATGAATATGCTGGGGAAGGTAGCCACCTCTCTAACTTCAAGAACGTGCTCCGCGGCTGTGGGCCCTTTCTACACGACGATCCTTGCGATCGGCCGGCCAAGATTTTCAGAGGAACCACCGCCTTGCACTTCGGACCCGATGCGCCTGCCTACGTCCTTCTGCCGATTATCCCCAGTGCCGCGCAGGAGGCAGTTTGATGCTTAGGACCCCCAAAGACCGTATTCCCTTCTCCCCGATAATCGATAGGCCCCCGCTGGCGCTGCCGAATGGAGCACAGCTAATTGTCTGGGTCATCGTAAACATCGAAAACTGGGATGCGCGACGCCCGATGCCGCGAACTGCGCTGCCGCCGCCGATGGGGGGTAACCCGCTCATACCGGACCTGCCGAACTGGGCCTGGCATGAATACGGCATGCGCGTTGGCTTCTGGCGGGTACTGGAGACGCTCGGCGATCGCGGCATTGTGCCGACGTTCGCTTGCAACGGCTCGGTCTGCCAAGGCTACCCAGAGGTCATCACGGCCGGGATCAAGGCCGGTTGGGAGTTTATGGGGCACGGCTACGTGCAGATGCCGATGCACAGCCTCGAAGACCAGCGCGGCTCCATCCGACGAACCATTGACGCGATCGCGACTGCGACAGGCAGAGTGCCGCGCGGGTGGGAGAGCCCAGGGTTGACTGAGACGCTCGAGACGATCGATCTCCTTGCCGAGGAGGGCATTGAATATGTCGCCGACTGGGTACTCGACGACCAGCCCTGCTATGTTGCCGCCTCCACAGGCCACGTTGTTTCGCTCCCTTACACGATTGAGATGAACGACGTTGCCATGATGGCCGTAGCCCAGCGACCTTCGGAGGAATTCCTTAGCCGAGGCAAGCGCCAGTTCGACCGGCTCTACTCGGAGAGCAGCAAAATCGCGCGCATCATGTCTATAAGCGTCCACCCCTACCTCATCGGGGTCGCCCACCGTATCGGTCATTTTGACGAACTACTGAGCTATATCGCCGGCCACGACAGAGTGCTGTTCTGGACCGGGGACCGGATTCTCGATTGGTTCCGCGAGCAGCGCCCCTTCGTTGCGGCACTCTCGGAACGATAGAGCCAACGATGCGCCCATCTGGAACAGTCACAAACTGAGCCACGATCAGGTTGTTCGGGTGTCGCTGGCAAGGCCAATGGCGAGCGCTTGTAGGACTGGGCCTGTCTGAGACCAATGGCTCAAGCAGCGCCTTGCGCTCGATGAGGGCAGAGTTGAAAAGCCTCGCGACGGTCTGCCGGCTTGATGAATGCGTGCTTCGGGCTGTTCGTCTGCTTGACGTGTGCGCCGTGACAAGGCGGCGCTTTCCAGTGGATGCAAGCCACCGGCAACCGCTCCAGCCGGAAGCAACCGGAGCAGTCATGGAGGTGACAAAATGGCTGAAGCCTTCGGTGTAGCAGGTCACGTATAGGTGACCGCACGAGTGTGCGGGCCGCAACGCGAGTGAACGCCGAACAGGCCTCGAAAAGGACGATGTGCAGGCCGACCCGACAATGTTATCGGGGAAGGCTGGTACGCTGGGTGAGATGACCGACGACGACGCCCAGCCGCTGCACCGGGGTAGTGGCGGCAGCACGTACACAAGGAAAGCGCGCGCAACACGGGAGGCCCCAAGCGTGGTCATCGGCGTGGTTCGAGCCAAGCGGATCACGGACGCCTGGGCCGAGCAGAAGATCGTCCGGGAGATCATGGTCTTCCTGCACAGCAACGGGGTCGGCACCGCTCGGGCGGTTCGCATCTTCAAGACTTACGGCGCGGATGCCGTGCAGGTCATGACCGAGAACCCCTATCGGCTTGCCCGAGATATTCGAGGCATCGGTTTCAAGAGCGCCGATGCGATCGCGATGAGGCTTGGCATCGAAAAAACCGCCATGATTCGACTGCGCGCCGGGATATCGTACGCGTTGACCGAAGCAATGGACGAGGGTCATTGCGGATTGCCGACCGATCAATTGATCCCGCTCGCGGAGGAATTGCTCGAAGCGCCGAAAGAGTTGATTCTCACTGCCCTCGAGCTCGAACGATCCGAGGGCGCCGTGATTGCCGACAAGGTTGGCGACACCGCGAGCATTTTCCTGGCAGGCCTCTACAGGGCTACACGATATGGGAACGCTGCGGCTGCAAGAAGTGTTGTGACGACTGTCGGTCAGGAAAATGCGACAAACGTCACGACGAGTGTCATCCGCAATGCTGTTGCGATGACGACGGCGACGACCGCCAACGCGATGATGACGACGAGGATTGAAGCCGCTCCCGCGGATCAGAGGCGGGTGAGAAGGACAAACCCGCCAAATAGGCGCCGCAGACCGAAATCGACGACGCTAACTGCCTAACACGTCGCAGGATATGGGAACCTAGGAAACCTCCTCAGTTCGCGGGGACTTCCTGGTGGTGCAGGCAGTCTTGCCAAACGGGTCTCCATGGGGACAATTCCGTGGTAACAGGGAAAAAACAGAGAATTTCGAACGAAAACGCTGCTGGAGCGCCAACAGCACCGCGGCTTCCCCTGTTAAATCAATAATTTGCATAAGAATTCCCTACGCGCCAGAACAGGGAATTAAATCCGTCAGATCTGGGAAAGGACACCGCAGAATCAGGGAACAGGCTTGCAAGGGCAAGGAATTATCAGGAACACGCGCTCGAATGCGGCCATCGCCTGCAGCAGGAGACGCCCCGAGAGTTTCCGCCTCCTTGGGCATGAGAAGGTAGCCGCCCCGACCTTTCGCCAGGAAGTTCGGGCGGCGCGCTAAGCGAAGATCGCATGCTGAAGCTTACGCGGTACATCACACGACCTCATCGCCGCCGGCGATCGCTTCCTTACTAAGATTTCACAATTTGGTTAGGCGAGGGAAAGAACAGATAGTGTACAAATGGCGTATTTGATGCTTTTGGGGAACCAGCATGATGTCCGCGCTTCTCATTGAAAACTTGCCGATTGACCAATTGCGGCCTTTTCCGCGCAACGCCCGAACCCACTCGCGCAAGCAAATCCGGCAAATCGCCGAAAGCATTCGCCGTTTCGGCTTCACCAACCCTGTGTTGATCGATGGCGAAGACCGGATCCTGGCCGGACACGGCCGCGTCGAAGCTGCGCGGGAGTTGGGCATGGCGACGGCGCCGTGCCTGCGCATCGATCACCTGTCGTCCGCGGAAAAGCGGGCCTATGTGCTCGCCGACAATAAGCTCGCGCTCAACGCGGGTTGGGACGAGGAGCTGTTAGCGCTCGAGCTGAAGGAGCTGATGGAGGCCGACATCGAGTTCGATGTCAGCGTCACCGGCTTCTCGATCGCCGAGGTCGACCAGCTTGTCGAAGGCCTTGCGCCGGAAGAGGCCGGCGATCCAGCCGATGATAGGCTTCCCGATCCCAGCGAGGTTACGGCGCGCTGCCGTCTTGGCGACATCTGGCGACTCGGTCCACACAGGCTTGTGTGTGGCGATTCGCTCGATCCTCGCGTGGTCGCC
Organism: uncultured Alphaproteobacteria bacterium; assembly: GCA_963764955.1. Classification (GTDB taxonomy): domain Bacteria; phylum Pseudomonadota; class Alphaproteobacteria; order Rhizobiales; family Beijerinckiaceae; genus Roseiarcus. The sequence continues at coordinate 157,172 of CAVXVE010000007.1, read as the reverse complement.
GCCTTGATGGACGGCGAGAAGGCCGAGATGGTCTTCACTGACCCGCCGTACAACGTGGCGATCGAGGGCAACGTCAGCGGGCTCGGCAAAATCCGCCATCGTGAGTTTGCGATGGCCTCGGGCGAAATGACGCGTGATCAGTTTACCTCTTTCCTATCCTCGGCTTTCGCCAATCTGGCTCCGCACAGCTCGGACGGCTCGATCCACTTCGTCTGTATGGACTGGCGACACATGGGCGAGATGCTGGAGGCAGGGGCGGCGAACTATTCCGAGCTCAAGAATCTGATTGTCTGGGTCAAGGACAATGGCGGCATGGGATCCTTTTATCGCTCCCGCCATGAACTGATCTTTGCGTTCAAGAACGGCTCACTGCCGCATATCAACAGTTTCGAGCTCGGTCAGCACGGGCGCTACCGCACGAACGTCTGGCAATATCGTAGCGTCAACACGCTGAAAGCCGGCCGGCTCGACGAGCTCGCGATGCATCCGACCGTGAAGCCGGTCGCCATGATCGCCGACGCGATCAAGGACGTCTCACGCCGGGGCGGCGTCGTTCTAGATCTCTTTGGAGGTTCCGGCTCTACGCTAATCGCAGCGCACAAGACCGGCCGCCGAGCGCGCGTGTGCGAGTTCGATCCGGTCTACTGCGACCGCATTCTCCAGCGCTGGGAGATCTTCGCCAAAGACGACGCTGAACTCGTTGCCTGTGGACTTTCCGGTCGGCCGGCAAACGACCAAAGGGTCGACAACCGGGCTATCGAAGAGCAAGTCTCTGAGGGTGCGTTCGGAAAAATCCCGATAGCGGCAAAGCGCAAGTCGGGCGTTAGGGCTAGTGGCCATGGCTTGGCGGCTGGGACTGATGCGGCGACCTCACACGGCGGTTTCTTTGGTTCGCGGCGTCCGCGCCGCGCCGGCTCTCTCTGAGAGAGCGCCGCAATGCCGAACGAGCAAAAAGTCCGCCTGACGCCGCCGTCGCCCGAATTGTCCAACTACGACGTTGGCTATGGCCGACCGCCGAAAGCCTCACAATTCCCGGCCGGTCAATCCGGCAATCCCAAAGGCCGTCCGAAAGGGGCCCGCAATAAGCGCCGCGGGCCGCACGAAGAACGCCTGAAGGAAATCGTCATCGAAGAAGCATATCGGACCATCAAGGTTAGCGAGGGCAAGTGGCAGATCAGTATCCCGATGGCGAAAGCCGTTGTCCGCGCTCTTGCCGTCAACGCGGCGCGCGGCCAACTGCGTTCGCAGCAAGCCTTCACGAAGCTGCTCACTGAAACGGAACGCGCTCGCAAGGAGCTGACTGACCGAATGTTCGTAAGCGTGATCTGACGGCCGCCTGTCGGCCCGCATCTGGATTGGATTAGGTGTCCACCTGGATCCGAGGTGGACACTTATGGCGGCGAAAGAGGAAGCTGGGGAGCGGCGGCGAACGACGAGAAGCCTCGATGAGCGCAAGCGGATCGTCGAGGAGGCTCTCGCTTCGGGGGCTTCTGTTGCCGCGGTTGCGCGTCGGCATGGGCTGAACGCCAATCTCATTTTCAAATGGATACGTCGCTCTCGCGAGGGCTGGCGTGAGCGGCGGCGCGGGGCGGCGAAGGAGAAGCCTGGCGCGGCCGGGTCGCCGGATACGATCGCACCGGCCTTCGTTCCGGTGAAGCTGCTTGAGTTGGACGCGCCCTCAGCGCCACGGCCTTCCGATGTCATGGCGAAGCCGGCTCGTCAGACGCGCCGAGGCGCAGGGCGCGGCGCGATGGAGATCAGCTTACCGAATGGCGCGAAGGTATCGCTCGACGCTGACGTAGACGCCGAGGCGCTCCGTCGCGTTCTGTTGGCGCTGGGCGTCGTTTGATGCTCCAGTTGGCGCCGGGCGTGAAGGTCTATCTGGCTTGCAAGCCCGTTGACATGCGGCGCGGCTTCGACGGGCTGGCCGCCGATGTGGCGCAGACGCTGCGCGCCGATCCCTATTCGGGGGCGGCGTTCGTGTTTCGCAGCAAGCGCGGCGACTACGTGAAGATTTTGACCTGGGACGGCTCCGGCTTGTGTCTTTTCGCCAAGCGTCTTGAGAAAGGTCGGTTCGTCTGGCCCCCGATCGTAGAGAGCGCGCTACATCTGACGGCGGCTCAGCTTGCGCTGCTGATTGAAGGAATCGATTGGCGCAGGACCGTTGCGCCTGAAGCGCCGGAGCGCCCGTTTTTCCTATAGATTCCGTTCATTTTTGAATGCGCCGACGCACATATTGTGATAGCCGTAAGCATGTCGCGCTCCGCCGCTGATTTGCCTGAAGATCCCGCCGAACTGCGACGGTTTGCGGCGGCGCTTGCCACGGAAGTTCACGCCAAGACGCTGCTGATCGAGAAGCTGCGAATGCAGCTGTCGATCTTGCGGCGCGCGCGTTTCGGGCGGTCGTCGGAGAAGCTCGACCGCGAGATCGAGCAACTGGAGCTGGTGCTCGGCGACATCGAGGAGAGCGAAGCCGAGCGACAGGCGCGAACTGAGGCTGCCGACGGCGAGGCTTCTTCCACCCTGCCGTCGAAGAAGCCGTCCGTCCGCAAGCCTCTGCCCGATCATCTGCCGCTCGAGACGGTCCTGCACGAAGCGCCCTGCGTCTGCCCGACCTGCGGCGAAACGAAGTTCGGCCGGATCGGCGCCGATGAGCGCATGGTCCTGGAATATGTACCTTCACACTTCAAGCGCGTGCTGCATGTGCGCCCGAAGATGAGTTGCCGCGCCTGCGAGACGGTCGTGCAGGCGCCCATGCCGACGCTGCCGATCGAGAAGGGACGCCCTGGGCCGGCGCTGCTCGCCCACGTCCTCGTCTCCAAATATTGCGATCATCTCCCGCTGCATCGCCAGGCCGACATTTATGGGCGCAGCGGGGTGGAGATCGACCGCTCCGTCATGGCGGGCTGGGTCGGTCATATGGCGGCGCTCCTGGAGCCCCTGGCTGAGCGGATCGCGCGTCATGTGCGCGCCGGCGCCGCGCTCCATGCCGACGATACGCCCGTTCCCGTGCTCGATCCTGGCCGCGGCCGAACGAAAACCGGCCGACTATGGACGGCGGTGAGAGACGAAAGCCCTTATGGATCGACGGCGCCGCCGGCGGCCTTCTACCTCTACTCGCCCGATCGCAGGGCCGAGCGCGCCCACGCCTTGCTCAAGGGCTGTCGCGGCCATCTCCATGCCGATGCCTACGCGGGCTTCGCCGGGCTTTATGAAGCCGATCCCCTGACGGGCGCGCCCGCCCCGCTGACGGAGGTCGCTTGTTGGGCGCATGCGCGGCGTAAGATCTACGACATCCATGTCGAAACGAAATCGCCCGCGGCGGCGCATGCGCTCGAAATGATCGCGCGGCTGTTTGCAATCGAAGCCGACATCAAGGGCAGACTGCCGGCCGAGCGCCTCGCCGCGCGTCGCGCAAAGGCGACGCCGATCCTCTCCGAGTTGCGCGCCTTCCTCGACGCGACGATGGAAAAGATCAGCGGCAAGAGCAGTCTCGCCGGCGCCTTCCGCTACGCAGCATCGCGCTGGACCGCGCTGACGCGCTACGTCGACAACGGGCGCCTCGAAATGTCCAACAACGCCGCCGAACGCGCAATGAGACCTCTGGCCCTCGGAAGAAAAAACTATCTGTTCGCCGGCTCGGACGAGGGGGCTTCATACTGCTCATCTCGTCATCCCCTTATATCTCAAAGAGATTTTTTTGGTGATTGTCAGACGGCGGTCGTCGCGACCGCCGAGCGTTGGCTTCGCGCCGAAGGGTCTCGCGCGCCAACTCCGCATGGGGGATTATCCAGGGCGCGCCCTTGCACGTCTGGCTCGCGGACAGCGCTCGTTCGGCAATCAAGCGGCGCACAGTTGACGTACTGACGGAGAGGATCGCGGCGGCTTCGTTGATTGTGGCCTCGCCGCGTTCAGCCCGTTCCCCGGGCCGATGAATCGCGATGTCGTTGTTATGGCGCAGCGAGCAGACGCAGCCGCGGGTCCAACTGTGGCCGTGGGTCGTCGTTTTTCCCGACCGATTGAGCACCATGGCGATCGCGTGATCGGGCATGTGACGAGCCAAGGCGCGCACGAGGTCGACAATATCCGTGTCGGTGACCCATCGCGTGTGGCCGAACTTGTTCTTCTTCACACCAAGGCGCGTGTGATCTCCTCCTTGCCAATGAATGAGAAGCTCGAGGCTGTCGCCGACGACGTCGACGATAATCTCGGTAATGACCGTGCGGATAATCTTCTTGCGCGTCTCGGCGGTAGCGCCCGGGCTGTCCCAAGCTTGCGTCAGATCCCGGCCCAACATCATGAGACGATCTCGATCCGCGACGGTGAGCGCCTCCACCTGTTCGGCGCGGAGTTGGTCGAGTTCGGCTTCGAGATGGCGCACCACAACCAGGCGTTCATTCCAACGTCGCTCCAGCTCGCCAGCTACGAGCCGATTGTCCGGATCGGCCGCATCGTACTGACGCTGAGCTCGGGCCGCCTCATAGCGGGCTTGCTGAAGCGCGAATTCGAGCTGTCCCTGCTTATCCGAGCGCCTATGCCTCCGGGCGTCAATCGCCGCCAAGGCCGCCTCCACGCCCAGGGGTTGGAGGCGCTCGAGCACCTCCTTGGCGACCATCCGGTCGGCGCGCATTCCGCTGAAGCTGATGCAACGGGCCGCCGCCAGGTGAGAGAATGCGCCGACGCATTGATAGCGTCCGGCTCCGTCGCTGTAGCGGACACGAAGCTTTCGTCCGCACCGCGCGCAGCGAAAGAGACCGACCAGTAGCGCTTCGCCACGGCGAATGGCGCCCCGGCTCATGAACCGCTTGCCGTTGGCGTTGTCGGCAATCAGGGTCTGATTCCTCTCGAAGTCGGTCCAGGAAATATAGCTCTCGTGGTGATCGGGGATCAAAACGCTCCAGCTTCTCCAATCGCGCTGCATATTCCGCAGGACGTGCTTTCGCCCATTCTCGATGACGACGCGCATCGTTCGACGCCCGAAGGCGTAGGCGCCGGCGTAAACCGGGTTGGTCAGAATATGATGCACGGTCGAGTACACCGGCGCTTTCCAGACGATCCGCTCGGCGGCGTCGCCAACCGTCAAGACTGGCAACGGAATCTTCTCTTGCCTGAACCACACGAGCACTTGCCGGATTGATTGGAGTTCCGCGTACCTGCGGAACACCAAACCGATGGCGTCTTGGACGCGCCGATCGGGATCTTTTTCGATCAGATCACGCCCCGTCTTCACGTAACCCACGGCCACAGTCAGAAAGAGTTCGCCTCGACGGGCCTTCTGCTTCATCGCTTCTATGGAGCGCTGGCGGAAGACCGAAAGCTCCATCTCGCTCATCGTTCCCTTCATCCCGAGCAACAACCGATCGTTCGGCGAGGCCGGATCGTATACGCCGTCTTCGTCGACGATGACCGTGCCGACCAGGCCGCAAAACTCCAAAAGGGTGTGCCAGTCACGCCCGTTGCGGGCCAGGCGCGACGCCTCGACCGACATGACGGCGCCGACGCGCCCCTCGCAGATCGCCGCGAGCAGCCTCTCGAAGCCCGGGCGTCTGACGCCGCCAGCGGATCGACCCAGGTCGTCGTCGATGACCTCGACGTCGTGCCAGCCCAGCAATCGCGCTCTCTCGGCAAGGCCGTATTGTCGACGCTGGCTCTCCAGATTGTGGGCGACTTGCTCGGCTGTCGATTGGCGGACGTATACGACGGCGCTGCGCGCAAGATGATCAAGCGATATCTTCGTCATCGCGCGCCTCCGCTCAACTCTTGATCGCCGTCTCCGGCGTGAGATTCATCGCTTCCGCCAACAGCGCCTGCAGCAAATCCAGCGCCTTTCGTCGCTCGGTCTCCATGAGTTGGCTCATCGGCGGCGAGGGTTCGAAAAGATCCCCTTGCGGCAGGGCCCATTGTGTCGCCATTTGCGCCTCCTTCGCCGGGAACGGCGTTCCCCGCCAATGAGGCTAGGATCGAATCCAGAAAGGCTCGAAGAGCGCGAAGCTGGGCAACCGAAATGCGGGGATCTTCGACGACCTTGACGGCCGCGGCGTCCGACTGCGTCATCCACTCGGGAACGAGAAACGAATCACCTTGCTCCGTTTGGAGCGTCAGATGACGAGCGGCGCCATGCATCCGATCGGCGACGACCATCGCCGGCTTCTCGAATAGTGGATGGAAAGGATAGAAGACGACGACCTCACGGCCCAAACTCCCGGCATCATGACGTCGCGTCGGATGAAGGCGGCCGCCGCGCCGCTATCATATACACGCTCATCGAGACCGCTCGCCTGAACGACGTCGACCCCGAGGCTTGGCTTGGCGACGTCATCAGCCGCATAGCCGATCACCCTAACACGAAGATCGACGAACTGCTCCCCTGGAAATGGACCAGAGCTGGTTCGCAGGCGATCGCCGCATAGTGGCTCGCGGCCGTCACATCACGCTTACAGAGCGCCGCCACAGCGGCGAGCGCAAGCAGCGTCCCGTTCATCCAGACTATGCCACCGAGGCTCGTCGCCTGGATAACCTGACCAGCGCCCACGGCGCCCACGACAAAGGCAGCCGACGCCCCACCGCGCACCCACCCGTATTGGAACCGGCCTGGCGCTGCAGCGAGGGTCATCGCGTCGGCAATCGGGACGATGGGCGCTAGTGCCGAAGCGTGCGCGACGCTGACAAGCAAGAAGATCGCAAACCCGGCCGGAAGACCATAGCCGAACGCGATGACAGCGGCCATGGCGAGGAATACGGTAAGGATCTGCCTGTGCTGGCCGAGCCGATCAGCGAGGCGCGAAATGACCGGGCCGGTGATGAGTTCGCACGGCGGTTCCCGCCGCTAGCACCGCGCCGATCTCCGAAGGCCCGAGCCCGCGCTCGTGAAGAAGCGCGGGCAGCAATGGAGACGCGACTCCGAAGGCCGCGAACATCGTGCCGTAGAGAAGTAAAAAGCGATCGAACGATCCAAGCGCTATTCGAGCTTCGGCTAAATACGCTTGGTCCCGCTGCGCCATTGGTCGCGGCCCCGTCGCAGCTCATCCCGTTCGCTCTCATCTCGGACAGCTTGCCTGCATGTCGACAAGCAGCCTGCAAAAGCCAGGATAAGAACCGGCCCAAGGCCTCTCCTACTGTTGAGCCGGCGGATTTCCGAAGGTGATTGAGGCGACGGCGCGCTTCATCCGACTTGCCGGCCAGGCGGCCGCCCTCCGAGGCTTGCCGTCGCCGAAGAGCATCGTTCCCTGGCCCTGTTTAAGGGTAACGGTTCCCCTCCTCCCGGTTACGGTGACTTCGCCATTCAGGACGATGACTCCGTAGCCTTTATCGATTGGGCCGCCCCAGACTGTGGTGCCGCGCACCCCTATCGCCCCGACCGGCGTGCGGATCTGCACCTTCGCCCCGTTCACCCCTTCGATCCGACCCCCGACGTATAGGAACGCCCCTTTGACAACTCTGAGCGAAAGCTCTGCACGCGACATGACCGGATCATAGATGAATTCGTCGACCACGACCGTCGCATTTTCACCGAGGGTCAGCTGAGTGCCGTCTTTCAACGTCGCCTGAAGGCGCGCCCCTTCTCTGCTGTGGCATCGATCCCTGAAATAGACTTCCGATTTGACAACCAACCCCCGGGTCTGTCCGGCTTGCGTGGCCTCCACTTGCGCCTGGACTTTGTCCACGGCGCCAACGGTCATGGGTTCCGCCAGGGCGACATTGGCGACGAAGATGCAGACGGCAACAGGCGCCAACAATCGGCAGATTACCAACATCGTGCTGCTCCTCTTGCCCGTTTCGGAAGACGCTCTCAATCCTTTCAGGGTCCGGCCGATCGCGGGCGGGGCAACCTGAGGAGACTAGTAGAGCGGCGCGAGGACGCGCGCAGGTGGAGCTGGTCCGGGAGCGCGTCTTTACGCTAAGGCCGGGTTCAAAGACGCTATGACGAGTTCTAACGTCAAGCCGTTCCGACGGTGGCACGGACTACGACGGTGCGGCCGGCGAACAAGTTTGCACTCCTCCCATGCAGTAGGCATATTTGCTGCCAGCGCGGATAGACCGGCCACTCGACAAGGCGAGCAGCATCGCACCCGCGCTCGCTTCCGCACCGTTCTTCGGGGCGAGCAGGACGCGCTGAGCAATGGGTGGGGAGACGCGCGAAGCTATCGAAGCCTATTGCGTTGCGGTTGGTCTAGTCGTTTACGAATGGAACGATCTGCATGAAAAGTTGGCCCGGCTGTTCGCTCTCGTCCGCGAGGGAGATAGGCAGGAAACCCTCTCAGAGTGGTATGCGATTCGGAGCGACACGAGGCAGCGCGAAAAGCTCAGGTGCGCCATTACCGAAACGACATCTGACCGATGGAAAAGGTCGCCGCGGGCACCCGACGATCTAAAATGGCTGCTTGATCGTGCCGACAAGCTCGCTAGTGACCGCAATAACGCCATCCACGCGCCATGCTCACTCTACCTTCGGGGAGACGGCTCATCCGAGGTGATGGCGGCGGTTCGATCGGCGAACGCTGGTAACCGGCGCGCCAAAAACCTCGAGGGAAAAGACCTTCTTATCGAGTTCCACTGGTGCGCCGCATATGCGGTGTGTCTTGGCCAGTTTGCCGGAATGCTCGCACCGGCGATAGCCTCACCGGACCACTACGAATGGCCCGCGCGACCAAAAATTCCGTCTCGGGCGGACGTTTCGAGACTGAGCCGCGGATGACGGGTCTATGACTCCCTCGCCTCGAGGCTGCCCAAGGGCGCGGCACGATGGCCGATGCAGCGCGATCGGGGCCAATGGCTTCACCCAATGGCTTCATCCAAGTCGAGGCGGCGGTAGTCGACAGCACGAGGGCCATGCGCAGGCCCGGCGAGAGCTACAGGGACGTCATCCTGAGGCTCGCCCCGCCTCCAGTTCGACGGAGGTGGGCATGAGGTTGCCGCCAAAGATGACGCCCGCTCAGATCGCCGAGGCGCAGCGGATGGCGGTAGCGTGACGAGAACGCAATCGGCCCTGCTGATCCTGACAGCCGCCTTGTTCCTGGCTAATAGTCTCACCAGCCTCGGCGCGTCGCATTATCGACTCACTAACTTCGGCGGGCGAGTTGATCAGCTCGCGCGGGGAGTGCCTAAGTCCAAATCGGCAAAATTTGCCGTTTTGCTCTGAAGGTGAGCTGCGAGGCTCATGCAGGTCCGGGCGGTGCGCTCGGACCAACGAAACTCCGCTTTCAGCCAGGGCAGGAAATTGCCGTGGCCGAGCAGCTCCTTGGCCCTCCGCGAGCCCCGCCGATCTCGACGATGACCGCGAGGCGCCTACCGCGCGCGTCCTTGACGCTCTTCGTCAGCTCATAAACCTCGGCGCGGCTTTGCTGCGGGACGCAGCCATAGTCAAAGAAGGTCTCGGGCAGTCCTTCGCCCAGCGCGACGGCGCGCGCGATCTTGTTGGCGACGAGCGTCCGCTCAAGACCCTCTCTCAGTTGAATTTGCTCGGCAGTCATGCGCGCTTTCAGCGGCCATGCAGTGGGCAAGGCATTCCCTGGCGTGACGCGATCTTCGCGGTCCAGCCAGATGCACTTCCATCGCAAATGTTCCGAAAGCTGCGGTTTGGCCCAAGGTAGGTCTGGTGCCATCGACCCGCTTGGCGGCATCGATCAATGCGCGGCCAGAAATCTAAGGCATACGACCGACCATGGCATTGCGCCGGATCAAGGCGTTGGTGTCCTCCCCAGGACGGGTCTAGACGTCTCCAAAGAACCGCGCGGCCTCGGGCCGACATCCGGTCGACCTTCATCGAGGGGCAGAGCGGATACACGCAACCCTACGCGTAGCTCGCCAGGCGTACTCGGCGCTCCCCCGGCGAGCGGCAGCTACTTGTTGGCCTCATACTGCCATGCACCAATCTTGAAGAGGTTGTTTGGATCGTGCTCCGCTTTCAGGGCCCGCAATCGCTTCATGGTGTCTTGCGGGAACACCCCCAGCATTTCCGTGTCGCTTTCGGGCATGGCGTTGTTCAAATACGTGGTCACTCGAAAGCGGCTCAGCGTCGTTGCGAAAGCGTCGCACCACTTCTTCATTGCCGCTCGTCTTGATGCGTCGCCGTCTGGCCAGCCGGCGATGCTGGTGCACCAGAGTCGTCCGTTGCGTGCGGCGAATGAACTGGAGGCCGGATCAGCCCTCCCCACCGCTCCATTGACCTCCATGAAGACAAGGATCGTAGAAAGCTTCGAGGCAAATTCTGGCTTTTCGCCCCAGTGTTTCACAGCCGCATCCACGATGCCGTTCACCGCGCTCGGGTCACGGGGATCCCAATCGATGACCACGCCCTTGTCCCAGTAGTTGGCGTTGAACGGGAAGCGTTCGTCTAGCGCCGCCTGGAGGGCCGTATAGGGCAACTGCGTGTCTTGCCGCACGAGGGCCCCGCCCCCGAAGGCGGCCAGCTCGTCGCATATGGCCTTGGCTGCGGCTTCGTTCTCACCGACAATCAGCGGGACCACGCCACACACCGGATGACCATCCGGGGAGTGCATGAACACGAACTGAAGCGTTTCCGTGTCCCGGCGGTCATGTCGACCGATACGCCCCATCCAGGACGTCATCACGTCTTTCGCCTTGTCGGCCGCCCACAAGATAGGGGCGCTACGGATGATTCCATGGTTTGGCATGTCGCGGAGGCGCACGACGAACTCAGTGACGATACCGAAGCTAGCCCCGTTCCCACGCATGCCCCAGAACAATTCAGGGTCATGGGCTCCGTCCACGCGGACGACCTTTCCCGCTGCGGTGACCATTTCGTAGCCGACGATGCTGTCGACGATCGCGCCCAGCCAACGGCTGAGATGGCCAATGCCGCCTCCCAGGGCGACCCCCGCGAACCCCGTGTGGGAGACCGTTCCGGTGATACAGATCAGGTTGTGGAGGGCGACCTCATGATCGACGTCCCCCCCGTCGGCACCCGCCTGGATATAAGCCAGTTTTTCCTCGGGATCGACCCGGACCGCAGTCATGTTCTTGAGGTCGATCACGACCGCGTCGTTAGCCATCCCGTAAGGCGAATGGGCGCCCTTTCCCCGCACTGCGATCGGGATATTGTTCGACCGACAGTAGTTAACTGTCGTGACGATGTCCCGCACACCCGAGACGACGACGAAGCCCAGTGGGTTCGCGCGGACGTTCAGATCACGGTTCCACCCCCGGAAGCGGGCGGCCGCGAATGCGTCCTTGTCGTCGCGTGTGATCAGCTGTCCACGGACGGATCCTTCGAGGTCGGCTAATGGATTGACGACCATGGTTTTGGGTTCTTGCAAGACGTTCATTGGTTCTTCCGTGCGATGCGTCGGGTAATCGTTTCGGCCACGCGGTAGGCGGGGTTTGGCGTCCGGCGCGTGCGGGCCGGGGGGATTAGAATCGCGCGCGGCTTTGCCGCGCGGAGCGCATAAGGTTTCCATTCCGGATCCTTGCGCAATGGGCAAAACTACCCAAGCACGTAGGCGGTCCTCTCCGACAGAATTGAGCCTTGCTTTGGATAGCGGAAGTGGCTGGGCCCGAGAGTCTGCAACTAGTGCACTGACTCAGACGGATGACCGCGGCGCGTCCGCGAGCGTAGACGCGACGACCTCGACCCACACCTCGTCCTCTACCTCCAACCGGGATACACAAACTTTACGAGCGGGTGGTCGCGTTCTATTTGAAGAACGCGCATCTTGGAGAGGGAGATAAGCGGTGGACCGGGCTGAGCTTGGCGCGCTGCGCGACGCCATCGACATGATCCTGAACTGGCCGGATTCCGTGCGCCACCAGATCGCTCAATGGCTGCAAACGGACGTCTCAAAACCCAACCGCGCCGATCCCAGTCGCCTGTCTCGCTCTCGTTGTAACCGGCCCCCCGGTTTCAAGCCGAGCGTAGAAGAATCGGCGGCGCGCGAGCGGGCGCTACTAGAAGCTATGCGCGACGATCCGGAGGCTGGCGTCGTGCAGTGGGCGAAGACAACCCGCTGCGACAAGAGCGCGGTTTCCATGCGGCTCGGCCGATTGGCCAAGCGCGGCGTCGTCGAGCGGGACGGCAACGGTCGCTGGCGGCTCGCCGGGGCAAACCCTACGGCGCCGCCGTCGCTCTGACGGCGGAGGAGGAGGCCGAGCTTCTGGCGCCCGTCGCCCTCGCATGCCCGCCATGGCTGACTCCTATCGCGGCGTCAATTTCACGCGACGTGCTGTTGCGCGTTCAGCGCGTGCAGTTCCCTGAAATGAGGGGGATGATCTCGGTTGCTCGCTTTGGGTGACGAACCAGCTTCGGGCGGCGCGTCGGGCCAGATAACTGCTTTCAGCTGGTCATTTCCGTTTCTCAAACAGGGCGAGCTGCATCGGCTTCCGCTCCGGCTTGCCGACGAAGCGGAGCCACCGGTCGCCGACGCGCGGCGTTCCGCTCCACACTGCCCAAGCGAAATTGTGCCGCGGGCTGGCGTCGTCGCCACCGCGCTCGACCCAGCGCGGCCGCGCAGTCAACATCACTGCGCCCGCGAAATGCGGGTGCTCATGGAGGAGGTGGCGCCTGGCCTTCGGAATCAACCACTCGGCTCGCACCAGGAGAGCGACGCCGCAGCGATCGCGAGCACCGAGCCGCGTCAGATGCGCCGCTAGCGCGGTGAGATCGCGATAGTGGAGGTTGGTGACCACCCAAGCGAATCCTTTGAGCGTTGTCAGCCCGCGGATATCGCCGATCTCGATGTCTTGAACGAGAGGGTCCGCATAGCGATGCAGATCGAATGACGCGACATCGAGCCCCGCGCGCCGCAATTCAAGTGAGAGATGTCCGCGACCGGCGGCGGGCTCCAGAACTCGCCCCTCAATTGCAACCGACCGCAGCAACGCCGGGATGATCCAATGTGCGTCGATGGTCAGATAGCCGTCGTTCTCGATTCGCTCAAACTGAGAAGGCGCGATGTCGGCATGGCCTCGAGGAGGCTTCCATTGCAACGTCGTCATGCCGTTCCCCCGCAGTCCGGCCTGCAAACCTCGGCGGTACACGCCGAACAAATCGGCCGGATCAGCTCATTGAGTTCTTCCGTCGCCATCCCGTCGATCTCTATCGCGACGCAGCCATGCAACGGCCAGCAGTCCGAAGCGCTCCGTGGGTCCGGATCGCGTTGCTCTTGAAGGCCTAGCGAACAGGCAAGCCCGGCATTAATCGTGGTCATTTTATCGCCTCCGGCGGAGACGGATTCGCTTTGAAAAACCGACAGCTATGTGCGTAATGAGGGACAGGCGGCAGTCGTCGCTCCGGCAGCAGTTGGCGAGCTTTGCGGCAGATCGCCGGCTTGAGCGCGCCCCAACGGTCGCGTTTCGCGCCGCTCCAGAACAGGCATACACGGCAGGTCTCAGCCGCGTCGGGGCGAGCCCAATCCGCCTGTCCGGGCTCGGTTATGTTCCCGGCCAGGGTCCGTCCCGTCAAATAAGAAGTCCCTAGCGTCACGGCGCCCTCCGCTGAAATCTGAGGCGGGCGCCGGAGTCCGTTTCGATCGCGATCGCATCCGCCGTCGCCCCGATCACGCGGCGCTCGCCGACGAGCCAAGCGACCCCGCACTGATCGATGCGGGACCAGCGGTCGGACAGCGCGAACAATTCTCGCTTGCTCCGACCGTGGGCCAACGCTTCCTCGGCCCATCCTTCCGCGACCAAGCGGTCGCGGAGGGCGCGCGGAGCAGCGCCACGATGTTGCTGCGCGCATGGCTGTGTTGCGCCCCCTCCTCCTTTGGCTCCTCTTTCGTCGCGCCCCAAGAGCCTGCTCTCCGTCATTTGCGATAGCGCTTTCCGACCCACGCCTTAGCCTTGACCGGGACGCCGAGCCGCACGGCCCACGGCGGCCGCTCCGACATAATCCGCTCTATGGTGTCCCTGGCGATGTCTGTGTGCTCGACAACAATCTAGTCGTGCACGGTAAAGACGATCGGGTAGCCTGCGTCCTCGAGGGCGAACATGGCGTGGGCCAGCAGTTCGCGGGCGAGAGCCGAGACCACGTTCTCAGTCAATTGCCCGCCATAGGGCGCGACCTCGCGCCACTGTCCCTGGCGGTAGGCGTTGTAGACCCAGCGCGGCCGGCCCCATTTGTCGGTCCCGTCAAGCCGGGCGTTGGCGTAGTGCAGCAATTTCCCGTTGGGCAACGCGCAGACCAGACACGGCAGCCCAACGCGGGTCGTCAGCCGATAGACGACGCCACATTGAGCGGTGGCGGGCTGGCCTGGACGCTGCATCGCCTGGCGCGCGGCCCGCTCGAGATCGCGCCACAGCCGCGGAACCGCCGGCGCCCACTGATGGCGGTACACGCCGACGATCCGCGCGGCGAGTTCCCGGTCGCCTTCAACATGTCGGCAGAAGCGGCGATAGAAGCCCTCGGCGCCGATCCCATAGCCGCTGCTTAAGACGCCGTTCTTGCCGATGCGGCGCTGTTCGGTCTCCTCGGGCGAAAGCTGGTCCTCGGGGATCGCCATGAAGGCGGCGCGGTCGAGCCCGTAGATGGTCGCCGCCATGTCGCGATAGACGTCGACCCCTTGGGCAATGAGCTCGCATTTGTCCTGTTGACCGCCGAGCGCCAGCAGCACGCAGCATTCAATCATGCTGAAATCACCGGCGCCGAGCATCGCGCCGTCAGCCGCGGTCAGCGCATGGCGCAATCCGGAGACCAGCACATCGATCGGCTTGCCCCAGCAACGTAGCCGCTCGGGGTCGCCAGTATTGACCGCGGCCGCCAGTTCCTCGGGGTCGACGGCCGCCTCGAGCGTCGGGCGCGGAAAGTTCTGCGGCTGGATCAATTGCCCGGACCATCGCCCGGTGGCGGCGCCGTGATACTGCAGAAGACCACGGGCCCGGCCGTCGGCGCCGACGCAGGCGAGCATGGCGTCGAGCTTCTTCAGGCTGGTCGCGGCGGTGATCTGCCGGATCTCCAGCACCCGCCGCACGTCGTCGGGGAGCCCCGCGAGCTCGAGCGCGGCGCCCACCGTCTCGCTGTCGAGATTGGGCAAGACGCATCCGCGGCCCTTCAGCCACGCTCGGGTCTTTTGCACCTGATGGGGCGAAATATCCCCGGTCAGCTGGGCGAATTCCGCGATCGCCTCGCCCATTACCTGATCGACGATGCGCCTGGCGGCTTCGACGAAACTGACGTCGATCGCGATCCCGCGCGCATTGATCCGCTGGTCGAGCTCCCACACCGCCTGCTCGGCGGCGCTGAGGACGCCGAGCCCCTGCTTGCGCATCGCCTCGAGAGCGACGATGTCGATGCGGTTGTACTCAACCACCCGCTCAATGATCGCCGGGGTGAGCTCCGGATAGGCGCCGGTCTTGCGGTTTGGCCTGGACAGGCTTCGGACGAGGCGCTGCCCCTCCTTGTCCTTCTTGATCGACAGCCCCAGCGCCGTGAGCGCCTTGTCGAGCGACCGCGGCAGGGCAAACGAGCAGCACGTCGCGCGCAGGTCGACCCACCGCCTGGTCGAGATCGGCGCGAACGCGTGCCGCTCGACCATGATCTTTTGCCAGATCACCTGCTCGAAGCCGCCGAAGCAGACGAACGCCACATCCGGGTTGGCCGCTAGCTCCTCGAGAGGATCGCGCGAATGGCTGGTCGGCGCCCATGAATGATCCACGCCGCCGGCGCGGTAGCCGAAGCAGATGATTTTGGTCGCCGGATCGGTGGCGTAGCGCCAGACGCCGACTTTCGTGAGATCACATCCACCGACGTTGCGGGTCTCGAAATCGCAGAAGACAGTCAGCGCCGCGTCATACGCGGCCGCCTCGGAAACCTCGATCGAAGACCGGATCGCCGAAAATCTGAATCCGGCCGGCCTGACAGACAGTGACACACCGTGACACACGGGTCCGTGTGTCAAAACGTCCAGGTGTGGCGAACGGTCGTGGGGGTGCGGCCGGTCATTGACACACGGGGCCGTGTGTCGCGATGTGTCACTGTCTGTCAGGGGGGACTGATCCAGATTTTTCAGGGTCCTGAACAGTTCGAGCCACCGCCCCATCACCGCCCCCATAGCCGAGGGTTGACGGGGTAAGCGACCCTGCTACGCGGTTGGCCAAAGACGGTTTTGGCGGGCGCCCGCAGCCAATCGGCCTCGACCAACAGGTCGGCGGCCTTCTTGATCTGCTCGGCCGATCGCAACCCCGGCAACCGAACCTCGCGGATCAGCGTTCGGACATGCACTTCGTCCGGACGTTCCTTGAGGATCCACCGGGTAAGCGTGGCCGCGTCGCGCTCGACATCGGTCGCGCCGGCGTCGCCAAACACGCGCTCCGCCATCGGCATGAAGTACTCGCCGACCAGCGTCGCGGCGGCGGCGAAGGCCTCCTTGGATATGCTGTCCGGCGGCAAGGACATGTCGGCCTTCGCGCAGCACCACAGCCACTCGAGCACGAGCGACAGCCGTAGCGCCGCGCCGCGCGCCTTACCGAAGGCCGACCGCAGTAATCCGCCGGCTTGATCGAGGCGCGCCTCCATCTCGGCGCCAAATTCGTCCATTAACCGCTGTGCATCGGGGGTCAGCGGCATCAAGATCGGACTCGGCGGATTGCCCGGCCCCAGGTCGAGCTCGCGCAAGCGATCGAGCGCCTCGATCGCCCAGTCGACATTCGGCGTCGTCGCGCCACGCCGAAACGGGACGGGGTTGGGCCACAGCCATAGGATGCGCGAAAACAACCCGTCGTCGGGGCCGGTCGCCAGCTCGGACAGTCGTTCAGGTTGCGTGCCGCCGTAGACCGCGACGGCCAGGCGCTCGATCTCGATTGGTTCGGCGCCGTGCTTGCGCCGCTCGACCCGGTAAGGGCGCCCGCCATAGGCTTCGAGCCAGAAAGCGCGGCCGGCGGGATTGTAAGCCTCCATCCCCATCAACCAACCGGCGATCTCGTCGCGCACCATCACCACGCCTTTCGGCGCCGCGGTGGCGAGGATTGCGCCAGTCTGTTCGATGGTCACGTCGTGTTGACGTAGGCGCGGCTTTTCCGGCGCGATGTCCGGCGCCGTGGGTTTGGGTATCGGCGGTAACGGCTTCTTCTTTTCCTGCGCTTCGCGAAATTCATCCTGCCAGCGTTTCTTGGCGATCTTGTCGAATTCGACAGCGGCCTGCCATTCGCGCAGACGATCGGGGTAGTCGCCGATCATCCGCCGTTCGATCGTGGGCAGCACGTCGCGCATCAAACAATCAGCGCCGGGAGACTTGCCCGTGCCGGAGTCGCCGACCACCACCGTCCATAGGTGCGGCGGTTCGCTCCATCCTGGCCAGGCCTGCGCCCACCGCGCGTTGCCGATCAGCGTCGAGACGCTTGCGAGCAACGGCGCGACGACATAATCGACCGGGCAGGCCGCAGCGGCGGCCGCATCGAGAAGCCATTGTTTCCATGTCTCGCCGAAGACCTCGAGCGGCAGCGCTGGCGGCGGCCGCCGTCGAAGCCGCAGCACGCCCATATCGGGTTCGCCCCAACCATCGCAGTCGGCGCCGTTCGGCTTAGCCGTCGCATCGCCAGGGCCAGGGGCGCCGTCGTTCCCCCAGAATTGCTTGCGCCACGCCTCGGGGTCGGCGTCGAATCTTTCAGCGCCATTGGCGTCGGGTTTCTCAGCGCTCGACATCGACGGGCTCCTTGAGCAGCACATCGTTGAAATCGTCGCCGACGACTGGCGGAGCCACGATCCGCACCGAGCGGCCCTCGGCGCGTCCACCGGTCATATGCGGCTAAGGCGTTGCGTTGCCCGACGCCCGACTCGTCGTTGTCAGCGGCGATGACGATGCGGCGCACCTCGGGCGGCAAGACGAGGCTGCACAGCCCTCCCGCGTAGACCGCGGACCAGCAGGGCAGGCCAAAAAGCTCTGATGCGGCTAGAGAGGTCTCGAGGCCTTCAGCAAGGACAAGCTCGACGTCGGGGTCGAACGGGATCAGCCTGATCGCCCCGCCATGGATCAAGCCACGACTTTCGCGTTGGTATTCTTTAGGGAGATCGGCCTTGCCGCTGCCGTCACCGCGCAAATAGGTCAGATGCGTGCCGGTCTGCTCGCCGGTCACATTGACGACCGGGGCCAACATCGCCGCCACGCGGGCGCCGAGCCGGTGCGGGGCCTGCTCGCTAAACCGCAGGACCGGCGAGGTCAGATGAATGCCGCGACTGCACAGATAGACGGCGATCCGCTCGTCCCAACCTCCGCCGTCGTAGATCTGCCGGGCATGCGCGATGCGCTCGGTGTTGTCGCGCTGACAGACGGTGACACCATCGCGACACATGGAGATCATCATCGTCGTCATCGTCGAGCAGACCGTATTCGACGAGCGCCGACATGATCTCGTCGAATGCGCAACCGCCAAAACAGAAGGCCAATAACCTGCCGTCTGCGCCGTCACAAAACGACAGGCCGTAGCCGCAGCCGCGTGGGCAAGCGCAGCGCCAGTTGTTACCCTGGCGCGTCGCTCCGAGGTGGCGGGCGATGCCGGCGGCGCTCATCGCCTATTTCCACGGGATGTCGTCATTGAGATCCACGAGCGGATCATCGGGCCCGGGCTTTGCCGCGGCCCTCTTGGCCTTCGCCGGCTTCTTGACTGCAGGCGTCGCCGGAGCCGGAGCCGACGGCGCGGGCAAGATCGGCGGGGCCACGGGCGGCGAGACGGTCGGCGTCCGGGCCTGCCAGCCCGGCACCTTGTCGCGTTCCACCCAGCCGACAATTTTGATTACCGGCCCGAAGAAGGTCTTATTGACCGCTTTCAACAGGGTCGAAACGCGATCGCCGAAACGGACGACAGGTTGCAAGCCCTCCGCGGCCTGCGGTTCGGCGCGGCACTGGTCCCATAGGCTGTCGACGGCCTGCCGGAAGATCGCCGCGTTTGTCTCGAGCCGGAGCTCGCCGAACGTGGGGTTCCACATCCAGCAACCAAGCGCGGGCTTATACTCTTCGTTCTCCGGCCAGGGCGGCGGCGGGCTGCCGACCGGCGACAGCTTCATGTCATAAGTGCCCGACTTGATCAGTCCGTAACCGCGTTCCCGCGTCGCCAGGTCGAGGACAAACGTCGCCGCCTGGCCGAGCTCGATCGGTTGCAATTCGCGCTCGCCGGTCTCCCCGTTAAAGGCCGAGACTGCAAGGAATCCGCTTTCCGCGTTCCACCTGAGCGAAGTTGGGAAGATACCGTGAAGGTCGCTAAGGTCTGACATTTGGTTACCTCGTTGCTTGGTTGTTTGTGAAAAAGGCGACGTCGGCCGTATCGACGTCGAGAACGTCCTGATGGCAGCCCTGACAGATGGCGTGGACGTGAAGGTCGACGACGTCGACGTCGAAATCGGTCGCTTGAATCTCGCGACCGCAGCGGCAGCGAATGCCGGCAGCCAGCCTGACCGTGACGCCACCACCAGGGTAGGCGGTTGTTGATCGCGTGAGAGGCAGCTTGGACGTCATTGCGGGCGCGTCTCGACTTCGTCGGCCTTCTTGGTCGGTTGCGGCGGCTTCGCGGTTGCTGCAAGGAGCTTCGCTTTCAACCGGGCAATCTCGGCGTCTCGGGCGGCAAGCTGGGTTTTGAGATTGGCGATTTCGGCGTCCTTGGCGGCGATCTCGGCGTCTCGCCCGTTCCCGCTATCATCAGTTTTGATCCGGTATTCGAGGCCGCCGGCGCCGCGGCGGGTTTCGACGTCTGCGCCTAGGCGCTTCAGTCCGTCCCTGGCTACGCTGGTCGCAACGTCGACAGCTGCGGCCATCTCGGGCAAGGCACGCCACGCGCCATCACCGACCTTGCCGATGAGATCGCAGGCAACATCCTCAATCGGGTCATGGGGAGCAGCCGGTGCTTTCTTGACCGCTTCCGGACTGCGCATACGAGAACGGATCCGGTCGGCGGTCTTGCGTAACGGGGCCGCGCCGGATTCGACCCGTTTCTTCTCCTCCGACGTGCCGTGCCTGAGTACGACTTTTGCACTTTTGATCGCCGTCTCGGGTACGCCGGAAGCTTCGGCGACCTGGGCAACGGAAAGTTCTCTGCCGGAAACAACTGGTTCAGATGAACCAGTTGTTTTGCTCGCATTTTGATTGCCAACCGGAGCGCCCTCACCACATGTCGCCAACTTAGCGGCCACGATCGCGAGCTGATCGTTCGTCAGGTGGCGGCGGTGTTTGTTCTTGCTTAAGCTGTAGAGCCAGGGGTCGCCCTCGTAGACTACGGTCGCCGGCTCGACCCCCGCCATCTGGCAGGCGAGCGCGCGATTGCGCCCATCGACGAGCCGGCCGTTAGGCGTAAGCGTGATCGGCTCGCGCAGGCCGTTGACGAATATGTCATCGGAAAGGTCGCGCAACTCCGGCGGCGACATTTCGGGCCATGCCGCACAAGCCTCGTGCAACTCGAAAGAGAGCGTCGGCGAGGCGCACTTGTCAGTTATGGAAGAGGATGGTATTTCTGACATTTGAGATACCTCATCTCGTGAGGGCGCAAAAGTCCTCCCCGGGCGTTGGCGCGCCCGGCTGGGGTTCATCGGAAAATCTGGAAACGGGCTGGCGGTCTCTCGACCGCCAGCTATTCGACTCTTGCCGCCGGCAAGGCCGGGATCTCCATTACTTCAGGGGGTGCTCGCGCTGACGCTTTCGGAACGAGCCCGGCGACATCCGGCTGCTCGGCGGTCGAAGTCCGGCTACAGGCCAGCTCATATTGATCGAGATCGGCAGGTGCGTAGCGGACCGCCGTCGAACTTGCGGTAGCGCGGGCCGTCGCCCCGCATGCGCGCCTTAGCGAGGAAGCTTTGACTGACTCCAAGGCGCTTGGCGGCCGCGGACGTATTGAGGAGCGTCTCTGGTGCGAGGGTCTCCGCCACAACCATTCTCCAACGATGACGACGGATATCGTCATCGCTGGCGTAATCCCGTGGCGGACCCTCGGTCACACGACAAGAAGAACGCTATTTGTCGCGCAAACTGGAGGCTGGTTTTGAGGACCTTTTCTTGCGCCGGGTCTTTTTACGAAACTCGCGAACGAAGGCCTTAAACGCCCGCTCACTACCAAACTCCTGAACGGAGGCCATAAACGCCTGCTCGCTACTCAATCTCATGAGCGGATGCCTTGACCGCGCGTTCAATCTGCTTCGCACAGGCGGTCAACGAGTTCGATTGCGCCTTGCGCGGCAGCAACCTTTCGACGGCGAACACAAACCGGGTGAAGGGGGTCGCGTGCGTGTCGTCACTCCAACCGCCGCCGCCGATCGTCAGCTCGATGTCGAGTTGGTCGGCGATTCCTGCAAGCTCACGAACAAAGCCGAAGTACCAAGCGCGCGGCGCTGGACCTTTCCCCGGTTTATGTCGTCCGGAAAAAGCTGGTGGAACCGGGTCCAGAGCCAAATGCAGATCAATGACCGCACGCCGGACAGGACTCATAACATTAAGCTTCAGCAGGTCGGCATAGTTGACCATTTCTGGTGACGTCGCGCTCTCTTCCAACGCCCGCAGGACGGTTTTTGCCCGTCGCACGGGTAACCTCAACTTCCGCAGCGCCATGCCGACCGCGTGATAGTGACCGGCGGCGCAGTGGATCGCCCAGATTGGTTCGACTATCGCCTCAAGTTGCTCCCTCAATGGGTCGATTGGCGGCCTACCCCGGAGCCAGGGGCGAAGCTCCGCGAGCACGGCTTCGGCGTGGGCTTCGGAGACGATGTGAGCCACAACGGCCTCCATTTCGGCGATGCTGCGCGTTCACTTCAGGTGGCGAGCGACCCGAACGTAACCTTTACCTTTTGCGGTCACGAAGCGGCCATCAGTTCGACCGCTTCACTTTCCCGAAGCAGGCGAACCACGTGCGCGCCCCAGCGCTCGAGAGCATCTCGACGCTCTTTGAGGAACTCATGCCGCTGATAGACCGCGGCAACGCCCGAGATCGTCCCCGCCACATGATTGAGGATCTTGTCGGCGACATGCGGCGCCACCCCGAGGCGGGCCATTCCTGACACAGTGGTTCGGCGCAGATCGTGCAGGCGCCAGTGCGAGACGCCGCAAAGATCCTCGAGCCTGCGCTTCTGGCTTGAGAAGTCGCCGATCGGGACTGCGCCGTTCCTTGAGAATACGAACCGGCCCGAGCGCGGTTGAGCGTCGATGACGGCCGCCGCCGGATCCGAGAGTTGAACAACGTGCGGCTTGTCGTTTTTCGTACGCTCGCCCGGCAACGTCCAGACCCGGTGATTGAGATCGACCTCGTCCCAACTCATCCGCGCGACCTCATCGCGTCGCTGTCCCGTCAGAGCGAGGACCTCGACGATCGCTCCATAGGGCCCGCCGAGTTGGCGGGCTGCCCGGATGATCGCTGCAAGCTCCCTGTCCGTGAGCACCCGGTCTCGGGCTCGTTCGACTGTCGGCGCGCGGATGCCCACACAGGGCGAGCGCTCTACGATCGCTCGGCCAACGCACCAATTGAAAAACGATTTGACTACCTTCAGCGACTTGTTCGCCGCGACCGGGGAACCCCGATCGATGACTGCATTGACGACGTCAATGACGTCTCGCTTTGAGATCGAATGCACGGAACGGGAGCCGAAGCGCTCGACGAGATCGCGCTGCAGAATCTGCATCACCTCACGTCCAGACCTCCGCTGGGAGAGGTGCAGCTTTCCGTAAAGGCTGATCAGTTCGGGCACTGTGTCAGCCGTAAGCCGCCGACGGGCTTCGAGCTTTTCTGTGGCCGGATCCCGGCCCTCCAGACGCGCCGCTAACACTTTCTGGGCCTCGATCCGCGCATTGTGAAGCGTGATCCGACCATGGGGGCCGATCGTATATTTGCGGAGCCGTGAACCGCCGCCCGCGCCGCGGTAAAGAACGATGAAGACCTTTCGACCTTTCGGCGTTATCTTAAGGCCGAATCCTGGAAGGGTCTGATCCCAAAAGACGATCTCCTTTTCCGGTGTCGCAAGAGCGTCGATGGTGAACTTTGTCAGTCGGATCTGGGGCAATTGGAGATGCTACCTCGAGGCTAAATAGGTAGCTCTATAGGGCAATTTCCAGGTGCGGTTGTCAATGGCCAGACATCAAAAACGAAGTCATCAAAAGCATTTAGCTATCGAGAGCAATCATGGGCCATCGCCGGGAAAGATCCAGCCGAGAACCCCGAGGGAGAGGGCGGCGGTCCCCTTCTCCCTGTGGGAGAAGGTGGCGCGAAGCGCCGGATGAGGGCCGTTCAAGCCGCCAGCTCGTGCACCCTCGCTTCCGGGCACACAGCTTTGGCGATCTCCGCCAAATGCCGATGGTGGGTGAAATAGATCACCTGACCGACGCGTCCCATGTCGGCGAACAGGCGCAGCGCTTCCTCGGCGCGGAAATGATCGAACGTCTCCATGATGTCGTCGGCGACGAAGGGCGCCGGCGCCCGGGTCCTGGCGAGCTCGTGATAGCCGGCGACACGCAACGCGAGATAAAGCTGGAACCGCGCGCCCTTCGACAATTGCGCCGCCTCTTTCGACCCGCCGTCCGCTCCAAGCGCGATCAGCGTCTCTGACTGCCCGTTCGGCGCGGTCG
The DNA here is from genome assembly GCA_963764955.1 of uncultured Alphaproteobacteria bacterium. Taxonomy (GTDB): domain Bacteria; phylum Pseudomonadota; class Alphaproteobacteria; order Rhizobiales; family Beijerinckiaceae; genus Roseiarcus. The sequence goes on along the minus strand of CAVXVE010000007.1, from coordinate 133,695 downwards.
TCAGCGCCCGATAGGCGCCGCGGCTGATCAGGCGGAACGCCTCCGACGCCCGCTCCATCATTGCGCCGCGGTGCCGATCGCGAAAGAGTCGCAGCGCCTCCTCCGCCGCCGCGATGCCGGCGCGCAAGGTCAGGTACCGTCGCGCGCCGTCGTTGATCGCCTCGAGGATGGTGCGCCGCTTCTCCTCAAGCCGCGCGACCGCATCGTCGCCGCCGACCGCCTCGAGGCGCTTGACCGCCTCGCGATGGGCGCTGTGCGCCTCGGCGTGCGCCTGGTCGACATGCGGCGCGCGCGCTTTCAATTCCGCGAGCTCGGCGGTGAGCGCCGCCGCATCGGCCTGCTCGAGGATCGCTCGCGTAGCCTCGAGCGAGCCCGCGACATTGGCGGCGATGATCGCAGACTTGTCGCGCTTGATCTCAGCCTTGAGCGCGTCGCGGCGGCGGCAGTCTTCGAGCTTGGCGGCGACCTCGGCGAGCGTCGCGACGCCGAAGAGCGCCGTCATCGCCGAAGCCTGTCGTGCGTTGACGTCAACCGCTTCGGCGATCGCCTTGAGCCGCGCCTGCGCCTCCTCGATCGCGCCGGACTTCTCGGCGCGGCGGCGCGCGTTCTCGCGCGCGCGGGCGACGCGCTCCTTGATCGCGTCGGCGCGCTGACGGACACCGCCGCCGGCGTCGGCGAGACCGAGCGCGGCGGCGACTGCGTCAAGCTCGTCGGCGAACAGCGCCTTGTCGCGCTCCATCTTGGCGATGCGGTCTTCGAGTTCGGCGCAGGCGTTCAGGCCAGCGCGCAATTCCTCGAGCGCCTTCAGCGACTGCTTGACCGCGCCAAGCGCGGGCTCTTCTTCGCCCTCGCCAAGCCACGTCCCCGCGCAGGTCTCACGCCAGGCCGTCCGCCAATTCGCGTCCGCTTCCTTTGCGTTTCTGAGCTTGGCCTCGGCGCGAGCGGCCTCCGCGCGGCGCTCCTCCGCCTTCTGCCGCAGCGTCACGAGTTTCACCTCGTCGACCAGAGCCATTTCCGCCACTTCGATCAGCGCCTCAAGGCCGCTGCCGTCGTCGTGCGCGACGCTCGCGACGCGCAGCGCGGCGGTCAGCCGCTTGCGCATGCGCTCGCCCTCCTCCTCGGAGCGGCGCGCAGCGTCCTCCGACCGCCGCAGCGCATCGATAAGCGTCAGCGCCTCATTGCGCTTCATCCGCCAGGCGTCGATGAAGGCGAGCGGGTCGCGTCCCTGCGGCGACGCGGCGGGCGCAATCGCCGCGATCTCATGATCGAGCGCGGCGACCGCCTTCTCCGCCGCTTCGAGGTCGCCCTTGGCGCGCGCCCGTTCCGCTTCCACCCCGGCGAGCTTGATCGCGCGCTCGCGCAAGGCGGCGAGTTCCCGCGCTCCGGCCAGTCTCGTCGCGCCGGCCGCGTCATCGCGCCGCATCGCCGCTTCGAACATATCGGCGCTCGCGCGATCGAGCGCCGCGCGATGCGCCGACCACGTGGCGTCGCGGGCGGCGCGAATCTCGGCCGCCGCCTCGTCGGTGAAGAGATCGGCCGCGCGCGCCGCGGCCGCCGCCTCGGCCTTGAGGCGATCGGCTTCGGCGGTCTTGGCGGCGAGAAGATCGAAGCTCTGCTGTCTGAGCGCCCTCGTTTGCGCGACCCGATGGCGCAATTCGGCCGTCTCGGCTTCTTCCGGAACAGCGGCCTGCGCCAGCGCCTCCGCATTTCCGCGCCATGGCGCGAGGCCTGCGAAGGCCTGCTTGAGCTTTCGTGTCGTCTTGTCGATGTCGTCGCGCGCGGCCAGCAGCCGGGCGGGCGCATCGTGGCGCCGCGCCTCCGCAAGCCGCGCCTTCAGCGACGCCATCGCGGCGGCCTGGTCATCGACACGCTGCGGCGCCTCCTGCAAGGCCTGGTCATGCGCGCTTCGCGCCGCCTCGGCCGCTTCGGCCGCCGCCTCGAGTTTCGAGAAGACCCCGGAACGGGCGCCGATCAGATCCTCGAGCGCGCCCACGACGCGAACCGGAAGCATGAGCTTGCGCGGATCGGCCTCGCTCTCGCGGCCGAGGCGACGCAGGATGTCGGCGACCGAGTCGCGCTTGGCCGCAAGTTCGCCCTGCCGCACGGGGATGTCCGCGGCGCTGTCGTAGCGGCTGCTGAGCTCGCGCCACGCACCAACCCGATCCGCGATCTTCAGCGCCGCCAGGTCCGCGCCTGTGCGCGAAAGCTGATCCTCGAGCGCGCTGACCTCGCGTTCGGCGCTCTCCTTCTGCGCCGCCAGTCGGATCGCCTCGCCGCCCAACCGCGCGCTCTCGTTGCCCGCCCCTTCCGGCGGAACGGCCAAGGCCTCGAGCGGCGCGCATTGGCTCTCCGCCTCGCGCAGCGCGGCGAGATGAGGCAAGGCGCCGAGCAGACGCTGGATCTGGTCTTCCCGCGCCCGCCGCTCGCTCAGGCTCTTTGCTGCGGCCGCGTAGGCTTGCCTTGCCGCGTAACGCTGGCGCACGAGCTCGGCGTAGGCCGGCGCCAGCGTGTCGGCGGCGTCGCGCTCCTCTTTCAGCGCATCGAGCTCGCGTTTCAGTTCCGCCAGCTCCGTGGTCGAGGCGCGCGGCCGGTAGAACCCGTCCGCCTTCCTGCGCAGCCAGTCGAGCCGGTCGCTGATCTCGGCCAGTCCGGCGCTCGCGGAGAACAACAACTGGCCGAGATCGCCATGGCTCGCGAGGATCGCCTCGCCGCCCTTCTCCAGGCTCTCGTCATCGAGCGAGAACATCATATGGAAAGCCCCGCGATCGACGCCGGCGAGCTCCGCCGTCAACAGGCTCTCGTCGAGCGGCCGGTCGTCTGCGCCGACGAGGCTGTTCTTGTCGCGCTTGAGCCGCGCAACCTCATACGCCCGCTCGCCGAGTTCGAGCCGGGCGCCGATCCGCATGGCGTTATAGGGGTGCCAGTTGGGGACGCTGGCGCGCCCCTTCGCGGCGCCGTAGGCCGATTGCTTCTCGATGCCGAACAGAAGATCGAGGATCCCTGCGGCGGCGGTCGACTTGCCGGTCTCGTTGAGGCCGTAGACGATGTGGAAGTCCGAGCCGCTCAAGGGGGCCGCGCCGAAGTCGAGTTGATGGTCGCTGAACCTGCCGTAGCGCGTAAGATCGAGGCGCGCGATCCTCACGCGGCGACGTCCCGATCCGCGGCGCGCAGATGGGCAAGCACATCCTCAGCGCCCTCGCGTGCAAGCGCGCGCAGGATTTTCGCCAGTTCCCCCGGGTCCTGGCCCAGCAGATCGTCGCGGGCGCCGGCCGGGAGGTTGCGGCGCAATTCCTCGGCGATTTCGTTCAGCGCATCCTGAAACGCCTTCGACTGCGCGACCTCGGTCTCCATCAGCGCGCGCAGTTCGGCGACCGGATCGCTCGCCGGCGCGCTCCCGTTCGCGCGCGGCGGCGCGACGCTGTCGAGTTCGATCTTGTCGATCCAAGTCTTGCCGATCGCCGCGCCAAGCGCGCGGGATTCCTCCGCCAGCACATCCGCGTCCGAGCGCAGCCGCCAGGCGAGCGGCGTTACGCCCGCGAACATAAGCCGCGCCACCAGATGCTCGCTCGGCGCCGCGGCGCGCGCGGCGAGAAGCGCCTTCTCGCTCCGCTTGAGCGCATCCCGCCAATCGTCGACGCCGGCAAGATCGACGCGAACGCGCTCAAACTGCGCGACGCTCGTCGGTCGTTCTTCAATCGTGATCTTGCGGTCGTCGCCGATTGTGACCAGGGTCGCAGTCTTGTCGCCGGCCTCGTTGATGTCGCGCCCCTGGGGGTTGCCGGGCATCACGATCGCCGCCCTGCCCCGCTCCTCGAACCTTTGGTGAATATGGCCGAGCGCCCAGTAATCAAAGCCCGCGCCATGGAGGTCGGAAGGCGCGCATGGCGCGTAAAGCCCATGCGTTGGCGAGCCGCCGAGGCTCGTATGCATGATTCCGATATTGACGCTTCCGGGGACGGGCGGCCGGAACTTCGGCACGAGGCTCTCGGGCGCGTGCTTTTGCGCGAAGCTCACGCCATGCACCGCGACATCGAGCCCGCCTTGCGCGAGCGCCACGGCCTCCGCCCGCCCGGCGAACACCTTGACCGAATCGGGCAAGGTCAATTCCCTGGCGATGCGCGACTCGGCGTCGTGATTGCCGCGAATGATGAAGGTCTTGACGCCCGCCTCGTCGAGCCTTCTCAGCTGGTCGGCGAGAAAGCGCGCCGTCTTCATCGACGTCTGTTCGCCGTCGTAGAGGTCGCCGGCGATGATGAGCGCGTCGACCTCTTCGACCAGGCAGAGATCGACCACGGCGACAAAGGCTTTGCGTGTCGCGCCGCCGATCAGCTCGGCGAGTTCCGGATCGCGCAGCGCCAGCGTCGCCAGCGGCGAATCAAGGTGGACATCGGCGGTATGAACGAATTGGAAAGCCATCGCCTTACCGGAGCTAGACTTCGAAATCGGCAAAGTCACGCGGGCAGAGCTTATGGCGGTGGATAAGCCGCAGCCCTTGTCGCAGGGGCCGCGTTCGGGCATAGACGCCGCGGCCGAAGCGGTGGGGCGAGGCGCCCTGCCTTTGAAGTAGGATCCGGATTTGTTGGACACCCAGCGGCCGCAAGCGGCGCGCGAGCTGATCGAAAGCGAAAGACTCGCTCGCATCAGCCGATCGCTGCATTCAGCGTGGCGCGACGCCGTCCGCACGCCATGGCGCAATTTCCGCCGCAGGCTGCGCGGCGCGCTGATGTCAAGCGCGGGCGTTCCGGTCGCCCTCGACGAGACGACAACGCTCGCGGCCGTTCCCTTCGAGGGACGCCTGCCGCCCGCGCTCACGCAATGCGAGGTGGTCGCGCCCGCTCAATATCAGACAAAGGCGCATCAGCTCAGCGTCAATTCCAGGGACCATTCCGAGCGCCTCCACTACGCCGAGCACACGGCCCACGCGCCGGCGATGACGCTCGAGCATCTCGCCGATCAATACTGGTTCCCGGCGTTCGGTGTGCTGATTTCGCCTCAAGGGGGCATCTGGCGCCACTCGTTCCTCGTTCCGTTTCGCGAAGGGTACCTCTCGTCAATCAAGGCGATCGCGGACGCCCCGCGGCCGGATGGGACCGGCGAGCTCCGCCTTCATCTCGAACGGCTCAAGGGCGCGCGTCGCATCGCCGGCGTGCATCTCCTCATCGCCGGGTCGGACAAGCACAATTACGGCCATTATCTGCACGACATCGTTCCGCTGATCGATCTCGGCGCGAAAATGCGCGCGCCGATGCTGACCTGGAGCTTGAGGCCGTGGCAGCGGGCTGTGATCGCCCGGCTCGAGGTCCCCAAGGGGCTCATCCGCGAGATCAGGCCGAGGCCCGTCTTTCTCGAACATGCGATCACGTCGAACAGGTTCACCGGCCTCAGCAGCCAGAACGCGCATCCCGCGAGCCGCGAACTGTTCCAGAGGATCCTCGCCAACGTGCGCAAGCACGCTCCCGCGATAAGCACGCCGCCGCGGGTCCTCATTTGCCGCAGCCCGTCAAACAGCCGCAACATCACCAATCGGGCGGCGATGATCGAGGCGCTGAAGCCGCTCGGTTTCGTGGCGATCCAGCCCGACAAGCTCAACTTTGACGAACAGGCGCTTCTCTATGCGCAGGCGGAGATCATCGTCTGCGAGTTCGGCGCCGCGCTCACCAACGCGTATTTCTGCCCGCCGCAAACTAAGATCGTCGAGATCATCGCCGAGGGCCAGCACGACCCCTGGTCCGCGCATTTCTGCGCCATGCTCGGGCTCGAACATGTCGTCCTTTTCCAGCGCCAGTCCGACGACGTGCTGGCGAGCATGCCCCGGCATATGAAGGATTCGCCCTTTTCCTACGCGGTCGACGTGCCGAAGCTGGTCGAGACGGTCAAGGCGTTGCTTTAAAGCGGCTGCGAGCAGCCCGGTGCGCCAACCTCACTCGCTGGAACGAAGGCCGCGTCTCATGCATTGAAATGCGGAATTGCGGCAGGGTGGCTCGCCTATGCAAGTCAAGTATCGGTCATTTACCCCAGGCCTCAATCCGCGCCGCACGAAGCTCGAAGTGCCCGGCTGGGGTGGGGAGCGCCAGCCGCGAAAAGACGGGTCGATGGAGCAGGCCTGGCATTGCCTCCCGTTCTCGGAAGGCGCCCGCTATGGAATTGAGCTGTTCTATCCATATCAAAACGAGCTGCGGGTGAGCACGAGCGGGGGAAAGCTCGCGCTTGACGGCGATTTCGGGCCGCCGCCGGAAGGTCACGGCGGCGAGTGGCCGCCATTCCGCACATTCGGCGATCTCTATTACACCTGCCAGCTTTCGCTCGATCTCAAGGTCGAGGAAGGCTGGGCGCTTCGGACGGAGCCGCACCCGCGCTTCTACACCGACCCGACGGATACGACCCCGATCGCCGTCCCGGCGCTCATCCGCCGTTGGTGGCCGATGATCTTTTTCCTGGTGTTCAAATCGCCGCCCGAGGGCAAGACCCATATTTTCCGGCCGGGCGAGCCATTCGTGCAAGTCCTCGTCGTGCCCGAGGAGGCGACGTTCGACCTCGTCCCGATGTCCGCGGAAGAGGCGGCCGAGCGCGAACTGCAATCGCGCCGCATCTATGAGAGCCGGGCCACTTTATCCGCTGGAACGAAATGGACCTCGGCGACGAACACGGTTTTCGACGGCACCTACCGCCATATTCTCGGCGCAGCGAGCGAAAGGGCTAAGCAGCGCCGGCCTTAGACGCGACCGCACATCTCGACGCTTGCCGAGATCCGGACCAGTCCGGCTATGGGCGCTTCAGTAATAGTGATGATGCCAATGATGGCGCCACCAATGGTGGTGGTGGTGATGGTGGTGATGATAGTGGTGGTGATGGTGGTGGTGATGATGATAGTATTGAGCCAGAACCAGCGGTCGTTCCGTGCTCCCCTCGTCTTGCGTCCGCTCGGATTCAGCCCTCAAGATACCCGCTGCATTCGGAATCGGGTCCAGCAATTCTGCGAAGGAGCGCGCGGGGCCCACGCTGTCCACTCCCCCGACAGGGAGTGACGCCGCCTCGGCTGCGCCGCTCAGAAGCGCGAGCGCGGAAGCCCCGGTCAAAAGGCCGATCATTGTCTTGTCCAAGCTTGTCTCCTGTCGCCGTGAGCGCCTGGACGCAAAACGAATAAACCCGGCGGATTGTTCCCTGCGAGCTTACTCGCGCGCGACCCGCGCCGACACCAGCGGCGGCGTGGGCTTCTCGTCGGCGAAGCGCTGGCGATAGACGCCGAGGTTCTCGCTCACCCTTTCGACATAGTCGCGCGTCTCGTCGAAGGGAATGCGCTCGATCCAGTCGACGAGATCAACGCTTCCGTCGCGCGGGTCCCCGTGCGCGGCGATCCACTGAGCGACCCGGCCTGGGCCTGCGTTGTAAGCGGCGAACGCGAGTTCGCGCGACCCGCCTTCGTCCTCGATCAATTGACCGAGCAGCGCCGCGCCGAGCTCAGTGTTGAAAGCGGGATCGACGATGAGGCGGGCCGGGTCGAACTCAACGCCTGCGCGCCGCGCGACCAGGACCGCGGTCGACGGCAGCATCTGCATGAGGCCCTTCGCGCCAGCCCCTGACGCCGAACGCCAGATGAATTCGCTTTCCTGTCGGGCGACCGCGTAGACGGTGGGCAGGTCCGCGGAATGGGGGAGCGGCACAAAGGCCGGCATGCCGACGGCCGGAAACGCCATCGCCTCGAGCGGCTGGCCTCGCATGACCGCGATCTTGGCGAACTGAACCTCGGTCCCTGTGTCGTCCCGTTGCTTCACCACCGCCGCCATCGCGGCAAGCTGCGCCTCGTCGCGCCATTGCCGCGCAGCGTCGAAGGCGACCCCAGCGGCGAGATCGTCAAGCCCGTCGGCGTAGAGCGCCTCGACCGCCCGCACCGCCTCGTCGCGCCGATCGCCCTCGGCCGCCGCTGGCGGCGCATGCAGGGCGAGATGCTTCTCGCCGAGACGCCGCGCGGCCAGTTGCCCATAATAGGCGATCGGCACGCTGGCGGCGCGGGCGTAGAAGCTCTTGGCCGACTGGGAATCGCCCATGGCCTCGGCCGCTCGGCCCTGCCAATAGGCGGCGCGGGCGACGGATAGGGGATTCTCGGCGGCCTCTGCCGCGACCGCGAAGCGCCTGGCGGCCGAAGCTGCGTCGTCGAGAAAGCGCAAGGCGATCCAGCCGGCGTGGAACGCGGCGTCCACCTGAGCCTCGGACGAATTGGGCCGGACGGTCCCGTCGCAGACTTCAAACGCAAGGCGCGGCTCGTCGAGATCGAGGAGCGCGCGGGCGACCATCTTCCGCTCGCTCCACCATCTGTCCCGATTGACAAGCGCGTCGCGATCGCGCGGCGCGAGGCTCAGCATGACCGCGGCCTCGTAGATACGCCCCGCCCGCCGGGCGTACTGGATCCTGGAGAACAGGAGGCCGGCATCGTTGCGCAAAGCCGGCGGAACCGCTCTCACCAGCGCCGCACTCATCGGCGCGCGGGCAGCCTCGACGCGGGCCTGGGCGAGCGCCAGGACATCAGGCCCGGCGAGCGCCGCGGCCCGGGCGCTGGCGCCGAAATAGCCGGCGTAGAACAGGCGATCGGCCCGATATGCGTGATCGGCCTTGAGCAGCGACCTGCCGAAATCGCGCAGGATGACGCTTTCGGTGAGCCCGTCGAAATTGCCGTCGCGCCACAAAGAGCGGATCACTTGCGACGCCTCGTCCGCGCGGCCCATCGCCTCATCCGCGCGCGCGGCAGCCAGCTTGCCGGCGCTCGATTGCGACGGCTCGGCGGCGAAAAACGCCGCGACCTCGGCCGGCGCCAGCGGATGCGCGACCAGTTCGGCTTCCTGCCGTTCGCGGATCCAGTTGCGGCTTGGCCAGCCCGGATGAGCCGCAAGGAAGGCGGCGAGCGAGGCGAAGGACGGGCGCGCGTCGGCGCGCAAAGACGCCCATTCCAGCGCCGTTCGCTCCGCCGGGTCGTTGGCCGAGGCGGCGAGCGCCGCGAGCCCCGCGACGTCGCCCCTCTGATAGAGGACCGCGGCCTGAGAAATGGGCGGCGCCGACGTCGGCAAGGCCGGGCTCGCCGCGGGCGATGACGGCTCCGGACCCATCGCAGGCGCGGACGGCTCTCGGCTAACCATGACCGCCGGCAGCGCGATCGCCGAAAGCGCTCCGGGCGCGGGCGGCGCGCCCTCGAGGCTGGCGCCGGCGAACTGGGAAGCGATATCCGCGTCGCTGAGGGCCGCTTCCAGCAGCGGCGCCGAGATCGACGCAGGCGCCGCCCGCTCGCCGCCAGGGCTCGGCCGCCCGGCGCGCGCCGGGCGCGGGATGCTCGCGGTCTCGGTCGGCGCGTCATCGACGCGAGCGCCCGAAGCGGGCAGCGCGCCGATTTCCGGATTTGGCGGCGTGCGCCCTTCCGGCGTCCACGCAATCAGGCAGGCCGCGCCGCCAATGGCCAGAAGCGGCCCGAATCGCAACATCGTCATGGGTCCAGTCCTCTTGCGCGAGGATGAACCGATCTTGGTGACCAAGATGTAAACCAGGATCTAAACCATGACGCCCGCCGGCCCCCTTTCGCCCGCGGCGTGTCGGGTCTATGTGTCCGCCTTGAACGACTTGGCGCGAGCGAAAAATGGAAAAGCGGGCGAAGTTTCACGGATCTCTTGCGGCGCTGGTCACCCCGTTCAAGGACGGCGAGATCGACGAACCCGCCTTTCGCGGACTGATCGACTGGCAGATCACGTCCGGCTCGCACGGGCTGGTGCCGGTCGGAACGACCGGAGAGAGCCCGACGCTCACCCATGCGGAGCACCGCCGCGCCGTCGACATCTGCATCGATGAAGCGCGCGGCCGGGTGCCGGTGATCGCGGGCGCGGGCTCGAACAACACCGCCGAGGCGATCGAGCTCGCCCGCCACGCCGAGCAAAGCGGCGCGGACGCCGTTCTGGTCGTCACCCCCTATTACAATAAGCCGACCCAGGAAGGGCTCTACCAGCACTTCAAGGCCGTCAACGACGCGATCGGAATTCCGATCATCATCTACAACATTCCCCCGCGAAGCGTCGTCGACATGTCGGTCGACACGATGAAGCGGCTGTCCGAGCTGCCCAACATCGTCGGCGTCAAGGACGCGACCGGCGACGTCGGACGCGTGTCGCGCCAGCGGCACGCGATGGGCGCGGACTTTATCCAACTTTCAGGCGAAGACATGACGGCGCTGGCGGCGATGGCCGCCGGCGGGCACGGCTGCATTTCGGTCAGCGCGAATGTCGCGCCCGGCCTGTGCGCGGAATTGATGGAAGCCGTCTTCAAGGGCCACTGGGACCAGGCGCTGAAGGTTCAGGACCGGCTGACGCCGCTGCACGCCGCGATCTTCGCCGAGCCCGGCGTCAACGGCGCCAAATACGCGCTGAGCGTGCTCGGCCGGATTGAGCCCGACTCGCGTTTGCCGCTTGTTCCGGTCGGCGCCGCGACCGAAGCGCTGATCCGCCGCGCCATGATGCACGCGGGCCTGCTCAACGCTTGATTGGACTTTAGCGTGGCGGCCGAAAAGGAAAAACCAAACTTCAAGGTCGTCGCCGACAACCGGCGCGCGCGCTACGACTATGAGATCGGCGAGACGTTCGAAGCCGGCCTGATGCTGACCGGGCCTGAGGTCAAGTCGCTCAGGACCGGCAAGGCGACGGTCGCCGAGAGCTACGCCGCCGTCGACCGCAACGGCGAAATCATGCTCTACAACGCCAATATTCCCGAATACCTCCAGGCCAACCGGTTCAACCACGAGCCCAAGCGTCCGCGCAAACTTTTCCTGCACGCCAAGGAGATCGCGAAACTGGCCAAGGGCGTCGAGCGCGAGGGCATGACCATCGTGCCGCTGCGCATCTATTTCAACGCCAAGGGCCGGGCCAAGATCGCGATCGCGCTCGGACGCGGCAAGAAGCTGCATGACAAGCGCGAGACCGAGAAAGCGCGCGACTGGAACCGCGACAAGTCGAGACTGATGCGCGAGCGGGGTTAGCGCGGCGAAAGCTTTCGCCGCCCGCGCAATTTTCATCCCCCGAACAGGGCGTGTGATCAACATCACAGCACGCTCGGCGGACACGTGTTTTAGCCCGATGCGTAGAATTTCCGTCTTGGCCTGGCAGTCTATCCCGGCTTAAGGTTGGCCATTGATCTTGATCTCAAAACAAACCCACGGGGTTAGCCGGATAATTGGCGCTAGAATGCGCGGCCGTTTCAGGCGGAGGGGCGAGTTTCGATGAGCGATGACGTCGTCATCTTCATGTCCTACGCGCACGACGACGACCTCATCCTGTCGGCCGACCAGGACGAACTCGGCTTCGTCAGCTTCCTCGATCAGCAGCTGCGCCTGAAGCTGCGCGACCTCGGCGCGCGGCAGGCGAATGTCTGGCGCGACCGGCGCCGCATCAGCCAGGGCGACCAGTTCGCCGACATCATCGACGACGGGCTCAGCCATGCCGAGCTCCTTGTCGTCGTCATGTCGCCGAACTGGATGCAGCGCCCGTATTGCCGCAAGGAGTTCGAGGCTTTCCTGAGCTTGCGCAAAGCCGCGGGCGTCGCCAATCCCGCGACGCGGATGCTTGTCGTGGGCAAAGGCTATGTCGACCGCAGCGCCCGCCCGGCGGAATTGCAAGGGCAGGAAGGGTTCCTGTTCTACGCGCGCGACGATCAGAATGACGTCAGCGCCGTCACGCCTTTCTTCAATCGCGGCAAATGCAACGACCGGTTCTACGCTGAACTGGATGATCTCGCGGGCGGATTGCAGCAGCGCGTGACCCAGATCCTGAGCGGCGCCCGGGCGCCTGAGCCGACGCAGCAGACCACGCCGATCGTCGCGCCGAACGGCCGCACCATCTTTCTCGCCAAGCCCGCAAGCGACATGAAGGCGCCTTACGTCCGCCTCGTCACCGAGCTTCAGGGCAAGGGCTTCACCGTCGCGCCCGATCCCGAAGCGGACATGCCGAGCGACAGCCGCGCCGCAGGCTTCGTCACCGAGGCGCTCACCAAGGCCGAGGTCTTCGTTCATCTTGTCGGCGACAGCGGCGGATTTGCGCCCGAGGGGCTCGACAACATCGTGAAGCTGCAGCTTGCGCTTGCCCGCGCCAAAGCCGCGCAGGCGGAAGGTCCGCCGGGGCAGAGGCTCAATCGCCGCATTGTCTGGGCGCCGAAAATTCTCGACGAAGGCGGGGCGGCGCCTATGGGTCCGGCGGTCGAGCGCGATCCCCTGAAGGCGCTCGAGCGCTTCGATCAGCAGATCGCGACGGACAAGATCGACGGCGACATCCTGGGCAAGTTCATCGAGTTCCTTTTCCAGTATCTGACCGAGACCGCGCCCAAGCCCCAGGCGACCGCGGCGCCGGGCGACAAGCTCGACCTCTATCTTTCCTATCATGCGGCCGATGAGGACTTTGCCGGGGCGATCGCACAGGCTTTGCGCGAAGGCGCGGTCAAGCCGCGCATCCCCGTGGCGGATTCCGACGCCGAGTCGCGCCGCTATAACAGCGACCTGCTCGCCAAGTGCGACGCGGTGACGCTATGCTGGGGAAACGCCTCCGAGGTCTGGGTGCGGTCGGAGGCCGACAGGCTATCCGACTGGCAGGGGCTCGGCCGCAAGGGGCAGTTCGCGTTTCGAGGCCTGATCGCGGGGCCGCCGCCCGCCTCGCACAAAAAGAAAAGCACGCTTTCGGTCATCTTCCAGGACGGCGAATTCGACAAGATGATCGACCTCGTCGAGCAGGGCGCGCCGACGCCGCAATTGCTGGCGGACCTCGCCTCGGCGCCAAGCCTGAAGCCATGAGCGCGCTCGACGCCAGCGACGCTCCCGATCGCGACAAGGCGCCCAGCGAAACGGCGTGTGCGACCGATGCGTCGTCCGCCGCGCCGCCGGCGGACGACGGAACGAGGCTTTCCAGCGAGCGGCCGTTTCCCGGCCTGCGTCCCTTCGGCTTCGCCGATCGCGGCTTCTTCTTCGGCCGTGAGCGTCAGGCCTTTGCGCTCTACCGGCTGGTGGAAGGCGGCCGCTTCATCGCGGTTATCGGTGGCTCGGGCAGCGGCAAGTCGTCGCTCGTGCTTGCGGGACTTCAGGGCCTGCTCGCCGATGAAACCGCCGAACTCGGGTGGGCCGACCTGGGCCTTTCTCGACATGCGCCCCGGCGGCTCTCCAATCAGGCGGCTCGCAGGCGCCCTCTCCCGGCTTTCGGCGACGGACAGTCCCGACGAGACAGCGCGACGGCGCGACCGCATCGAATGGACGCTGCGCCAGTCGAGCTTCAGCTTCGAGAACGCGCTGAAAGAGGCGGGGGGCCTGAGCGGGCGGTCGCTTCTCCTTGTCGTCGATCAGTTCGAAGAATTGTTCCGCTTCGGCCTCGCCGGGCTTGGGCGCCAGCGCGGCGGCGTCGAGGAAGCGCGGCAGCGCGACGAAGCGACCCAGTTCGTGCAGATCCTGCTCGACGCCGACCGCCGCCGCCTCGAGAAGGTGCGCGTCCTCATCACCATGCGCTCGGACTTCATCGGCGACTGCGCCTATTTCCATAGCCTGCCGGAGGCGGTGAGCGCGACCCAATATCTCGTGCCGAATCTGACCCGCAGCCAGCTCGAGGAGGCGATCCGCAAGCCGATCGAAAAGGCCGGAGGCGCGATCGAGCCGGAACTGGTCGAGCGGCTCATCAACGATTGCGGCGACGAGCTCGATCAGCTTCCGGTGCTGCAGCATTGCCTGATGCGGCTCTGGGACCGGGCCGGCGCCGAGACCGCCGGAGGCGGCGCGCGGCGCCTTACGCGGCAAACCTATGACGACATCGGGCGCATGGGGGAGGCGCTGTCGCGCCACGCCGACGAGATTCTCGCAGAGTGCGCCGGCAAGGAGCTCGCGGTCGAGCAGGCGTTCCGGGCGCTGTCGGAAGTGGACCGGGAAGGCAGAGCCATTCGCCGCGCGCTTCGGTTCGACCGGTTGCTCGCGGAAACGGGCGTGAGCGAATCCGACCTACGCGCCGTGCTCGACCGGTTCCGCGCCCCGAATTGCTCGTTCCTGCTGCCCTCGCTCTCGGCCACCCCGACGCTCGTCGCCGACGACCGGATCGACATCGGACACGAGGCCCTGCTTCGCCGCTGGAAGACGATCGCGGGCAAGCCCGAATCCATGGACTTAAGAACCGGCCGCCCGCCCCCGGGCTGGCTCGCCGAGGAGCAGATCGACGGCCAGCGCTATCATACGCTTGTGTCCCTGCTCGACGGCGCGGCCGGGGGCGAACGGGCGACCCTGGACGATCCCGAGCGCACCAAGGAATGGTGGGAGCGCCTGCCGCGGACGGCGGCGTGGGCGGAGCGCTATGGCGGCAGATTCGATGAGGTCAAGAAGCTCATCGGCGACGCCATCGAGGCCAAGCTCCGGTCGAGGCGTAATCGGCGGCTGACCGCGGCGCTCTCCGTGGTCGGCGCCCTCGTCCTGGCCGGCGGAATGTGGGTTGCGCACGAAAGAGCGCAGCAGCGGCAAATCGAACAGGAGAAGCGGCGACAGGAAGACGTGGACCGCAGCGCGATGACGTCGGCGAAGACGCTGCTCGGGGATGTCCTGACCGCGTATAATGACCAGAGCCTCGATCTTGCCGGAGCGGCAAGCCTGGCGGCCATATCGGGGCAGTTCCTCGATGAGGCGCGGGCGGCGAGGAAGACCTCCGCGGCGGACCTTCTCTGGGGGCAGGCGCTCAACGTCGAGGCCGACCTTCAGGCCACCCTGGACAAGCAGCCGGAGGCGCTGGCTTTGGCGCGCAAGGCGAAAGATGCGGCGTTGGCGCTCACCCAAACCGCTCCGGACGCCAAAGAGCCGCTGCAGGTGCTGTACGACGCGTCCATCCGCGTCGGCAATGCCCTCTTCGCCATGGGAAAGGCCCACTATCAAGACGCGCTTCAGCAATATAACGAGGCGGTCGGGGTCGCGCTGAAAATCACCGCATCGACGAGCGACGATGAGGGCGATGGCGACGTCATCGACGCGCATATGAAAATCGGCGACATTTATAAGAGCAGCGGCGCCAAGCAACATCCCCAGGCGCTGGCGGAGTATCAATCGGGTCTGGCTGTTTGCGACGCCGCGCTGGCCAAGCGCCCGGACAGCTTCGATCTTCTGCGCAACAGAGGAAAGGCGTTCTTCCGCATCGCCGAGCTCGACCGAACGGAAGACGCGTTCGACGACGGCAGAGCCTTCTATCAGAAGGCCGCCGACCTCCAGGCGGCGCTTATTTCGCGCAACGCGACAGAGGCGCTCGCCGCGCATAAAGCCCGCGATCTAACTCTGGAATCGAACCTGGCCGGAACCAACACCCACTGGGGCATGATGGAAAGGAAGGCGGGAAACCTCGACCTTGCGTTGACCAAGTTTCAGCAGGGCGCCGCGCTCGACGAGGAATTGATCAAAGCCGAGCCCGGCAACCCCCTGTGGGAACGGTTTGTCGCCCCGGCCTACCTCAATATCGCTGAGATACTGGATCAACTGAACCGGCCCAAGGAGGCGCTCGTCTACTACCAGCAGTTCCAGGAAGCGAAGCGAACGCTCGCCTTTCGCGGCGCGGGACCAGCGAAGGCGCGGAAGGAATACGCCGAGGCCGCGAAACTGGTCGGCGACCATTCCCAGGGGCTGCCCCAGATCTACGCCTATCGCGGCGCGGTGCAAATCTGGAGCCGGCTGATCGACGATCCGGAGGCTGCGGACCTGGCGGTGGGCCAGTTCGCCTCCATGCAGGGCCTCGCGGGTTTCTTCAACGCCAAGAACGATTGGGTCGACGCGCAGAGCGCCTATCGGGTGGCGCAAAAGATCGCCGTTCTGAACCTTGCCAAGGACCCGTCGAACGCCGCCTGGCGCGACAAGGCCGAAGCGGCCGAGAGAGCCTCGGTCGAGGCGGGGAAGGCGGCCGAGTCCGAGCCCGCGGACATGCCCCATTAGCGCATGGCGCACTCAGGCGCCGCCGTCGCCGTCCTTGCGAGCGAAGCGAAGCAATCCACGGATCGTGGGGCGCCCTGCGTTCTCTGGATTGCTTCGTCGCTTCGCTCCTCGCAACGACGATTCCCCCTGAATGCGCCATGCTCTAACGCGCGTTGGGGCACGGCTCTTTTGTCATATCCGACCGACCGAATGTCTGACCGGGAATCCAGGATCCCGAGACAAGCGTGGACGGCGCTCCCGGATTCTCGACCGGCCGCTTTGCGGCCGACAGGAATGACAAGCCATTGACAAAATCAGAAGTCTTGGCTATATGTTCTTGTTAGCGGAATCCGTCTCGGTCCAGACGCCGGACGAGGAGAAGCCGCTGGCTGTTTGAAAACCTGGCTCGATCACAACCGCCGCGGGAAGCGGGAAGCGGGGGAGAATTTTTTTATTCCAATCGCGCGCAACCCATTGAAAAGCCCCGATTCGAAAAAATAAACGCTAGTAAATTGGAGTCAATTTACTAGCGTTTACGAGCGTTTAAGCGCGTTTATTCGCATTGGCGCGGCGCCTGCCTCGCGCCCTGGTTGTGGAGTCCTAGGATCAAGAGTTCCTGGCCGCGCCGCGTCACGCCGCCTTCAGCGCCTGGTCGAGATCGGCGAGAATGTCGTCGATGTGCTCGATGCCGATCGACAGCCGCACGTAGTCGTCCGTCACCCCGGTCGCCTGCTGCTCCTGCGGCGTAAGCTGCGAATGGGTGGTGGTCGCCGGATGGATGGCGAGCGAGCGCGCGTCGCCGATATTGGCGACATGATAGAGCAGCTTGAGCGCGTCGATGAACCTGCGTCCGGCCTCCTTGCCGCCCTTGATCTCGAATCCGACCAGGCCGCCCTGCCCTCCCTTGAGATATTTCTCCGCCCGGCGCTTGGCTTCGCCTTTCTGATGCGAGGGATGGATCACGTTCACAACCTTGGCCTGCTTGGCGAGCCAGGCCGCGACGGCGGACGCATTGACCGAGTGGCGCTCGATGCGCAGCGGCAGCGTCTCGACGCCCTGAAGGGTGAGGAAGGCGTTGAACGGCGACATGCAGGAGCCGAGATCGCGCAGAAGCGTCGTCCGAGCCTTGAGGATGTAGGCAATCGGCCCGAGGGGCTTCGCCGCTTCGCTCCACACCGCGCCGTGATAGCTGGGATCGGGCGTATTGAGCGCGGGCTGGCGCTCCTTGTGCTCCTCCCAGGGGAAGTTTCCGCCGTCGATGAGGAGGCCGCCGATCGAGGTGCCGTGTCCGCCTAGATATTTAGTCGACGAATAGACGATGATCGCCGCGCCGTGCTCGAAGGGCCGCGTCAGGATGGGCGCGGCGGTGTTGTCCATGATCAGCGGGACGCCGAAGGAACGCCCGATCGCCGCCACTTCCGCGATCGGGAACGCGATCAGCTTCGGATTGGGTAGCGTCTCGGCGTAATAGGCGCGGGTGCGCGCGTCGGTGGCCTTGCGGAAATTCTCCGGATCGGCCGGATCGACGAAGCGCACCTCGATCCCCTGGTCCTTCATCGTGTTGGCGAACAGGTTCCAGGTGCCCCCGTAGAGGTCGGTCGAGGAGACGATGTTGTCGCCGGCGCGCGCCAGGTTCTGGATCGAAAAGGCAGAGGCCGCCTGACCGCTGGCCAGCGCCAGCCCCGCCGCGCCGCCCTCAAGCGCAGCGACGCGCTTCTCGAGCACGTCATTGGTCGGGTTCATGATGCGCGTGTAGATGTTGCCGAGCTCCTTCAGCGCGAACAGGTTGGCGGCGTGCTCGGCGTTCTGGAACTGATAGGAGGTGGTCTGGTAGATCGGCACGGCGACGGCGCCCGTCGCCGGATCGGCGCGCCAGCCGGCGTGAAGGGCAAGAGTTTCGACTTTATGAGGCATGGTCTCTTCCCTGGTTTTGAATATTGAATTCGAGTTGTGAAAAGCCCCGGGGCGGACGCGCGGAACGAGGGCGCGCCTTAATACGCTTTCGTTGTGCCCGATTTACTTTATGCTATTGCGATCCTGGGGAATGATCCGAGCATAGCGTTTGGCGCGTGGGCGCGCAAGGCGACGCCGCGCGCTCCGAACCGACGCCGAGCATCGAAATTCATCGCGACTTCTGTATTGTCAGACCGCGAGTCGCAGCGGGCGCGCCCCTCTCGCCTTTAGGCGCAACGGAGGACTCATGAGCATCGAAGATGAAGCAACGGGTCACGCCCGGCTGCGTAGGATTTACCTGCCGAACGCTCACCTCCAATCGGCCTTCGGCAACGACTGGTTCGGCAAGAAGGCGGAGGATTTCGCCCGCTTCTTCGGCACGCCGACGTTCCTTGTTGCGCAGACGTTCATCGTGGCCTTGTGGATCCTGGTCAATGCGGTGGGCTGGACCCAGTTCGACGTCTATCCCTTCATTTTGCTCAATCTCGCCTTCTCGACGCAGGCCGCCTATGCGGCGCCGTTGATTTTGCTGGCGCAGACCCGTCAGGCCGACCGCGACAAGGTCACGAGCCTCGCCGACGCCCAGCATCGCGAGGAACTGCACCAGATCAGTGAGCAGCGCCAGGAGCAGGCCCGGGAGCAGGCCGGCATGCTCGTCGAAATGCTCCGGCAGAACACCATGCTGACGGAGCGCGTGGAAACCCTGCTCAAGCAGAACACCGAACTCACCCAGACGGTGAGAAGTCTCGTCGAGCGAATCGAACTCGATGACCAGCGAGGTCCACGCGCGCATGGCGCCGGCCGCAGGCGGCTGAGCGGCGCGGACTGCCGGGCCCCGCGGGAGCCCGCTACTTGTCGATGAACCGGATCGTCTGCTCGAGCGCGGCGGGCGTCACCCTGAACAGGCCGGTGTAGGGCATTCCAAACTCGAGGATGAGAAAGATCGCGAACGCGATCGACAGGGTGCCGAAGGTGATCGCAGAAAAGACGACGGTGTTCGACTCGGCGTAGAGGCCAATGCCAAAGAACAGCGAAGCCGTCCAAAACACTAAAATCACGATCAGGAACGGGGTGACCGGCGGAGCCGCGACTTGCAGGGACATCAGCAGCCGCGACTGCTCGACCATGCTGTTGTACAAACTGGCGCTCGCCAGCGCCGCCTTCTGCGCGTCCGTCTTGGGTTGCAGCGTTCCGAGATAGTCGACGATCGCCTGCGCATTGGCCAGCGGCGCCTCGACCGTCAACGCTTTTGGGTCCGCGGCGGCGCCGCCCCAGAACGTCTCGTATCCCTTAATGATCCCCGCCTTGAGCTTGTCCCGGACGGGCTTGGTCTCCGGCCCATATTGCCCGAGCGCCTGATCGAGCCTCAGGACCTGCGCGGAAAAGTTCTCGAGATTCGTTCTCTGACCGGAATAGTAGGCGAAGCTGACGCCTATCAAAGTGCCCAGAACGAGCGCCAGCAGAAGGCTGACCAATCCCGAGATCTGGCCGACCACCCCCTTCGTCTCGCCGCTCTTGTGGTGCGGTAAGAGCCTCGTTTGCAAAGCGAGCCCGGCGTATCCGGCGACCATGAACAAGACGAAAATGAGTATGCAAATGAGAAGAATATTCACCGATTAGCCCCGCCACGCTGCCTGCCCGCTGGCGCCCTACCCTACCCGTTGTGGAATTTCAAGCAGGATCAGGAGCGGCGCGGCGGGCGTAAACGGGGCCATATTTTCGTGATCCGCAGGAGCGCGCCAACAACGACAGCCGGGGAGGTCGACTTCCACCGCTTCGACGGCGACGCTTCTCGGCGGCGATGGCGCCGGCCCGGTCACCGGGACCTTCCAGGGATGAACGCGGGACATTGCTTGTGGCAGGATATCGCCCTGTATCTCCGCGCGCCAAGCGTCAAAGCGGTCACAACATCCACAATTTCGACTCGTCGCCAGCGTGTCACCGGATTCTGTCATAGTAATTAGACAATCTTGACATCGTCGCGTTGGAGAATTACCATTCCTTATCATTTTCTCAAGATGGCTATTAGCACATGGAAGAGGCTGAGTTCGATAAGCATGCGCTCGCATACGAGGATCAACTCCGAAACAGCATCGCCATAACCGGCGAAGATCCGACTTTTTTTGCGGAATATAAGATTGAGCTTTTCTCGAAATGGGCTCAGCCAAAACCTCGTTCGGTCGTGGACTTCGGGTCGGGCATCGGCAACTCAATTCCTTATTTTCGAAAGCACTTTGCGGAGTCCGAGATCACCTGCGCCGACGTTTCGCAGAAGAGTTTGGCCCATGCGTCGAGAAGGTTTCCCGGCCAGGAACAGAGCCTCGTCATTACTCCGGATGGGATTCCTGCCCCCGATCAGTCCTTTGACGCCGCCTTCTCGGCTTGCGTATTCCACCATATCCCGCATGAAGAACATAGTTTTTGGCTGAAGGAACTTTTCCGAGTCGTCCGGCCAGGCGGGTTTATGACGATCTTCGAACACAATCCACTCAACCCCTTGACTGTTTATACTGTGAAGACCTGCCCCTTCGATGAAAACGCCCGCCTCATCTACGCCAACAGTCTGCAAGCAAGATGCCGCGAAGCGGGCTGGCAGGTCTCAAAGACCAGATACCATGTTTTTTTCCCCCGCTTTGCCGCCGGGCTGAGAAGCGTTGAGCCAACGATTGCCTGGATGCCCCTTGGAGCGCAATATTCGGTGTTGGCCAGGAAGCCGTCCTGAGACATGTCGTTTTTGAGATTTTCGGCGGTCGGCGTCATCAATACGGCGCTGGGGCTTACCATCATCTTCGCACTGATGCGTTTTGGCGGCGTCCAATACATTGCCGCCAATGCTATTGGCTACGCGGTCGGGACCGTGGTCAGTTTCATCCTCAACCGATCCTGGACATTCTACCATAAAGGCCCGGTCCTCAGCAGCGCGGTGCGGTGGGTCCTAGTCATCGCCATCGCCTACGGCGCTAACGTCTGCGCCGTCATCCTTTCGCACGAATATTTCGGGGTCGACCGCTATATTTCGCAAGCGTTAGGCGTGGTCGCCTATACTGGTCTGTCGTATCTTGGAGGCCAATTCTACGCGTTTGCCCCAAAACTAAACCCTAGCACCTGAGCAAATCTCCACTCGCTTGCTAGCTCGCCGCCCGTGGTCGCGCGACGCTGGTCGGCGGTGGGAGCAAACCGCGCTGGAACAGACCCAATTGATGCTCGTGGAGCAGGTGGATCCCTGACGCGAGATCCGTCTTGCGCAAACCTTCGAGGTCGCGCCAGACCTCGGAGCGAAACTTCAATGAGATTGACCCGGTCTGCCGAGCTTGCCGCGACACAATCAGTGAACGATGCTTGGCGATGCGGAGAAACGCCCCAATGATTTGAGCCAGGCTAGTCAATTGTTCGCTGGCGAAGATCTTGAGAACTGCGCCAGGCCGTTCGCGCATCATGCGACTGACACTGGCGGCAACCTGGTCGGCGCAGTCGTCGACGAATAAATAGTCTCGCCGAGTATCCAAGGGAACATAGATGCTCACGGGAAGGCGATGGAGCTGACATCGCGACAGGTGAGATATGATTCCTTGCGGCTTGCCCAGGTCCTGCCCCGGGCCATAAAGGGTCGAGATTCTGCCGATCAGAACCGAGACATTCGCAAACGAGCCGCTCCAGCGCCGGACCGTTTCCTCCATGCGAAGCTTATGCGCGCCGTATTCGGAACTCGGCCGCGGCGGCGTATGCTCCGTCAGGAGCTCCGGAGGACTGCCCCCGTACGCGCCTCCCGCCGAGCTGGCGAGGAAAATCGACCCCGGCAGGCCGCCAAGCGGCCCGGCGAGATAGACCCCGAGAAGCTCCAGCAATCGGGTCCAAGCCCGTTGTTCAGGCTCGAGCTCCGCAGCCGAGCTGTTCACGGCGCCCTTGCCGGCGCACCAAAGC
Organism: uncultured Alphaproteobacteria bacterium; assembly: GCA_963764955.1. Lineage (GTDB taxonomy): Bacteria > Pseudomonadota > Alphaproteobacteria > Rhizobiales > Beijerinckiaceae > Roseiarcus. The sequence continues at coordinate 111,896 of CAVXVE010000007.1, read as the reverse complement.
AACGCCCAACCGGCGCCCCGGACGCGAACGGCTTCAGCGAAGGTCGTGACCGCTTGCGCCAGCTCTTCGTTAAGGCGCGTCGGGTCGCCCCAAGAAAAGCGGGTCGGCGTCGATCGCCAGAGCTGCGCCTCCGGGAGATGGCGCCGCAAGGCTTCGCCCATATGCGATCCCAGCAGGCCGCCTCCGCCAACGACCCAGATCAGCGGCTCACTCATTGGCGCCGGCCGCCGCGGTTGGGGCGCGAACTGATCAGGTAGAGCGGCTTGCCGAGCGCCATCGTGACGGCGATCCCGAGGTACTCCGCGAGCACTCCCAATGAGAACAGGATGAGGCCTGAAAACAAACTCACCACAATGAGCAGCGACGCCCAGCCGGAGACTTCCACGCGTCCGGTGAGCTTGCCCCACGCGGTATACGCGGTCAGAGCGAGCGCGAGGAAGACCGACACAACGCCGATTAACGCCACCAATCGCAGCGGACCGGTGCCGGAGGTCAAGACCATGGTCCAGAAGTGATGGGCGAGTCTGCGGTAGGAATACGCCGAAGGACGCCCCCTCTCGGTGCGCAACATCACCGGGCGATGAGCCGATCTGGCGACGACCCAGGCGAGGGCAACGTCCAGGTACACGCCGTTGCCGCAATAGGCCGCCAGGCCCCGCGCGATCTCTCCCCGGATGAGCCGGAAGCTGTTGAATTCGCCGATATGCCCGTGCCCCAGAAAGTTCTTGAAGCTCCGTTTGGCCATGGCGCTGAAGAAGTTCCGGACTGCGCCATGCGGCGGCGGATTCAGCGGCTGAGCGTAAACGAGTTGGACATCCTTTCCCGCCGCCACATCAAGCATATGAACGATGTCGGCCGGATTGTGCTGGCCGTCTTCGTCGAGCGTCGCGACCCAATCCCCGCTCGTGCTCGCCATGCCGGCGAGGGTCGCCGCATGCTGGCCGTAGTTGCGGGACAGCCAAACGGGCACGACAAAGGGCAGCCTCGAAGCAAGCGCCGACATGACCGCGTCGGAGTCATCGATGGCGCCGTCGTGAACCAATATCACTTCGGAGACACGAAATTGAACGCCTCCCGGAGTTGACTGGGTAGTGGTCAAGGGTTCGATTTCCTCGAGCAGGGACTCGAGCGTAAATTCTCCCTGGTAAACCGGGACGACAATAGAAACCGCCTGGACCGTCAAGTTCTCTTGAGCTGTCATCACCATCGCAACTTCGGTTGGATTATCCGCAATCGCCGAGGACCAGCGGGCGCCCAGATAAGAATACAATCGACCCAAGGCGCTGGTCTAGCCGGCAATGGCTAAGACCTCTCGCGCTCAACGGATCGCCGATCGCGACCCGGACGAGGTTTTGCGGCGCCGCAGACCTCGACGCAACAGCGTCCGCGCCGGAGGCCTCGAGGATTTCAGCAGATTGGGGGCAAACAACCGCCTAAAACCCGTTGGCCCCAGGCCCTGCCACGCGAACTGATCAATCACCGTCCGAGGGGCCGCCAAGGGTCCCTCGCTGCGGCGTTAGCGCAAGATTGGAAAGTGGAGCGCGGTCTGCTCACCGCAGTTATGGGAGAGGAATCCTCCCGAAGCTAGCCGCTGGGCTTCGTGGAGTTGGAAAGCTGCGCCCGGCGTCTGAGCACGGACCACATATCCGACTCGAACGATGGTTCGAAGGATTTGGAGAGGAACGGCCCATAGATGTCGAGCAAGGTGTCGCGAAAGCCAATTTGGGCGGGTAGTTTTGGCACCATCACGCAATCGATGTCACGGAACATGACCTCGTCGGGCAAATGTGCCTTTTTCGACGTCAGATACCCAGCCGCCGCAAAAAACATTCCTCCACCTTCCGGCCAGTCAAGCAGCACCGGAAATGGGTTGACGACATCGATGGTGCTGATGTGGGCTCGATCGCTGCAGCCCTGCCGCGCCGCCGCTATCCCGCTACGAAGATAGTCCCCGTATTCTCCCATCAATAAGTTGTCCCAATAGTTCTTGGGCTTAATTGCGCGCGCAAGGGCGAAGACATCAAGTTTCGACATCTTATCCAGTTTTGATACTAAAGACTGCGCGCCTCCGTCATTGTCGTCGCTATGATCCGTTCCTATTTTATTTAAGACTTCATTCGTCGAGTCCCAAGGCGCCGCGTGCAACGCCCTCGAGGTGGAAATCGCGATATTCATGGCCAAAGGGTAGGATTCGATCACCAACAGCGTAGAAACCAGAGCGGAAAGCACGACATAACGAGTCCGAATTTGGCTTACCGGGCCCACGAAAGCCGGCTCCGGCTTAAGCGCGTCCAGCGCGACGAACACAAAAGCGATAGGCAAAATCAGAAGGTAAGATTGCCCGCTCAGGGAGAGAATTAATACAGAGACGACCCCCACATAAGCGCCAAACAATGCGAGTGGGATGGTAAGTTTTCGCAAAGGCAGCAATATCAACGCGGGAATAAACAAAAGTCCGAACAATTCCAGCGCATTGTCTCGCAATACGTGTAATATCCGGCTGACGTTGTCCCGCCCTTGAGAGGCGCCGGCCATTTTCACATCGATCAGCCAAGCGAAGCGCGTTCCATAGACAAACTCAACCCAGGCCGCTATCGCCAAAAACATGATCGCCGCGACGGCGATCACAGTCATGTTGTCTCGTTTGCGAATGAGCATGATTGGCGAGAAGCCCAGCGCCACCAATCCAAACGTGATTTTGCTATAGAACAGGAACGCAGTAATCGCTCCATACAAGACGCCGTCGGTAATAAGATATCGTCTGTTTGGCTCGCGAGCTGGGATAAAGAGCAAAAACAACAGCAGCAAGAAAACGTCACAGCGTCGATTGTATTGCATCGCCTCGGTGACAAGCTCCAGCGGGTCGCCGAAATTCATTCTCGCCAGTAGGGCCAACGGTATCCAGACGCCCAGAAAAAACCCGGCCATTCGATCGAGGCGGGTGAGTTGAAGATACAGATAAATCAAGAACGCAATAACAACGTAGACGGCCTCGCTATAGTTAAGGCTACTTACTATTCCAACATTTAATGACATAAATGTTGCGGGTAACGCTAGATTAAATAAGCCAACTACCGTTGAAAAGTCACGATGAACGATTTGCCCTAAATGAACTCGATAGATACCATCGAGCAAGGCCAAAAGATCTTGCGGCATCGCATTCGTGTAGATACGATTGACAAAAATTCGGCTCGCAATCAACACAAGATTATAAATTGCAAGAATGACCGCTAGAGTAGCGGTGCTGAATTCGAAACGCTTGAGATAGTCAATCTCGGTTTTCATGCCGCTCGTTTCAGTAAGGTGTCAGTATAGCGGCGCCAGTCGAAGCCTAGCGTCACGGTGAGGCGACCGCCCGCCCGTGTTCCCCCAAATCGGCCACGACCCGCCATCCGCCCGCGCCGCGTTCCTTGATGGAGGCCCTCGCGGCCTGACGACAGCCGTCATCAGCCGGATCAGGAGTGCGGGCCGTTTGTGGCGCAATCGGGGCGCACGCCGCGAACGCGGCGTTCCGCCAGATCCAATCGAGCCTCGCCGGCCCCAGGGCCGACGCCCGTCCGAGCACGCGAACAAGATCGGCTGGAGGCGAATCCGCCCGCCGAGGCGCGTGTTACGGCGTGACAGAAAAAGGCGCCTAATCGCCTGAAAGGCTTGAGCCGGCGCCAGGACCGCGCACCCCCGAAGCGGACGGCGTCGCCAGCGATTTCACGTGAAACCCAGTCGCTCGGTTAACCCGGACATTGCCAACAATTCATGGCGAGCGCAGCCCCGTCGCCCTTCTAATGCGCCGGTCGGTCTGCTAGTGCGCTTTCTCCCTTTTTGCCGCCCGCTCAAGGTTCTGCCCCGATGCGCATGCTGAGCCTCGCCGTCTTCGCCGTCCTCGCCCTCCTCGTCGGCGCCTATAAAGAAGACCCGATGATGCTGGTCATCGGCGTCGCCTCGGCGATCAGCGCGGTCGCCTCACTCCCGCGCTGGCGGATTTCGACCTTTCTGACCATCCTCTCCGATCTCTTCGCCTTTGAGACGATCCTGTTCGGGCTCGCCGACATCGTCGCGCTCCTCGGCTACTGGCCGGAAGCCTACGCAGCCTATTCGCTCCCGCGCTACCTGCCGCTCGCGACCGCCCTGTTCGGTGTCGCCATCTTCGCCATTTCTCACTTCCCCTTCGTGCGCAGGATGATGGCGCTCACCGACCCCTTCTTCGAAGCGCGGACGCCGATCTCGATCCAGCCCCTGCCGTCGTGGCCGATCGCGCTGCGCCAGAGCCTTTATGGACGCATCAACATCTTCTTTCTCATCCTCATCAACCAGTTCCAGGTCGCCCTCGGGGTTCGGCTCAATTTCTTCTATCGCGCGTTCGGCAACGCCATCCAGGTTCCGGACGCCGCTCATATGCAGGCGTTTTGGCTGCAGCTCCTCTGGGTGTTCGTTCCGCTGGTCACGATTTCAATCCTCGCCTTCCTGCTCGAGTTCTACGTCGCGTTGAATTTCGTCCTGCAATGGCGCCGCTGGATGACGGCGTCCTACACGTCGCGCTGGCTCATGCATTCGATGCATTACAAGCTCGCGCTAAGCGCCAACGCCGACGGGGCCTCAGCCGAGCCGGCGCTGACGGATGGTTCGGGCGCGCGCCCTCCGGCGGACAATCCGGACCAGCGCATCTCGGAGGACATCGGCGGGTTCATCAGCGGCGCAGGCGGCGTCGGCGCCTACCAGAACGCTGGTATCTACAACTACACCATCCAGGCGATGACCACCGCCACCAATCTGGTGGCGTTCTCGATCATCCTCTGGGGGATCTCGCGAAACATGGACTTGTCGCTTTTCGGGATTCCCATTCCGGGCTTTCTCTTCTGGGTCGCCATCCTCTACGCCTTCTTCGCCACCGGCATGATGCATCTCATCGGCCGCTCGCTGTCGCGCCTCATGTTCCGCCAGCAGGCGGTCGAGGCGGACTTCCGCTTCGATCTCGCGCGCATCCGCGAATTCAGCGAGCAGATCGCGCTGCTCAAGGGCGAGCAGCACGAGATCGACCGGGCCGACAGGGTGTTCAACAACGTCTTCCGCACCGTCCAGCGGATCATCCGCGTACGGACGATGCTCAACTCGTTCCTGCAGTTCTATACCCAGATCTCGGCGATCATCCCCTATGTGGTGGTCGCGCCTTTCTATTTCGTGGTGAAGAAGGTCGACTTCGGCACCTTCAACCAAGCGGCGGACGCCTTCGGCAACGTCAACAGCGCCATGAACTTCTTCGTCAATCAGTATACGGGGCTCGCTAGCTTCAGCGCGACGATCCAGCGTCTGACCTCGTTCGAGGACGCCTTCGCCCGCGCGCGGGCGGAAGAGGCGCGGACGCCGCGTGTCACCGCCCAGCCGTCGCAGGCTCCGACCCTGTCGCTGAAAGACGTCGAGATCGCGCTGCCCGACGGGCGCAAGCTCGCCCGTATCGCCGACCTGGTGCTGGTCCCCCAGGAATCGACGCTGGTCGTCGGGCCCTCGGGCGTCGGCAAGTCGACGCTCTTTCGCGCCATCGCGGGCTTATGGCCCTTCGGTTCGGGCGAGATCCAGCAGCCGGCCTACGCCAAGCTCATGTTGCTGCCGCAGCGCCCCTATATCCCGATCGGACCGTTGCGCGAAGCGCTCGCCTACCCGGCGGCGAGCACGAATTTCACCGACCAAAAGCTGAGCGAGACGCTGGCCAAGGTCGGCCTTTCCGCATTGGCGAACCGCCTCGACGACAACGAGAACTGGCAGATGCGCCTCTCCGGCGGCGAGCAGCAACGGCTCGCGATTGCGCGTGCGCTGCTGGCCGAGCCGGACTGGCTGTTCCTCGACGAGTCCACCAACTCGCTCGATCAGAAGAGCGAGGCCAATCTCTATCGCGCGATCACCGAAACGCTGCCGCGCACGACGATCGTGTCGATCGGCCATCAGGGAACCGTCGGCCAGTTCCACAAGCGCCGGATCGCGTTCGAGCCCCGCGACGGCGCGCCCGCCACGGTCGCCGCGGAGCCGGAGCCCGCGGCCTAAAGGGCGCGCCCCAAGTCCGATGGGGCTCGGAGCTTATTTCACTTTTCATAACCGTTCATCACGTCGATTTGGGTTTTCTTGATTCCTGCCTCTTTGGCTTTGGAATCCCTCGAATCGGGGTTTGGAAAAGCTTGGATTTCCTTGGATTCTCTCGTCCGAAATCGAGACTTTTCAATGGGTTATACGCGATTCTCCGGCGAAAAAATTTGCTTAGCGCTTCATCGTTCAGCGGCGCCGGGTTGGCGGCCTTCCGGTCAAGGCCATGCGAGGGCAAAGATTTGTCCATGGCGCAAGCTTAGCCTGATTTCTGCTTTTCAGCAAGCCAATTCTCGGCCTCCCACCCTCGCCCGCTTAAAAAGCGCCGCGCTATGGAGGACGCCGGCGGTCCGCGCCCGGGCTATCCGCAGGTGCGCTCCGACCGCCCAACCTGTCAAAGCGAGCGGGCGAGCCTCATCGAGCCGCGCGGCCCCTTGATGACGAGATCGCCGTTGACCAGATCCCACCCCGGGCTGCCGAGCAGCGCCGACAGGAATCCAATCTCCAGCGCTTTCAGATCCTTGCTGGGACACTCCCTTCTCGTTAGCGCATAGGGGCCGACGGCGAGATGCTGATCCTTGACCGGATAAACCGTCGCCGACCACGAATTGCAGCCGGTATAGCCTGACCCGCGCAGCGTCCCGTCGATCTTCAGGCTGATGTCCAGGCCGGACGGCACCGGCTTGCCATTGAGCTCCTTGACCGACCAGGTCTGGTCGAGAGGAAAATTCTTCTCCAGCGGGGGCAGCGGCTTCGGCGGCGCGGTGTCCTCTTCGGTTTGCGGGCCATGTTGGGCGGCGTAAGCCGCGGTGACGAAAAACAAGGCTGCGACGACGGCAGCGACAACCGGTTTTGATTTCAGCATGTGAACAAGACCTCGACATCCGGAGGCGACGGCCCCTCTTTGGACGAATCCCCCAAGCGCTCCGCGGCGGCCCGGAGACGGCTCCCTTTGACCGCGGAGCTTGCGTTTTTTGTGGCGAAGACGGCGCGTCCACCCTTGAATTTGCGCCCCTCCAGCCAAAAATTACTGCTGCGGGTCACTCGATGGCCCGGACCGGCGAGCGCCGCCAATGTTGGGGCGCAAGCTTAACATATCGCTCAGAAGAGGATGTGACTCATGTCAAATTACGATCTCTCCCCGTTCTACCGTTCCACAGTCGGCTTCGATCGGCTGTTCTCGATGCTCGACAGGGTCGCCGGAGGCGAGCAAAACGCGCCGACCTACCCGCCCTATAACATCGAGCGCACCGGCGAGAACGCCTACCGCATCACGCTCGCCGTCGCCGGCTTCGGCGAGAACGAGCTGTCGGTCGAGACTCGCGAGAGCACGCTGACCGTGCGCGGATCAAAGGAAGCCCCCCAGAAGGACGACAAGCACGACATGCTCTATCAGGGCATCGCCGCCCGCGCCTTCGAGCGCCGCTTCCAGCTTGCCGACCACGTCGTGGTGACGGGCGCGGTCAGCGAGAACGGCCTCTTGCACATCGATCTCGTGCGGGAAGTTCCCGAGGCGCAGAAGCCGCGGAGCATCGCGATCCACAAGGCCGCCAAGACCCTTGAAGCGGTCAAGGCGCCCTCCGCGCAGGCTGCGTAAAGCAGCGCGCAGCGCAGGAAATCAGGGCGCCCCCAAACGGGGCGCTCTTTTTTTGTCTACTCGAACAGCGCCGGAGGGACGATGCTCACTTTCGGTCTGTCGCGCGCCTCGGCGGACGAGCCTGGAGCCGCCGCGCCCGATCCATCCGCTTTCGCCGTTTCGCGTGGAGCGGGAGGAGGAAGAGGCGGGTTGATGGTCGGCGCCGCCGGCTTGGTCGCCCGAGGCCCGTGCGCGGTCGAAGCGGACTTTGGCTTGGGCGCGCCGCTGGCCGGCGCGTCCCAGGCGTCGTAGGGGCTCACGGCCTCCGGAATATGGATGGCCGCCGCGCCGTGGGCCGGTTTCGCCGCCCGCGCGGGTTGAGGCGCGTCGGAGAATTCCCCGAGCCGTGGCCCGCCCATCCCGGAGGGCGGAGGTCCGCCGAACTCGTCGCCCCGCGAGGCGAGCGCGGGCCCCCAGATTCGGCCCGGGGCGGGAAAGCGCTCAAGGATCCGTCCGCTTCTCGCATCGATGATGAGGCGCTGATAACCCCCTGGGCCGGCGCTCACGTCGGCGAGATAGATTCCTGGCCGGCGCATGAGCGGCGCTGTCAACGCATAGCCCTGCGCATTGAGACTCCCTTCGATCTCGCCCGGCGGCCACGCGAACCGCCACGGCGGCGCCTGCCATTGGGCCGTCGCGGGACACGCGAAAGCGATCGCGCCGAGCGTCAAGCCCGCCAGACAAAAGAAGCGCAGCGCTCGAATCAACCTCACTCTCATGCTTCGTACTCCGAGGATTCCGGTCAGAGGACCTGCGGCGCCGAATGCGGCGCGGTTACGGCGTGGCCGCGGCCGAGTCCGGGACCTCGGCGCAAATGCCGATGAGCCGATCAATTTCGCTTGAGGCAGTCTCGAACGAGGTCACCAGCCTCACCAGCGTTTCACCATTTCGCGGCGCCCGTTCCGGCGCGAGCGACCGCGTGCTCCACTCGTGGAACGCCGCCCCGCCGGCGCGCCATCGCTCAACCATTTTTTTCGGGGCCACGACAAAGACTTCGTTGACCTCGGTCCGCCACGCCATGCGCACGCCTGGCGTCGCTGCAAGGCCGCGGGCGAGCTGACGCGCCGATACGTTTGCGCGCTCCGCCAGCCGCAGCCAGAGTCCATCCGCGAGATAGGCTTCCATTTGCGCGCCAAGGAACCGCCCCTTGGATAAGGTCTGCCCCCCGCGCTTGCGCTGAAAGGCGAAATTCTTCGCCCGCGCCGGATCGAAGAACACGACGGCTTCGCAAGCCAGCGCGCCGTTCTTCGTCGCGCCAAGGGTGAGAACGTCGACCCCTGCCCGCCATGTCATCTCGGCCGGCGTCGCCTTGGCCGAAACAAGCGCGTTGGCGAAGCGGGCGCCGTCCATATGCACGCCGATCCCGTTGCGGTGGGCGATCGAACTGAGTTCAGCGACTTCGCCGACGCCATAGACTGTCGCCCGCTTCGGTCGCCTGGGACAGCGACAGGGCGCCCGGTTGCGAGGACTTCACGAGCCCGCGCGGGAACCTCTCCAGAGTCTCTCGCAGGGCTTCCGGCGTGATCTTGCCGCCCTCTCCCGGGATTCCGACCAGCTTCGCCCCGGCGGTGAAAAACTCCGGCGCGCCGCACTCGTCGTCGTGGACATGCGCCTCCTCGTGGCAGAAGACCGCATCCCAGGGGTTGACCAGCGCCGAAAGCGCCAGCGCGTTCGCCGCCGTCCCCGTCGCCACCAGGAAGGCGGCGGCCTTGGTCTCGAACACATCATTGAGCAGCGCTTGCGCCCGCGCGGTGTAGTCATCGGCGCCATAGGCGGGCGCGTTGACGCGCGACGAACCCACGATCGCGTCGAGAATCTCCGGCGCCACCCCGGCGCCATTGTCGCTGGCGAATTTCATGCAAGCTCCCGTGCAATTCGGCGGGCAATTTGCGTCATGTTGCGCCACCCTGGCAATTCGCTCCGGCGCCGGCCACGAGGGTAAAAAAATTGCGCGCCGACCGCTTGTGTCGGCGATCCATTTCTGTCATGGTCGGAGAATAGGACAGTTGTACTGACCATTTTTTGTGCGTCAAGCCTAAGGCTTTGGCGCCGGCAGGAGAACGGGCTCAAGCGTTGTCGGATCGAACGACAAAGACGGATCGAAAAAAATCCGACGCGTGACGCCTTCCGGCTGCGCGTTAGCGGCCGCCTTTGTCCCTGATACGCCTAAAAACTTGCAATAACGGTCGCGCCAGGTGCGCGACCGCCCGGGGAGCGGAAAGATGAACGCCATAACTCAAGCGACGTTCAATGGGTTGCGCGGCGGCTTCGCGAAAACCACTCCCGGTCGGGATCCGCTGACGCCGCCTGCCCAGGGGCTCTACGATCCCGCCAACGAGCACGATTCCTGCGGCGTCGGCTTCGTGGCCGACATGAAGAACCGCAAGTCGCACGACATCCTCGAAAAGGGCCTGCAGATCCTGATCAACCTCGACCATCGCGGCGCGGTCGGCGCGGATCCCTCGCTCGGCGACGGCTGCGGCGTGCTGACCCAAATTCCGCACGCGTTCTTCGCCGCCGAATGCGCCAAGCTCGGTTTCGAGCTGCCCGCGCCGGGTCATTACGCGATCGGCCAGTTCTTCATGCCGCGTCGAACCGGGACGCGGCAGCAGGTGCGCGAAATCGTCGAGGAGGTCGTCGCGGCCGAGGGCCAGAACGTGCTCGGCTGGCGCGACGTGCCAGTCGACAGTTCCGTGCTGGGCGAACGCGTCAAGGCGGTCGAGCCGGTGATGCAGCAGATCTTCATCGGCCGTCCCGCCGACGTCGCGACCGAGGACGATTTCGAGCGCCGCCTCTTCATCGTCCGCAAGGTCGTCTCCAATCGCGTCTTCGCGATCGGGACCCGGGAGATCCTGGAATATCTACCCCGTCTCGATGTCGGCCCGCACCATCGTCTACAAGGGCATGGTGCTGGTGCGGCAGCTTGCGCCCTATTACCGCGACCTCCTGGACCCGCGCTACGAGACCGCGCTCGCGCTCGTCCATCAGCGCTTCGCGACCAACACGTTCCCGTCCTGGCGCCTCGCGCACCCCTATCGCATGGTCGCGCATAACGGCGAGATCAACACGCTCAGGGGCAACGTCAACTGGATGGCGGCGCGCCAGGCGAGCGTCGACTCCGAACTGTTCGGCAACGATATCTCGAAGCTGTGGCCGATCTCCTACGAGGGCCAGTCGGACACCGCCTGCTTCGACAATGCGCTCGAGTTTCTCGTTCAGGGCGGCTATTCGCTCAGCCACGCGATGATGACGCTGATCCCGGAGGCCTGGGCCGGCAATCCGCTGATGGACGAGGAGCGGCGCGCCTTCTACGAATATCACGCCGCGCTGATGGAGCCGTGGGACGGCCCGGCGGCGGTGGCGTTCACCGACGGGCGCCAGATCGGCGCGACGCTCGACCGCAACGGCCTGAGGCCTGCGCGCTATTTCGTCACCGACGACGACCTTGTCGTTCTCGCGTCGGAAATGGGCGTGCTGCCGGTGCCGGAAGAGACCATCGTCGCCAAGTGGCGCCTGCAGCCGGGAAAGATGCTGCTCGTCGATCTCGAGCAGCACCGCATCGTCTCGGACGCCGAGATCAAGCAGACGCTGTCGCGCGCGCAGCCCTACAGCGCCTGGCTCCGCGAAGGCCAGATCGTGCTCGAGGATCTCAACCCGGTCGAGCCGCGCGCCTTGCGCACCGACGTGTCGCTGCTCGATCGGCAGCAGGCCTTCGGCTACACCCAGGAGGATCTGTCGATCCTGCTGTCGCCGATGGCGACCACCGGCCAGGAAGCGGTCGGCTCGATGGGCACCGACACGCCGATCTCGGCGCTGTCGTCGAAGTCGAAGCTGCTCTACACCTACTTCAAGCAGAACTTCGCTCAGGTGACCAACCCGCCGATCGACCCGATCCGCGAGGAACTGGTGATGAGCCTCGTCTCCTTCATCGGACCGCGGCCGAATCTGTTCGACCTCGACGGCGCGGCGCGGCGCAAGCGCCTCGAGGTGCGCCAGCCGATCCTGACCAACGAGGACCTCGAGAAGATCCGCAGCATCGGTCATCTCGAGGAATCGTTCGACACCAGAACCCTCGACATCACCTATCCGGTGAAGAAGGGCGCGGCGGGCATGAACGACGCGCTCAAGCGGCTGTGCGAGCGCGCGGAATCGGCCGTGCATGGCCGCTACAACATCATCATCCTTTCCGACCGCATGGTCGGTCCGGATCGAATTCCGATTCCGGCCCTTCTGGCGACGGCGGCCGTCCATCATCATCTCATCCGCAAGGGGCTTCGCACCTCCGTCGGCCTGGTCGTCGAGACTGGGCGAAGCGCGCGAGATCCATCACTTCGCGTGTCTCGCCGGCTACGGCGCCGAGGCGATCAATCCCTATCTCGCCTTCGAGACTCTGACCGCGATGGCCAAGGACCTGCCCGAGCCGATCAGCGGCTATGAGGTCGTCAAGCGCTTCATCAAGTCGGTCGACAAGGGCCTGCTCAAGGTCATGTCGAAGATGGGCATTTCGACCTACCAGTCCTATTGCGGCGCGCAGATTTTCGACGCCGTGGGCCTCTCGCGCGCGTTCGTCGACGAATTTTTCTTCGGCACCGCGACCTCGATCGAGGGCGCGGGTCTCGCCGAAATCGCGCACGAGACGCAGCGCCGCCACACGGACGCGTTCGGCGAATTCGCCGGTGCTGAGCACCGCGCTCGAAGTCGGCGGCGAATACGCCTATCGGGTGCGCGGAGAGACCCATAGCTGGACGCCGGAGACGGTGTCGCTGCTGCAGCACGCCGTTCGCGGCAATGCGCGCGACCGCTACGACGCCTTCGCCAAGCTGCTCAACGAGCAGAGCGCGCAGCTTCTGACCATCCGCGGTCTCTTCCGCATCAAGAGCGCGGCGGAAGACGGGCGCGCACCGGTTCCGCTCGACGAGGTCGAGTCCGCCGCTTCGATCGTCAAGCGCTTTTCGACCGGAGCGATGTCCTTCGGTTCGATCTCGCGCGAGGCGCACACCACGCTCGCCATCGCGATGAACCGGATCGGCGGCAAGTCCAACACCGGCGAGGGCGGCGAGGAATCCGATCGCTACAAGCGTCTGCCCAACGGCAACTCGATGCGCAGCGCCATCAAGCAGGTCGCCTCGGGCCGCTTCGGGGTGACGGCGGAATATCTCGTCAACTCGGACATGATGCAGATCAAGATGGCGCAGGGCGCAAAGCCCGGCGAAGGCGGACAATTGCCCGGCCACAAGGTCGACGCGGTGATCGCCAAGGTGCGCCACTCGACCCAGGGCGTCGGCCTCATCTCGCCGCCGCCGCACCACGACATCTATTCGATCGAAGACTTGAAGCAGCTCGTCTACGACCTGAAGAACGTCAATCCCGAAGCCCAGGTTTCGGTCAAGCTCGTGTCCGAGGTCGGCGTCGGCACGGTCGCGGCGGGCGTCGCCAAGTGCAAGGCCGACCACGTCACGATCTCCGGCTTCGAGGGCGGCACCGGCGCCTCCCCGCTGACCTCGATCAAGCACGCCGGAAGCCCGTGGGAGATCGGTCTCGCCGAGACCCATCAGACGCTGGTGATGAATGGGCTGAGATCCCGCATTTCGGTGCAGGTCGACGGCGGCGTGCGCACCGGGCGCGACGTCGTGATCGGCGCGCTTCTGGGCGCGGACGAGTTCGGCTTCGCCACCGCTCCGCTGATCGCGGCCGGCTGCATCATGATGCGCAAGTGCCATCTGAACACCTGCCCGGTCGGCGTCGCGACCCAGGACCCCGTCCTGCGCAAGCGCTTCGCCGGCAAGCCGGAGCACGTCATCAACTATTTCTTCTTCGTCGCCGAAGACGTGCGCGCGTTGATGGCGGAGCTTGGCTACCGCACGTTCGACGAGATGATCGGCCAGCGGCAGATGCTGGATCGGGACAGGCTCAATGAACACGCCAAGGCGCAAGGGCTCGACTTTTCGAACCTGTTCTTCAAGCCGACGCCGTGGCCGGAGGACACGTTTACCGCGGCGTCGCTCAGGATCACGGGCTTGAGAACGTGCTCGACCGCCGCCTCATCGCCGACAGCAGGGACGCGATCGAGCGAGGCAAGCACGTGCGTCTCGACCTTTCGATCCGCAACGCCGATCGTTCGACCGGGGCGATGCTGTCGGGCGTCATCGCCAGGAGATACGGCAACGCGGGTCTGCGCGACGAGGCGATCCACATCAAGTTCAAGGGCGCCGCCGGGCAGAGCTTCGGCGCCTTCCTCGCCAAGGGCGTGACGCTCGAGCTCGAGGGAGAGGCCAACGACTACGTCGGCAAGGGCCTGTCGGGCGGGCGCATCGTCGTCTACCCGCCGCAGGAGGCGAGGAAACTGACGCCCGAGGCCTCGATCATCGTCGGCAACACCGTACTCTATGGCGCGATCGCCGGCGAATGCTATTTCCGCGGCGTGGCGGGCGAGCGCTTCGGCGTGCGCAACTCCGGCGCGATCGCGGTCGTCGAGGGCACGGGCGACCACGGCTGCGAGTATATGACCGGCGGCATCGTCGTGGTCATCGGCGAGACGGGGCGCAACTTCGCCGCGGGCATGTCGGGCGGCATCGCCTACGTGCTCGACGAGGCCGGCACGTTCGCCCAGCGCTGCAATCTGTCGATGGTCGATCTCGAGCCGGTCGCCGCCGAAGAGGAGGTGATGCAGCGTCATCTCCATTCGGGCGGCGATCTCGAGCACCACGGCAGGGTCGACGTGATGCGCGACATGAGCCGGTTCGACGCCGAGCGCCTGCATCAGCTGATCGTCAACCACGCACGCTTGACCGGCTCCGCCCGCGCGCGGCGCATCCTGGAGGACTGGGAGGCCTATCTGCCGAAGTTCCGCAAGGTTATGCCGGTCGAATATCGACGCGCGCTGGCTGAACTCGCGGCGCAACGCGAACCGCCGATGCTGGCTGCGGGAGAGTGAGGCGGACTCACGAGCCGGGCCGCGCCCACGGCGAGCCTCAATCATCGGGGACGCGGCCGGCAAAGTTCTTGCAAGATAGAGCTGGGGCCTTATTGAAGCGGGTCGGAGCTCGGCCTGCGGGATCCGTTGCGGCGACCGGGCTCTGGGGTAGCGAGATGGGCAAGGTCACGGGATTTCTGGAGATCGATCGCGCGGACCGGCGTTATGCGCCGGCCTCCGACCGAATCCGCCATTATCGCGAGTTCATGCTGCCCCTGAGCGAAGAGGCGACCCGCAATCAGGCGGCGCGCTGCATGAATTGCGGCATCCCCTATTGCCACATCGGCTGTCCGGTCAACAACCAGATCCCCGACTGGAACGACCTCGCCTATCGCGGCGATTGGCGGGAGGCGGCGCGCAACCTGCTCTCGACCAACAACTTTCCGGAATTCACCGGCCGCGTCTGCCCCGCGCCCTGTGAGGCGTCCTGCACGCTCAACATCCAGGACACGCCGGTCACGATCAAGACCATCGAATGCGCGATCATCGACCGCGCTTTCGAGAAGGGATGGGTGAAGCCGGAGCCCTCGGATCGCAGGACCGGCAAGAAAATCGCCGTCGTCGGATCGGGGCCGTCGGGCCTCGCTTGCGCCCAGCAGCTTGCGCGCGCCGGCCATGACGTTCACGTCTACGAGAAGCAAGGCAAGGCGGGCGGCCTGTTGCGCTATGGCATCCCGGACTTCAAGCTGGAGAAGCGCCACATCGACCGCCGCATCGAGCAGATGGAGGCCGAAGGCGTCACCTTTCATTACAATTCGCATGTCGGCAATACGATCAGCGCGAAGGAAATCCTCGACAGCCATGACGCCATCGCGCTCGCGGGGGGCGCCGAGGCGCCGCGCGATCTAACAGCTCCGGGGCGTGACCTCGCTGGGGTTCACTTCGCGATGGACTTTCTGCCGCAGCAGAACCGGCGCGTGTCCGGCGAGCCGGTCGGCACGAACGAGCCGATTCTGGCGGGCGGCAAACATGTCGTGGTGATCGGCGGCGGCGACACCGGGTCGGACTGCATCGGCACGTCGATCCGTCAGGGAGCGCTCAAGGTCACTCAGCTCGAGATCATGCCGATGCCGCCCAAGGCGGAGGACAAGCTCCTGACCTGGCCGAATTGGCCTCTGAAGCTCCGCACCTCCTCGAGTCACGAAGAAGGCGCCGAGCGCGATTTCGCGGTGACGACCCTCGCCTTCGAAGGCGAGAACGGCGTCGTGACCGGCCTCAGATGCGCCCGCGTCGACGACAAGTTCAAGCCGATCGAGGGAACCGACTTCACGCTGAGAGCAGACCTCGTGCTGCTGGCGATGGGATTCGTCTCGCCGGTCAAGGATGGCATGCTGTCCGAGCTTGGCGTCGCGCTGGACAGGCGGGGCAATGTCGAAGCCGACACGAACCGCTACGCCTCCTCCCACGCCAAGGTCTTCGCCTGCGGCGACATGCGGCGCGGCCAATCGCTGGTCGTCTGGGCGATCCGGGAAGGGCGCCAATGCGCCGCGGCCATCGACGAGGCGCTCATGGGCTCGACGGTGCTGCCGCGGTAGCTGGCTGGAGGCAGGGTCCGCGCGACCCGGCGCCTTACGCCGGGATGCGGTCGTCGTTCGGGGAGGGCTCGCGCAGGACGTAGCCGCGACCCCAGACCGTCTCGATATAATTGCGCCCGCTCGACGCCGTCGCCAGCTTCTTGCGCAATTTGCAGATGAAGACGTCGATGATCTTGAGCTCCGGCTCGTCCATGCCGCCGTAGAGATGGTTGAGAAACATCTCCTTGGTCAGCGTCGTGCCCTTGCGCAGCGAGAGCAGCTCCAGCATCTGATATTCCTTGCCGGTCAGATGCACCCGCGCTCCATCCACTTCGACGGTCTTCTGATCGAGGTTGACCGTCAGGTCGCCCGTGATGATGACCGACTGCGCATGTCCCTTCGAACGGCGCACGATGGCGTGAATGCGGGCGACGAGTTCGTCCTTGTGGAACGGCTTCGTCAGATAGTCGTCCGCGCCGTGGCCGAGTCCTTTGACCTTGTCCTCGATGCCGGCCATCCCGGACAGAATGAGGATCGGCGTCTTGATCTTGGTGACCCGGAGCGAGCGCAGCACCTCATAGCCGGACATGTCGGGCAAATTCAGGTCGAGCAGGATGATGTCGTAATCATAAAGCTTGCCGAGGTCGATGCCCTCCTCGCCGAGGTCGGTGACATAGACGTTGAAGTTCTCCGACTTCAACATCAGTTCGATGCTCTGCGCGGTCGCTGTGTCGTCTTCGATCAAAAGTACCCGCATGTTAGGCTCCCCGCCTCGCCCATTGCTTCGTGACCGCGGTTATGTACGTCGCTTCAACGCCCAAATCTCGCCGGCGAGACCTTTGGGTGATTCGAATTGAACACTGACCGGCATTGGTTAACAAACCCTGATTCATTTGCGCAAGCCCCCTGACCGCGTCCGGTATGATATTAGTAACAATTTGATAAGAAACGGTATTCCACGAAGGTAAAAATTAACGCGTCACATCAACAACCCGCGCTAACAGATTCATTGGACTCGCCGTTCGGCGACGGGGTTGAGACGCCCCAGCCCCCCATGGAAATCCTGCGAGCGCCCGGTTCCGTGCGTGCCCCTGAGGCCCGGACCTGATTGTTAACGACCCGCGTAAACGAAGTGCTAACGCCACAATCCACGCGCCAGCTTCGCGCCATTTTGCCCCGAACCGCCGATCGGCTTCGGCGGCGCGGTCATCGGGCCGGTCATCTCCTGACGTAAGAAAGGAGAAACCTTCATCGTGCATCGTCCAGCCGTCTCGTAGTCGTGACCAGAGGACGGCGACGTCTTCTCGCGTTGAGTTTTGTCAAGGAGTGCGCCGGAATGAAGTCGCGGGACACGCTTATCCGTCTGAAGCGCTTTCAACTTGAAGAGAAGCGCCGCCGGGTTCGGCAGATCGAGACGATGGTGGCCGAGTTTACCCGCATGATCGGCGACCTTGATCGCGAGATCGCCAACGAAGAGAAGCGCGCAGGCATCGCCGACCCGAGCCATTTCGCATATCCGACCTACGCGCGGGCGACCTCGGTCAGGCGCGACAACCTCAAGAGCTCGATTGCGGAGCTAGCGGGTCAGATCGAGGACGCGAAGGCCGCGCAGGAGGAGGCCGAAGGCGAACTGCTCAAATTCGAGACGCTGGAAGTGCGCGACAAGACCAACGATCGCCTGGCCGAAGCTGTGGCGCGGGCCTGAACGACGGCCGTTTTACCTGCGGCGGCGAACCAGGTCGCGATCGATGAAATAGGTCGGCGACTGGCCGTCTATTCCCTTTCGCCGTTTCACGGGAACACGTGTTCGAGAACCTTCCTCCCGGTCGCCATTTGCTTCCTCTTCCCCTCATGTTTGACGTTGCTCGCGTTGCGGCGCGAGAGCCAATGTTCTAAGGCTGTCGCGGGCGCGGGGGCGGCTCCCGGCTTTGCTCGGCAAGCGGCGAGCGAAACGGCCGATCGGCCGTCAGATGAAGCTTGGCGTTCGCGGGGGAGGTCTCATGCTGATTGGAGTTCCGGCGGAAACGGACCCCAGCGAAACCCGCGTCGCAGCAACCCCCGAGACGGCCAAGAAATTTGTCGGGCTCGGAGCCGAAGTCGCAGTCGAGCATGGCGCTGGCGCCAAGGCTGGCTTTCCGGACGCCGACTATGAGTCCGCGGGCGCGCGGCTCGTCTCGGCCGAGGAAGCGCTCGGCGCGGATCTGGTGCTCAAGGTTCGCCGGCCAAGCGCGACGGAGCTTGGCTTGGTCAAACATGGCGCGCTCGTCATCGCGACGATGGACCCCTATGGCCATCGTGAAGAAATCGAGGCGATGGCGAAAGCTGGGGTCGCAGCCTTCGCCATGGAGCTTCTGCCGCGGATCACGCGCGCTCAGGTCATGGACGTGCTGTCCAGCCAGGCCAATCTGGCCGGCTATCGCGCAGTGATCGACGGCGCGGCCGAATATGGCCGGGCGCTTCCGATGATGATGACGCCCGCCGGCACGGTCCCCGCGGCGAGGCTCTTCATCATGGGCGTCGGCGTCGCCGGCCTGCAGGCGATCGCCACCGGCCGGCGCTTGGGCGCAGTCGTCACCGCAACCGACGTGCGCCCGGCGACCAAGGAGCAGGTCGAGTCGCTCGGGGCGAAATTCGTCGCCGTCGAGGACGACGAGTTCAAGCAGGCCGAAACAGCGGGCGGCTACGCAAAGGAGATGTCCGACGCCTACAAGGCCAAACAGGCCGACCTCGTCGCCTCGCATATCGCCAAGCAGGACATCGTCGTCACCACCGCCTTGATTCCCGGCCGCCCGGCGCCGCGTCTGGTCAGCGCCGACATGGTCAAGTCGATGCGCGCGGGCTCGGTCATCGTCGACCTCGCGGTCGAGCGGGGCGGAAATTGCGAGCTCTCGAAGCTGGGCGAACTGGCGTTCAGCGACAACGGCGTCAAGATTGTCGGCTATTCCAACGTCACGCGGATCCCCTCCTCCGCCTCGGCGCTCTATGCGCGCAATCTCTACGCCTTCGTCGAGACGCTGATCGACAAGGAAACGAAGTCGCTCGCGGTCAACTGGGACGACGAGCTCGTCAAAGCGACGTGCCTGACCCGCGGCGACGCCATCGTTCATCCCGCCTTTCTGTCCCAATAAACGCTTGCCCGCTCTTTGAGCGCCGGAGAACCCGATGGACGACCTCGACGCCGCGATTGAAAAACTCCGAGCCGCCGCGGACGCCGCGCGGCAGGCGGCCCAAGCCGCGCAAGCCTATAGCGACCAGCTCGCGGCGGCAGGCCACGCGGCCAGCGGCGGCGCGATCGATCCGTTCGTGTTCAGGCTCGCCATCTTCGCGCTCGCCGTCTTCGTCGGCTATTACGTCGTCTGGTCGGTGACGCCCGCGCTGCATACGCCGCTCATGTCCGAGACCAACGCCATTTCCTCGGTCATCGTCGTCGGCGCCTTGCTGTCGGTCGGCGTCGCTGCGGTCGACAGCGGTTCGGTCTTCGCCCGCTTCGTCGGCTTCATCGCGCTCATTCTCGCCTCGGTCAACATTTTCGGCGGCTTCCTGGTCACCGAGCGCATGCTCGCGATGTACAAGAAGAAGGGCTGAGGCCGCATGAACGCCAACCTCGCCGCCCTGCTCTATCTCGTCTCCGGCATTCTGTTCATCCTCGCGCTGCGCGGACTGTCCTCGCCGGCGACCTCCCGCCAGGGCAACCGCTTCGGCATGATCGGCATGGCCGTCGCGGTGCTGACGACGCTGGCGGTCCGGCCGCCCTCGAGCGGGCTTTCCTGGCTGCTCATCATCCTCGGCGTGGCGATCGGCGGCGCGATCGGGGTCTGGCGCGCCCGCACCATCGCCATGACCGCGATGCCCCAGCTGGTGGCGATGTTCCATTCGCTGGTCGGCCTGGCCGCGGTGCTGGTCGCCGCCGGAGCGTTCTACGCGCCCGAGGCCTTCGGCATCGAGGACGGCGCCATCATTCATCCGGGCAGCATCATCGAGATGTCGCTCGGGCTCGCGATCGGCGCGATCACCTTCACCGGCTCGATCATCGCTTTTCTCAAGCTCGACGGGCGCATGTCGGGCGCGCCGATCCTTCTGCCGCAACGCCATTTGATCAACGGCGGACTCGGCGTCGCGCTGATCCTCCTGATCGCGCTCTTCTACGCCACCCAGGCGCCGGCGTTCTTCTGGCTGATCGCGCTCGTTTCGCTGGCGCTCGGCGTGCTTCTCATCGTTCCGATCGGCGGCGCCGACATGCCGGTCGTCATCTCGATGCTCAATTCCTATTCCGGCTGGGCGGCGGCGGGCATCGGCTTCACGCTCGGCAATCTGGCGCTCATCATCACCGGCGCGCTGGTCGGCTCCTCGGGCGCGATCCTGTCCTACATCATGTGCAAGGGCATGAACCGGTCCTTCATTTCCGTCATCCTCGGCGGCTGGGGCGGCGAGGTCGCCGGAGCCGAGGGCCACAAGGAGACCCGCCCGGTCAAGCAGGGCTCGGCCGAAGACGCGGCCTTCATGATGAAGAACGCCTCCAAGGTGATCATCGTGCCGGGCTACGGCATGGCGGTCGCGCAGGCGCAGCACAGCTTGCGCGAGATGGCGGATTCGCTCAAGAAGAACGGGGTCGAGGTCAAATACGCGATCCATCCGGTCGCCGGCCGCATGCCAGGCCACATGAACGTGCTCCTCGCCGAGGCCAATGTTCCTTACGACGAAGTGTTCGAGCTCGAGGACATCAACAGCGAGTTCCCGCAAGCCGACGTCGCTTATGTCATCGGCGCGAACGACGTCACCAACCCGGCCGCCAAAACCGACCCCAAGTCGCCGATCTACGGCATGCCGGTGCTCGACGTCGACAAGGCGAAGACGGTTCTGTTCGTCAAGCGCGGCATGGGCTCAGGCTACGCCGGGGTCGAGAACGAACTGTTCTTTCGCGACAACACGCTGATGCTGTTCGGCGACGCCAAGAAGATGACCGACGCGATCGTGAAGGCGCTTCAGCACTGACCCTAGCGTCGAGACTCGCCGGGCTCGGCGCAAAATGCTGATCGCGGTCATCGCCTTCATCGCGCTCTACGCCATCGTGCTGATTGGGCTTTACGCCGGCCAGCGCAAGATCCTGTTTCCGCGCGACGCCGGCGAGGCCGATCCGGCGACGCTCGGGCTCAAGGCCGAGATCCTGCGTTTGAAGACCGAGGACGGGGAGAGCCTGCTCGCGTGGCGAATTGCGCCCGCGCCCGGGCTGCCGATGATCCTTTATTTTCATGGCAACTCGGGCGGGATCGACCTGCGCTTCGAGCGCTTTCGCGCTTTGGCGCAGGCGGGCATGGGCCTGCTGGCGATCGAGTATCGCGGCTATGCGAGTTCAACCGGTTCTCCCAGCGAGCGCGGACTCAAGCTCGACGGCGAAGCCGCCTATGCGGCGGCGATCGCGAGCGGCGTCGCGCCCGGGCGCATCGTCCTTCTCGGGGAGTCGCTCGGATCCGGGGTCGCGGTCGCGCTGGCCGCGCGCCACACAGGTTGGCGCGCTCGTGCTCGAACTCGCCCTATTCGTCGATCGCCGACGTCGCGGCGGCCGCATACTGGTTCATGCCCGTACGCGCATTGCTCCGCGACCCGTTCCGCAACGACTTGCTGATCGGGTCGGTGAGCGCGCCGACGCTTGTGGTCCACGGAACGAAAGACCGCGTCGTTCCGATCCGCTTCGGCGAGAAACTGTTCGCGCTCGCCAATCCGCCCAAGGAATTCTGGCGAGTCGAGGGCGGCGCCCACCTCGCATTGGGCGAGCGCTTCGCCGACACGCTGGACTGGATCGCCCAGACGGTTCGGTGAACGCGGCGCCCGGGTGGTCACGCGGCTGCCGCGACCGGAACTTCGGCAAGCTCGAGCTTCACGGGAACCGGAGCGCGAAGAATGTCCAAAACCGGGCAATGCGCGTCAACCACCTCTTTGAGCTTCCTGAGCTCATCCGGGCTTGCCGGGCTCTTCAAGGTCACGGTTCCCTGCACCCCGGTGAAGCCGGAACGCACGCGGTCGTCGACGGCGAAAAATCCCCTCAAGTCGAGAACGCCGTCGAGCTTGACCGCGACGCTGTCGAGCGGGATTCCGAGCGCCGTCGCATAAGCGCGGTAGGTGATCTCCTGGCATGTGGCGAGCGCCGCCAGCACCAGCTCGACCGGATTGGGGCCCGCGTCCGAACCGCCGAGCGTGGGCGGCTCGTCGACCGTCAGCGCGAACTGGCGGATCCTGACCTCGCTGCGAACATTCTCCACCTGCCGCGAATCGACCGAAAAGACGGCTTTCGCGTTGGCCGCGTCGGCGCGCAGACTGGCCTGCGTCTCGACGATGATCTCTTTGAGCGCCATGTCTGTCTCCCTCGCTCACGCTTGAGCAACATTAGACTATTAATATAATAGACTTTGTCAACTCATGCCAGGTTTGCGCGGACTTCGGCCCTCCGGTATCACCCGCGGCTCTCGTCTCCATGGGTAAAAAATGTCCGCCGCGCCGCAATCGAGAGCGACGGCAGCCGCCAGCGGCTCGCTCAGGCGCGAGCTTGTCGCGACTCTCGCGCTCGGCTGGCCGATCGTTCTCGCCAATGTCGCGGTCTATGCGATGACCGCGACCGACTTCGTCATGCTCGGCCGGCTGTCGCCGCGCGCGCTCGCCGCTGGCGCGCTCGGCTTCAATCTCTTCCAGCCTGTGATGGTGCTCGGCATCGGCGTCGTTGCGGCGCTGGCGCCGATCATGGCGGCGAAGAGCGGCGGAGGCGAGAGCGGCGAAGCGCTCCGCCGCTCCGCGCATCAGGCGCTCCTGTCGGCTGTCGCGCTCGCCCTCGCCGCCTGGGTCTACCTCTGGCAGACCGAGCCGATTCTGCTGGCCATCGGCGAGCCGGCCGATCTTGCGCGCGACGCCGGAACCTACATGCGCGGCTATCAGTGGAGCCTGCTGCCGAACCTTCTGTTCGTCACCGCGCGCTGCCTCTTCTCCGCGCTCGAGCGGCCGCGCCCGACCCTCGTCGCCGGCCTCGTCGCCGTGGCTTTCAACGCCCTCGCCAACTATGCCCTCGTGTTCGGCGAGCTTGGCATGCCGCGCCTCGGGATCGTCGGCTCCGGCGTTGCGACCACGATGTCGCAGACCCTGATGTTCCTGATCCTGCTCGGGGCCTCGTTCGTCGAGCCGCGCCTCAAGCGCGTTCGGCCGTTCGCCCTGCCCTGGCGCCCCGCCCGGGCCGAACTCTCCGCGCTATGGCGGCTCGGTCTCCCGATGGGCGCGATGATCCTGGCCGAAGTCGGCGTCTTCTCCGCCGCGACGATGGTGATGGGCCTCATCGGGCGGGCGGCGCTCGAAGCCCATACCGCCGCCCTGCAGATTGCGTCGATCGCTTTCATGGTCCCGCTTGGCATGGGCCAGGCGGCGACGGTCAGGGTCGGCCTCGCCTATGGGGCGCGCAACGCCGGGGCGGTCGCGCGCGCCGGCTGGTGCGCCTTCGGCCTCACGCTGCTCTACGCGGTCTTGTCCGCAACCGCGATGATCGTCGCCCCGAGGCTCCTGATCGCGCCCTTCCTCGATGTCGACGCGTCGGAGAATGCGGGCGCCGTGGCAATCGCCGTCGCGTTGCTCAAAGTGGCGGCCGTCTTCCAAATCTTCGACGCGAGCCAGTGCGTCCTCGCCAACATGCTGCGGGGCTTGCACGATTCCAAGCGGCCCTTTGTCATCGCCCTTCTCGGCTATTGGGCGATCGGCGCGCCGGTCGGCCTCGCCCTGGCTTTCTTGACCCCGCTCGGCGCGGTCGGCGTGTGGATGGGGCTTGCGACCGGCCTCGCCATCGTCGCCGGCCTCCTGTTGTCGCGCTGGATCGGCAAGGAGCGGCGGGCTTTCGCAGTTTGATCCTGTCCCCGCGCCCGGCGAGAATGTCGCGTCGCATCCAGTAGCGCAGGCGCAGGAAATCGAGGAGAGATTGACGCCATGTCTGAGCAACCTGAGCCTCTCATCATCGACGTCGACACCGGCATCGACGACGCCTTCGCGCTGCTCTACGCCTGCGCCCAGACGCAAGCGCAGATCCTCGGCGTCTCGACCGTGGTCGGCAACGTTTCGCTCGCGGCCGCGACGCGCAACACGCGGGCGGTCCTCGCGCTCGCGGGGCGAGCGGATATCCCCGTCTGGCCGGGCGCGGGAACGGCGATCGCCAATGCGGTCAGGGATGCAAGCGAAATCCACGGCGAGACCGGCCTTGGCCATGCGGTCCTGCCTGAGCCGGACGAGATCCGCGGCAGGCGTCGCATGCGGCGGATTCGATCATCGGCGCGGCGCGTTCGCATGCCGGGCGGCTCGTTCTCTGCGCGGTGGGGCCGCTCACCAATATCGCGCTCGCCGTCATGCGCGAGCCCGAGCTGCCGCGCCTCGTCAAGCGCTTCGTCATCATGGGCGGCGCTTATGCGGAGCCGGGCAATGTGACGCCTTCGGCCGAGTTCAACATCTGGCACGATCCGGAGGCGGCGCGCATCGTCTTTCGCGCTTTCGGCGGCGTTGGCGGAGCGCCAGTGATCGCGATCGGTCTCGACGTCACCCGCAAGACGATCATCGACGAGCGCGATGTCGCGGCGATCGGCTCGCGCATCGCCGGCAGGCCGCATGGGGCCAAGCTCGCCCGCTTTCTCGAGGACGCGTCGCGCTTCTATTTCGAGCGCATGGAGAAAATCCTGGGCAAGCGCATTTTCACCATGCACGACCCGCTCGCGGTCGCCGTGGCGCTCGATCCGACCCTGGTCGAAACGCGCCGCGCAGCGGTCGATGTCGAGACCACGGGGCGCCTGACGACCGGCGCCACGATCGTCGACTGGCGCGGCCAGTGGGGCCGCCTCGCCAACAGCGAAGTCGCCGTCGCCGTCGAGGCCGAGCGCTTCCGCGGTCTCTTCTTCGACGCGATGGCGCGCCTGGCCGAGGGCGCGGCGGCGAAAAGG
The DNA here is from genome assembly GCA_963764955.1 of uncultured Alphaproteobacteria bacterium. Taxonomy (GTDB): domain Bacteria; phylum Pseudomonadota; class Alphaproteobacteria; order Rhizobiales; family Beijerinckiaceae; genus Roseiarcus. The sequence continues at coordinate 86,753 of CAVXVE010000007.1, read as the reverse complement.
ACGTAAGAAGCTCTCCATCGCGAGACTGGCGAGAGACGCGCAGTCCCTTCGGGCCAAAACTCGGGCAAAAGCGTTGGCGCTTGTCTTCCTGCCAGCCGTCGTTCTATCTTTGTTCTAGCGACTATTCTCGCAAGGCACGAGGAGCGGCGCCTTGATCCGGCTTGAGCCGCGGTTCGCTGAACTCGCGGCGACGACCAATTTCTCGTTTCTGCGCGGCGCCTCTCACCCTGAGGAGATGGTCGCGCGCGCCGCCGAGCTCGGCCTTGCCGGAATCGGGATCGCCGACCGCAACACGCTCGCCGGAATCGTGCGCGCGCACACATTCGCGCGCGAAAACGCCGAGGCGATGGGAGCCATGCGGGTCGTTCCCGGCGCGCGGCTCGCCTTCGTCGATGGCGCGCCGGACGCGCTCGTTTACCCGAAGGACCGCGCGGCTTACGGCCGGCTCTGCCGCATCCTGACCGAGGGCAATAAGCGCGCGCCGAAAGGCGAATGCTGGCTCAGGCTCGACGACCTTCTGGAGCGGAGCGAAGGGTTGCAGGTCGTCGCGATGCCTTCCCTCTCCCCTTCGCCCCCTCTCCCCATAGGGTGTTCGGAAGAACGCCCGTCTCTCGACAGGCTATCGGGAGAGGGTCGGGGTGAGGGCGCGGCCATCGCCCTTCTGCGCGAAGCCTTCGGCGAGCGCCTGTGGATCGGCGCGAGCCTCGCCTATGGCGCGGACATGCGCGGCGCGCTGGCGCGGCGGGTTGCGCTCGCGCGCACCGTTCAGGCGCCGCTGATCGCGACCAATGACGCGCTGATGCATGCGCCCGAGCGGCGCGCGCTCGCCGACGTGCTCGCCTGCATCCGCGAGAAAACCACGCTCGAGGCCGCGGGCCTTCTCACGCAAGCCAACGCCGAGCGCCATCTCAAATCCCCGCGCGAAATGGCGCGGCTGTTCGCCGAGGCGCCTCAAGCCCTCGCCGAGACGATCCGCTTCCTCGACAGCCTCGAGTTCAGCCTCGACGAACTTAAGCATTGCTATCCCGAAGAGCTGCGCCAAGGCTATGCGACGGCGCAGGAAGCGCTCGAAGCCTTCGTTCAGGCGGGCGCCCGCGAGCGCTATCCCGGCGGCGTTCCGGAGCGCACGCGGGAAGCGCTGGCGCATGAGCTGAAATTGATCGCCGCGCTCGATTACGCCCCTTACTTCCTCACCGTGCACGACATCGTGCGCTTCGCGCGCTCGAAGGGAATCCTCTGCCAGGGCCGCGGCTCGGCGGCCAATTCCGCCGTCTGCTATTGCCTCGGGATCACCGAGATCGATCCGGCGCGTTTCGATCTTCTGTTCGAACGCTTCATCTCGCCCGAGCGCAACGAGCCTCCCGACATCGACGTCGACTTCGAGCACGAGCGGCGCGAGGAGGTGATCCAGTATATCTACGATCGCTACGGGCGAGAGCGCGCCAGCCTCGCGGCCGCGGTGATCACCTATCGCACGCGCTCGGCGATCCGCGAGACGGCCAAGGTCTTCGGCCTCTCCGACGACGTCGTCGCCGCCCTCAACGGAACCGCCTGGGGCCAGGAAACAGCGCCGATCGGCGAGACCCGTGTGCGCGCGGCAGGGCTTGATCCCGTCGATCCGACGCTCAAGCTTGCGCTCACCATGGCGAAGGCGCTGATCGGCTTTCCGCGCCATCTCACTCAACACAGCGGCGGCTTCGTCATCACCCGCGACCGGCTCGACGAAGTCGCGCCGGTGATGAACACGGCGATGGACAAGCGCACGATGGTCGAGTGGGACAAGGACGATCTCGACGCGCTTGGTCTTCTCAAGGTCGACGTGCTGGCGCTCGGCATGCTGACGGCGCTGAGCAAAGGCTTCGACCTTCTCGACAGGCATTACGGCGAGCGGCTCACTCTGGGGAATATCCCTCCCGAGGAGGCGTGCGTCTATGCGATGATTGAGCGCGCCGACACGATCGGTGTGTTCCAGATCGAAAGCCGCGCGCAGATGTCGATGCTGCCGCGGCTCAAGCCCGCGAGCTTCTACGATCTCGTCATCGAGGTTGCGATCGTGCGCCCCGGTCCGATCCAGGGCGACATGGTGCATCCCTATTTGCGCCGCCGGCAGGGCCTCGAAGAGGTCTCCTATCCCTCGCCCGAGTTAGAGGCGGTGCTAAAGAAGACGCTCGGCGTGCCGCTGTTCCAGGAGCAGGCGATGAAGATCGCGATCGTCGCCGCCGGCTTCACGCCCTCGGAAGCCGACAAGTTGCGCCGCGCGATGGCGACCTTTCGCCGGGCCGGAACGATCCAGACGTTTCAGGAGAAGATGGTCGAGGGCATGGCGGCCAAGGGCTACGACCGGGAATTCGCCGAGCGCTGCTTTCATCAGATCGAGGGCTTCGGCGAATACGGCTTTCCCGAGAGCCATGCGGCGAGCTTCGCGCTGCTCGTCTACGATTCGTGCTGGATGAAATGCCGTTACCCGGATGTCTTCGCCGCGGCGATGCTGAACGCCCAGCCGCTCGGCTTCTACGCGCCCGCCCAGCTCGTGCGCGATGCGCGCGAGCACGGGGTCGAGTTGCGTGAAGTCGACGTGAACCTGTCCGATTGGGATTGCACGCTGGAACCGCTTATTCCTTCCCCCTTAGAGCATGAAGCAATCGGATCGAACCTCAGTCGTCATTGCGAGGAACCCGCGGGCTTGACCCGCGGTGACGAAGCAATCCAGGGGCCGAAGAGCGCCCTACGCTCCCCTGGATTGCTTCGCCATAGCCCGTCCGGAAGGACGGGCGTCTTTCGACACCCTATGGCTCGCAATGACGGAACCGGGGGCATCCATCCCCGCCACGCCGAGATGGCGCCGCACATCCGCTCGACCCATGCGGTGCGCTTAGGTCTCAGGCAGATCGTCGGCGTCAAGGAGAAGGACATGCGCCGGCTCGTGGAGCGGCGCGGCGAGGCTTATGATTCGGTGCGCGACTTGTGGCTGCGCAGCGGCTTGAGTTCGGCCGTCTTGGAAAAGCTTGCCGACGCCGACGCCTTCCGCTCGCTCGGCCTCGACCGGCGTGAGGCTCTATGGGCGGTGCGCGGCCTCGACCGGGTCGGCGACCAGGACGATCTGCCGCTGTTCGCGAGCCGCCCGGCGCGGGAAATGGAGCCGGACGCGCGACTGGCGCCGATGCCGCTCGGCGCGCATGTGGTCGAGGATTATCGGCGTTTGTCGCTATCGCTCAAGGCGCATCCGGCCTCGTTCATGCGCGCCCGCCTCACCGCGCGCGGCGTCCTGCGCTCCGAGGCGCTGCGCTCGATCAGGAACGGCGAGCGCGTCACGGTCGCTGGCCTCGTGCTGGTGCGCCAGCGGCCAGGCACCGCCGGGGGCGTCATCTTCATGACGCTCGAGGACGAGACGGGCGTCGCCAACATAATCGTGTGGCCGAAAGTCTTCGAACGTCTGCGCGCGATCGTTCTTGGCGCACGTTTCGTCGCGGTGACCGGGAAATTGCAGAGCGAGCAACGGGTCATTCATATCGTCGCCGAACGCATGAACGACTTGACGCCGATGCTCGGGCTTCTGTCGGAGGCGGGCCCCACGATCGGCGCTCTTGCACGCGCCGACGAAGCGCACCGGACGGAGCCGACGGAAACCCGAAAGCGGCAAGGCAATCGCTTCGCTCAGCCGCCTCGGCTGGACGACCCGCGCGCCCCGCCCGGCGCGCCGCCGGAGCCAGTGAACGTCGCCGAAGCGATGCCGGCGGGACGCAATTTCCGTTGACCGGCAAGGCGAGGCCGGCCCTGGTTGCTCTTCAGACTGGCGCATTGTATAATATGGGCGCCCATATCTCATATCCCATACATACGGGTCATGAAGACAACCATAGAAATTTCGGATCCGCTTCTTCGTGAAGCTCGTAAGCTTGCCGAGCGCGAGGGGGTCACGTTGCGCGCGCTGGTGGAGCGAGGGCGCCGCGTCGTAACCGAGACCAAGCCTGGCGCGCCGTTCAAGCTCCGGCGAGCCAGCTTCAAGGGCAAGGGGCTGCAGGCCGACATGCGCGGTGCGTCCTGGGGCAGGCTGCGTGATTTGGCCTTGGCGCGGAATTTAAGTTGACGTCCGCGATCCGAGCCCCGTAGAGCAATTTGCTGTCGGATGGGGCGGCGCTGCTTTTTCTATAACACGTATATAATATGTTATTATCAGAGCCCGCACGGCCGCGCCGGGGCCAACGCCAGCGATCTCGAGGGCGGAACTAAACGGGGTCTCAAGTCCCTGAAAACATTAGGCCGCGCCGGTAAAATGCCGTTAGACTAGGCGCAGCGCCGAGCCACTCTCCCGGGAGCGTCCTGCGCGCCCGCTAAATCCCGACCCCGCATAACGCCCGAATCGCCTCTTCCAGATCCTCGAGAGCTCCATGGCGGCCTATGCGGCGCTGGCCTTTCTGTCCTTCCTCTGGGGCTCGTCCTTTCTTCTGATCAAGATCGCCTCGCGCGCCTTCGATCCGTTCGATTTCGCGCTCGCGCGCGTCGGCGTGGCGGCGGCGGCGATGCTGCTGACGAGCGCGCTTTCGGGCAAGGTCTGGCCTGGGTCGAGGCCGGGACTATGGGCAAACCTTCTCGCGCTCGCGCTGATCGGGCAGGTCGTTCCCTTCATCCTCCTCGCCAAGGCCGCGACTCTGACCACGAGCGCCGACATGGCGTTGATGATGGGCGCCCAGCCCATCTTCGTCTTCCTGTTCGGCCGGTTTCTCGGATCGCGCGACCGATGGACCTGGCTCGCGGCACTTGGCCTCGCGGTCGGCTTCGTCGGGGTCGGCGTCGCGTTCTGGTCGCCAGGAGCGGGGAGCGCAGGACACTCCGTCCTGGGACGGGCCTTCGCTCTGGCTGCGGCCGTCGCTTACGGAACGGGAGCGATCATCTCGGGGGCGGCCACGAGAGAGATCGGCGCCGTACGAGCGGTGACCGCGTCGATGACGCTCTCGACGCTTGCGCTTGCGCTGGTCGGGCTCGTGTTCGGCAAGCTTCCGCCGCTCGCAGCGGCGTTCCAGATTCCACTCGCGCCGGCGCTCGCAATGGGCGCGCTCGGCGTCTTCAACACGGCGCTCGCCTATTATGTCTATTTCCGGCTGGTGCACGACGAGGGGGCGACCTTCGCCAGCCTCAACAACTATATCGCGCCCGTGATCGGCGTCGTCGGCGGAGCGGTCGCGCTCGGCGAACCGATAGCGCCCTCGGCCTGGGCGGGACTGGGCCTCGTGCTCGGCGGCGTCGCCCTTACCGGGCGCGCGGTGCGTTCAGCAAAAGCGTCTCCGGCTGGCCTCGGGGCGCCGAGCGCAAGCGCAAGTTGAGATCACTCAACTCCGCCGCTTCAGGGCGTCGGCGAGCCGCGCCGTCGCCGACCCCGGCTTAAGCGGCTTCGGCTGGCTCTCATGCGGCGCCCAGGCCGCGAGCCACACGAGGTCGAAGGTCGCGCGCAGGCGCCCGTCCGGATCGGCGAAGCGCTCGGCATAGACGGCGGCCGCGCTCGCCAGGACCTCGCGGCGCAGGGGCTTGCGGCTGCGCGCCTGCAGCGCGTTGGCAGCCCCCATCGCGCGCAGGTCGGCGAGCAGCGCGAACATGTCCGGGTAGCGGACGACCGCACGGTCGAGATCGACGACCGGTAGCGCCAGGCCCGCGCGCTGGGCAAGTCCGCCAAGCGCGCGCACGTCGACGAACGGGGCGACTCGGGGTGAAGCGCCGCCAAGGATCTCGCTCTCGGCGATGGTGAGGCTTTGCCTGAGCTCGGTCAGCGTCTCGCCCCCGATCAACGCCGCGATCAGAAGGCCGTCGGCCTTCAGCGCGCGCCGCATCTGCAAGAGCGCGCCCGGCAGGTCGTTCACCGTCTGCAGCGCGAGCAGCGAGACGGCGAGATCGAGACGCCCGTCCGCGGCCGGGACGCGCTCGAGATCGCCGACGGCTGGCAGGAAATCGCCCTCCCCCAGGCTCGCCTCGGTCGGGGCGAGCCTGACGACGCAATCGACCTGGCCGCCGGCCGCGAGCGCGGCCGCGCCATGCGGGCCGGGAGAGCCGAAGTCGGCGGCGAGGGCGAAGCGCCGTTTGACCAGCGACAGCCGGTCGCGGAGATCCTCGGCGGCCCTGGCGATGAGGAAGTCCGCCTGAGCGCCAGTGCGGACCCGCGCCCAGGCGCGATCGAGACGCCGATTGATCAGACCTCGATCGAATATCTGCGGCGGCGAGGCCGGGTGCGACATGCGCGCTCCTTATCCGCCCGACGCCTCTCGCGCAAAGCTTTGATTCGCGCTAGCTTCCGGCCATGGACGCTTTTCCGGCGCTGGGGGCGGATGAAGAAGGCTCGCGTTCGGCGCGGCGCGCCGGCGCGTTCTTCCTGCGCCTGGCTCACGCCGCGCTCGATACGCTTTATCCGCCGACATGCCTCGCCTGCCGCGCCGCGACGGATCGGCACGGCGCGCTGTGTCCGCGCTGCTGGAGCGCGATGCGCTTCATCGAGCGCCCCTTCTGCGAGCGCCTCGGCACCCCGTTTGAGCACGACCTCGGCCAGGGCCTCATCTCGCCGCAGGCGATGGCCGATCCGCCGGCGTTCGCCCGGGCCCGGGCGGCGGCGCGATTCGAGGACGGCCCGGCGCGCACGCTCGTGCACCGGCTCAAATATTCCGACCGCGCCGAGCTCGCCCGGCCGATCGCCCGCTGGATGGTGCGCGCCGGCGCCGACGTGCTGGTCGACGCCGATCTCCTGACCCCGGTGCCGCTCCACGCTCTGCGATTGTGGCGGCGGCGGTTCAACCAGGCCGCCGCGCTGACGGCCGAGATTTCCCGCCAGACGGGGAAGCCGTGCGACCTGACCGCGATTCGGCGGGTCAAGGCGACGCGCAGCCAGGTGGGCTTAAGCCGGACGCAAAGGGCCGAAAATGTTCAGGGCGCATTCCGCATCGCTGAAGGCGCGGTGGTGCGCGGGCTTAACGTCGTGCTCGTCGATGACGTTTTGACCTCGGGGGCGACCGCCAACGCCGCGTCCCGCGCGCTGCTCAGGGCGGGGGCGAAACGGGTGGACGTGCTGGTGTTCGCCCGGGTTGTTACCGGCGGTTGAGTTCCCATATACTGCTGGAAATTGTGCGGATTGCTGCGCCAAGGATGTGTCGAGCGTGCCCCCGGTTGTCATCTACACCAAATCGACTTGCCCCTATTGCCACGAGGCCAAGTCCCTGTTGCGCTCCAAGTCAGCTTCCTTCGAGGAAATCAGCGTCGACGGCGACCGCGCCGCGCAGGCCGCGATGGCGGCGAAGGCGAACGGGCGTTGGACCGTGCCGCAGATTTTCATCGGCGACACCCATGTCGGCGGCTGCGACGACCTGCACGAGCTCCAGGCGACGGGCGAACTTGACGCGCTGCTCGCGGGGGCGGAACAATGATCAAATACGCGCTCGCCTGCGCTGAAGGTCATGGGTTCGACAGCTGGTTTCCGGACAGCGCAGCCTATGAGAAGCAGCGTAAGCGCGGCTTTGTCGTCTGCCCCGAATGCGGCTCGACCCGCGTCGACAAGGCGATCATGGCCCCGGCCGTCGTCGGCGGCGAGCGCTCGGCGGCGGTCGAAACGGGTCCCGAGATTGTTGTCGATGAAAAGCGTCGGCGGACGCGCGAATTCTTCCTCCAAATGCGTCGCGAAATCGAGGCCAACACCGACGACGTCGGAGCCCGGTTCCCGCAAGTGGCGAGAGCCATCCATCTCGGCGAGGAGCCGGAGCGTGGGATTCGCGGCCGCGCGAGCCTCGCGGACGCGAAGTCGTTGCTGGAGGACGGAATCGGCGTGCTGCCGCTGCCGACGCTGGAGGACGAGCTTAATTAGCTCCGTCGTCGTTGCGCCGACGGCAGGGCATCGGAAGACCGCCGCTTTCGATCAAGGTGCGGCGCGACGCCGCCGTACGCCTGAGGATTTCCTCGCTTCGCTCGCCATTCCGGTTTCGGCGCCGTTAACGCTACTTCTCGCCGATGCGGAACTCCTGCGCCTCGACAACCGTCGTGCCGATCATCGTGCGCACCGAGACGCGGAAGGGAAACAGCACGTGGTCGCTGGCGATCGGCGCCAGCCAGACCTCCAGATCCTTGTTATCGGCCATGAACCTGGTGGCCGGCCGGTCGCGGCGATGGCCGGAAATAGGGACGTAACGCGCCGCGCAGACCACGACCGGGCCGTTGTAGCCTTTCGCCGACACCGTGCGCTCGCCGACATAGGAGAGCGTGATGTCGAATCGCGTATAGCCGTCGAAGATGGGAATCTTGCGATCGCACGCGGCCGGGGACAGCATGGGCCCTGACGCCGGCGCCGGAAGGATGACCGCGCCGACCGGATCGACAATGCCGCGTTCGTCACCGGGGCCAAGCGGGACCCGATCCGGCTTTTCGTCGAACGGCGGCGAAATATCCACTCCCGTGACGGCATTGCCGGCCAACGCCATGCGGATCGTGCGCGTCATGTGGGAGTCCGCGGCGATCGTGGCGAAGGTCTCCGGCGACACATGGCCATGGATGATGGCGCCCTTGCCGGCCGAAGCGCCATGCGCGTTGGCGAAGAGCTTGGCGATGCCCGTCAGTTTTGCGTTGCCCGCGATTGCGTAGCTAGTCGGGGTCAGGTCTGCGCTGAGGTTGACCGCGCCGATCGGAAGACCGATCAACGACACGCGGTAGGTCGCGTGCAGCACGTCGGCGCCCGCGCTCGCCGTCCAGACGAGCGCCGCCGTCAGTCCGGCGGCGGCCAATCCCAGGCGCGCCCAAGGCGATCGCGGCGCCATAGTCCATTCTCCAAATCCGGCGTTTGCAGCGAGTTGAACGGTGATTGCGCAGAAATTCCGGCGCGGACGAGGCCGACTCAAGGGCAAGCCCGATTGAGCAAAAAAGTCATCCGTGGCCGGTGTCAAGACCTTGCGGCGGGCCCGCGCGCCGACTTAACATCCCTCCATGGTCGAGACGGTCATTTCCATTCGCGCTGCGCGACTCGGCGACGAGGGCGAAATTGCGTCCGTACATGACGCGGCGTGGCGCGAGGCCTATCGGGGGGTCATTCCGGGCCGGGAGCTCGAGCGCATGATTGCGCGTAGAGGTCCGACGTGGTGGCGCCTCGCCATCGCGCGCCGGACGCCGCTTCTGGTGCTCGAATTCGGCGATTCGGTCGTCGGCTATGTCAGCTATGGACGCAATCGCGTGCCGGCGCTCGGCTACGGCGGCGAGATCTTTGAGCTTTATCTGGCGCCGGAGTGCCAGGGGTGCGGCTTCGGGCGGCGCATGTTCGAGGCGGCCCGCAAGGATCTGGCGGGCCATGGACTGTCGAACCTCGTCGTCTGGGCGCTGGCGGACAATGAGCGCGCGGTTGGATTTTACCGCCGGCTGGGCGGCCGGGTCCTGCGGCGGGCGCGCGAGACCTTCGGCGGTCAGCAACGCGATCGGATCGCTTTCGGCTTCGGCTGAATGCTGGCCTTTCCCGCAAGGGACGCGGACGCGATTTGGGAGGGTCGACATGAACCTCAACGCCATCTCGATCGGCAAAAACCCGCCCCATGACGTCAACGTCGTCATCGAGGTGCCGATCGGCGGCGAGCCAATCAAGTACGAGATGGACAAGGAGAGCGGCGCGCTGCAGGTCGACCGCTTTCTTTACACCTCGATGCGCTATCCGGGAAACTACGGGTTCATTCCCCATACGCTCTCGGACGACGGCGATCCTTGCGACGTGATCGTCGCCAATACGCGCGCAATCATTCCCGGCGCCGTCATGAGCTGCCGGATTGTCGGCGTTCTCCTGATGGAGGACGAGCACGGGAGGCGACGAGAAGCTTTTGGCCGTGCCCTCGGCGGCGCTCACCCAGCGCTATGCGAACGTGAAGAACTACTCCGACCTGCCAGCGATCACGATCCAGCAGATCGAGCATTTCTTCGCCCACTATAAGGATCTCGAGCCCAACAAGTGGGTCAAGATCGTCCGCTGGGGCGACGCTGACGAGGCGCGCGCGCTGGTTCTTACGGGCGTCGAGCGGGCGAAAAAGGCGAAGAGCGCCGAAAAGGCCAAGAGCTGACCGTCAGGCGTTTCGCCGCTCGGCTTGACAATCGGTCGGGGTTGGAGCCTCGATAAGAGGCTGGCGAAGCCCGAAGTCGTCGGCGATGGGGACCTCATGCGTTTGACGCGCGGCTAGGCGAGCGACGCGTGCCGATGCGCGTCGAATACATTTCCGCGCGTTGAACAGGGGAAGGCGGTCTTCCCGAGATCGAACGCGCGAGGCCAGCCGGCGCCATCACGCAAGGGAGGAGAACGACATGCGCAAGCGCTTAGGTTTAGCCGTGGCGGCGGGGCTCGCCGTGGCGTTCGCGGCCCATGGCGCCCTGGCCGAAAAGCTCAAGATCGGCTTTTTGCCCGGCGTCGTCGATCCGTTCTACCAGGTCATGCAGCTCGGCGTGGAAACGGCGGCAAAAGAGATCGGCGCCGAGGTGGTCACGCAGATTCCTCCGACCTGGGGCGTCAGCGTTCAGACGCCGATCCTCGATTCGATGGTCGCGCGCGGCGACCTCAACTACCTCATCACGGCCCCGACCGATAAGGACCAGATGGTGGGTCCGCTGAAGGCCGCCTACGATGCAGGAATCAAGGTCATAACCGTCGACACGTTTCTCGGCGATGGCGACTACGCCAAAGGCCCGGTCAAGTTCCCGATCAGCTATATTGGTTCGGACAACGTCGAGGGCGGCCGCATCGCGGCGCGCGGACTGGCCAAGGCGATCGGCGGCAAGGGAACGGTTTACATCAATTCGACCAACCCCAACGTGAGCTCGGTCGAAGGCCGCGTGCAAGGGTTCAAGGAGGTGATGGCGAAGGAATTCCCCGACATCAAGGTGATCGGGCCCGACTTCAATCTCGACAGCGAGAATACGGCGGCGCAGCAGACCGCAGCGATACTTGCGCGCCAGCCCGATCTCGCGGGCGTGTTTGGCACCAACGTGTTCAGCGCCGGAGGCGCCGGCACCGCGGTCGTCAACGCAGGGCTAGGTGGCCATGTTCAGGTTGTCGCCTATGACGCGACCAAGCAGGCGATCGAAATGTTGGACAAAGGCGTTGTCACGCAGGTCCTGGCGCAGAAGCCGTTCGACATGGGCTATCTTGCGGTGATGTTCGCCGCGGCTGACGCCGCGGGCGTCACCAGCCTGCCGCGCCGCGTCGAAACCGGCTTCGCCATCATCGACAAGGACAACGTGAAAGATCCTGCGATCGCGCGTTTCATCTATCAGGTCCCGGGCAAGTAGCCCCGCTTGCGGTTTCCTCGACCCCATCGCCGCGCCCTCTCCCGCGCTCGGAAGAGGCCCCCTTCCCGCGCCTGCGTAAGAAGACGGCCGGCGAGCCCGGCATTATGAGGCGCCTGTGACTGAACGCGCCTCGAGGATGACCCGCGTCCGGCCTGCCGCCTCCTCGGGCGCCCGCACGCCCGCGCAGCGGGTCGTCCTATTCCTCAGCCGCATCTGGGCGTGGCTGTTCCTCGCCCTCCTTATCCTGTTCTTCGTTATCGCCGTGCCGCTGACGACGGGCGGCGCGGTCAATTTCCTCACCGTGCGCAACTCGCAGAACATTCTCGTCGCCATCATTCCGGTGCTGCTGCTCGGCCTCGGTCAGACCTTCGTCATCATCGCCGCCGGCATTGACCTTTCGGTCGGCTGGGTCATGAGCCTCGCCTCGGTGCTGTCGGCGCTGGCGCTGCGATCGGCGTTCAACGGCGGCGTTCCTCTCTTTCCGTCGGTCCTCATCGGCCTCATTGCCGCCGTCGGCGGAGCGGCTGCCGTCGGCCTCGCCAACGGGATCATCATTGCGAAGCTGAAAGTCCCGGCCTTCATCGTCACCCTTGGCTCCTCGTTCATCGTGCGCGGCGTCGCGTATCTGATGAGCGAGAATACGACCGTGATTGGCTTGCCAGCCGGCGTCCGCGCCTACGGCAACAACGCGCTCCTCTATATCGTCCCGGGCGAAGGGGGCGGGCTCTATTTCCTTCAGCGCCCGCAGGTGAAGGGCGAGCTCCTGCGCCATATGGACGCCATCCTCCCCTATCCGGTCATCGTGACGGCGTTCGTCGTCGCATGGGCGATTTTCCTGCTTCACCGGACGCAATTCGGGCGCCATGTCTACGCCATCGGCGGCAGTAGGGATGCCGCGGCGCGCAGCGGCATCCCCGTCGATCGGCGCATCATCGCGATCTACATGCTGTCGGCCGCAACCTCCGGGATCGCCGGTTTCTTGTCGACGCTGCGCTTCACCGCCGGCTCGGCGGTGATCGGCGATCCGCTGCTCTTAAGCTCGATCGCCGCGGTCATCATCGGCGGCGTGAGCCTGTTCGGCGGCGCCGGCACGGTCATCGGCACTGTGATCGGCGCCCTCATCATCGCGGTCCTGACCACGGGGCTCGTCATGCTCAATGTCGAGGCGTTCTGGCAATTCATCGTGGTCGGAACAGTCGTCATCGTCGCGGTGCTGATCGATCAGTCGCGCGACCTCATCACCGGCCGCGCAGGCGCGGGCGCCTTGCGATGAGCGCGCCGCTGCTCTCCGTCCGCGGCCTCACGAAAATGTTCGGCGGCCTCGTCGCCGTCGACAACGTGAGTTTCGACGTCGCGCCCGGCGAGGTGGTCGGCCTGCTCGGCGACAACGGCGCGGGCAAGTCGACGCTCATCAAATGCATCTCCGGGGTCCACGCGGCGGAAGACGGCGAGATCGTCTTCGACGGCGAGCCGGTTCGATTCGCAAGTCCGATGGAGGCGCGCCGCGCGGGCGTCGAGACGATCTACCAGGACCTTGCGCTCGCCAACAATCTCGACGTCGGCGCAAACATCTTCCTCGGCCGTGAAGTCAAGACGCGCCACCTCGGCGGCGTCGTCCAGACTCTCGACGACAGGCATATGCGCGACGAATCGCGGCAGACGCTCGAACTCGTTGCAGATCCGCATTCCCACCCTGACCGAGCCGATCGAGAAGCTGTCGGGCGGCCAGCGCCAGGCGGTCGCGATTGCGCGCGCGGTCTATTGGGACGCGCGGCTCATGATCATGGACGAGCCGACCAACAATCTCGGCGTGCCCGAGCAGCATAAGGTTTTGGAGCTGATCCGCACGCTCAGGGGCCGCGGCGTGCCGGTGATCCTGATCACCCATGTGATGCCGGACGCGCTTGCGGTCACCGACCGCATCATCGTCATGCACCGCGGCCGGAAGGTCGGCGAGAAGATCACCGCCCGGACCAACGCCGAGGAGCTGGTGCAATATATGGTTGGCGCGCGAGAGGACGCGGCGGCCTGAGGATCGACAGCCCTGTCACACGGGTTTGCTGGCTGGTAGACTTGGCTCGGGAGGAGCGGCTTGGTCCAATCCTGCGACGCCATCATCGTCGGCGCGGGTCCCGCCGGTCTCGCCACGGCGGCGGCGCTGCGGGCTCGCGGTCTCGACGCTGCGATCCTCGAAAAATCTGACGCAGTCGGCGCGGTCTGGCGACGCCACTACGATCGCCTCCATCTGCATACCGACCGCGCCCGCTCTGGCTTGCCGGGCCTCCCGATACCGAAGGCTTACGGTCGCTATCCGTCGCGCGCGCAGGTCGTCGAATATCTCGAGGCTTACGCGGCAAAGTTCGATTTGAAACCGATCTTCAACGCGCCCGTTCGCGCGCTGCGGCGCGAAGGGGGCGCGTGGCGTGCCGATGCGGAAGAGAACTCACGAATAGCGCCGATCGTCGTCGTCGCGACCGGCTGGGCAGACTACCCTTATGCGCCGACATGGCCCGGCATCGAGACGTTCGGCGGGGAGATCCTCCATTCGAGCTCGTATCGCAACCCAGCCCCTTTCGCCGGGCGACGCGTGCTGGTCGTGGGCTCTGGCAATTCGGGGGCCGAGATCGCGCTCGACCTCGCCGAAACCGGGATTGACGTGGCGCTCTCCGTCCGCAGCCCCGTCAATGTCATCCCGCGCGAATTGTTCGGCGTGCCGATCCTCGTCTTTCCGACCGCCGAGCAATGGCTCCCGCCGCGTCTGGCCGACGCGATCAACGCGCCCTTACTTCGATATGCGATCGGTTCGATTGAAAAGCTCGGCTTGAAGCGCGCGGCAAAGGGGCCGCTGCAATCCATCGCGGAGGACGGCCGCGTGCCGCTCATCGACGTCGGCACACTCGACGCCATACGCGACGGGCGGATCAACCTTCGCGGCGACGTCGCAAGCTTTTCTCGCGAGAACGTCGGCTTCAAGCAGTCGCCCGCCGAGCGCTTCGACACAGTCATTCTCGCGACCGGCTTCCGCCCTGACCTGCGCTCTCTGCTGCCCGACGCCAAGGGCGTGCTGGGCGCCACCGGAGCGCCGCTCGTCAGCGGCCGAGCCACGGCGGAGCCCGGTCTTTTCTTTTGCGGCGAAACCGTTCGGCGTCGCCTGGGACCCGGCGAGATAGTTTCGGCCCATCGATGCTCGGCCTCGGCATGGCCGAGACCGGATCGACCGCCGAGGCCGCAAAGACGTTTGATCGCTCGGCTGACGCGCGTCTCTGACCCGAGATATAGACCTTGAACTTGTGGTCGGGCGGAGCGTTGTGGCCGCGATAGCCGCGGTCGGCGACGATGCGCGAGAGGTTCGCGCCGATCTGCGTCTCGATCTCCGGGATCACGGTCGCGAGGGTGTGGCCGTCGTAGGGGTTGCCCGGCATCGCCTTGGCGTGGGCGATGAACTGGCCGCCTTTGGAGCGATGGAGCGTGGTGGCGAGCGAGACCTTGACGCCGCGGATCAGGCCGCCCGCGGCCTTGCACGATCCAGTCTAACCGCGCGGCAGAGAATATCTTAAATTAACGCGCCGATTCTTAAGCTGCTCGCGCACGCGGCGGCGAACATAAGCATGGGCGAAGATGCTCTCCAATGCGGCGTCGCCCTTGATCTTGCGCACGATGTCGCGCGTGACCCGACCGAGATAAGTGCGGATCGTCCTCAGCGCCCGGTTGGCGCGCTTGAACTGCTTGGCGTGGGCGTAGCGCTGATGGGCGATCAGCGCGTGTTTGCCGACCCGCTGGTAGGATTGGCGAAGCTGGACGCCCGTCTTCCGGGCCAGCCTCGCCAGCCGCTCGCGCGCCCGATGCATGAGCTTGGCGTCGGTCGGAAAGGCCACCGCCTTGGGCTGAACCGTCGTATCCACGATCACCTTGGAGACGTCACCGGCCTGGCCGCGCCGGTGCGCGATGCCGACCGCAAGGCTCTCCTGGTCAGCGCCACGTGCCTCTCTCCCCCAGCCGCTGGCGCCAGCGCGTCAGCGACGAGCGGTCGAAGGTCAGCTTGTGCCGGAAGAACTCCTCGCCGCAGAACAGCTGATAGTACGGGTTCTCGACCCAGCGCGCGCACAGATCCTCGTCGGAGAGATCGTGCATGTGCTTGAGGATCGAAAGTCCCGCCATCAGCCGCGTCGGCAGCGGCGGATGTCCGGTCTTGTTGGAATATTCGGCCGTAGCGCTCGCTCGAGAAAGCGCCAGTCGATCCCCGCGAGCTTCGCCAGCGCGTGGTCCGTGTCGACGATCTGGTCGACGGGTCTATCAGATCGTTCTCCCGGCGCGCCGCACCCTGGGCCGTCTCCGAATGTACACTACGCTAGGCGGCGGGAGACAAATCACGACAAACGCCCCGATCAATTTGCAAGAAATCAAGCCAACCTCCGCAAATCGATCTGTTCCTGACCTTCCAGGAAACTCCTTTGGTCAGTCGAATTACGTCGTCACACATTCGCTTCGAGCATACACGGACAATGCTATCGCTTTCAACATAAACCGCGACAATGGAACGACGAGCGGGTCTGCTTTCATCTGCGTGTCCGGATATATCGTGGGCTAATGGAGGAGACTTAGCGGGGCGCGCTTCCGACGGGCTCTGGACGCTCTACCCACACCTCGATTCCGCCCCCCATCACCGCGCCGACCCAGTCCGGGACCGTCTCGCTCGCCGGCCCCAGGCGCTGCTCGTCGAACAAGGCCGCGTTGTCGGCCGCCTCGAGGTTGATCTCGCAAGTGCGCAGGCCATAGGCGCGCGCTTCGGCGACGAAGCCGGCCGCGGGATAGACCGCGCCGGAGGTCCCGATCGCGACAAAGAGGTGAGCCTTGCGCAGCGCCCGGTCGATTACGTCCATCTCGAGCGGCATTTCGCCGAACCACACCACATGCGGCCGCAATGTCCCGACGCTGCCGCAGTCGGGACAGACGGCCGAGTGCGGCAGATCGTCGAGCCACGGGCGAACGGCCTCGCATGCAGTGCAGCGGGCCTTCAAAAGCTCGCCATGCATGTGGATGACGCGCGCGGAGCCCGCGCGCTCGTGCAGATCGTCGATGTTCTGGGTAACGATCGTAAGCTTCCCGCCGCGCTCGGCCAGCGCGGCTTCGAGCCGCGCGAGCGCAAAATGCGCCGCGTTGGGCTTGGCGCCAAGCAGGTTCCGACGTCGCAGATCATAGAACGCCAGCACCGCTTCGGGATCGCGCGCGAAGGCTTCGGGAGTGGCGAGCTTCATCGGATCGAACTTCGCCCAAATCCCCTCGCCCTGCCTGTCGCGGAAGGTTCCAAGCCCGCTCTCGGCCGAGATCCCGGCGCCGGTGAGGACGAAGACGTTGTTCGTCATGGCGCCGGTTCCCTGCAAGCCCGGCTAAAGCATCAGCAGAGCTTTGATCTTGGCGAGGACTTCAGCCAGGACGCTCGGCTCAGCCGCGCCTTTGCGGACAGCCCGGCGGGCACGCCAGTCGAGGCTCCTGATCTGGTCTGCGAGGACGGCGCTCGGCGGCCTCCGACTGACCACGACTTCGAACACATAGCCCTTGATCTTCGTGGTCATCGGGCAGCAGATCGCCATCCCCCTCGGCCCATTGTATCGGGCGGGCGTCAGGACCAAAGCAGGACGCCGCCCAGCCTGCTCGTGTCCCGCTTGCGGATCGAAATGAAGCCAGACGATGTCGCCCGCGTCGGGGATGTAATCGCCCTTCACCACATCTCGCGCCCCTCAGGCGGTCCGAAATCGATGTCCTCGGGGAAAGTTTCGGGGCGCATCTGATTGAGCAGCGCCTCCAGTTCATAAGGGTCGGCCTCGATCGGTTCGATGACGATGCGACCCCCCTCTTCGCGAATGTCGACGGTTTGGTCGACCGCGATCGACGCGGCCGCCATGACAGAGGCCGGGATGCGCACGGCCGCGCTGTTGCCCCATTTCTTGACCAGCATCTTCATGGGCGCAGATCCTTCGTCGGGCGAGCCAAGTAGATACAATGTTGATACAAGCGGCGTCAACTCGCCGCCTACCGCCCATGCAACGCAAGCGCGGTCTGCACGATCGCGGCGATCAGTTCGAGCACGATCAGGATCACGATCGCCGCTTCGAGCCGGGTGGAGCGGTCCGCGTCGATGATGTCGGTCAGCGCCTGCGCGGTGTCGCCGATCACCTCGAGCTTGCGCTTCAAGACGTCGGCGCGCTCGGCGAGCTCGTATTCGTCCGTAAGGCGCGCGTAGAGCCGCTCGAGCTCAGGGTGGTCCCAAAGCACGTCCGGCTTCTCCTCGACCGCGACGCGGCCCGAAACGCGGTGCTGCGCGAGCAACGCCTGACCGATGAGCCGAAGCATCGCGCGCCGGCGGAACGGCGGCCTGCCGGTCGCCGCGAGCTTTTCGGCGAACGGCTCGATCACGTCGAACACTGCATTGACCTCGCGCTCGTCGCGGGCCAGCGCCACGGTCTTGGCGAGCGCGTCGGCAATGACCAGAAAGCGCGCCGGCGACAGGTTCTTGATCTGGATTGGGCCGCCCGAGGCCTTTTGCTCGTCGCTGTCGGGCGCGATTTCGAGCACCGCCGTCTCGTCGTCGCCGAGCGCCCTGGCGCCGCTGACGCGCGACCTGAGTTTCGCCAAGAGGTCCTCTTCCTCGAGCGGGGTCAGGCCGACCATCACCGCGACGCCGAAGCGGAACAAGGCCGCCATGCCCCGTTCGCCCACCCGGAACGCGAGCGGCAGCGAGGAGATCATGTCTGGCCGCTCGAGCCCGGCGGTGTCGATGCGCTCGCCGACAATGAGGGCGCGCGCGGTCAGGCGCGTGGGAGCCATAGCAGGCGAGGCGTCGGTCATGGCCGATAGTTTAAGGCGGCGAGTGACCCGTCGCCAGCGGCGGTCCGAACCGCTGTCCCCTACCCGCCTTTGACGATAAACTGACGAGAAGCGAAGCGCGCTGGTTGGAAGCGCGCCCCTGAAAGCGGGTCATGGAGAAGCGGCCATGAATGATGGAAGCCAGGACCGATGGCGCCTGAGCGGCGTCCGGGTGGTTCATGCGAGCGAACTCGACATCAACACAGCGCAGACGCCCGGCATGAACCGGGCCGCGGCGATCACTCAAGCCCGCGCGGGAGCGGAGAAACTATGGGCCGGGACCGTCGTCATCCACCCGAAGGCAAAAACCGGCGCGCACCATCATGGGGCCGTCGAGAGCGTGATCTATGTGGTGAGCGGGCGCGCCCGGATGCGCTGGGGCGAGCGGCTCGAATTCGTGGCCGAGGCCGGCCCCGGCGACTTCATCTACGTGCCCCCTTATGTCCCCCATCAGGAGATCAACGCCAGCGACGATGAGCCGCTCTCCTGCGTGCTGGTGCGCAGCGGCCAGGAGCCGGTGGTCGTCAATCTCGATCTGCCGAACGTGGAAGCGAACCCGGAAACGGTCGAGTGGGTCGACGACATTCATCCGTCCAAAGCCGGATGAGGTCCAAGCGAGACCGGCTTCCTATCGGCGCAGAACCGGGTGCGGCTCGCGGCATTGCCAGCCCACGCGCTCGAGCTCCGGGATCAGATGATCCTCGCGCGGAAAGCCCACACAAAGATAGGCGATGAAGGTCCACGCGGGCGGCACGTCCAGCGACTCGGCGATTGTCGCGGGATCGAGGATCGAGACCCAGCCGACGCCAAGACCCTGCGCGCGCGCGGCGAGCCAGAACGTATGCAGCGCGCAAACCGTCGAATAGCGCCGCGCTTCCGGCATGGTGCGCATGCCGAGCCCATGGCCCTGCTCGGTCGCCTCGTCGCAAAACACCGCAAGATGGATCGGCGCGTCACTCGAGCCCGCGAGCTTGAGCCTCGCGTAAAGCGCCGCGCGTTCGCCGGCGTAGGCGCCGAGCGCGTCCCGGTTAGCGGCCTCGAAATTGGTCCTGATCGCAGCGCGGCGCGCCTTGTCGTCGACGCGCACGAACCGGGTCGGCTGGCAATTGCCCACCGAAGGCGCGAGCGCGGCGAGTTCGAAGAGCTCGGCCAGCGTCGCCTCATCGGGCGCTTCCTCGGGGCGAAAATGGCGTACATCGCGCCGCCACGCCAGAAGCTCAGCGAAATCCTCGCGGAACGCGGCGTCGAACAGGGGCGCTTCGCTGAGGGCATGGGCCAGGTTCGCCATCGCCGCTCCTTCGTCCCCGCCGGTTTGTTCCCCAAGCCTCTGGCATAACGCGCCTGACGCCGAGTTGGCAAAGAGAATCTCGCGCTTTTTCATGGGGTCGCCGAGTATTCCGCCGAGATGGCGGCAGCCCTTTGGTCGCCGGAGGAAGCCACGCCTTCCCTAAGAACCCCTAGGTAGTTTTACCGATTGCGCGCCTCGTTCGAGACTGGAAAGGTCGTGCGTCCGGGCGGCGCGGCCGCGCGACCACGGCTTAAGGGGGTCGCCAAACCCGTGACTATTAGCGTGCGCGGCGCGGACCTCCAGCCGCGCACGCCTTTTGATCGCATTCGGGTCGCGATGCTGGCTCCTCATCGATTGAGCGCCTGCGGACCGCTGACGAAGCGACTGCCCCGAACGTAGAAGCGCAGCGGACTGTCGGCTGCGCGCGTAATGCCGATCCGTTTGCTCAGCCCGATTTCACCGGGCGCGCGGCCGTCCGATCCGAGCCATAACGGGCCGGTCTGACAGAGGTCGATCCCGTCCAGCCGGCGATCGATCCCCAAGGCTTTGCACAGCCGTCCAGGACCTCGCGCCAGGTCTTGCAGACGCTGGGCGCCGCGATTTCGCTCCATGATCTCGACGCCGATGGTTGGCTCGATCGCGCGGATCAAGACGCCCGCCCCCACGCCCGCCGTCTCGCTCGACACGTTCAGCATGAACGAGACGCCATAAGCGAGATAGACATAGGCATGCCCGCGCTCGAGGAAGAGCGCCCGATTGCGCGGAGTCATGCTGCGATAGGCATGACCCGCGGCGTCGCCGATTGAATAGGCCTCGGTCTCGACGATGCGGCCGCCCGCCATGCCATCAGCCAGCATCCGCACCAGTGTTTTGCCGATGAGAAAACGAGCGAGTTCAGCGGTGTCGACCGGCAGCTCGGCCCGTTCCAGCACGCGCGGGCGCGCGGGCGATTCGCCCGGTTTCAACCCAACTGCGCTCGCGCCTTCAAAAGGCGCTCTTGACCACGCCGCCGTCGACTTTCAGCGCCGCGCCCGTGATCCCGGACGACAGCGGGCTCGCTAGGTAGGCGACGAACGAGGCGATCTCGTCGGTCGTTTCGAAGCGCTTGAGCAGCGAGGTCGGACGGACCTTCTGGAAGAACTCGGTCTGGAACGCTTCGAAGCTCGCGCCCCCGCTCAGGGCCGCGACGAAATCGTTCACGCCGCGCGATCGGGTCGGACCCGGCAGCACGCTGTTGACCGTGATTCCCGTGCCGGCGACCGTCTCGGCCAATCCCCGCGCAACCGCGATCTGCGCCGTCTTCGTCACCCCGTAATGGATCATCTCGGCCGGGATCTGCAGCGCGCTCTCGCTTGAGATGAAGATGATCCGGCCCCAGTTCGCGCGCTTCATCGCCGGCAGGTAGGCGCGCGAGAGACGCACGCCGCTTAAGACGTTGACCTCGAAGAAGCGCATCCAGTCCGCGTCGGGGATGTCCTCGAAGGGCTTGGGCTCGAAGATGCCCATGTTGTTGACGAGGATGTCGACTTCGGGGTGGCGGCGAACCAGATCCTCGATCGGCCCGGCCGTCCCAAGGTCGCCGGCAAAGCCGACGAGATCGCCGCCGGATTCGGCTTTCAGCGCCGCGACCGCCTTCTCCACGTCGGCGGCCGCGCGGCCGTTGACGATCACCCGCGCGCCCTCGCGAGCCAGGCCCGCAGCGATGGCTGCGCCGATGCCCGCGGTGCTGCCCGTCACCAGCGCCCGTTTGCCATTGAGCTTGAGGTCCATGGGATGGCTTATAGCCGCTCATCCGGCCGGGGGCCAAGAGAGGCCGTTTGGGTTCGTTCCGCCAAAACGGATTCGCCTGCTCCAGGGGGTGCAAGCGTGCCGCTTCAGGGGTTGATTCTCATGAGCTAGAATTCAAAACCGGCAGTATCATCATAATAATTAGGCCGTTAACTGTAGATATTCGTTGCCTAGTACATAATTATACCAATGTATCTCAATTGGATATTGTCGAGCTCCTGAGCGAAAAGATGAAGGTATCTACGATTTGTGCATTATTATCTAGATATTTACGTGGACCGGAATATATCTCCCCGCCAAATAAACAGATTATTCCACCTGCTCCGTCACCATCGTAATCTATTTTTGGACACGCAAGCTCTCACGTTCTCGCGATCACCATTCACATCTTTGCGATCGCTTCACGTCCTTGCGATTGTGCTTCACAATCTCGCGATCTTGCCTCAATTCGCCGAATGTCGCCTCAATTCAGGTGTGTCGATGGCGCAGAAGCGGTCAAATTTCTACGGCCCCTTCGTCAATTGAAAGGATAGAAGATGAGATACGGTTGGTTAGGCTTGCTAACGACAGCAAGTATCGGGTTGATGGCCATTGTTGGGTCCGCCTCGGCTCAGGTCGTTGCGACGCCAGACGGTCATTATTACAGGATGGTTCCTGTAAAGACGCCGGCGTCTGGAACGGCGCCCGAGATAGTGAACGTTATCCCCGAGCAAGCGATTGCGAGCGTCGCGCCAGTTTCCAACTGCCGACTGATCTACTTCGGCAGCGGGGGCCAGTATCAGCCGCAATATACGACTGTCTGCGGCCCGCCGTAACAATTGGCTCTGCGAAAATGAAAGCGCCGCCGGACACCATGCACGGCGGCGCTTTGCCGTTCTCTCCTCTATAACGATTTGCTCGAAGCAACGACCGGCGGGTGCATATTCTTTGTGAATTAATGTTTTTTCACTAGATAAGACTACAAATCGACAATGTATCGAGTAGTCAACTTAACATAATAAGCATAAGCCCTTGGCACAAAGGCTTAGCGAGGGGCCCTGGGTTGAAGTCTCGACGATTGAGCGGACCGCGTCATAACCGCGAATGGCCGTCTTGCGCTTCGACAGCGCCCGGCGTTCGTAGCGATCGAGCCGCGCAAACTCGACGCGCATGTCGACCAGAATCGCGGCGAGCCTCGCGTCCGCCTCAAGCGGGCCCGGATGCAGCGCCTGCCGGATGGCTTCAGCCTCGATCGCCCTCGCCTCGTCGCGTTCGAGGCGATCGAGAACCTGGCCGAGGAGGCGAACCATCCGCGGATCTCCGGACGGAAGCCCGTCGGGAGGAGCGGACAGCATGCGCTCGATCGCCTGCCTGCGAGCCAGCCGCACACGATCGAGATCCACCTGCGCTTCGGCGATCCGGCGCGCCCATTCCAGCCCTTCCGCGCCGAGATCGGAGCAGGCGAGCCCTCGCGCCAGCGCCTCGGCCTGCGGGGCGAGCGCGGGCTCGCTGACAACAGAGATGTTCAATCCATGCCGGAATGCGTTCCGGGCCGAACGGGCCCTGCCCGCTTTCGTCCTTGGGCCTGTGCTTGCTGTCGCGTTGGCGCGGTTTGCGCGCCATTTCCGGACACTCGTCAAGCGGCGGGCCCTGCGCCTGCTTCGCCCGCCCCGACCTCGCTGAATTCGGCATCCTCGACTTCGTCGATCGCACGGCGCACGGCGGCGCCCGCCGCCTCTCGATGCCGGTCGATTTCGCGCAGCGCGTTGTTTCGCCGCGCCTCCGCGCTCGCCTGCATCCGGTCGATCTGCTCGAAGACCTCGATCTTGCTCTCGAACGTCTTCGCCGTCGCCTCCTCAATCGAAAGCCCTGCGCCTGCGAGAACGGCGTCGACCTGCTTGCGCGCCTTGGCCGCTCCCGCCGCCCAGTCCTGACTGAGCCTTTCGCTTTGGAAATAAGGGTAGCCGACCGTCTCCAGCACCTGGCTGACGCCCGCGCTCATGGAAGCCCTGAGCAGCCCCGCCTTGAGGCGCCGAAGGCGAAGGATCTCCCAGGTGAGATCAATGACGTCCCGGAGAAGAAGCTCCTCGATCGCGTCCCGCGGCCCGGAGACGCCGACGACGCGTGCGGCGAGCCCGGCGTAGTCGGCTTCGTCCTCGCCCATCAGCACAGGCGCAGGGGCCATGGCGATCACCCGGGCAAGCCGATTGTCGGGCGATGAGCCAGCGAGCGTGACGGAAAGCTCAGGTTTCATGGTTTCAATCGCCCTCGTGTCGGACTTCGCGCCGGGGAGGCGCTCCTGGATGAGAACAATACCAGAACAAAAGGGCGGAACGCCAGAAATTTCTTCGTGCGGCTCGTGGCGCGGCCTTTCGCGGCGCCGGTCCCGAGACGTCCGTGCAGTCGCATTGATGCGGGGATTGGGTCGGGCGGTCGAGGCCGGCGTTCCGGCCGCTCGGCGCGCGCCCTGTCCAGCGCCGCCCCCGTAAATTCACTCAATGTATAAATTGGAATTTATTTGTCCTAACAGCCGGCGGCGCAATATCTTGATCCACTGACGCGACGGCGCAGGCAAGTGGCGGTCCAGCCAAGAGGAGGCAGGAATGAGGATGGCGCTGGTGACCCGACTCGTAGGCGCGGTCGCGCTGGCGGGTTCGCTGGCCTTTCCCGTTGCGGCGCACGCGCAAGACCAGAACATTCCGGTCATGACGCTGCGGGCGGCATTGAAACTCCCCCCGGGCCAGCTGCCGACAATGTTCAGAAGCCCGAATCCCTATCAGCACGAGCCTTACAACATCCATCGGACCGATGGGCTCAGCCGCAATCCCGACGATTGCATGCGCTGGGGCTGCATCGACCACAGGTGACGAGCCGGAAGGCTCAAGGTCAGAACTTGACGCGCAAGCCAGCGGTCGGGGCGATGTTCTGGGTCGCCAGGAAGCCATTCGCGAGTCCGCCATAGACGTTTGAGAACATCACGCCGGCGTAGAGATCGACGCGCTTGAACGGCCGATAATCAATCCTGGCAGAAAGGGCGTACTGTGTGCCGGCGCAAGCGTTGCTGTTTTCGCGGATGACGTTCAGAACATTCCCGCTTGACTGGACAAAACTGGTCTTGGCGTAGGCGCAGGGTGTGGCCGAGGAATTATAGTTGTTCTGGTTTTCGTAGTAGAAGGCGCCGGTCACGTCCAATTGGGAATTGATCGCATATTTGGCGCCTATGAAGGGGACGTTGACGACACGGATCTTGTTATAGGCGGTGGTGTTGGTCCATTGCGTCGGAAAGAGCTTTGCGATGGCCTTATCGGTCGTGACGATGGTCGCGGGAACGCTATAGCCGCCAAGGGTCTGGAAGCCGTTCAGGAAGTCGTCGCTCGGATTGGCCTGCTGCCACGCCATCCAGCCGCCGGAGAGCGTCACCGGGCCCCATTTGTACTTGGCGAGCAGCATGAGGCCGCTGTTATTGGACAGCGTCGCTTTGAGGTCGTCGGGACCGTAGAGGTTCGGGATCCCGCTGGTGCAGGCGGTCTCGCCGTTGAAGGCGCCCTTGGTGAGCGTGGCGCACGTGCCGGTGAAGTTGGAGAGGCTGACCGCGTTCTGGGCATAACTGCCGACGAGGTCCACCGACAGGAGGCCGCCAAAGTGATCTTCAATGTCGGCGCCGATATCACCCTGATAGAGGCCGGTCGTGCCGTTGCCCTGGGCATAGCCGCCCCACTGCACGAGGCCCCCGCCGTGGAAGTTCTCGTAGTTCACGCGGTACTTCACGCCAGTGTTGGCGCGGTTGGTTTCCGTATCGCCGAAGCCCGCGTAGGAGCCGGAATAGCCGAGCGCGGAAAACGCATAGGAGCCGGCCATCGGGTCGTAGGCGATGACGCCGTCGAGCGTGAGCGAAGTCACCCGCCCGACGGTCAGCGTTCCGAAAGTCTGGTTGCTGAGGCCGAGGTAGCCGACCGAGTTGTCAAACTGCCCGGCGCGGCTCGAGTCGCTGTTTGCGCTCTGAAGCACGAGCGGCGGGCCGTTGTTCTGCACGAGCGAGCGTGGCCCGTTGACGAGGTTGCCGGAATAGGGGTTGAATCCGGTTTCCACCGCGCCGACGAGCGACCAGCCCGGGAGCCACGGAATCGCCTCCTTCATGTTGATCCCGACCACTGATTGGCTGATGCCGTTCGGCGTCCACAGCCACCTCGGTCCGTGGCTCTGCTTGCCGACGAAACTGTAAACGCTGTTGGAGTACGTGCCGCTGGCGGGCGCGCCGTTGGAGCTATAGCCGAGGCCGACGTCGATCGTCGCATAGAGAGTGAGGCCAGCGTAGCTCAGGGGGCAATCCGCGGGGCTTGAACTCAAATAGGTCCAGAGGCTGGAAAAGCAGTTGGTCGGCGCGTGCGTCCCGGCGGGCTTCGCGGTCGGCAGATCGGCCGCATGCGCGCCCGACCCCAGCGCAATTCCCATGGCCAAAATCCCAACTCGAGCTTTCATGGCTCCCCCGATCGGCTTGGCGCGGCCTGGCGTCCGCTCGATTTTCATATCTAATGTCTATCGACGTAGTATCATTTAATCAAGCGGCGATCGCGCTGCGGAAAGCGGGCGGCAGCGGGGATCCGACGTCCGCGATGGCAGCGGCCCTCGCCGCCCGTTCCGCGATCGGACTTTCCCCGCGTCCGCCTCGCCCCGGTCCGCAGCGGCGCGCGCCGTCGGACCCCTCGCCCCGCGATTTTCCGGCGCCGGCCCTACTCCCTCCCGTCCGCAGCAAGCGCGCGCCGCCGGACCCAACACGAGGAGCGCCGGACCTCAGAAAGGACGGTCGGTTTCGAAGACCCGGCCCGCTTCATCGCCCGTAAGGCGGCGGTCGGATTGATGGCGCGTCCCGGCGCCCGCCTTCGCGGCCCAGATCGTCGCGACGCCGGACGGTCAGGCGCCTGTGAAGGGCCCTTTACCCGGAACAGCGCCCGAGATCGCGACCGTCGCGTCCGGCGAAGCGGCTAGACCCAAACAAACGACGGCGAGCGTCGCCCAAAACTCGGATTGCTGGATCCCGTAGTCGCAATACGAATATCCGGCGCAATGGATCACCGCCTGCGGTCCGCCCTAACAGGCGGAGGGAACGATCGTCTGGGGCGCCTCGTGACGACCGCCCGGAGAAAATCGCTGCGCCGCCCGGACGATGTTCCCGGCGGCGCTTTTTCGGGCGCCGTCAGAACTTGACGCGCAAGCCTGCGGTCGGGGCGATTTCCTGGGTCACCGGGTAGCCGTTCGCAATGCCGCCATAGACGTTCGAAATCATCACGCCGGCATAGAGGTCAACGCGCTTGACCGGCCGGTAGTCGATAAGGAAAGAGTAAGCGTCTTGCGAGCCGGCGCAGGCGCTGTTGTTTATACGGGAAACGACGAAGGTGTTTCCGTTCGGCGGGGTGAAAGTGGCGTGGGCGTAGGCGCAAGGCGTGGTGGAGGAATTATAGTTGTTCTGTTCGAGATAATAATAGGCGGCGGCGACGTCGAGCTGGGAGTTGATCGCATATTTGCCGCCGAGGAAGAAGACGTTGGCGATCCTGTTGTTATTATAGGCGTTATAGGTGATCCATTGGGTTGGAAGCGCTTTATTTCCGGTGATGGTGCCGGGCACGCTATAGCCACCGATCGACTGGAACCCGTTGGGGAAGGTGCTGCTGGGATCCGCCTGCTTGATGTACTCCCAGCCGCCGGAGAGCGTCAGCGGGAATTGCGCAAACTTATACTTGCCGAGCAGGTAGATTCCGGTATTGTTGGATAGCGTCGCCTTCAGATCGCTCCCATTGTAAAACTCCGGGATGCCTGAACTGCAACCCGTCTCACCCTTCAACGGACCGGACTTGAACGTTGCGCATGTACCGGTGAAGTTGCTGAGGTTCACCGCGTTCTGGGCATAGCCGCCGATGGCGTCAACCGAGAGGGTGCCGGCAAAAGGATTGCCGGCAAAGAGATGGGGGAAGTCTGCGCCGATTTGGCCCTGCCAAAACTCGGTCGAAGGGTTACCCTGGTTGTAGCTGCCGAACTGCGCGATGCCCGCCACGCGGAAATTCATCCAGCTGACGAGATTCTGGGAGTTCCAGTTGTATTTGAGCGCCGTCTCGGAACGGCTGAGTTCGGTGTCGCCGAAGCCGGCGTATGACCCTGAATAGCCGAATGGCGAGAAAGCATAGGCGCTGCTCATCACATCGTAAGAGACGAGTCCGTCCAGCCCCAGCGTGTTGACGCGGCCGCCGACCAGCGTGCCGTAAGTTGGGTTGCTGATCCCGACAAAGCCCTGCGAATTATCCCATTGGCCGTCGCGGCCCGAATCCGCGTTGAATCCCTGCAGCAGCTGCGCTTTGCCGTTGTTCTGGGCCTGGGAGCGTGCGCCGTTGGACAAATTCCAGGAAAGGGGCTGAAATCCGGTCTCCGCCGTGCCGACGACCGACCATCCGTAGGCGAGTGGCTGGCTCAGCTTGACGCCGACCACCGACTGGCTGAGGTTGTTCGGCGACCACAGCCACTTGGATCCGTAGGCCTGCTTGTTGATAAAACTCCCCGTCCCGTTGGGCTGCGTCGGGCTCCAGGCCGCGCCGTTGGACTCGTATTGGAGCCCGAGGTCGAGCGTCGCGTAGGCGGTGAAGGGCCCATAGCTCAGCGGGCAATCGGCCGCGGTCGAATTCAAGTACGTCCAGATGCTCGAGAAGCAGTTCGGCGGCGGCGGCGGCGCAACCTCCTTCTTGGTCGGCAGATCCGCCGCGTGGGCCACGCCGGCGGAGGCGATTGCGGTCGCCAGCGCAATACCGAGCTTTTTCATCACAACCCCATCCCGTGGTCGGACCGAAATCGGAGCCGGTCCGCGCGCCAAACTCTCAACGGCGCCCGCCTGCCGCCCGCCTGGGCGTGCGGCGTTCCCTCCGCTTCGCGACGCAATTGGCTTAAACGCCCCTAGCCGAAGCTGGATCCGAACCCGTCGCGGCGGAATTCAATGTATTCCGACACTGCAACAGTGCTCCCCCAACTGGAATCGCGCCGCCATGAAAGAAAGTAGCAACGCAAACTGTCACAAACAAACTATAATTTCACCGCTTTATCGTCTTTTTTCAAGCTGTTGCAAATTGACAACAGAACATTATTTCGGTAAGGTGAAACAATAGCCTGTCAAGAGAACAGTAATAGCCTCAATGACAAGCACTCCACCCGACGACGCTATAACGCCCGGGATGAACACAGTTTTGACGGATTCCTGACTAGCCCGCCATTGTTACAGCTTGGCGACAAAGGGCCGGAGCGAAGAAAAAAATTTTAGTCGAGCGCCAAAACGCGCCTGTGTTAACAGGCGAAGACCGTGATCGAGATCGTTGCTTCGGCGCCGATCTGAACCGTTCAGGCCGCCAGGATGGCCCGCCGTCGTGGCGGCGTTTTACTGTTAAAAGAGCACCGGGGCGAAGCGCTGGCGCCGGGAATGAACCGATGAACATTTCGCCTTTCGAGAAGAAGAGCGCTCCGTCGGCCCGTCCGATGGACGAACTGGCGGGCGCCGCGGTGCTGATCGTCGAAGACGAGCGCGACCTCGCCGAGGAGATTCGCCTCGAACTCCAGTCGAGCGGCCATCCGGTGCTGCTCGCGGAGACGGTCCACGACGGGTTGCTGGCGGCGCGCTCCGGCGTCGCCGTTCTGATCATCGACCGGATGCTGCATGGCGAGGATGGTCTTTCGATCATCGAAACGCTGCGCGCTGAAGGCAACACGACGCCCGCCCTGGTGATTAGCGCCCTCTCGTCGGTCGACGAGCGGATCAACGGCCTCAAGGCGGGCGGCGACGACTATCTCATAAAGCCGTTCGACATCCGGGAGTTGACGGCGCGGGTCGAAGCGCTGCTGCGCCGGGGCGGCGACCCGCGGGTAACGCGATTGCAGGCAGGCGCTCTGGAGATGGATCTCGTCGAACGGACCGTGCGCTGCGACGGCAAGGCGATCGATCTCTTGCCGCGCGAATTCACGCTGCTCGAATATTTCATGCGCCGCGCGGGCCAGATCGTGACCCGGGCGATGCTGCTCGAGGATGTGTGGAATTTCAAATTCATGGCGCAAACCAACGTCGTCGACGTCCAGATCGGCAACCTGCGGCGCAAGCTCGACCCCACTGGCGCGCGCCGCTTCATCGTCAGCATCCGCGCCGTCGGGTTCAAACTGAATGCGGATTCTTGAGCTCTTCAAAGCGCGGGCGTTTCGCCTCGCGCTGGGATTCTCTCTCGCGATCTCGATCGCGACCGCCGCAGCCTTTGCGTTCATCTATCTGCAGGTGTCCCGCGCCAACATTGAGCGAGTTCGGCGCGATTCTGGTCGACGAGGCGGCCAAGAGCCAGGGCGACAGCGAGGCTGAGCTGCGCAGGGCGCTGGAGCTGCGCCTGACGCGGGACATCCGCCGCCTCGATTTTGTCGCGCTCATCGATCCGAAAGGCCGGTTGGTTTTCGGCAACGTGCCGGGCATGCTGTCGATTCCGATCGACGCGCAAGCGCATCTCGTCCAGGAAGACCTTTTGCCGGACCCGCGCGGCGACAAAGACGCGGCCATCTTCGTCGCGCGCCGCCGCGCTGACGGAGGCGTGCTTCTGCTCGGGCGCAGCCTGCAAGAAAGCTACGACCTGCAGAAGACCCTGCTGCACGCGCTGGCGATTGCGCTCCTTCCCACGATCCTGCTGATCCTGTCGATCGGCGCCTGGTTTGCGCACCGCGCCTCGCAACAGTTTAAGCGCGTTCACGACGCCATCGTCAGGATCACGAACGGCGAACTCGATTCGCGTTTGCCAGTCGCCAACGATGACGGCGACATCGGCAAAGTGGCGCGCGCCGTCAATCTCATGCTGGACGAAATCGCGCGCCTGCTCGACCAGCTCAAGAGCGTCGGCGACAATATCGCCCACGATCTGCGCACGCCCGCTCGCCGTCGCCCGCGCCAGGATCGAGCGCGCGCTCAACAACGAGGAGGGAATTGAACAATTGCGCGCGGCGATGGAGGCCGCTCTGGCGCAAATCGAGAAGGTGTCCACGACGGTTTCGGCGATCTTGCGCATCTCCGCGGTCGAGAACGGCGTGCGGCGGTCGCAGCTCAAGCGCTTCGACCTCAGCGCGGTCTGCGTCCAGGTGTTCGACTTCTATGAGCCGCTGGCGGAATCGAAGGACGTGGCGATGACGGTCGAAGCCGCAACGCCGGTCTCGATTCGAGGCGATGAGGATCTCATGCGCGAAGCCGTCTCAAATCTCGTCGACAACGCGATCAAGTTCACGCCCGCCGGCGGCGCGGTTCGCATCGAGGCCCGAACCGTGGACGGACGTCCCTTCGTTTGCGTGAGCGACACCGGGGTCGGCGTCCCGCCGCAGGAGCGCACGAGGATCTTCGAGCGATTCTTTCGCGGCGAGCGGAGCGGCAAGTCGCCGGGACACGGACTCGGGCTCAGCATCGCCGAGACGATCGCCAGCCTGCACGGCCTCCAGTTGACGGTCGAAGACAATAGCCCCGGCGCGCGCTTCGAATTGCGAGCGGCGACGGCGCCTGCGACAACGAGACTCGCGCGCGAGTCCGCGTGAGCCGGGTCATAAAGCGCCGGCGGTCGCCGGGGGAAATAGAAAATATAATTTAATGTGATGTGGAACCGCCGGCGGCTATAAACGCCCGGCGTTGCCGCGGTGGACCAGATTCGCCGCGGCGATTTTGTGCGTGTCCGCCGAAATGGCGCTACGCCTCAAGAAGTGACCAAATGCTTGCGATCGTACGCGTAGCGCTTAACAAGCCTTATACGTTCGTCGTCATGGCGATGCTGATCGTCATCTTCGGCGTAACGGCTGCGGTCAAGACACCGACAGACATATTCCCGAACATCGGCATTCCGGTCGTGGCGGTCGTCTGGACATATGACGGATTGCCCGCGGACGACATGTCAAAGCGCGTCATCTACTATTACGAGCGCATCCTCAGCAGCCAGGTCAACAACATCGAGCATATCGAGTCGCAGTCCCTCCCGCGCTACGGGATCGTGAAGGTCTTTTTCCAACCCGGCGTCAACATCAACGGCGCGCTCGCCCAGGTGACGGCGGCCTCGCAGACCGTGCTCAAGTATCTGCCGACGGGCATCACCCCGCCCTTCGTTCTCAGCTTCAACGCTTCGAGCGTGCCGGTCATCCAGCTCGCGCTGTCGAGCAAGACGCTGTCGCAGGCGCAGATATTCGACCTCGGCCAGAACTTCATCCGCCCTCAGCTCTCCTCGGTCGCCGGCACAGCGATTCCGTCGCCCTATGGCGGCAAGATCCTGCAGGTCCAGGTCGACCTCAATCAGCAGAAGCTCGAGGCGTACGGGCTTTCCGCCGAGGACGTCGTCAACGCGATCGGCCAGCAGAACATCGTGACCCCGGTCGGAACGGAGAAGATCGGCGACTTCGAATACACGGTCTCGCTCAACGGCTCTCCAACCCAGATCGCCAAGCTCAACGACATGCCTATTCGCGTCGTCGACGGCACCACCGTCTTCCTTCGCGATGTCGCCTACGCCCATGCCGGCGCGCCGCCGCAAATCAACATGGTTCGCGTCGACGGCTCAAACGCCGCGCTGATGACCATCCTCAAGACCGGGAGGGCGTCGACGCTTGACGTCATCAATGGGGTCAAGGCGCTGCTTCCCAAGCTCCGCCAGACGATGCCCGCAAGCTTGAAACTGGATGCGATCAACGATCAGTCGTCGTTCGTCAACGCAGCCGTCAATTCGGTGATCTTCGAGGGCGTTGTCGCGGCGGCGCTGACCGGACTGATGATCCTGATCTTTCTCAGCAGCTGGCGGTCCACGTTCATCATCACGATCTCGATTCCGCTGGCGATTCTAACCTCGGTCACGCTGCTCGCCGCGATCGGCGAGACGATCAACGTGATGACGCTCGGTGGCCTCGCGCTTGCGGTGGGCATTCTCGTCGACGACGCGACGGTGACGATCGAGAACATCAACTACCATCTCGAGCAGGGCAAGGACATCGAAAGCGCGATCATGGACGGCGCGCGGCAGATCGTCATTCCCGCGACGGTCTCGCTCTTGTGCGTCTGCATCGTCTTCGTGCCGATGTTCAATCTCGGCGGGGTGGCCGGTTATCTGTTCCGCCCGATGGCCGAGGCGGTCGTGTTCGCGCTCATCGGCTCGTATGTGCTCTCGCGCACGCTCGTCAATACGATGGCGCGTTTCCTGCTCGCTCATCAGGCGGCGCATGGCCATGGCGCCCCCCGACCGCCGACGCGCAACCCGTTCAGCCTTTTCCAGCGCGGATTCGAGCGGCGGTTTGAAGCCGCGCGCAACTTCTATCGACGGCTCCTGGTGACCGCGCTTGCCGCCAGGGGCAAATTCGTCGCCGGCTTCATGGTTGCGGTGGTCGGCTCGTTCGCGCTCGCCCCTTACCTTGGCCAGAATTTCTTCCCATCGGTCGCCAACACCCAGCTCAAGCTCCACGTGCGCGCGCCGACCGGCACCAGGATCGAGGACACTGCGCTGATCTGCGACGGGGTCGAGGCGGCGATCCGCCGGATCGTTCCCCACGCGGGGTTGGGTCCGATCGTCGACAACATCGGATTGCCGGTGAGCGGCATCAATTCCACCTACAACAATTCGGGCACGGTCGGCCCCGGCGACGCCGATATCCTCATCACAATCAAGCCCGAGTACGCGAGCGAGGCTGACGGCTACATCAAGCAAATGCGCGAGACCCTGCCGAGACTGTTTCCGGGTACGAACTTCGCTTTCCTGCCGGCGGATATCGTCTCCCAGATTCTCAATTTCGGCCTTCCCGCGCCAATTGACGTCCAGATCGTCGGCTCAAAGTTCGAGGCCAACCACATCTACGCCAACAAGCTTCTGCAAAAGATCGCCCGTGTCCCCGGCGTCGCGGACGCTCGAATTCAACAGGCGTCAAACAATCCGACGCTTGGCGTCGAGGTCGATCGCATGCGCGCCGCGCAAGTCGGCTTGAACGAAGCCGACATCGCCCGCAGTCTGCAGGAAAGTCTGTCCGGCAGTTTCAAGGTGGCGCCGACGTTTTGGATCAACCCGAAGAATGGCGTAGCTTATCCGATCGTGGCGCAGACTCCGCAATATTGGCTCGATTCTATGTCGTCGCTCGAGAACATTCCTGCCTCGCGCGAAGACGCTTCCCAGATCCTCGGCGGCCTGGCGACGCTGAAACGGGGTGTGAGCCCCTCGGTCGTCTCGCATTACGCGGTCCAGCCAGTGCTCGACATTTACGCGACCAACAATGATCGCGACCTCGGCGCGGTCTCCGCCGATATCCAGAAAATCGTCGACGAGACCGCAAGCGAGCTGCCGCCCGGCTCGAGCGTCGTGCTGCGCGGGCAGACCCAGACCATGACCTACGCATACCGCCAGCTGTTCGTCGGCATCGCGCTCGCGATCGTCCTCATTTACCTTTTGATCGTCGTCAATTTTCAGTCCTGGCTCGATCCGTTCGTCATCGTCAGCGCCTTGCCGACCGCGCTTGCAGGGATCGTATGGATGTTGTTCATCACGCACACGACCCTGTCCGTTCCAGCGCTTACCGGCGCGATCATGTGCATGGGCGTCGCCACCGCCAACAGCATCCTGGTCGTGAGCTTCGCTCGCGAACGGCTGGCGGAGGGCGGTGACGCCCTGACTGCGGCGATCGACGCCGGCTTCACCCGTTTCCGGCCGGTCCTGATGACGGCGCTGGCGATGATCATCGGCATGGCGCCGATGGCGCTCAGCAGCGAATTGAACGCTCCGCTCGGCCGTGCGGTGATCGGCGGGCTCATCTGCTCGACCGTCGCGACGCTTTTGTTCGTGCCGGCGGTCTTCCGGCTCGTTCATGCACGGCAGCCGAGTCAGGCGAGCGAACCAGCGCCGAACCTTCCCGCCGAGGCCTCGCCAATATGAGCCAGGATCAAGCCGAACCCAAGAACTCGAAGCCCTGAGGCGCAAGCTCAGGGCCTGCAGGAACACCCTCCGAGCGGCGCGGCTCACGCCGGGCGCGATGGCCCAGACGCGGAACAGTCGAGACCGGTGAAGGCTGGACGGGCGATTCTCATCCTGGCGGTGGCGGCGATCGCCGTCGCTTACAGCGGAATATCGGGGCGTCGGCAGGATGACGAAAAGCTGAAGAAGTGGACGGATGAGCAAGCCGCTCCGCCGGTCGCGGTGATCGCCCTAAAACGGGGCGGCAAACCGCGCGAGCTCGTGCTGCCCGGCAATGTCGAAGCTTTTGAGACGGCCTCCATTCATGGTCAGGTGAGCGGCTACGTCAGCGCGTGGCGCAAGGACATCGGAGCCAGGGTCAAGCAGGGCGACATCCTCGCGGTCGTCGACACGCCCGAACTCGATCAGCGCATCGCCGTCGCACAAAGCGAACTCGCGAAGGCCAAGGCGAACCTAGCCTTGGCCAAGGTCACCGCCGAGCGGTGGAACTCGCTCCGCGCGTCGGCGGCGGTGTCTCAGCAGGCCGCCGACGAAAAGGACAGCGACGCGCACGCCAAGGCCGCCGAGGTCGAGGCCGCCCAGTCCAACATCGATCGGTTGAAGGCGCTTAAGGCCTTCGCCAACATCGCCGCGCCGTTCGATGGCGTCGTCACCGCGCGCAACGTCGATGTTGGAACGCTGGTCAAGGCGGACTTCGAACGACGGCGCCGCCCTGTTCACAGTCTCCGACATTCATCAGATGCGGGTCTACGTTCCCGTACCGCAATCCTACGCGGCTGTGATGAAGGACGGCATGAAGGCGACGCTCGAATTGCCCGAGTATCCCGATCGCAGGTTCGACGCTACGATCGATACGACCTCGCATGCAATCGACAGGAAATCGCGATCGCTATTGGTCGAGCTTATCGCCGACAACAAGAGCGGAGCGCTTTCGCCAGGCGCGTTCGCGCGAGTCCATTTTCAGATTCCGCCAGATCCGAACGCAATGACCCTCCCCGCCGACACGCTGCTGTTTCGCGACAACGCGACCGAGGTCGCGACCGTCGGGCTTGACAATCGAGTCGCGCTCAAGAGAGTCCGGATCGCGCGCGATCTCGGCGACGAGGTCGAAGTCACAGGGGGGCTCAGCCGGGACGAGCGCATCGTCGCCAATCCGCCCGATTCGATCGGCGACGGTGAGGAGGTCCTGGTCATGGAAGCGGCTGGGGAGAAGACACAAGGCTCGTCTGCGCTGCAAGGAGCGGAAGGGCCAAACGATCACCCCAAGAGCGCCGAGGCCGTAGCGCAAACAGGACGGGACCGCGGGGAATGAAGCGGCGGCCGTGGCTCGCGGCGTCGATCGCGCTAGCGCTCGGCGGGTGCGACTTCGCTCCGCGATACGCTCCGCCCTCGGTCGCGACCCCATCGAGGTTTAAGGACGAGACGGGCGCGCACGGGACTCTGCCGGCGAGCGGTGAGTGGTGGCTCGCTTTTAACGATCGGACGCTCAATGCGCTTCAAGCGCAGGTGGACGCGGCCAACCCCGATCTTGCCGCCGCCGTCGCCGCCAATGACGCCGCGGTCGCGCGCGCGAACGCTGCTCTCAGCTCCGCCTATCCGCAGATCGACGCAGCTCCTCACTTTCTGGCCAACAAGCAGTCGGCCCATCGGCCGCTTCGCTCGGCCAACCAGCCAACCTATTTCGGAGACAATCTTATCGGCGCGCAGACAGCCTACGAGATCGACATCTGGGGACGGGTGCGCGATATCGTGGCCTCGGCGAACGCGACGGCCGAAGCGAGCGCCGACGCGCTCGCCGACGCGAAACTCGAATTGCACGCCGAACTTGCGCGCGACTACGTCAATCTGCGCGGCTTCGACGATCAGGCCAGGCTTCTTTCCGATACGATCGCCATCTACCGCTCGGCCCTCAAGCTCACGCAGGATCGGCTCGCGGCAAACATCGCCTCGCCAGTCGACGTCGACCGGGCCCAGACCCTATTGAGCTCGGCCGAAGCGCAGCTATCCGATCTTTTGCTCAATCGCGCGACCCTCGAGAACTCCATTGCGGCGCTGGTCGGCAAGGCCGCGGCCTCATTTTCGGTCGCCCGGTCCTCGAAACGGCTTCCCTTTCCGAAACCGCCGCGGGCGGCGCCGGCCGAGCTGTTGCGGCGTCGCCCCGATATCGCGCAGGCGGAGCGGCAGACCGCCGCGGCGAGCGAACTGGTCGGCGCTTCGCGCGCCAATTTCTTCCCCAAGCTCTCAGTCCTTGCGCTTGGCGGAACGCAGGACACGAACGTCAGACTTTTCAATCCGGAGAACTTGTTCGGAAGCATCGGGCCGAGCATCGACATTCCGCTGTTCGACGCCGGGCTCCGGCAAGCCGAGCTCGCCGTCTCCAAGGCGCAATTCACCGAGGCTGCGGAGAACTACCGGGCGACGGTCCTGCGCGCCCTTAAGGAAGTTCAGGACCAGCTCTCGACCTTGCGGTGGGTGGCCGAGGAATACAGTCAGACCACGACGGCGGCGACGGCGGCGCGCAAGGCGGCCGACCTGTCGCTCACCCTTTATCGTGACGGGGCGTCCTCCTATCTCGACGTGGTGACGGCGCAAAGCGCGGCGCTCGAGGCGGAACGTCTGGCGATCGTGCTGCACACCCGCCAATTGGTGGCTGATATAGGCCTTATGCTGGCGCTCGGCGGCGGGTGGACCGCCCCGCCCCCCGAGCCGCGCGCCAGGCAAGGTTTTGCCCCCTATCTTGCGGACTGAGGCGCGGCTGACGAACAAGCGGACGCCGGTTTCTCGCGAAATCGCGCGCGCAATCGAGAGATCTGAAGCATACTCCGATCCATCGAATCGCAGCGTGCTTCAAAGCCCAAGCGAGGGAGGAGGCCATGAGTGATGGGGCGGCGAGACCCGACAATTGCGCGGCTTGCGCCTTCTGGCGCAAACTGAGGGAGAACGAAGGGGTCTGCGCCCGGCATGCGCCGCAGGCGTCGGTAACCCCCGAAGAAGCCGCGCACTGGCCCCAGACGCACGGCTGGCAGTGGTGCGGCGAAGGCCGCGCAGCCGAACCGCACTTGGTCGGCGCGCGCTGCACGGACTGCCTTTATTGGCGCCATTCCGAGGGCGGCCTCCACCCAGTCGACCGCGGCGACATGCCCATGTCGTGGTGGACCCACGCCGGGATCTGCGCGCGTCACGCGCCCCGTCCGGTTTCGGAGCCGGGGCCGAGGGCGTTCTGGCGCGCGACGCACAACACGGACTTTTGCGCCGAGGGCCTCGCGCGCGGTCCCGGCGAGCGGCCGTCGACCGCGCCAACCCCATTGACGGTCGCGTAACCTCCGAACATCGCGACATCAGGCGACTGAGGAAAGACGCCCGGTGAACGGACCGTCAACGTGCGCGTCAACTGGGCAGCGCCAAGGCAAACACGCTTTTTTCCGGGAGTTGACTTATTGCTGGCGCCATTCGAACCGGCGCGTACAATATGCGCGGTCACAAAATCCTTACCCTGGGCGCGATTGATCAGGTCACCCTGCTCCGCCATCCCGTTTTTCGCCTCGGTTGCGCTCTCGACATGGGATGCGGGCGCCGCAGATCTGCCGAGCCAGCAGCCGGCGCTCCCTGCTCTCGCGGCGCCTGCGGCCAAGGCCTGCTTCGCGAGCGTCTATGACTTTTTGACCAGCGGTCCCGACGATTGCCCGCTCTCGTGGAAGGGCGTCACGCTCTACGGGAGGCTCGATTACGGCGTCGGCTACGAGTTCTCATGGCGCCCCGTTCAACGGCAACTATCCGAACGGGGTCAATACGCTGATCAAGAAGAACGGCGATCAATCGCACGTGACGATCGCGCCGAACGGGCTCGGACAGTCGTATATCGGCGTCAAGGGCAAGGAGCCCATCGCCTCGGACTGGTCGCTCGTCTTCAACCTCCAGAACGGCTTTGATCCCTACACCTTGCAGCGGGCCAACGGCCCCAAGTCGCTGGTTCAAAACAACACGACCCCGCTCGATCAGCAGACTGCAAACGGCGATTCCAGTCGCGCCGGGCAATTGTTCAACACCCAAGCCTACGGCGGATTGAGCCATCCGACTTACGGTCAATTGACGGCAGGGCGGCAGAACTCGCTGATTCTCGACGGCCTGGGCGACTACGACGCCATGGGCAGCGCACCGGCCTTTTCGGTGATCGGCGTCTCAAGCACCGCGGGCGGAGGCGGAGACACTGAGAACGCTCGCTACAACACGTCGGTGAAATACCAGGTTGGCGCCGGCCCGCTCCGCTTCTCGGCGCTTTATCAGTTTGGCGGCTTCGACCAGGGCAACGGTTCGAACGGAGCCTTCTCGGCCGAAGTCGAGGCGCACTTCGGCGCTTTTTCCTTCGACGCCGTGGGCCAGAAGGTGAAAGACGGGGTGGCCTTGTCCAATTTTGGCCAAAACCCGCTTCCCGCCGGCGTGCCGGCGAACGGTCTCAAAGCGACCCTTTCCGACAAGGCCAGCGGCATGCTGGCGGCAAGATACGAATTCGGCAGGGCGACGATTTATTCCGGCTGGGAATATATTCTGTTCGCCAATCCGAGCGACGCCTATCCAGGCGGCTTCACGGCGATCGGCAATTATCCCGTCCCGGCCGGCTTTGTGAACGCCACCGCCTACGACGAACACAAGATCCTGCGGATCTTCTGGGCTGGCGTCAAATATGCGCTTCGGGACGACGTCGACATCGCCGGCGCTTACTATCATTACTACCAGAACGACTACAATACGAGCCCCTGCACGGACGGCGGGCTGTCCGCGTCGAGCTGCCGCGGCGCCCTCAACGCCTACACCGCCATGATCGACTACCGTCCTTCAAAGCGGGTCACCGCTTACGGCGGTTTCATGTGGTCGCAGGTTACCGGAGGGCTGGCGAGCGGCTATCTCAATCGCGTCAATTTCGCGCCCACGATCGGCGTGCGGGTGGAGTTCTGAAGCCGCCTCACGCTTTCGGCCGGGCCGCGCCGGGCGCTCTAAAACTTGATCCGCACGCCCACGGTCGGGTCGATCTTCTGCGTCTGCTGATAGTCACTCGCTAGACCCGCATAGACATTCGACAACGATACGCCCGCGTAGAGGTCGACGCGCCTGACCGGCCTGTAGTCGATCAGCAGCGAGAACGCGTCAAACGTGCCATAACGCGAGCCGCTCGAAATATGGATGCCCTGGCCGGTGCAGGCCTTGGTCGAATAATCGTTCTGCCAAGCGTAGTAGATTGCGCCCACCCATCACGTCGAGTTCGATCGTTGACCGCGTATTTGACCCCTGTCCACAGGGTGTCATAGAGGCGGTTGTTGTCGTAGGCGTCGGTCGTGATCCAGACGGTCGGAAACGCCTTGTTGTCCAAGATATTGCCGGGCACGTTATAGTTGGCGATTGTCTTGAAGCCGTTCGGATAGTCATTCGACGGATTGGCTTGCCGGAAGAATTCCCAGCCGCCGAAGATCTGCGCCGGTCCCCAGGTGTATTTCGCCAGCGCCAGGAAGCCGGTGTTATTGGACAGTGTGGCTTTGAGGTCGTCGACGGAATAGAATTTCGGGATTGCGGTGGGGAACAGCGAGGTGTTGGCCGCGTCCACGGCGTAGCTGCCAACGAAGTCGACCGAGAGCGTGCCGCCATAGAGATTATGAACGTCGCCGCCCACCTGGCCCTGCCACATCTGAGATGAGCCGTTGCCCTGGTTGTAGCCGCCGACCTGAGCGAGTCCCGCGACGCGGAAGTCGCCGAAGCTGCCCCGGTACTTGATCGCCGCATTCGAGCGGGCGATCTCCGTATCGCCGAAGCCCGCGTACACGCCTGTGAAGCCGAACGGCGAGAAGGCGTAGGCGCTGCCCATCGGATCGTAAGCGACCAGCCCGTCGAGCGTGAGGGCGTTGACCCGACCCCCAGTCAGCGTCCCGTAGGCTTTGTTGCTGAAGCCGAGGAAGAATTGCGAATTGTCCCATTGGCCGGCGCGGCTCGAGTCGCCGTTGGCGCTTTGGAGCGCGAGCGGCTTGCCGTTGTTCATCACTTGCGCGCGCTGCGAGTTGGACAGGTAACCGGAAATCGGGTCGAAGCCCGCCTCGAGAGTCCCGACGATCGACCAGCCGTAGGCGAGCGGCTGCGACATTTTGATGCCGATGACGGACTGATTGATGTTGTTCGGCGACCACAGCCATTTCGAGCCATTGCTCTGCTTGCTGATCAGGCCCTGCGTGCCGTTGACGAAGGCAGGGCTCCAGGGCGCGCCGTTGGTGTTGTACATGAGACCCGCGTCGAGCGTCGCGTCGACCGTGAAGGGGCCGTAAGTGAGCGGGCAATCGGCGGCGGTGGAATCGAGATAGGTCCAGATGCTGGCGAGGCAATTTTCCGGGGCCGCAGGCGCCTCCCCAATGTCACA
Organism: uncultured Alphaproteobacteria bacterium; assembly: GCA_963764955.1. Classification (GTDB taxonomy): domain Bacteria; phylum Pseudomonadota; class Alphaproteobacteria; order Rhizobiales; family Beijerinckiaceae; genus Roseiarcus. The sequence continues at coordinate 46,192 of CAVXVE010000007.1, read as the reverse complement.
GCTTCCGCCTTGGCGAGGCCAAGAGGCGAGTCGCCCTCGGCCGATCGTGAACAGGACCTCGTTGTATGTCAATGTATATAGCGCCTCGTCCAGACTGGTTTGAAGGCGCGAGCTTACGGACAGCCTATGCGGAACCAATGCGATCAAAGCGGGGAAAGCGCCCAGGCCCCCGCAGAAGCGTAATCGAAATGACGCGCAAGGCGCCTGCTGACGCCGGCGCATAGGCTGGCGAATTGCGCGTTCGGTTGGCGACCACCCCTATTGCGCCGACGATTGTCGCGCGCGCCACGCTCTATCCCGGCGTCACTTGGCGCCGCCGACGTCGATGCAGCCCCACCGGGCGCAATCGTCCGGATTGCGGCTCAGTCCGTCGGTCTCGTGAACATTGTAGGGGTACCCATAAGGGTTGCTGGGATCAATGAACCTTGTCGGCAGCTGGTTCGCGGGCAGTTGGTTAGCCTGCTCCATCGTTATCCGGGGGAGGTTCCGGCTCTCGGTCTGACATCCGGAGAGCAAACCGGCGAGCGCCGCGCCAAGCGCGACAGGAAGACAGATCGTTCGTCTCATCAGCGCGCTCTCCTCGGCGCCTCGCAAAAGGAGGAACAGCGCCGCGTTCCAACTCGATGCCGGTGATTTTGACCTATGTTGATGTTGGGTCAAAGCGCGTTTAAAGCAACGCGCAATCAACCCGTTGTGAGCTTCACGCCGCCACCCCGCGCAGGATGATCTCGATCACCTCCGATTTCGCGCGTTGAAACGCCTTGTCGCTGAGCGGAGCGCCCCCGTTCAGCGTCGCCATCTCATGCGCGGCGTTGGCGTATTGCTGCGTCGTCGCCCAGATCATGTAGAACAGGTATCTCGGCTCGATCGCCTTGAGCTTGCCAGCAGCGATCCAGCGCCTGACCACCCGCTCGCGTGACACGACCCATTCGGTCAGCGTCGTGTCGAGGAAATCCTGGATGATCGGCGCCCCGCGCATGATCTCGGCCGACCAGATGCGGGTCGCGAGCGGCATCAGGCGCGCGAGGTCCATCTTCGCGCCGATATAGGCCGAGAGCGCAAGCCTGGGGTCGTCGCTCGTATCGAAAGACGAAGCGGCCGCGAGCCAGGCCGTCAGCACGCGCTCGATCACCGAACGATAGAGCCCTTCCTTGGTCGGGAAATAATAATGCAGGTTCGCTTTCGGCACGCCGGCGCGGCGCGCGATCTCGGAGGTGGTCGCGCCCTTAAATCCCTGCTCGGCGAATACGCATTCGGCGGCCGCGAGCAGCGCGCGTTCGTTCTCCTCCCGAATTGTCGGTCTCGGCTTTCGCCGCGCCATGAGCGCCCCCAAAAGGTCGCGTTTCTCCCCGTATCGCCGGTCGCCGTCAAGGCGCTTGAGCCAGCCAGCGGCGCTCGCGCGATATGACGGGCGGCGGCGCCGAATTGATGGGCGGCGCGCCCGAGCGTACGTCATTTGACCGCTTGGTCAAAGCTATAATAAGCGTTAGCCGTCCTGGTTGGAGCGCGCGTGAATGGCCGATTTGTCGAATGTTCGCATCGACGGAGCGAGGCTTTGGGACTCGCTCATGGAGATGGCGAAAATCGGCGCAACTCCGAAGGGCGGCGTCAAGCGGCTGACGCTGACCGACCTCGACGGCCAGTCCCGCCGGCTGTTCCGGAAGTGGTGCGAAGCCGCCGGCTGCGCGGTCACGATCGACGAGATGGGCAACATGTTCGCGCGACGCCCCGGCGAGGACAATTCGCTCGCGCCGGTCATGATGGGCAGCCACCTCGACACCCAGCCGACCGGCGGCAAGTACGACGGCGCGCTTGGCGTGCTCGGCGCGCTCGAGGTCGTGCGCTCGCTCAACGACCTCAACATCCGCACCCGGCGGCCGATCGAGGTCGGCAACTGGACCAACGAGGAAGGTTCGCGCTACGCCCCGGCGATGATCTCGTCGGGCGTGTTCGCCGGCGCGTATGACAAGGAATTCGCCTATTCGCGCGCCGACGCCGAGGGCAAAAAGCTGGGCGACGAACTCTCACGCATCGGCTTCAAGGGCGACGAGCCTGTGGGCGCGCATCCCGTGCATGCTTTCTTCGAACTGCATATCGAGCAGGGGCCTATCCTGGAGGACGAGTCGATCGACGTCGGCGTCGTCACCCACGGACAGGGGCAGCGCTGGTACGAAATTCGCTTGACCGGATTCGAGAGCCACGCCGGGTCGACCCCGATGCCGCGCCGTAAGGATGCGCTGCTCGGCGCGGCCCGGATCGTGGAGCTTGTCAACAAAGTCGGACTTTCCAAGGCGCCCCTCGGCGTGTCGACGGTCGGCATGCTCAACCCCTATCCGAACTCCCGCAACGTCATCCCGGGCGAAGTGTTCATGACCTGCGAGTTCCGCCATCCGGACGACGCAATGTTGAGCGAGATGGACGCCGCGTTGCACGAGGGCGTGAAGGCGATCGCGGAGAAGATCGGCCTCGCTCATGACCTCAAGCAGGTCTTCTACTATGCCCCGGTCCCGTTCGATCCGGCCTGCGTCGAAGCGGTGCGGCGCGCCGCCAAGCACTTCGGCTATTCGCATCGCGACATCGTGTCGGGCGCCGGCCATGACGCCTGCTACCTGGCGCGCGTCGCGCCGACGTCGATGATTTTCACGCCCTGCGTCGACGGCGTCAGCCATAATGAGACCGAGGACATCAAGCAGGATTGGGCGACCGCCGGGGCCAATGTGCTGATGCACGCCGTTTTGGAGAAGGCCGAAATCGTGTCGTGACGGCCGGCCGAGCAGCGGCCCCTCGACACCCGGAAGAGCAAGTTTGGGAGACTGGCAAAAATGTCGCTCGTAATCGAAGGCGGAACCATCGTCGCCGCCGACCGGACCTACAAGGCCGACGTCCTCATCGAGGGCGAGACCATCAAGGCGATCGGCGAGGGCCTCAGGGGCGACAGCTCGCTCGACGCCAAGGGCTGTTTCGTTCTGCCCGGCGGGATTGATCCGCACACCCATCTCGACATGCCCTTCATGGGCACGAACTCAGCCGACAATTACGAAAGCGGCACCAAGGCGGCGCTCTCTGGCGGCACGACGATGGTGCTCGACTTCTGCATCCCGAACCGCAATCAGCCGCTGATGGAGGCGTTCGTCGACTGGCAGAAGCGCTCGAAGGAAGCCGTCTCCGACTATTCCTATCACATGTGCATCACCTACTGGGACGATTCCGTGCGCGAGGACATGGCCAAGGTGGTGAGAGCGGGCGTGACCACGTTCAAGCACTTCATGGCCTACAAAGGCGCGCTGATGGTCGACGACGAGCAGATGTTCGCCTCGTTCTCGCGCTGCGCCGAACTCGGCGCGATGCCGCTCGTTCACGCCGAGAACGGCGAGGTCGTCGCCGCGCTGCAGAAGCATTATTTGGCCAAGGGCATAACCGGCCCGGAGGGCCATGCGCTCTCGCGTCCGCCCGGGGTCGAAGGCGAGGCCGCCAATCGCGCGATCATGCTGGCCGACCAGGCGGGCGTTCCGCTCTACATCGTCCACACCTCCTGCATGGAGGCGCACGAGGCGATCCGGCGCGCGCGCTCTTTAGGCAAGCGCGTCTACGGCGAGCCTTTGATCCAGCATCTCGTGCTCGACGAGAGCGAATATTATAACCAGGACTGGAAGCACGCGGCGCGCCGCGTCATGTCGCCGCCGTTCCGCGACAAGATCCATCAGGACGACTTATGGAACGGCCTGCGCGCCGGCTCGTTGCAGGTGGTGGCGACCGACCATTGCGCCTTCACCACCAAGCAGAAGGAGCTGGGGCTCGGCGACTTCACCAAGATTCCGAACGGCACCGGCGGGCTCGAGGACCGCATGCCCGTCTTGTGGACCTATGGCGTCGAGACGGGCCGCCTCACGCCGAACGAGTTCGTCGCGGCGACCTCGACCAATATCGCGCGCATTCTCAATCTCTATCCGCAGCAAGGGCGCGATCCTGCCGGGCGCGGACGCCGACATCACCGTCTGGGATCCGAAGGCGAACAAGACCATCTCGGCGAGATCGCAAGTTTCAGTGATCGACTATAACGTGTTCGAGGGCACCAAGGTGACGGGGCTGCCGCGCTATACGCTGTCGCGCGGCGAAGTCGTGTTCCGCGACGGCGTGGTGCAGGCCGAGCTTGGGCGGGGCCGCTTCATCAGGCGCGAGCCATTCCCGGCGGACGCGCGCGCCCTCAAGCGCTACAAGGAGTTTACTGCGGTGGCGGGCGTTGCGCGCTAAGCGAACGGATCGGCGATGGACGTAGCGGCGGCTCCGAGGCTCAAGGCCGACGACGGCAAGGCGCCGGCCGCGGCGGCGGCGATCGAGATCAGCGGCCTTTCGCTCAGCTTCGACACCGCCGACGGACCTGTGCAGGCGCTGAGCGACGTCGACCTGAAGATCGCGCGCGGCGACTTCGTCTCCTTCATCGGACCGTCCGGTTGCGGCAAGACGACGCTTCTGCGCGCCGTCGCCGATCTCGAGCGCCCGACCGGCGGCGTAATCCGCGTCAACGGCATGAGCCCGCACGAAGCGCGCGCGGGTCGCGCCTATGGCTACGTGTTCCAGGCGCCGGCGCTTTATCCATGGCGCACGGTCGCGCGCAATATCGCGCTGCCGCTCGAAATCATGGGGTTCAGCAAGGCGGAGCGCGAGGCGCGCGTCGCGAAAGGACTCGAGCTCGTCAATCTTTCCGGCTTCGGCGCCAAATATCCCTGGCAATTGTCGGGCGGCATGCAGCAGCGCGCCTCGATCGCGCGGGCGTTGTCCTTCGATCCCGATCTACTGTTGATGGACGAGCCATTCGGCGCGCTCGACGAGATCGTTCGCGACATGCTGAACCAGCAATTGCTGCGCCTGTGGGAAGTGACGGGCAAGACCGTGCTGTTCGTCACCCACTCGATTCCGGAAGCGGTGTTCCTGTCGACGCGCATCGTGGTCATGTCGCCGAGGCCAGGCCGCATCTGCGACGTCATCGAATGCAATTTCCCCCGCGACCGCACGCTCGAGATTCGCGAGACGCCCGAGTTCATCGCCGTCGCCAACCGTGTGCGGCGCGGGTTGCGCGAGGGACACTCGTATGACGGGTAGGGTCGGGCGCACACCCTCATCCGGCCGCGATGCGCGCGTCCACCTTCTCCCGGAGGGAGAAGGTGTGCGCCTTCCCTTCTCCCTCCGGGAGAAGGTGGCCAACGAAAGTCGGCCGGGTGAGGGTCCGCGACGCCGATGAAATCCGCGCTGCCCATCGCAACGGTCGTTCTCGCCATTCTCGCGGTCTGGTATCTGGCCGCGGCGCTCCTCAACGCGCCGCTTCAACGCGATCAGTTCGCCAACGCCGGCCGCACGGACTATTCCACGCAGGATCTTGTCGCCGGCTCGCTCAACATGGAGCGGCCGAAGCTGCCTGCCCCGCACCAGATCGTGAGCGAGCTTTACAAGCTCGTCTTCGCGACCGCGCCGACGTCGAAGCGCAGCCTCGTCTACCACGGATGGATCACCCTTCAGGAAACGCTGATCGGCTTCCTCGCCGGCGCTGCGCTCGGGATTGCGCTCGCGATCATGATCGTCTCCGTCGGCTGGCTCGAACGCTCGATGATGCCGTGGATCGTCGCCTCGCAGACCATTCCGATCATCGCGCTCGCGCCGATGATCGTGGTGATCCTCAGCCAGTTCAACATCACGGGAATCGCGCCCAAGGCCGCGATCGCCGCCTATCTCTGCTTTTTCCCTATCACCGTCGGCATGGTCAAAGGCTTCCGCTCGCCCGACCCGTTGCATCTCGATCTCATGCGCACCTATTCGGCGACCCGCGCGCAGACTTTCCTGAAGCTGCGCGCGCCCGCGAGCGCGCCCTTCTTCTTCGCCAGCATGAAGGTCGGCGCGGCGGCCGCGCTGGTCGGCGCCATCGTCGCCGAAGTGACGAAGAGCGAGGACGGCGGCATCGGCGCGCGGCTGCTCGCCGGCTCCTACTACGGGCAGACGGTGCAGATCTGGGCGGCGTTGTTCGTGGGCGCAGCGCTGTCGGCCGTGCTGGTCGGCCTCATCGGCTTCGCGGGGCAGGCGGTCGAACGGCGCATGGGTTTCCTCAGATGATCGCGCGCCGCCTCGCTCCATCTCGTCCCGCCGATCGTGTTCGGCGCGGCGGTGCTCGCGCTCTGGGAGGCGGTCGTCAGGATCGGCGGGGTACCGCAGGTCATCCTTCCGGCGCCCTCGGCGATCCTGAGCCGCTTCTTCTCCTCGCTGCCGACGCTCTGGGTCGATCTCGTCCAGACGATGAAGGGCGTGCTCGCGGGCTATGCGATCGGCTCGGCCGCGGGCCTCGCCGTCGCCATCCTGATCGACCGGTCGCAGTTCCTGCAGCGCGGCCTCCTGCCGATCGGCAATTTCGTTTCCGCGCTGCCGATCGTCGGCATCGCGCCGATCATGGTGATGTGGTTCGGCTTCGACTGGCCCTCGAAAGCCGCGGTCGTCGTCGTGATGACCTTCTTCCCGATGCTGGTGAACACGGTCGCGGGGCTCGCAAGCGCGGGCGCGATGGAGCGCGACCTGATGAAGACCTACGCCGCCGACTACTGGCAGACGCTGCTCTCGCTCCGCCTGCCCGCGGCGCTGCCGTTCATCTTCAATGCGCTCAAGATCAATACGACGCTGGCCATGATCGGTGCGATCGTGGCGGAGTTCTTCGGCACGCCGATCGTCGGCATGGGCTTCCGCATTTCGACCGAAGTCGGGCATCTCAGCATCGACATGGTTTGGGCGACGATCGTCGTCGCCGCGCTGACCGGATCGCTGTTCTATGCGCTCGTTGCAGGCGTCGAGCGCCGCGTCACGTTCTGGCACGCCTCCTACCGTGCGAAGGAGGCTTGATTTATACGCGCATCGCGTGTTTTTTGCTCGGGCGGCACGGGAGGCCGCGGTTCAACCGGAGGGTCGTAAAATGAGGAAAAGCCTATTCGTGTTCGCGGGCGTCGCGACGCTCTTGGCCGCGAGCGCCGCGCAGGCCGCGGACAACAAGGTGACGCTGCAGCTCAAATGGGTGCCGCAGGCCCAGTTCGCGGGCTATTACGTCGCCAAGGACAAGGGCTTCTACAAGGACGAGGGGCTCGACGTCACCATCAAGCCAGGCGGGCCCGACATCGCGCCCGAACAGGTGATCGCGGGCGGCGGCGCCGATGTGATCGTCGACTGGATGCCCGCCGCCCTCGCCGCGCGCGAAAAAGGCGAGCCCCTGGTCAACATCGCGCAACCCTTCAAGCATTCGGGGCTCGAGCTCACCTGCCGGGCCGACACCGGCATCAAGAAGCCCGAGGACCTCAAGGGCCGGACGCTCGGCGTCTGGTTCTACGGCAACGAATATCCGTTCCTAAACTGGATGGGCAAGCTGCACTTCAAGACCGACGGCTCGGCTGACGGGGTCAAGGTCGTGAAGCAGGGCTTCAACGTCGATCCGCTCCTGCAGAAGCAGGCCGACTGCATCTCGACCATGACCTACAACGAATATTTCCAGGTGCTCGACGCCGGCTACAAGCCGAGCCAGCTCGTGGTGTTCAAGTACGAGGACGAGGGCGTCTCGACGCTCGAGGACGGCCTCTATGTGATGGAGGACAAGCTCAAGGACCCCGCGTTCGTCGACAAGATGGCGAAGTTCGTGAAGGCCTCGATGAAGGGCTGGGACTACGCCCGCGCGCATCCTGACGACGCGGTCAAGATCGTGCTCGACAACGATACGTCCGGCGCCCAGACGGAGCATCACCAGACGCAGATGATGGGCGAGATCAACAAGCTCACTGAAGGCTCCGACGGGCGCCTCGACAAGGCCGATTACGAGCGCACGGTGAAAACGCTGCTCACCGGCGGCTCCGACCCCGTCATCACCAAGGCGCCGACCGGCGCCTATACGACCGTGGTCACCGACAAGGCGCTTGGGAAGTAAGGGGCCGGTCGTTCCTCCTCAGACCTTCATTCCCCGACGGCCGCAAAACGGCCGACGGTCGACGGTCGTTGGAGGCTGGATTCCCGGTCGGACTTTCAGTCCGCCGGGAATGACAGAGCAGCTGAGCTTTGCGCCAGTTGCCGGACAGCGGCCTTAAGCGGCTTCGCGCGCTCCCGCGCGGACGTCGCGCGCCACCCCGCGCACCAGATCGTGGATGAAGCGCAGCTTCTCCACCACCGCAGGCGCGATGACGAACGGATAGAGATCGGGCCTGCCCATCGCCCGATTGACGCTGTTCATGGCGACGACAAAGGGCGTCCAGGCTTCAACAAGGTGCTCGATCGAGCCGTCCACGTAAGGGTCGAAGTCGAGCTTGGCGAAGTGCGCGCCCTCCCTGTCGACGGCAGGCGCGATCCTGACCCCGAAAGCGCTCGCCGTCTCAAGCGTATCGACGATATGCAGATAGTGCGCCCAGGTCTCGGCGAAATCCTCCCAAGGATGGGATGTCGCGTAAGCCGAGACGAAGCGCTCCGGCCAGTCGGCGGGTGGACCCTGCTCGTAATGGCGCTTGAGCGCCGCCTCGTAATCCTGGGTATCGTCGCCGAATGTCGCGCGGCATTTCTCGAGCTTGCCGCCGTCGCGAACCAGGATGTCCCAATAATGGTGTCCGACCTCATGGCGGAAATGGCCGAGCAGGCTGCGATAGGGCTCGGCCAGTTCCGCCCGGCGCTTCTCGATCTCGGCGCTGTCGGCTTCCGCCAGCGCGATCGTCACCACCCCATCGTCGTGTCCGGTCATCACTTTGGGGCCGGAAGGATGGGGCGGATCGGCCAGAAATTCGAACGCCAGCCCGTGGGCGGGGTCTTCGGCGCGGGTCTTGAGCGGCAGCTTCCAGCGCAAGAGGCTATAGAACAGCCGATGCTTGGCGAGCTCGATGTCGCGCCAGGCGACAAGATGCGATGGTTGAGAGATATCGGGAATCGTATCGTTGTGCCGGCAGGCGACGCAGAGACGATCCGGGCTTCCGGCGGAGGTAAGCCAATTGCAGACGTCGTAGTCCGCGTTGGCGCAGAAACGGCGCTGAGCGCCGTCGCCCGCCAAGGGCGTCCAGGAGTCCCCGCCCGCCGGCTCAAGCGCGGTCAGGGTCTCAACCTCGGGAACATAGCCGAGCCGATGGCCGCAGCGGCCGCAGGTTCGATTCTCGAAGTAGATGATGTTGTCGCAGACTTGGCACCGGAACAATTTCATGGGTCTACCCGGGGACGGCTGAGGGCGGGAAACGCGCAAGGCGCCAGATCGTTCCAACGAAGCGGGTGGGGTTTAAGATCAGGCTTGGAGCGCGCGCCTTCCGCTGCGAAAAGGGGGGCCTTTCATCAAGGCGACAGACCCTTATCGGAGTTAAGCAATGCGGGTGAAGCTATTTTCACAGGGCGTGACCACGCCGATCAAGTCGCTGGAGGACGCCGTCAACGAGTTCCTGGAATCGCAGCGGCCGCAGGTCGTCCATGTGGGCGTGAGCGCGAGCGACGTCGAGAGGGTTGCGTCGGTCTGGTACGAAGAGCCGCATCATCGGACCGTCGAACAGACCATGGCCGAATTGGAGGAGCTGGCCGAAGAACCGGCCCCGGAGGGCGACCTGGCCTGAGTTCGGCACGCTTTAATCGGGCCGACGCCGACCCGAAAGCGCCACGCAGCGCCGCACATCATAGGATTGGACCAGGGCCTTCTACCTCTCCCTCAAGGCTTCCGATCCGATTCTCGCCAGGGGCGAGAGCAGATAGTCGAGGACCCGCCGGGAGTCAGTCCTGATTTCAACAGTGACGGTCATGCCCGGGGTCAAGGGTATGTTCGCGTTGTCGATTTTCATCGCGCTTTCGTCGAGCGAAACGGTCACCGGAAAAACGAAGCTTTCAGGTTGCCCGGGAGCGCTGGGCTGCTCGGGCGCCACGTTGGCCGACGCGGTCGCATTGGCGAGGGCCCGTTTGGCGTCCTGCTCCGAGACGGCGGCGGAGGCGATGTTGACGACCTTGCCGTGCAGGGCGCCGAAGCGGGTGAACGGGAAGGCGTCGACCTTGATCACCGCGTCCTGGCCCGGCCTGATGAAGCCGATATCGAGGTTCGCCACCAGCGCCTCGACCTGAAGCTTGCCGCCGATCGGCGTGAGCACAATGAGTTGCTGGCCGGTGGTGACGACCTGGCCGACCGTCGTGACGGCCATCTGCTGAACGACGCCGTCGGTCGGCGCATAGAGGCGCGTGCGGGCGAGGCGCGCGTCGGCCTTGGCTAGCGACTGACGCGCTTCGTCCGCCTTGCGCGCCGCATCGGCGAGCTTGTTCTCGTTGTCGGCGATGAACTGGGAGATGGTCTTGGCCTTCTCGCTGCGCACCGAACGGACCGCCGCGTCGGTCTCGATCAGTTGTCCCTGGTCGGAGGCGAGCGCGGCTTGCGACTTCTCCAGTTCCTCCTTGGCGTTAAAGAGATCGATCTTGGTGCCCACGTTGAGGTCGATCGCCTGCTGCCTGGTCGAAACGCGCTGGTTCAAGGTCTCCATCAGCGTGTTCTGGAAGGCGATGCTCATGTTGAGGCGCTTTTGCGTCGCGAGCTTCTCCGCCATCTGCCGGTCGAGCGCCTTGAGCGAGTCGGAAAGCTGAGCGAGATCGGCGCGCAGCACGGCTTCCTGGCGCAATCGGAACTGTTCGGGCACGGTCGCGCCCCAGGCGACCTTCAGTTCCGGCTCGCCGGCGAGATTCTCGACCGGAGCAGAGTCAACCGTCGGCGCCTCTTCCTGGCTGCGCGCGTCAAGCCTGTCCCGCGCGCCCTGCCCGTCGATCTGCGCCGCCCGCACCGCGTCGATCGCGTAATGGCGCCGCGCCATCTCAGCCAGACTGGCGTCGAGCGCATCCTTGGCGCTCGTTGCGTCGGCGTTGGCTTCCGCCGGATCGAGCTCCAGGAGCAACTCGCCCGCCTTGACCGCCTGGCCCCTCACGACATGGATAGCGGCAATCTTGCCTGGATCGAGCGGCTCGATCACCTTGGCGTAGCCGATTGGCTCGATCTTGCCCGGCGCCGTCGCGTGAACGTCCAGCCGGCCGAAATACGACCAGATGAGCGCCGCCAGCGCGCAGGCGCTGATCGTCGCGATGAGCGCGATCGGCAGCGGCGGGGGCGGCGTCTCCAGGATTTCAAGCGCAGCCGGCAGGAATTCGCGGTCACGGCCCGTGACCGCGGGGAGCGCCGGCCGTGAAGGCTGGGGCGGCGATGGGGGCGGGGACGCCTCCGGCGGCGGCGCGGCGCGCTCGTTCATGCTGGCGCCCTCACCCTCGCCTGATCGGATTGCAGCGCCCAGAGGCGAGCGTATAGCCCGCCCTTGCGGTCGAGCAGTTCGTCGTGCCCGCCGACCTCCACGATCTCGCCCCTGAACATGCCCACAATCCGGGTGCAGGGACGAACCGCCGCCAGGCGATGGGCGATGATGATGACGGTGCGCCCGCGCACGATCGAGCGCATGTTGTCCTGGATGATCCGTTCGCTCTCGTAGTCGAGCGCCGAGGTCGCTTCGTCGAGGATCAGAATGCGGGGATTGGTCACCAGAGCCCGGGCGATGGCGATCCGCTGACGCTGGCCGCCGGAGAGATTGGCGCCGCGTTCCTCGATCATCGTGTCATAGCCCTGCGGCAACTGGGCGATGAACTCGTCCGCGCCTGCGAGCTTGGCCGCGTGCATCACCACCACGCGCGGCATTGCCGGGTCGCCGAGCGCGATGTTTTCGTGGATGGTGCGGTTAAAGAGCATGTTCTCCTGCAGCACCACCCCGATCTGCCGGCGCAGCCAGCTGGGATCGAGCTGCGCGACGTCGACGCCGTCGATCATCACCTGACCGGATTGCGGACTGTAGAGGCGCTGGATGAGCTTGGTCAGGGTGGATTTGCCCGAGCCCGAGGGACCGACGACGCCGATCACCTCGCCCGGCTCGATCGACAGCGAAATATTGCGCAGGACGTCCGCCGCATCGGGCCGATAGCGCATCGTCACGTCGCGAAACGCAATCGCGCCACGCGGCGGCGGCAGGGTGAGGAGGTTCTGCGGCGCAGGCTCAGGCGGGGCGTTGAGAATGTCGCCGAGACGCGCGACCGACACCTGCACCTGCTGAAAATCCTGCCATAATTGCGACAACCGCAGGATCGGCTGCACCACCTGGCTCGCGATCATGTTGAAGGCGATGAGTTCGCCGACCGTCATCGACCCGTCCATCACCGATTGCGCGCCGACAAACAGGATCAGCGCGGTCGTGACCTTGCTCACGTACTGGATGAGGTTCTGTCCGAGCGCGCCCGAAATCCCGGCGTTGAACGAGGTGCGCACGTAGGCCGCCAGCCGCTCCTCCCATTGCGCCTGCATCATCGGCTCGACGCTCGCGGCCTTGAGCGTCTGCGCGCCGACGATCGATTCGACCAGGAACTGCTGCGACCGGGCGCCGCGGTTGAACTTCTCGTTGATCTGCTCGCGCAACACCGGCCGAATGAGACTGGCGATGACGATATAAACGGGTATCGAAGCAAGCACGACCAGGGTGAGCTTCACCGAATAGATGAACATCACCACGAAGAAGATCAGGGTGAAGACAAGGTCGAGCAGCGAGGTCAGCCCCTGCCCGGTCAGGAAGCTGCGAATCGTCTCGAGCTCGCGCATGCGAGCCACGGTCTGGCCGGCCGCGCGGGTCTCGAAATAGGCCAGCGGCAGCCGGAAGAGATGATGGAACAGGCGCCGGCCGAGCTCGACGTCCATCCGGTTCGTGGTGTGACTCAGGGTATAGGTGCGCAGGAACTGCAGGATGGTCTCGAACAAGCCGAGCGTCACCATGCCGACGATCAGCACGATCAGCGTCGAAACGCCCTTGTGAACCAGAACCTTGTCGACGACGAGCTGGAAAAAGATCGGCGTCGCGAGAGCGAACAATTGCACGAACAGCGAGGCGACCACCACGTGGGCGAGCGCGCGCCGGTAGCGCATGATCGACGGCCAGAACCAGCGGAACCCAAAGGTGTTGGGATCGACGCCCGTTCCCGCGAACCGTCGCGTGATTAGCACCACCTCGCCCGAGGACAGAGCGACGATCGCCTCCGTCGACAGCTCTTGCGCCGTTCGGGCGATCGGATCGACCAGCCGCGCCATCCCCTTGGCCGAACCCGCGCCTAAGACCGCGAAACCACCCGCCTTGAGGCCCAGGATCGCCGGGTAGGGAATGGCGCCGAGACGCTTCGCGGTCACATTGCGAAGGATGCGAGACTTCAACTGAAGAACGTTCGCGCCGCGAACGATATCTTCAGCCCGCGCGTTTCGGCCGGTCAGGGCGAGCTGATGCCTGAGCTGCGCCGGGTCCCCGGCGATGCGGTAATACCCCGCCACCAGTGAAAGCCCGCACAGCCCAGAATCCATCAGTTGCGCCGGTGGAGATCCCATCTCGTTCTTGCCCATCGCCGTATTTTATCGGTCTTATACCGTTAATTCCAATCTTCGCAACGAGAATCTTGGCTACGTAGAATTGAAGACGTCGCTTGCGCGGCGCTGACAATGCGGCGCCGCCGCACATTACCACGTCCCAATTCCAGGCGGCCGCGCCCGTTGACTCAAGCCCGTGAACATCGTGAGAGGAAGCTTAATGACGTCATTAACTTCGGACATATCCGGCGCGGCCGTCACGCGGAGTTCCTCCCAGATACAAAGTCTTTGCCTTTGCTGCGCGTAAGTCCTGAAACCTTTGCGGATCCGAACCCTCAATTTCCGTCAGAAACTAAAACTGCCAGTATAAGAACTCGCTCGGGCCGCCAATGGAGAAGATCGCAACGGCGGCGACGACCGAGACGGCGATCGCCCAGGGAAGCGACGGGCCCCAAGCCGGAATGCGAAGTTTCCCGATGATCGGCATGGTCGCGGCCGGCTTTACCCCCAGCGCCGGTTCGTACGGAGCCAGGATTTGCAGCGTGTTGGGGCAGACGAGAGCGATAAACAGCAGGATCGCGACCCACATCACTGCGTGCCTGAGGTCCGTCCCGTAGGTCGCCGCGACCGCCGCGGCGCCGTGCAGCCCCAAGCCGTGGAGCCCCAGCGCGCCCTTGAGGAGATCGATCGCCGAGTGCACCGTCGTCGCGCGGAAAAAGATCATCGACAGGGTGAAGGCGACGAAGGTCACGACGAAACCGATGGGCTTCATGACGCGGGCGTAAGCCGCACGGTCCCGAAACCGATGCGCGGCGTAAACGCGCCAGCCGTGATCCACGACGAGATAAACGCCGTTGATGAGGCCCCAGATGACGAATCCGTAGCCGGCCCCGTGCCACAGCCCGGAAATGAACATGGTCGTGATCAGGGGAACCATCAGCAGCGAAACGAAGGCGCCAACCGACGGATTGCGGGCGCTGTATCCGGGACGCCCGTTGGTTAGCCTGCGCCTCGTCAGCCACAGCACCAACGGATTGTAGATGTACGCGGTGAGGAACCGCGTCAGCGTCATGTGCCAGTTGATCCAGAAGTCGACGATGTTCGACGCCTTGAGCGGCGAGTTGAAATTGGGCGGGAGCTTGATGCCGAAGAACCGGCCGAGCCCGAGCGCCATGTCGGTATAGCCGGAGAAGTCGAAGTAAATCTGCAGCGTGAAGCCGACCGCCGCCAGCCAGGCGATCAGCATCGGCGTATGGCCGCCCGCCTCGGCCGAGTGCTGATAGATCGGCGTGATCAGGGGCGCGATATTGTCGGCGAGCACCCCCTTCTTGAACAGGCCGAAGAAGAGCAGCGTCAGACCGACGGCGAAGTTCTCCTTGTCGAACCGGCAGGTCGCCGCCGCGAACTGCGGCATCATCTCGCGATAATGGACGATCGGCCCGGCGATGAGCTGCGGGAAGAAGAGAACGAAGGTGCAATATTCGCGAAAGGTGAAGGCTTTCACCCGCCCCGCCTGAACGTCGATCAGGAAGGCGATCTTCTGAAAGGTGATGAACGAGATGCCGAGCGGCAGGATGATGTGCAGGAGAACAAAATTGGCGCCGAACACGTCGTTGATCGTGCCAGTGACGAAGTCGGCGTATTTGAAAAAGCCGAGGAAGACGACGTTGAACAGGATGCCAAGCAGTAGCACCGCGCGCGACAGGCCGGGCTTGTCGCCCCGCTGGCTCAGCCGCAGCAGGTAGGACGCCAGCAGGTAATTGATGATGATCGACGGCCCAATAATGAGGATGTTGAGCGGCCGCCACCAGCCATAGAACACGAGCGACGTCAGGATCAGCCACAGAATCGCCGCCTGGCGGGAGGCGCGGCCGATGAGAAAGAAGCCGAGCAGGGTCGCCGGCAGAAACACGAACAGGAATTCATGGGAGTTAAACAGCATGAGCGCCTAGTTCTCCCGACAACATCCAAGCCATGAACAATGACCTCCGGTTTCAAGCCGCATGACCGGCCCGCCCGTCCTCACGCGCCTCACCTTCGGCCGACCTCAGGCCAGCATCGTCGCCGTTTGCTTGACGATTGCCCCGACGTCAGGGAACGACTCGATGTCGGCCACCTTGAACTTCACCCCGAACTCCATTTCGACCGCGACGATGAAGTTGATGTAATTGAACGAGTCCCAGTTCGGGACGTCCTCACGCCGCGTTGCCATCGTCAACTCGATCGAGTTGTCGAGCAGCAGATCGCGAAGAATGCGGGTGAATTTGGCGAGTATCTCTTGATCGGTCATCCTGCTGCTCTTGCCCCACGATGTGAGTGTTCCGGGTGACGTAGTCGGCGAGATCGAGACGCCAGCGCGTCGCCCCGTTGCCGGGCGCCGCTCCGTCGATCTCGGTGAAGCCGAGGCTCGGGTAGAGCTTGCTGATCACGTCGTTCTTGGGCGTCGGGATATACTCAGCGACCAGCGCCCGCGCGCCGCGCTCCCGCGCCGCCTCGACGGCGATGTTCATCGCTTCGAATTCAAGCTCCCGCCCGAACACCCGGCAGCTCATCACCCAGTTCTCGATCTCGAGCACGTCATCGTCAGCCGGCGTCGGGCGCAGGATCATCGTGCTGACGAGGCCGTTGTCGCCCACGCGATCGAGGAGGCGGAATTGCAGCGTCAAGGAATCGGGATCGTCCATGATCCGCGCGACCTCCTCGCCCGCATACCGGCGGGTGGTGGTGTTGAATTGATTGGTCTTGTTGATGAGCTGGACGACGCGGGCGTGATCGACGGCGGTGAACGGCCCGTAGACGGCCGTCATGTTAAGCCCGCGGAGGAATTCGTCCATGCTTTCGGCCGATCCGAGCATAGCCTCGCGTTCGGCGTTGGCGGCGTATTGTTCGGCCCGGCTCCGATCGTCGGCGGTGAAGGCCACGGCTTCGAAATAGCCTGCATCCGCCAGGCAGCGCACATAATGCGCCGGATCATCCGGCATTTCCGGCACGGCGACCATCGGCAGGCTCTGGCGGATGCGAGCCCGCTCGATCGGATTGTCGTCGACGAACACGAGAGCGTCGACGCCGATGTTGAGCCTGGCGGCGATCGCCTTGAGATTTTGCGCCTTGTCGTCCCAATTCGCCTGGAACGCTGCGATGTCCGCCCGCCGCAGGACCATTTCCGGATGGTCGCGAAAGGCGGCCTCGGCGATCCTGGCGTCGTTCTTGGAGCAGACGGCCAGGATGATCCCGCGCTCCTTGAGCTGCTTGGCGTAATGCTGCAAGGCGAGATGGGCTTCGCCGGCCGCGCTTCCCTCGCCGAGCACGATGCCGTCGAGCCCGTCGTCCCCGATCACGCCGCCCCACAGCGTATTGTCGAGATCGAGCACCAGACATTTCTTCGACAGCCCCCGCTGCGCGGCGAGGATGCGCGCGGCGAGATCGCCATAAGACGGCGCGGCCTGGGGAGCGATTTCGAGCTTGCCCTGAAGCCAGCGCCCGACGTCGAACCAGGCGTCAATCCCGTCCCGCTGGCTGGCGCGCGCGACATCGAGCAAGAGCGCCTTGTCTTCAGCCGCGGCCTCGGCGAGACGATCGTTGAGCCGGGCGACGATTGCGCCCGGCGCGCCTGGAACCATCCGCTCATAGCCGCCGAACAGCGGTTCGCTCACGTCGAGGAAGGTCTGTTGAATGACCGCCGCGCCAATTTCGCGCGCCTTGCGCCACAGCGAGCGCAATTCGCCGATCAAGCGCCCGATCGCCGCGTCGACTTCGGCCGCCGTCGCGGTGAGGGGCACGCCGGCGATCGCCTCCCGCGCCGAGAGCGAGAACAGCGCCGCCTGCGGCTTGAACCGATGCAGCGCCGAGTTGGAATCGAGCAGATCCTGCCGGTATTGCCCATAGGACCCGCTATGGACCTCGATCAGCAATCTCCGCCGCAGGCCGGCGACCCGGATGGCGGGGGGCAAATGATCGACGGTCGAGGACGAGAGGATGGCGAGCCGGACCGTCTGGAAGCCGGACGCTTCCTTCACATCCAGTCGCGCGAGCGCCCGATCGAGCTGCACGGTCTCCAGGAACCCGAGCCGATGGCCCGCTAGCGCTGCCAAGCCCTCAAGGCGATCCGTCGGCTTCGTTTGGTCCAGCGCGGCGCGCAGATCGCCGCGGAAATCGGGCGCGGCCGGCAGCCAGCTCATGGTCGGACTTCGGGGGGAGGCGCCATTCAGCATAAGAACGATCCATCGGTTGAACGGTGAGTGGATGCCGGAACCTTAGGAGTGCGCTCCGCCCTGGTTTTCGAGGCACGAGCGAATTTCGGGCCCCGCTGTTTGAAAAAAAGCTTGGGACCAGCGTTCGGCGCTCGGCTGATCCAGGTGATATCCATCTTTGGTTTGCAGACCCTCCAGAATTCCAGGCGTCACCAGCTTAACGCCCAGGTTCTTTGCGATCGCGTTCGCCTTTGCGATTTTTGTCTCGACAGAGGGCACCATCGTCAGAATGACACATTTACCCTGGGCAAACCGCTTTACGAAGTCTATTGCGGCGGCCGTGTCACGGTCAACGACGCTCTGATCGACACCCTCGTCATAGGAAACGGGCGAGATATCTCGCGGCGTCCGCATCTCGTATGCCCCCGTTTCCCGCGAGCGGTACGTAACAACGTGAGAGCCGCAAAGCGCGCCAAATGGTTTGCAGACCGCCTTGTGGACCGACTGCCAGAAACGCTTCGATTCGTACCGACCTTCCGCTTGCGGATCATGCCAAATAGACTTGACTGGCTCCGTTTCTTCTAGATCGAAAAAATCGTCAACATTGATCACAAAGACATTGGCGCGAGGGCGCAATTTGCGGAGAAGGCCCTCGGCGAACAACGCGTTCTCAAAATAGCTGAACCCCAACAGATAATAATGAGCGGATGCGTGCTTGAACCAGTCTGCCGTCGCAGCCGTGGAGAATCCAACCTGGAGGCGACTGTTGCCGAGAAACAGGACATCCGCGTCCTTGGCGTACTGTCGCGCCGCAGGTTCAAGATCGAACCAGAAGGCTCCGTGCTCATAGTCCGCGTAATTCCCGGCGTCGCAATAAGCGATGTACCGGTCGGCGGTGTACCCGTCGGCCTTGCAGGCAAAAATGGTGCGGGTGCGAGTCCAGTATCCGTAGGAAGCGAGCGCCACTGCCAAAACAACGCAGATATAGAGTATTGGCGTACTCCCGAAAGCGCCTGCCGGTTTCTTGCCCGCCGTTTCGGGCTTCAACGAGGCGCCGAAAACTGTTTCGTTCATGAGCGGTCTCCGCTCGAGCGGGTTTGGGGTCCTTGCCGTCGAACTGCGCCAGCCCGGACCGTGCGATTAACGCAGAGCGAATGTTGGTACAAGCTTGGATGCGGATATGCAACCTCGCGGTAGTGATCCGCGGCCCACATTCCGAAATCAGTGCTTGCAAAAACGCACTCTTGCGATGCGAGCCGATGACGCGGCGCTGATCGTCACTCCACCCGGCCGCAGCCATCAGACAATGACCTTAGGTCAGGGGGCGCCGAACGCGAAGCTGCGCGCCAGATCCGTTCAAGACTTCAATCTCATAGAGGATATCTTTGAGGCTTATGCAAAACGCGAGGCTGGCCAAGGACCGCTGATCGTCGCCTTTTTTGCTTGGCCATAGCGCTTCGCCTGCTTCAGAGTTGCGGGCGCGCCGCTATTGGCCCGATTTGCGGAAAGCGAAATGAGACTGCGCTCGCTCCTGTTCGTCCCCGGCGATTCCGAACGAAAATTCGCGCGCGCCAAGGATTGCGGCGCGCATGCGCTCATCCTCGACCTCGAAGATTCCGTTGCGCTCGCACAAAAGGCCGCCGCCCGCGCCTTTGTCGCCGGGCTGATCGTCCCGGACACGAAACGGGGCTGGTTGCTCACCGTCCGCATCAACGCGCTCGACACCGGGCTTGCGCTCGACGACCTCACGGCGGTCGTCAAGCCGGGCCTCGACGCGCTTCTGATCCCCAAGGTCAATGGCGCAGCCGACCTTGAGCGCATCGATCACTATCTCGAGGCGCTCGAGACCAAGGCTGGCATGCCGCGGGGCTCAGTCAAACTGGCGAGCGTCGCGACGGAGACAGCAAAAGCGATGTTCGCGCTTGGCTCCTATGCGCCGGCGAATCCGCGGCTGATCGCCCTGACCTGGGGCGCGGAAGATCTTTCCGCGGCGCTCGGCGCGACCGACAACAAGGAGCCGGACGGGTCGTGGACGTTTCCCTATGAACTGGCGCGCGCACAGTGCCTGTTCGCCGCCTCGGCCGCCGAGGTCGCGGCGATCGACACGCTCTACGCGGATTTTCGCGATCTCGAGGGCCTCGAACAGGATTGCCGCCGCTCCCGGCGAGACGGTTTCGTCGGGCGCCTGGCGATTCATCCCGATCAGGTCGCCGTCATCAACCGCGCCTATGCGCCGTCCGAAATCGAAATTGAGCACGCGCGCAAGATCGTCGCCGCTTTCGAGGCCAATCCGGAGGCGGGCGCCCTCGGCGTGGATGGCAAGATGGTTGACCTTCCGCATCTGAAGGCTGCGCGTCAGATTCTGGCGTCGATTTGACCGCAAGTTTCGTATCGCGCCAGGGGCAAGATTGACCTATTGCCCGCGAGATAACACTGCGCTCGAGAAAAGGTTCTTGATTTGTTCCAAAGCATGGTTTAGCAGCCAAGGTGCGCCAGGCCGATTGCGGGCGCAGGTCAACTCTGCTTCCTGAGCGTCGGATCGTCCCTATATAGAGGGGGCATTTGCTGGCGCCGCGTTGTGGGCGGCTGGCGGCGGCCAACGGTTAATCGCCGCCAACACATTATCGAGGAAATTCAATGGCTGACACAGATGCCCTCTTCGGCCTCTTGCGGCAAACCGCCCATCCGGCGGTGGTTGACGCCCTAAAGACATCCGTTGAAAACGACCAGGATCGGCTGCTCAACCGGATCAATCCTGTCACTTACGCCAACGCGCATGGTCTGGATGAGGAAGAGACGATCGGCGGCTTCGTTCATGCCGCGCGGCTCGGGCTGTTCGACATGTCGTGGAACATGCTGTGCCCGGGATGCGGGGGCGTGCTCGAGGCGGGCATGGGGCTCAAGACGCTCAATCACGCGCACTATTATTGCTCGCTTTGCGCGGAAGATTACGAGCCGACGCTCGACAAGCTGGTTGAAGTCACATTCACCGTCAATCCGGGCGTGCGGCGTATCGCCGCGCACGATCCGGATTCGCTTCCCTTTGCCGAATACATGCGCCAGATCTTCTGGAGTTCGAGCAATGACACCCCTGACGACGTCGAAAGCGCCATCCAACGGGTGACGCTCGACGTGATGGAGCTCGGCGCGGGCGAAAAGGCGGCGATGTCGCTCAATCTGCCGAAAGGGTTCGCGATCGTCTTCGACCCGGTCACCCACTCGTCGCTCTTTCTTCAGGTCGAGGGCGAGGAGACCCGGGAGCGGCGCAACCTGTCGCTCGTGTTCGCCGACGCCCATGCGCAAAACGGCACGCTCAAGATTGCGCCGGGGCCAGCGCGCATCTCGTTCGAGAACAAGACCGCCCGCCGGACGATGCCTGGAATCTGGCTCCATAGCGAGGAGATGGACAAGCTGACCAGTCCTCGCCTGCCGTTCCTGACCGCAACCCGTCTGCTCAGCAATCAGGCGTTCCGCGATCTTTATCGCAGCGGGACGTTCGATCCAGAGCAGCGGTTCAAGATCACGAGCCTGACAATCCTGTTCACCGACCTCAGAGGCTCGACCGCGCTCTATGACCGGATCGGCGACCTCGCGGCCTTCGATCTGGTGCGCAGCCACTTCGGCGCGCTGCTCGAAGCGGTCTCGGCCGAGGGAGGCGCGGTGGTCAAGACCATTGGCGACGCTGTGATGGCGACCTTCCCCACGCCCGACCGGGCGTTGCGGGCGGCGATGCGCATGCGCGAGGCGATGCGCAAGATCAACGAGGAGCGCGGCGGCGACGACCTCGCGCTCAATATCGGGCTGCATTCGGGTCCGTGCCTCGCTGTCATGCTAGACGACCGGCAGGATTATTTCGGCCAGACGGTCAATATCGCCTCGCGCGTGAACGAGCTCGCCGACCCGACCGCCATCCTGGCGACCAAGCCGATCATCGACAGCTCGGAGGTCGCGCGGGTATTGAGCGAATCGAGCTACAGGACGACCCCGCGGTCCTCGCAGCTTCGGGGACTGAGCGACGAGTTCGAGATCTTCGAGGTTCGCGAACGCGAGGCCGCCGCGGCGGCGGAGTGATCCTCACAGCGGTTCCTTGCGCGCGAAATTCTGCTTGACCGACGCGGCCGCCGTCCTCCGGGCCTGAGGGCTCGGCTGGACGATAATACGTGCGAAGAACGCAAGTCTTGGACATGGATCGGGGGCGTCGACGGAGGGGGCCTCCGGCCTGCGTGGTGGGTCTGGAAGCGGGGCGCTTTTCCCCGGCCGTTGAGCCTTGTGCGGTACCCCGACATGTGCGGCGGGTTTGGCTGAATACCCACAAAACCGCATCACCCGTCGGCCTGATCCCGGCGGTTGGAAACGGCGGCGGAAGGTCGCCCCGGCGCCAACGGCCTTGTGATCCACGTCACTGTCGGGGGCGTGGTTTTCCGCCATAGGTCGCCACGGAAATCGTGAGGCGAAAATGACTTATCAGCCCCAAGGATTGCCGGTTCTCATTCTCGACGACATCGTGGGCCTGATTTCGGATCCGCGGACCAAGCCGATCGAAGAGGTCTTCTTTGGCAAGAATTTCATGTGCAAGTTTCCGAACGGGGAAATCTATTTCGATTCAAAATTGGCCCTCGATACGGACGGCTCTCGGTTCGCGATACCTGATGCGCATGGGCATAAGGAAGATCCGTCAGGGCAAGCGACCACCGCAACTCGTAAAGCGGACGGTAGTTCGCTCGATGCTGACGAGATCAACTACTTCGTGCTTCCCGGAGATTTTTGGATCAGGCACCGTATTGGTAAGGGCGACATAGGTGTTGTGATCGCGGGGATCCGCATCAGTTACGCCTGCTTCGGGGATGTCGGCCCTGCCGGTAGCCTGGGGGAGGCGTCGATAGCTCTCCACAGGGATCTCGGCCATGAGACCGTCGTCGGCGGTCACTTGCGCAACGAGGGATTGAACGGCGGCGCGATTACGATCGTCTTTCCTGGCTCCGGTAACGGTTTCGGTCGAACCAACAAGGAAAGCGAAGGTCTCGGCAAAGTGCTATTCGCCAAGCTTCAGCAAGAAGCCAGGGATTTTGCGCTGAGCGGAACCGAAGCTCAAGCGAAAGCCAGGCAAGAAGAGGCCGAAATGTACTTTCAAAAATATCATCATTACCCGCCGTTCTGATCCACTTGCCGCCAGCCGGCCGATATGGCTCGCAGGCTTTGTCCAGTTCGCTGCGGACGCCCTTTTTAGTTTGGGCGAAACGAGTTAGCTGACTTCGACGCGGCGATTCGACCTCGGCCCGGCGTCGCGGCAGCCCCTATCGGCCGGCGGGCTTCTGTCGGCCGAAAACCTCGTGCCCGTCGTGATCGAGAATGCGCAAGCCGATCGTTTTGGGCGGCCAGGAGGCGATCGCGGCGGCGATGATCGCGGCGGAGACGTCGGAGGCCCGGATCTCGTCCTCCCGCAATATGGTTGGTCCGGACTCGGTGGTCGCGCCTACAAACTGGATCCGAAACGGCTGAGGCGTGGGGACCGCTGCTGGCTTAGGCGCGGCCGCTGGCTGAGGCGTGGGCGCGGCCACGGCCACGGGCTTTGGCTCGCGTATCGGCGCCTGCGCCACCTCCGGGTCCGGACGGGGTCGAGCCTCCCGCGCCACGCCCGGCTCGCGATCCAGCACGAAGAACGTGTTCATCTCCAGCTGGGTCGTGAGATTGAGGCCGACGCGGCTGCCCGTCTTGCGCGCGACCGCCCGGGCGACGAGCGCCCAGTCTTCGGCGATGAACTCGGAACTGGCCTCATGCTCCCTTCGGCGCGCTTCCTGGTACGCCTGATCGCCGAGATCCCGGATCAGAGCTTCAGCTTCGTCGTCAATTCGCTCCATTCGCGTCCGCCTGGAAGGCGCCCAGGTGTTCATCTTGTCGATCCCTTTCGCCCCACAACTCAATAGCTGCATATTCGGGCGGCGTCAGCAACAGCTTTCGCTGCGCAGCTGAGGCATTCCGTCCGTCCGATTTGCGTGCGGCGGCCGCGGCCCCAACGCGGTTTTCGTCTTCCGCGGCGGAAGTTTTCATGCGAGCGGCGATGCGTCTCGAATGAAACGCGTCAACAATCTCCTGCAAGATACTGGTGCTATTCACTCTTAACCCACTCGCCCATCAGCCGCTCGACCAGCTGCTCGACCCCCGCCTGGATTCGCCTCACGCGTAGCCGCTCGGCTGCCACGATCGTCTTCACGTCGCGGTAGGTCCGCTTTAGATCATCGTTGACGACAACGTAGTGATAATCGCGCCACCGCTCGATCTCCCGTTTCGCGCTCTCGAACCGCGCTTCGATCGAGGCGGCGGTGTCCTCCGCCCGACGCTCGAGCCGCTGGCGCAATTCCCGCATCGACGGCGGCAGGACGAAGATGGTGACGACATCGTCGCCCAGCCGTTCGCGCACTTGGCTTGCGCCCTGCCAGTCGACGTCGAACAGCATGTCGCGCCCTTGCGCCAGCACCTTCTCCACCGGCGCGCGGGGCGTGCCATAGCCGTTGCCATGTACCTGGGCCCATTCGAGCAGTTCGCCCGCAGCCTTCATGCGCTCGAATTCGCCGCGTTTGACGAAATGATAGTGGACGCCGTCGACTTCGGACGAGCGTTGCTCGCGCGTCGTCACCGATACCGAGAGCGTGAGATCGAGCGTGCTGTCCTCGATCAGCATCCGCGTCAGCGTGGTCTTGCCCGCCCCGGATGGCGAAGACAGAATCAGGATCATGCCTCGCCGGCTCGCCTCCATCGCTTCGAATCTCACTCCACGTTCTGCACTTGCTCGCGGAATTGCTCGATTTGCGCCCTCAGTTCAAGCCCCTGCGCCGTCAAGCTCACATCATTGGCCTTGGCGCAGAGGGTGCTCGCCTCGCGCGCCAGCTCCTGGGAGAGAAAATCGAGCCGGCGGCCGATCGGCCCGCCCTCCTCGATAAGCGCGCGCGCGGCGCCGACATGGGTCTTGAGCCGGTCGAGCTCCTCGCGAATGTCGGCTTTCGCCGCGAGCAGGATCGCCTCCTGGTAAAGGCGGTTCTCGTCGAGGCCGCGCGAGGAGCCCATAAGCGCCGCCACGCTCTCGGCGAGCCGGTCGCGGACCGCTTCGGGGCGACGGGCCGGATTGGTGTCGGCGGCCTCGACCAGCGCGGCGATGCTCTTTAGCCGGTCGCTGAGCAATGCCGCGAGCGCCTTCCCCTCTCCCCGACGCACCGACGGAGAGCGCGGCGATGGCTTCATCGACACTCTTGAGCGCGCCCACGCAGGCCGCGGCGATCGACGCCTCGTCATCGCCCGCCTCGGCGGTCTCGACTACCCCGCGCAAGGCGAGGAGCCCGTCCATGGTCGGCGGCGCAAGCCCGGCTTTCTGGGCCGCATCGCGCGCCGCGGCGGCGATCGATTCGAGCGCGACCGCGTCGATGCGCGCTTCGATCGCTGCGCCTTCCCGCTGGACGGCGAGCGTGCCGAAACAGGTCCCGCGCGCGAGCGCCTTGGCGAGCCGGGCCCGGGCTTCCGTTTCAACCCGATCGAAGGGCGCGGGCATACGCAGTCTAAGGTCGAGCCCCTTGGCGTTGACGGTTTTCAGCTCGAACGCCCAGCGCCAGGGGGCGCTGCTTCCGGCGGCGCGGGCGAATCCCGTCATGCTCATCACCGCCATCGCCTAACCGCCTTTCGCGCCCGATTCGCCCGCTTCGATCCAAAGGAAGGCCGGGTCGCCGGGACAACTCGCCGCGCCGGACGGCGCCAACTTCCTTTTGTCGGTCCGTTGCGGTTCACCCAGAGTTCATGCGCAATCCACGACAATGGCCGATACGACCCATCGGGGGTCTCTTCAGCCAAAGGAAGTTCTCGCATGATCAAGACCCTTGTCATAGCGGCCGCGCTCTCGTTCGGCCTCGCCGGTTATGCCGTTGCGCAGGATACGACAACCGGCGCGCCCGCCGGGACAGCGCCGATGACCGCCGAACCGCCGATGCACCATCATCATCACCACCATCACCATCATCATCACCATCACCACCATCACATGCATGAAATGGCCCCGGCGCCTGCGCCCGCCGCGCCTGCGCAATGAACGAGGCTTAAGCGCTGGCCTTACGCGGCTTGCGCTTCACGTGAAACATTTTGCTCTCCAGACAAGCTATTGTCTGGAGAGTTTTTTTCGTTCCCGGACGGGGACCGTCTGTCAGCGTGGTGCTCGCTTTCCTAAGGTGACGCGTCGGTCTTTTTCGGCCGCGTGCGCTTGCGCGTCTTGACCTCGACACGCGGCCCCTCGACCAGCCGCACCACCGCCCCCCACAATGTGCGCACGTCCTGCTGCGTCAGCTCCATGCGATGGAAGATGTTGCGCAGGTTTCGCCGCATGCCTGGCTTCTTGGTCACGGGGCGGAAAAATCCATTCTGATCAAGCTTCTCCGCGAGATAATTGAAGAAGGCGAGCAGCATCTCGCGCTGCGCCGGCGGCGACTGGACGCGCGGGATCGTCGGCGGCGGCGGCGCATCGCCCTGGGCGGCCTTGAACCACTCGTAACCGCAAAGAAGCACCGCCTGGGAAAGGTTGAGCGAGGCGTAAGTCGGGCTTGAAGGAAAGGTTATGATCGCGTCCGCGAGCGCGACCTCGTCATTGTCGAGCCCGGTGCGCTCCGGCCCGAACAGGATGCCGCGCTTCCCGCCAAAAGCCGCGGCGCTCGCGCCCATGGCGGCGCTGGGGGTCAGGACCGCCTTCATCTGGCCGCGCTCGCGCGCAGTGGCCGCATAGACCGCACGGAGGTCGCCGACGGCAGCTTCGACGCTAGCGAAAACCCGGGCGGCATCGAGAAGATCAGTCGCGCCGGCGGCCGCGGCATAGGCGACGTCGCGATATTCGTCGCTACGCGGCCAGCCTTCACGCGGATTGACCAGGCGCAGGTCGTCCAGGCCGAAATTGGCCATTGCGCGTGCGCACATGCCGATATTCACCGCGAGCTGCGGCCGGACCAGAATGACCGCCGGACCGCCGCTGAGCCTTCGGTTTTGTCCTGTCCGTGCCCGCGCCAACCATCGGGGCGGGCTATAGCACGGCCGGGCCCGAGGCAAATATCTCGCGCGCAAGCCTCTCCGTCCGTTAGTTGAGAACATCCTCCACGACGGGAAACCGAACATCGCCAAACACAACGACGCATGCTCTAATGTTTCGGATTCAAGGAGACGGACATGAGCCGCGACGATGATGCGCCAATACGGTGTTTTAACCCGACGGGCCTGGGCACGCCGCCCGGCTATTCCCAAGTCGTAGAGGTCCGAGCAGGACGTATCGTCTTTATAGCAGGCCAGACCGCCCTCGATGAAAGCGGCGCGTTGGTTGGCAAAAATGACTTCGCCGCCCAGGCAGAGCAGGTTTTCCGCAATCTCGCCATAGCGCTGGAAGCCGTTGCTTGCACCGCCGCCAACTTGGTGAAGTTGACGGTCTTTCTGCGCGATATGAATAACCTCGGCGACTATCGAGACGCGCGCAATCGCTTCTTCGCAAGTGTGAATCCGCCAGCGGCGCCTGCAGTCACACTCGTTGAGGTCTCAAAGCTCTACGGCTCGGAATTTCTCATTGAAATTGAGGCCATGGCGGCTGCATAGACCTTACAACCCGAGCTCCCTCGGCGCCCAGCCCGCGAAGACTTGCGCCAACTTTGTGATCCGCCCGTGATAGGCGCGTTCGACGAGCGCCTGGTCGACGCCGCTCGGATAATAGGAGGCGATCGCCCGCAGAGGGACTTGCGCCTCGACGCCGCCCCGCGGTCCACGAACAAGGAAGCTTCCGATGATCGTATCCTGCGCGGACCCTCTTGGCCCGGGGCCCCCGGGGCTCGGGGCGAGGTAGATCCAGTCGATCCGGACCTCGAGAACCGGCGCGTTTCTGTCGCGCGGCGCAAAATGAGGCCCCAAGGCCTGCGGCAGAGCCTGCACGAGCGCCTGCTCCATCCAGGCCGCGGTTGGATCGCCGGTGAACGCGCGCAGCGGCTCGACGTTGACCCTGATGGCGCCAAACCTCCGTCCGTTTTGGGCAAGGGCGCCAGATGCGGCGCACGTCAATGGAAGCCCAAATGCGCCGAGGGCGGTGAGCGCGCCCCGGCGAGTCATGGCGCTCGCGACCATTTTTTATCCTTCCTGTCCCCGCCCGACCCGAGACAGCGCGCGAAAAGGGCTGGCGCAGGCGAAACCGCGGCCTCAAGGACGAATTGTCCTCTCATAATGCTATGTTCAGAGGCCCAGTTCCCTCGGCGCCCACCCGGCGAACGCCTGCGCAAGGGCGACTACGCGGCCTTGCAGGGCCCGCTCGACCAGCGCCTGATCAACCGCCATCGGGAAATAGGAGGCAATCGCCCTCAGCGGCACATTCGCGACGACGCGGCCTCGGGGGCTTTTGACCAGAAGCGTCCCGTTGATGGTGTCCTGCGTTTGCCGAAAGAAGCCAGGACCGCCGCTGCTTGGCCCAAGATAGAGATAGTCGATCCGCGCCACCAGCGTCGCGCCGTTGCGGTCGCCCGGCGCCATATAGGGCGCCAGCGACTGGGCGAGCGCGCCGGGCAGCGCCTGTTGCACCCAGGCCGCGGTCGGGTCGCCCATGCTGGCTCGAATCGGGGAAACGTCGACCTTGATGGCGCGAAAGCGGAGCCCGCTTGCCGCCACTGACGAAGGAGGCGTGCTTACGCAGCCTTGGAGAGCAAGAGCCCCGAGAGCGAGAAGTCCGGCGCGGCGGGTCAAGGAAAACGCGGACATCACACCCTCCTGCGCCCTTTCGCGGCGCAATTCACCGGAATCGTCTATATATAGGCGACTTTCACGATCTCGTAGCTCTTGCCGCCGCCGGGGGTATTCACTTCGACGCTATCGCCCGCCTTCTTGCCGATCAGCGCCCGGGCGGTCGGCGAGGTGATCGACACCTTGCCCGACTTCACGTCCGCCTCGCTCTCGCCGACGATCTGAAACTTGGTCTGCTTCTCGGTGTCCTCGTCGATCAGCGTGACAGTCGCCCCGAACTTGATCGTCGTCCCGTTCAGTTTCGACACGTCGATCACTTCGGACCGCTGCAACAGATCCTCGAGTTCGACGATCCGGCCCTCGTTATGCGACTGGGCCTCCTTGGCGGAGTGATATTCGGCGTTTTCCGACAGGTCGCCGTGCGACCGCGCCTCCGCGATGGCGGCGATGATTCGTGGCCGCTCGACCTGCTGGCGATGAAGAAATTCCGCCTCCAGGGCCGCGTGGCCCGCAGGGGTCATTGGGAGTTTATCCATGTCCTATCCGTACAAAAAAATACCGCCGCGACGGCGCTCTTTTTAAGCGCCGTCACGCCAGATAATCCTGCAACGCCTTGACTTCGAGCTCGCCAGCCGCGACCGCACGGATCCCATCCGCCGCCGCGATGGCCCCTGAAATTGTGGTGTAGTAGGGCGTCTTTTGCAAGAGGGCGGCGCGGCGCAATGGCTTGGAATCGGCGAGCGAAGTCGCGCCTTCGGTCGTGTTGAACATGAGCTGCACGGCGCCGTTGCGCACCGCGTCCGCCGCATGCGGGCGCCCTTCCGAGACTTTGTTGACCTTCTCCGCTTTCAGCCCGTGGGCCGTCAGGTATCGCTGGGTCCCGCTGGTGGCCAGGATCCTGAAGCCGAGCGCCTGCAATTTGCGCAAGGGCTCGACGATCTTCTCCTTGTCGACGTCGCGCACCGAGACGAACACCGCGCCCGACGTCGGCGGCCTTGACCCTGCCCCGAGCTGGCTCTTGGCGAAGGCGACCTCGAACGAGCGATCGATGCCCATCACCTCGCCTGTGGACCGCATTTCCGGCCCCAGCACCGTGTCGACGCCGGGGAAGCGGGCGAACGGAAACACCGCTTCCTTGACCCCGACGTGATCCAGCTTTTCGAGCTTGAGATCGAAGGAAGCAAGCTCTTCGCCCGCCATGATGCGCGCTGCGATCGCGGCGATCGGCTTGCCGATCACCTTGGCCACGAACGGCACCGTGCGCGAGGCGCGCGGGTTGACTTCGAGCACGTAGATGTCGCCGCCTTTCAGCGCATATTGCACGTTCATGAGCCCGCCGACCTCGAGCGCGCGCGCCAGCTTCTGCGTCTGCTCCCTGAGGCTCGCCATTGTCTCAGGCGTGAGCGAGCGCGGCGGCAGCGAGCAGGCGCTGTCGCCCGAGTGAATGCCGGCCTCTTCGATATGTTCCATGATCCCGGCGACGACCACCGTCTTGCCGTCGCTCAAGGCGTCCACGTCGATCTCGATCGCGTCGGCGAGGTAGCGGTCGAACAGGAGCGGGTTCTTGCCGAGCACCGTGTTGATCTGGCCGGTCTTGTCGTTCGGGTAGCGCGCCTTGACGTCGGACGGCACCAGGCTCGGCAGCACGCCAAGCAGATAATCGTCGAGCGCGCCCCAATCGTGGATGATCGCCATCGCCCGGCCGCCCAGCACATAGGACGGGCGCACCACCAGCGGCAGCCCGAGATCCGCGGCGATCAGGCGCGCCTGCTCGACCGAATAGGCGATGCCGTTCTTCGGCTGCTTCAATCCCAGCTTGTCGAGGAGCCGCTTGAAGCGATCGCGGTCCTCGGCGAGATCGATCGAGTCGACGGAAGTGCCCAGGATCGGCGCGCCCGCCTGCTCGATGGCGTGGGCGAGCTTGAGCGGCGTCTGGCCGCCGAACTGGACGATCACGCCCTTGAGGAGCCCACGCTCACGCTCCTTGTCGAGAATGGCCAGCACGTCCTCGGCCGTC
Source organism: uncultured Alphaproteobacteria bacterium (assembly GCA_963764955.1). Classification (GTDB taxonomy): domain Bacteria; phylum Pseudomonadota; class Alphaproteobacteria; order Rhizobiales; family Beijerinckiaceae; genus Roseiarcus. The sequence goes on along the minus strand of CAVXVE010000007.1, from coordinate 15,873 downwards.
AGCGGCTCGAAATAGAGCCGGTCCGACGTGTCGTAGTCGGTCGAGACGGTCTCCGGATTGCAGTTGATCATGATCGCCTCGTAGCCCGCCGCGCGGAGCGCAAACGAGGCGTGACAGCAGCAATAGTCGAACTCGATCCCCTGCCCGATCCGGTTCGGGCCGCCGCCAAGTATGACGATCTTCTCGCGCTCCGAAGGATCTGCCTCGCATCGCGCCTTGCCGATGAACGGAGTTTCGTAGGTCGAATACATGTAAGCCGTGGGGCTGGCGAATTCCGCCGCGCAGCTGTCGATGCGCTTGAACACGGGCTGAACGCCAAGCCGCTTGCGCGCCGCGGCGACGTCCGGTTCAGCCATGCCCGCAAGCGCCGCGAGGCGCGCGTCCGAGAAGCCGGCCGCCTTCAAGGCCCGCATATTGCCCGCATCGGGCGGCAGGCCATGGGCGCGCACTTTTCCCTCGAGGCCCACGATCTCGGCGATCCGTTCCAGGAACCAGGGGTCGATCTTGGAGACCTCGTGGATCTCTTCGACGCCCATCCCCAAGCGCATCGCCTGCGCGACCTTGAGCAGGCGGTCGGGGGTCGGGGTTCCGATCGCAGCGCGCAGCACGTTGTGATCGTCGCCAAGCCCAAGCCCGTCGATTTCGATCTCGTCGAGCCCGTTGAGGCCGGTTTCCAGCGAGCGCAGCGCCTTCTGCAGCGATTCGGGGAAGGTGCGGCCGATCGCCATCGCTTCGCCGACCGATTTCATCGCCGTCGTCAGCGTCGGCTCGGCGCCGGGAAATTTTTCGAAGGCGAAGCGCGGAATTTTGGTGACGATGTAATCGATGGTCGGCTCGAACGACGCCGGCGTCGCGCCGCCGGTGATGTCGTTGGCGATCTCGTCGAGCGTGTAGCCGACAGCGAGCTTGGCCGCGACCTTGGCGATCGGAAATCCGGTCGCCTTCGAGGCGAGCGCCGACGAGCGCGAGACGCGCGGGTTCATCTCGATCACCACCATGCGCCCGTCAGCCGGATTGATGGCAAATTGCACGTTCGAGCCGCCGGTCTCGACCCCGATCTCGCGCAGAACCTTGATCGAGGCGTCGCGCATGACCTGGAATTCCTTGTCGGTCAGGGTCAGCGCCGGCGCGACGGTGATCGAATCGCCGGTGTGCACGCCCATCGGGTCGACGTTTTCGATCGAGCAGACGATGATGCAATTGTCTTGTTTGTCGCGCACCACCTCCATCTCGAACTCTTTCCAGCCGAGCACGCTCTCCTCGATCAGGACCTCGTCGGTCGGCGAAGCGTCGATGCCGCGCTCGACGATCTCGATCAGTTCACTTCTCGTGTAGGCGATTCCCCCGCCCGTGCCGCCCATGGTGAAGCTCGGGCGAATGATGGCGGGCAGGCCGATGTCGGCCACCGCGGTCAGCGCCTGCGACAGCGTCTTCACCTGATGCGAGCGTGGCGTCTTGAGGCCGATGCGCGTCATGGCCTCGCGGAACAGCTTGCGATCCTCGGCCTTGTCGATCGCCTCGGCGGTCGCGCCGATCATCTCGACATCGAACTTTTCCAGCACGCCCATCTTGCGCAACGAGAGCGCGCAATTGAGCGCCGTCTGCCCGCCCATGGTCGGCAGCAGCGCGAAGCCGCCCGGAATCGCATGGCGCTCCTTGGCGATGATCTTCTCGACGATCTCGGGCGTGATCGGCTCGATATAGGTCCGGTCCGCCATGTCGGGATCGGTCATGATGGTGGCCGGATTGGAGTTGATGAGGACGATCCGATAGCCTTCGGCGCGCAACGCCTTGCAGGCCTGCGTCCCCGAATAGTCGAACTCGCACGCCTGGCCGATGATGATCGGGCCGGCGCCGATGATGAGGATCGTCGAAATATCGGTCCGTTTGGGCATGGGGTCTCTGGTTTGCCGCCTCCGCGGCGTAGACGCACAAGAACGCTCCTTCGCGGCCTAATGGGGCCGGAAGGGGCGGAAACTCTCGGGCGACAAACGCGGGATCGGCCTTCCGCGCTCCCTAGCTGAAAACGGCCCGGCGCGGAAGTCTCCGAGTTACCCATGGCGCGGAATGAAGAGCGCCGAACAAGAACGAACCGGGGTACGAATGACCAAAGTCCATTGCCGCTGCGGGGCGGTCGAGATCGAGATCAGCGCCGAGCCGATCGTGCAATTCTACTGCCATTGCGACGACTGCCAGGCCGTGCATGGCGGCGCCTATGTCCCGGAATCCGTCTATCCCGCCGACGCCGTGAAGGTCGTGCGTGGCGATCCGTCGACCTGGAAATTGAAGCGCAGTCCCCGCTTCACCTGCCGTGAATGCGGCACGCGCCTCTTTATTGACGTCGAAGCGCGGCGCCTCAGGGGCGTCAATGGATACTTGCTCCCGCCGGGCGCATTCCAGCCCGCCTTCCATGTGCAGTGCCGGTTCGCCGTCCGGCCTGTGGTCGACGACCTGCCGCACTACAAGGGCATGCCGGCGCGTTTCGGCGGTTCGGACGAAGCGGTCGGGTGGTAGGAGCGCCTGTCATACCCGCGGAAGCGGGCATCCAGCAAGGAATTGAAGAGTTATGGATTCCCGCTTTGCGCGGGAATGACAACATAGCTGGCGGTGATGAAGTGAAAACGAGGCGCGCTAAAACTTGTAGCCGACACGGACCCCGACATCGGTGATGCCGGGATCGATGTGGGTGCAGAAGGTCGCGTGCGAGTTATGCTCGATGCTGGCGATAATGTCGATGTTCGAAGTGAGCTGAACGCCGAAGCCACCGGACTCTCGAAAGTTGATCGGGCATCCCATGAAGATGCGCCCGACCTCGGGATGCTCCGGGCCATTGTTGACGGAGCCGCCGAACTCGCCCTCGAAGAAGAACGCCTTATAGATCGGAATGCGCCAAGTGAGGCCAGTAAAGCCGTAGCTCGTCTTGCCGCCGGTGTTGATCATCCCGCCAATATTGATGCGGGGCCTGAAAAACCAACCGAACCACGGGTTGTCGGAAGGGCCGGGAAGCGGGAGCGCCGACGACAGCAATTCGACCGACGCGTCGACCGGGGCGCTTTCGTCGTGAATCCAGTTGTGGGCGAAGACGCCGACCCGGACTTCATCGACGATATCGATATAAGTGGTAGGCGGTGAGGCAATCACCGGCTCGGGCGGCGGCATCGTGTTATCGATGCCGAGGCTGGACATGTCGGCGGCGATCGCTGGCGCAAGCCCGAGCGCAGCCCACACCCCAGCAAGCACGACGGCTAGCCGCCCAGCCCCCACTGACAACCTCGATTTTCCGAGTCCCGCGCAACCTTGAATAAAGGCGCTTGCCGCCTTACGCAAGCGCAGCCGACGCCTGTCGGCTGCAAAGGTCGTCGATAGGGAATTTGCTTGCAAAAATCAGAAATATCGCCTATACAGATTCCTATTGGCGGAATCCGCCCGCGCTTGACCAGCCGGTCAGGCGAGGAACGAAAGCCGCGGCTTGTTTGAAACGTTCCGTCCACAACCGGCGCGCGAGCCGGGACGAAGGGGGAAAGTTTTTTATCACTCCGTCACTCCCTCCGGACAGCCGCCCTGGCGGACGCTCCATATGAGTGGATATACACATAAAGACGAATACAGAGATCTCCAACGCTGCCCGCACAGACAACCGCACGTGCTTGCCGATCAAAAGACCAAGGCCAGATGCGTTCGAGTGGACCGGACATCGCGAGGAACCCGCGGGCTTGACCCGCGGGGACGCGGCGATCCAGAGCAGCGGCTCGGGGCCTTCATCTCCTCTAAAGGGAGGGCGCCCTACTTCTTCCCGCCGAGGCCAAGCCCGCCGAAGCGGGTGTTGAAGCGTGACAATCGGCCGCCGCGATCCATGAGCTGCTGCGAGCCGCCGGTCCAGGCCGGATGGGTGTTCGGATCGATGTCCAGATGCAGCGTCGCGCCCTCTTCGCCATAGGTCGAGCGGGTCATGAACTCGTCGCCATTGGTCATGACGACCTTGATCATGTGGTAGTTGGGGTGAATGTCGGACTTCATGGTCGAGATCTCGGAGGGAACAAGCAAAGAGCCGTCCGGGGGTTCCGGCGGCTCTCGCGATTGGGCTGATCTATAGCGCCGGCGCTGCGCTCGCGCAAGCCTGATTACGGACGGCGCCCCACTCTCCGCCCGCCTTGATTTAGGCGAAAAAGAGGTCCGTAAAGCCGCCCGGATCGCCTAAGGAGCCAGCCGCGCAATGTCGTCCGCCGCCAACGGCAGCAAGAGATCTCGCGTCTCGCTCGGCGCGCTCAAGCCGCTTGCGCCTTACGCGCTCGCCCATCGGACCCGGATCGTGCTGGCGCTGATCGCACTGACCGTCGCCTCGGGCGCGACGCTCGTCGTTCCGATCGCGGTCCGGCGGATGATCGACTTCGGCTTTTCGGCGTCCAACGCCGGCATCATCCGCGCCTATTTTCTGGCTATGATCGGGGTCGTGGCGGTGCTCGCGCTGGCCTCGGGCGCGCGCTATTACTTGGTGATGACGCTCGGCGAAGGCGTGGTCGCCGACCTTCGCGCCGACCTCTTCACCCATCTGACAAGCCTTGACGCCAGTTTTTTCGACGCGGAGAAGACGGGAGACATCGCCTCTCGCCTCTCCGCCGACACGACCCAGCTCAAGGCGACATTCGGCTCCTCGGCGTCGCTCGCGCTGCGCAACCTGTTTCTGTTCGTCGGCGCGATCACGATGATGGTGGTGACGAGCCCGAAACTGTCGGCCTTCGTCCTCGCCGCCATTCCCGTCATCGTGCTCCCGCTCTACGCGGCCGGGCGGTCGGTGCGTGAGCGTTCCCGCCGCGCCCAGGACAGGCTCGCGGACGCGACCGCCTTCGCGACCGAAAGCCTGTCGGCGGCGCGGGTCATGCAGTCGTTTCTGGCCGAGCAATTCACCGCAAGCCGCTATCGCGACGCCGCATTCGGGGCGTACGAGGCGGCGCGGGCCATGACTCAGGCGCGCGCCTTCGTCACCGCAGCCGCCCTGTTCCTTGCTTTCGGCAGCGTGGTCGTCGTGCTCTGGCTCGGCGCGCAGGAGGTGATCGCGCACCGGATGACCGGAGGCGCGCTGTCGCAGTTCGTGCTGTTCGCCGTGTTCGGCGCGGGCGCGCTTGGGCAATTGTCGGAAGTGTGGAACGAGGTCTCGCAGGCGGCCGGCGCCGCCGGACGGATCGGCGAGATCATGGCGGTCAAGCCCCGCATCGTCGCGCCCGCCCATCCAGCCAAGCTCGCGCGGCCCGTTCGCGGCGAACTCGCGTTCCGCAATGTCTCCTTCGCCTATCCCGGACGCGAGGACGGCCAGGTCCTCGCCGAGGTGAATTTCCGGGTCGCGCCGGACGAGGTCGTCGCCATCGTCGGCCCGTCAGGCGCGGGAAAATCGACCTTGTTCCAACTTGCGCTCAGGTTCTACGACCCCTCAAGCGGCGCGGTCACGCTCGACGGCGTCGACATTGCAAAGCTCGATCCAGCGCACTTGCGCGCGGAAATCGCGCTCGTGCCGCAGGACGCGTTCATCTTCGGCGCCAGCGTCGCCGACAACATCGCGTACGGCGCACCGGGCGCCGCACGCGAGGCGGTCGTCGCCGCGGCCAGGCAGGCGGCGGCGGACGGCTTCATCTCCGCCCTGCCCCAGGGTTACGACACGCTTTTGGGCGAGCGCGGCGCGACGCTTTCGGGGGGCGAGCGCCAGCGCATCGCGATCGCCCGCGCCATCCTCAAGAACGCGCCGGCACTGCTTCTGGACGAAGCGACTTCGGCGCTTGACGCCGAGAGCGAAACCCTCGTTCAGGGCGCGCTGGAAACGCTGATGCAGGGCCGCTCGACGCTGGTGATCGCCCATAGGCTGGCGACGATCGTCAATGCAGACCGCATTCTCGTAATCGAAGCGGGCCGCATCGTCGAGGAGGGCTCGCACGCCTCGCTGATGGCGGCGAACGGCCTCTACGCCCGGCTCGCCAGGCTCCAGTTCGAAACCGGCGCCGCCGCGCTGACGGCCGCGGCGGACGCGGCGCAGTAACGGCGCCAACCGCTCATTTCAGCAGGACGTAAATATTGACTTTCAGGTTCGGATCGTCCGGATCCTTGACGTCGTTCACATATTCCTCGATGAAGCTGTCCTGCGCGTCGATGCCCTTGTCGTCAAGGTAAGCTGTGATCGCGTCGTAGGTGGCGTCGATATCGCTATAGGCGCCGTCGTGTTCGAAGCGCATGGCCTTGCCGCTCGGCGTCTGTCCAATCTTGACCGCGTCAGTCAGGCTTGATTTGCCCTCAGGCGCGGCCGCGACCGGATACCCCGCATGATAGGTGAAGCCGCTGTCGTCGGATTGGACGAAGACAGCGAGCGGGCGCCCGGACGGCTTGAGGTCCGCCTTGTCCATCGCGCTCTTGACGACTCCCAGCGAATTGAGAATGGCGCCATAGATCTCGTCCTTGTCAGCCTTCCCTTCGGTATAGACGAACGGCCGCGCCGGGAGATCGACCGTCTGTCCGGTCGAATTGTCGCCTGACGGCGTCGCCTGCTCGGCGGGCTTGGCTGCCCCGGGAGCGGCGGGCGCTGGAGCGGTCGCGGAGGGCGCTTCGGCTGGCTTGGCGGGGGCGGTCGACGGAGCCGCTGGCGCTTGAGCCGCTGGCGGTGCTGGGGCGGACGGCGAAGCGGCGGGCGCCTGCTGGGCCATGCCGGCGTGAGTGGCCATGGCGGCCGCCGCGACAAGAAAGCCCGCTAGAACGAAACGGACCAAACCGGATGACATGGCGACTCAGTCCTTTGGCTCGAGGGGAGCGATCGCCGCCCGGGGCCTAGAGCCATATCCGCTTCATAGGGAAGATCAAGCGGGCTTAGGGCCGCGTCCAGCGAAGCACGGGCTGGCGGGCGGCGCGCGTCTCGTCGAGCCGCCGGCGCGGCGCATGGACCGGCGCCGCCTGGAACCGTTCGCGCTTCCCCGCTTTCGCCGCAATGGCGAGATCGCGCAACGCCATGATGAAGAGGTCAAGGCTCGCCTTCGATTCCGACTCCGTCGGCTCGATCAGCATCGCCCCATGCACGATCAGCGGAAAATAGACCGTCATCGGGTGGTAGCCCTCGTCGATCATCGCCTTGGCGAAGTCGAGCGTGGTGAGTCCAGCATCCTTGAGCCAGCGATCGTCGAACAAAGCCTCGTGCATGCACGGCCGATCGCCGAACGGGGCGCTCATCAGATCGTTGAGTGAAGCCCGGATGTAGTTGGCGGACAGCACGGCGTCTTCCGACGCCTGTCTGAGCCCGTCCGCGCCATGAGAAAGAATGAACGAGAGGGCGCGCACGAACATGCCCATCTGCCCGTGGAAGGCGCACATGCGCCCGAACGCCGCGCCGTCCCCTTTGTGCTCGACCAGGCGAAGCGCTCCGCCTTCGCGCAAGACGAACGGAACCGGCGCGTAAGGCGCGAGCCGCGCCGAGAGCGCGACCGGACCCGCGCCGGGGCCGCCGCCGCCGTGCGGGGTCGAGAAGGTCTTGTGCAGGTTGATGTGCATCGCGTCGACGCCGAGGTCGCCAGGGCGCGTCTTGCCGACGATGGCGTTGAAATTCGCGCCGTCGCAATAGAAATAGGCGCCCGCCTCGTGAACGGCGTCGGCGATGCCGACGATCTCGCGCTCGAACAGGCCGCAAGTGTTGGGATTGGTCAGCATGATCGCCGCGACGTCGGGCGCAAGAGCGCTTCGCACCGCCTCGACGCTGACGATCCCGTCCTGGCCGGCCGGTATCGAGCGCACCGAATAGCCGATCAGCGCGGCGGTCGCCGGATTCGTGCCATGGGCGGAATCGGGAACCAGCACGACGCGGCGCGTCTCCCCCTCCCCGCGCGCCTCGATCGCCGCCTTGATCGCCATCATGCCGCAGAGCTCGCCGTGCGCGCCGGCCTTTGGCGACATCGCGATCGCCTCCATGCCGGTCATCGTGAGAAGCGCGTTGGACAGCGCCTCGATGATCTCGAGCGCCCCTTGGGATGTCGAAACCGGCTGCAACGGGTGGACGTCCGCGAATCCGGGCAGCCGCGCCATTTTCTCGTTGAGGCGGGGATTGTGCTTCATTGTGCAGGAGCCCAGCGGGTAGAGGCCCGCGTCGATCGAATAATTGTTGCGCGACAGGCGCACGTAATGGCGGATCGCCTCCGGCTCGGTCAGGCCTGGCAAGTCAATCCCGTTTTGGCGCGCGTGCGGCCCCAGTTTCGATTGGAAAGGCGGCGGCCCGTCGATGTCGACGCCGGTCGCATCGAAGCGGCCGCTCTCGAAGATAAGCGCCTCTTCGAGATCGAGCCCGCGATTGCCGGTGAAGGTTTCCCCGCCGCTCACGGCGGCTACGGTTTCGGGGCGGGTCGGACGGCCCTGGACATTCATGAAGCAGCTCTCTGGGCAGGGTTCATCGCAAGCAGTCGCGAAGCGCATGCGCATAGGCCGCGCGATCGTCGTCGGTATTCGTCTCGGTGCTCGCCACAACGATGCAGTCGTCGAGCCCCGCGCCAGGTAAAAGCCGCGAAACCGGCAATCCGCCGATCACGCCGCGCTGAGCCAGAGCCTCGATCAGTTCGTCAGCCCGCCTCGGCGTGCGCAGCACGAACTCGTTGAAGAAATGCGCGTTGACCACCTCGACCGAAGGAATCGCGGAGAGCTGGTCGGCGAGCGCGACCGCATTGGCGTGATTGACTGTCGCCAGGCGCTCGAGCCCTTTCGCGCCGAGCAGCGTCATATGGATCGAGAAGGCGAGCGCGCACAAGCCGGAGTTGGTGCAGATGTTGCTCGTCGCCTTCTCGCGGCGGATGTGCTGCTCGCGCGTGGACAGCGTAAGCACGAAGCTGCGGCGCCCCTCCGCGTCCACGGTCTCGCCGGCGAGACGTCCCGGCATCTGGCGCACGTTTTTTGCGCGCGTCGCAAACAGCCCGACATAAGGGCCGCCGAAATTGAGCGCATTGCCGATCCCCTGCCCCTCGCCGACCGCGATGTCGGCGTCCATCTCGCCGGGCGACCGCAGGAGCCCGAGGGCGACCGGATCGCTGAAGACCGCAATCAGGAGCGCGCCATGGGCGTGCGCCGCCTCGGCGATGGGCTTAAGATTGCGCGGATTGCCGAAGAAGTCGGGCGATTGCACGATCACTGAGCTCGTCTCGCCGTCGATCGAAGCGGCGATGTCCTCGCCTGCTTTCAGGTCAGGGGCCAGGCGGACAATCCTGTCGCCCGCCATATGCGCAAGCGTCGCGCAGACGTCGGCATATTGCGGATGGAGCCCGCCCGAAATGACCGAGCGGTCGCGGCGCGTCAGGCGGTGCGCCATCAGCATGGCTTCGCCGCAGGCGGTCGAGCCGTCGTACATCGAGGCGTTGGCGACCTCCATGCCCGTCAGCGCCGCCACCTGCGTCTGGAACTCGAACAGGACTTGCAGAGTCCCTTGCGCAATCTCCGGCTGATAGGGCGTGTAGCTGGTCAGAAACTCGGAGCGCTGGATCAGATGATCGACGGTCGCGGGAATGTGCCGCCGATAGGCGCCGCTCCCAAGAAAAAACGGAACCGATCCGGCCGCGACGCTGCGGCCCGCGATCGCCGCCATCGCCCGCTCGACCGCCATTTCGCTTTTCGCCAGCGGCATGTCGAGCAGGCCCTGGGTCCGTTTGTCGGCGGGAATGTCGGCGAACAGGGCGTCGATGTCCGAAACGCCGATGCGGGTCAGCATCGCCTCGCGTTCATTTCCGTCGAGCGGCAGATAGCGCATGGGGTCAGCCCAGGCTCTTGACGAATTCGCCGTAAGCGGCCTCGTCCATGAGCCCGCTCAATTCGCCCGGGTCGGCGAGCTTCAAGCGAAAGAGCCAGCCCTTGCCGATCGCGTCCTCGTTGATGAGGCCCGGCGTCGACTCGACTTCCGAATTGACGGCGACGACTTCGCCCGAAGCCGGCGCGAACACGTCGCTCGCCGCCTTGACGCTCTCGACCACGGCGGCCGGATCGCCCTGTTTCAGCTTCTTCCCGATCGGGGGCGCTTCGGCAAAGACCACGTCGCCGAGTTGCGCTTGCGCGTGCTCGCTGATGCCAACGACGCCTTCCCCGTCCTCGACGCGCAGGTATTCGTGGTCCTTGGTGTAGAGAATCTGCGCCACTCTGTGTCTCCTTGGCTTATCCGCGGTAATAGGCGTGGGGATGAAAAGGCAACGCGACGACACGCGCGCTCAATGGCTTGCCGCGCACCATGAGACTGACCGGGGTCCCGACCGCGGCATGGGCCCGCGTGACATAGCCCATCGCGATCGGCGCGCCCACGCTCGGTCCGAACCCGCCCGAGGTCACTACGCCGATTGGGGCGCCGTCCGCTGAAACGATCTCCGCCCCCTCGCGCGCCGGCGCGCGGCCGTCCGGCCTGATCCCCACCCGCAAGCGGGCCGGACCGTTGGCGAGCGCGTCCTGAATCCGCTTCGCGCCGGGAAAGCCGCCCTCGGCGCGGCGGCGCTTCTGGATCGACCAGGTCAGCGCGGCTTCGATCGGATCCACGGTCTCGTCGAGCTCATGCCCGTAAAGGGAGAGGCCGGCCTCGAGCCTGAGCGAATCGCGCGCGCCAAGTCCGATCGGCGCGACGTCAGCCTGGCTCAGGAGAAGGCGAGCGAAGCTTTCCGCCTCGCTCGAGGCAAGCGAGATCTCATAGCCGTCCTCGCCTGTATAACCCGAGCGCGAGACGAAGGTCTCGACTCCCGCGAGCCGCGTCGGCCGCGCGCTCATGAAGGGCATGCTCTCGAGGCCTTCGTCCGGGCGCAAGGCGCGCCAATGTCGCGGCGGCGAGCGGGCCCTGAAGCGCGATCAGCGCGGCTTCGGGCAGTTCCGTCAGCCGGACGCCAGCGGGCAAATGCTGGCGCAGGACTGCGAAGTCGACCGGCTTTCGCGACGCGTTGACAACGAGTCGGAGACTCCCCGTCCGCGGCGGGGGCGCGCGCAGCCATGAGGTCGTCGACGATCCCGCCTTTTTCGTTGAGCAACTGGGTATAGCGCTGGCGCCCGGGGGCGAGGCCCCGAAAGTCGGCGGGGCAGAGCTGCTCGAGAAAGGCCGCGACGGCGCCATGATCGGCGCCCTCGAGCAGCGCCTGGCCCATATGGGAAACGTCGAACAGCCCCGCCGCTTTGCGGGTGTGGAGATGCTCGGCGAGGACTCCCGCGGGATACTGGATCGGCATGTCGTAGCCGGCGAACGGCCCCATGCGCGCGCCAAGCTCGACATGCAGGGCGTGGAGCGGGGTCTTTTGGGTCGAGGCTTCGGTCATCGGTCCGCCAGTCGCGAAAAAGCGCCCGCGCTCCGCGTCAAGCCGCGGATGGCGGCTTAAGCGCCTGCGGACGCCCCCTCTGTCCGATGACCTGAGAGATTTCCCGCTTCTTCGCGGTTACCCCCGTCGGTGGGCGAACGCTAACGAACCGCGCGCGCCGCTTTCCAGAGCGTCATCACTTCAGCGGTCCCTTGGCCTGAGCGTTTCCGGGGCGGTTGCGCCTTCGGCGCCGGCGCTTTTAAGGCGCCGGACTCTTCCGCGAAGTGTCTTCGACTGACGTTTGCGAGCTAGCCTGAGGGACGGCGCGTTGTCAACGCGGGATGGGAGCGGGCGTGGAGCGGCCGGGTTTGATCGGAGCTGTCGCTCACGGGTCGCCTGGGAAGTAGAAGATAGAAAAATTGCTTGTTAATTTCAGAACTTCAGGCTATGATGGCGGAATGGTCGCAAAGCGGGAACGTCTCATGTCGAGACCGTCCGCGCCCGCAGGTTTTGCTCGGACCGCGGCGTGACCCGCAGGGGTTGAGCTTGTTTGGGCAGGGAGAGGCCCATGCACCAAGGAGCGCGAAGTCACGTCCAAGGAATGCCGGCCTTGAACACCGACCTCATGCTTCGAGGGCCCGTGCGAGAGCCTGCCTCGAGCCTGCGAGGGGATGATCCAGTTTGTGTTGGCGCTGGCTGGAGGGCCCTTCGAGACGCGTCGCCTCGGCCTCCGCTCCTCAGGGCGAGGCGGTCGGGAGTCGCAGCACGAAAAGCGCGAAATAAAATCGGGGGCAAGTGCTTGAAAACAAACGATCTGGGGAAGTCACTGATTCGGTGTTAACAATGATATCAAGGGCTTACGCTCCCCGCCGCGAAACCGCTCGTTTCGCTCCGCGAAATATCCGTTTCGCTTTCGCCGTTCCGCTTCGTCGACGCGCGACGAAACGGCCAGTCCCCGCCCTCCCCTCCGTCCTCCGAGGTCGGAGCCGCGCGGCGCAAGGATCGAAATGGCGCCGCAAGCGCCTGAAATCGTTCGAATCGGACTCGGGAATGGCGGTCCGCCGGCGCTTGCAAAGTTGCGCAAAAGCGCACTTAAGCCATTGAAATCGTTGGCGCGCGTAACTTTGTGCGCGAGCGCCCAGTGAGGCCAAGGTTTGGCCTAGCCCGCCGTCCGCCTCTTCTTCCTGGTCGTGTGCCCCGTCCGCACTGCGGTCCCGCCCTCGAAGCCGACGGTGATCGTATAGACGTCCGCGAGCTGAAGGGTGGACATCGGCAGATTGATCGGATCGGTCACGATGCGAAATGGCCCGCCCTGACCCCGTCCGTCGTCGCCTCGGCCCGGTAGGTCTGGGAAAAGACCGTCGAGTTGTCGCCCTGGCCGCGTCACCGTGATCTTCACCGGCGCGCTGAAGGTCCCGGCAGCGCCGGCCGGGCCGATCACGACATCGCCCGCCACGCCGATCTTGAGGGCGGCCTGCCCTGGGCCAGCCGGGTCGCATTGACGCGCCGTGTCGCCAATATTGAACTGGTAGCGCACCGAAGCGTTCTCCGGGCCGCCGACGCGCAGCGACGCGCCGCCGTCGGCGATGTCCACCTCCGGGCAATTGATGTCCTGCGAGGCCACCGGCAGAACGATGGGCTTCTCGTTTGGATTGGTCGTGGGCTGGAGTTCCCCTGCCATCTGCCGTCGGGACCGCGCCCGCGATTGAGGCCTTCGGCGTTCGGATCGCGATGGGAGAAAAAGCCGCCGACGGAGCTGCCGACTGAGCTCATTGCGCCGCCGACCGTGTCGCAGCCGGTCAGAGCGCCAGCGCGGTCGAAAGAAGCGCGATGCGAACTAGCGTGGCGCGAGCGATCATTGCGGGGTGCTTCGACAATTGTTCTGTTGGGATTCGTTCGAAGAGGGGCGCGGTGCTTACCCTGGCCGATGCGTCAAGGCAATTGCTCGTAGGCTTCCTTGAAGCCGGCGAGCGGCGCCTGCACGCCGACGCCCTCCTCGGGCGTCTGGAAGACGCCGAGCGTCGCCGTCTTTCCGTTCTTCAGCTTGTCGACCAGGCTTTCGTCCATGGCGAGCTGGGCGATGCAGCCGTTGGGAAGACACTGCAGGAAGCTCAAACGCCCCGCCTCGGCGTTGTCGATCCGCAAGGTCACGCCTGGAGGAAGCAGCACCCCAAGCGGCGCGATCACCCGCATGAGCCGCGCCTTGCGGTCGGCGGTGTTGAGCACGATCACCACCAGAATCAAATTCGGCCGGTCCTGATCGACGACGCTGAGCACGACGGCGCATTGCTCGTGAGCGGCGCCGGGGGGCGTTTCGCAACGGGTCACCCAATCGCCGTGTTTGTCCTTCACAGCGCCTCCCTGCGCCTCCGGACCGGCCGCGAAAGCGTGGGTCGCGGCGAAGAGCAGGCCGGCGACAAGGCTGAGAACCGCCCAGCCGGCTTTCGATCGTTTCGCGTCGGTGAGCGCCACGTCCGAATGCATTTCTATCCATGGGTGGAGCGGGCAGGAGCGACTCGCCGCGCCAAGGCTGTGGCCGAAAACCGGCGCGAAAATTGGGCGAAGCGGGAAGGTTAGGAGATGGTGGGCGCTAGAGGGATTGAACCTCTGACCCCTACCATGTCAAGGAAGGGGACAAGCGTTAGCGCCAATTTACCCACAGTTTCTTATTGTTGCCGACATTTCCTAAGCGCTTGAAAAGTGGCACTGTCGGCGTTGGCGGACGATGCCCGCGCGTTGCGCATATGTTCCGCAGTTTCCCGCTTGCTGCTTACCCATTGCTTACCCTTTGCTTACCCGGTTGCAAACCCGATGCCCAGGCTCACCAAGCGCTTTGTCGACGATCTGTCGGCTCCCGCCGCTCGAGAGCTCGTCGTTTGGGACGACGACCTTCCCGGGTTTGGCGTTCGGGTGAAGGAGGGCGGCGGAAAGTCATTTTTGGTTCAGTACCGCAACGCCAACGGTCGCAGTCGGCGTCTGACCCTTGGCCGCTATGGCGTGCTGACGCCCGACGAAGCGCGCCGGCTGGCCAGGAAGACGTTGGCCGACGTCGCCCACGGCCTCGACCCCGCCGAGGCTCGCCAGGCGGACCGGCGGGCGCTGACGATCGCCGAGCTCTGCCGCGAATATTTGGAGAGGGCGAACGCCGGCCTGGTCATTTCGCGTCGCGGCCGCGCCAAAAAGGGCACAACGCTCATGATCGACAAAGGCCGCGTCGAGCGTCATATCATCCCGCTCATCGGCCGGCGGCCGATCAAAGACATCACGTCGGCCGACATCCGCGCGTTCCAGCGCGACGTCACCCTCGGCAAGACCGCCGCCGACGTGAAGACCGGACCGCGCGGGCGGGCGATCGTGAAAGGCGGGCGCGGCGCCGCCACCCGCACCCTCGGACTGCTTGGCGCCATCATGGAATACGCCGCTCAGGCCGGCTATCGAGCCGATAATCCTGTGCGCGGCGTCCGCCGGGAAGCCGACCGCAAGCGCACTGTCCGCCTGGACGAGGCGGCCTATCGCAGGCTCGGCAGGCGACTGGCCGCGGCTGAGCGCGCCGGCATGCGTTGGCAAGCCGTCGAAGCTATCCGCCTGATCGCGCTGACCGGTTGTCGCTGCGGAGAGATCACGTCGCTGCGCAAGTCCGAAATTGATGTGACCGGCCAGGCGCTTCGCCTAGGCGACTCAAAGACGGGAGCGAGCGTGCGCCCAATTGGGCTCGTGGCGCTCGACGCGCTTGGCAGGACGATGGCGCGCAGCAAGGGGCAATTCGTCTTCCCCGCTGCGCGAGGACCCGGGAATTTTCAAGGCGTCGTGAAAGCGTGGCGATTGATCGCGCGCCGCCGCCTTCCCGGGGCGACGCTCCATACCTTGCGCCATTCCTTCGCCAGCATGGGCGAAGATCTCGGGCTCACGTTGCCAACGATAGGAGCGCTACTCGGCCATTCCGTCCGCGGGGTGACTTCCGGCTACATCCACAAGCTTGATCCAGCGCTGGTTGCGGCGGCCAACCGTGTCGCAGGCGTTATCGCGGCGAACATGGACGGCGCGTCAAGCTTAACCCGCGTCGTCCAAATGCCGGTGCGGCAGATCAGCGGCTGAAGCCGTGCCTCGGCCCAAAGCGAGCGCTTGGAAGCCGGTCGGCATTGACGACAATCCGATCCCTGGCCTCTATCCGGACGGGAAGCTTGACGGCCTGATCCAGAAGCATCTGCGCGTCACGAGACAAGGCCCCAGAGAGCGGGTGCGCAAGCAACTGAGAAACGTCCTCGGGGTCCTATGGCTAGGCCTGCACTATCGAGGACGTCCGACCGGAGGGAGCAAGCTCGCTGCGCTCGACGGCATAGCGGAGCGCTTTCGGCAAGATCGCGACGCTCTCTGCAGACTGGACGCCGACAGTCGCCGGTTGCTCGAGGCGCAGCTTGCCAAGAACGAAACCTTCAACGAACTCTTTCCGCCCGTGGATTGGTCTTACGACGACGGCGAAAAGGTCTTTCGAGACAACATGGGCGACGCCCGCTATGCGTTCGCGCTTGACGTGCTATCCGCGCTTGCCAACTGGATCGAAAAGGCGCTGGCATTCGATCGAGCCCAGCAAGCCTGGCCGGCGCGGAGATCACGA
>CAVXVE010000006.1:0-5131 GCA_963764955.1 uncultured Alphaproteobacteria bacterium | reverse complement strand
GCGGCGCTCTCTTGAAGCGCCACCGGCCAATTTCGTGAACAGGCCGGTTCACCTCAAGCGAACCGGCCGTTGCGCTTACGGATTTGATATGGTGGCCGTGGTTCCGTCCACCTTGGTCAGCGGCACGCTGAACCTCTCGTTGTACGTGTGCGCCCTGTCCTGCAAATAACTGAGGGCAACCGCCTCGCCCAACTGGATCGACGTATCCGTGTCGCTCCGCCAATGAATCCCGGCGTGGACGCCATGGCCGAAGCTGATATTGTGGACTAGCTTGTGCAATTCTCCGTTGACGGTGAGTTGCGATTCGCCGGGCGGCGCAACGTACGCGCTGGTGCTCGCGCCGTTGCTGGACGGAACGAGCACGGCCGCTTTCGGGATCTTGAAGCCGCCGTCGTAGAAGAACTTTAGCGCCGTGATGCACGCGCCACCGACCGTGCCATGCCCGGTGGGATAGGCCGGATGGGTCGGCGAGCCCTCGGGGAACGCCTGCGAAAGCAAATAGCTGTGATTGGTCGTGAAGCTCGTCTGCACGGCTTGTGACGTGAGCGCCGTATTGCTGACTTTGCCTTGCGTCCCGCCCACGCCCGTGTTCATCAAATGGACGATGGCGCCGCCGGACTCGGGACGATGGCGCAGATGAACCCACCATTTTTGATACCACACGGCCTTCAGCGCCTCAGCCGCGACGGCGGCCAGAGTCGCTGCGATATCGGGCTGGCCGAATGTCGCGAAGCCGTTTTGCGTTTTCGAATTCGTATAGGGATTGCCTGGATTGAGAGGCGCGTTCAAACTGTTCAGCACCAAGTAAGCGATGAAATACGCCTCATAGAGCACGTCGTCATGCGTATAGGCGGCAAGACCTCGCCCGTTGTGCAGATAGACCGGAGCAACCGAAGTCAGACTCTTTGCCGTCGGCTTGCCGTTCTGCACCAGGAGGAACTCGTCGGGATCGAGCATGAAGTCGACGCCCGCCTGGTTGGTCATATATCGCTGAACGATCGGCAGCGATCCGAGCCTGGTCGGCTGCAATAAGAACTGCGAAACGTACGGGCCGACGGTCTCCCCGGGAAATAAGCCGCCGCTCGCGCCGCCGCGGAACAACAGATCCGCGGTCACCTTGCTAGCCGCGTTCCGCGGGCCGGCGTACTCAGGCAGCGAGGTCAGTTCGGCCGCCGCCTTCGCGGCGATCATGTTCGTGGCATAGTCCGTGAACGCGACGTCCCGAAGCAGCGACGCCCAATAGAGCTCGACAAGTTCGGTGGCGTAGGCCTCGCTGGCCAGCGCGGGCGCCGCCGGCACGCCGAACTGACTTCCATCCAGACATTGCAGATAAAACGCGAGGCCACCCTGCGGCCCGTTGAGGGCGCGAGGGCCGCCCAGAATGATCTTCTCGAAGTCCTTCGGGTCGCCGCTGCTCAATGCGGTCTTGAACGAATTATAAGCGGCGAGATCGACCAGACCGATCCCGGATTGCAAAACTCCTTTCGTGTAGGTCCCGGATTTATCGGCATAGAGCATCTCATCGCCATTATCGACCTGTGCCGGCGCGGCGATGAAATCATCGTTGCCGGCCGCCTGTGTGCGCAAAGCAAGCGAGCGAACGATCCGGTTGCTTGTAGCCGGGGTCAGTTGTGCGTTTAGCATGTCAATCTCCATCAGTAATCAAAATGAACTTCCAATAGCATTTTGCCCGCGCTCCGGCGTTCTCGGAGCGGCAAAGCAGGTTAGGATGCTCCGCAAAGCCACTGCTGTGAGCGGGCTCACACTTTCAGCCCGGCCGCAGCCCGGTTTCGCCGGCTGCGCCGTCATCATCAGCCATGACCGGTTCTTCCTCGACCGCATCGCGACCCACATGCTGGCCTTCGAAGGCGACAGCCATGTCGAATGGTTCGAGGGCAATTTCGCCGACTACGAGGAGGACAAGAAGCGCCGCCTCGGGCTCGACAGCGTCATCCCGCACCGGCTGAAGTATAAGAAGTTTTCTCGGTAGCAGCGCGTTTGGCGACGCGAGCGGCATCCGCCTGAAGCGCAGACAGCGGATCGCGCCTCGTGCTTTTCCCGCGTCCGCCCCTATTCCGCGCTGTGAAGGCCGAGACGCCTGATCGCCTTGGCGAATTGCCCGCGCTCAGGCACGAGCATGCGTCCAAGCTTGATGAATGTGCGCTTCTGCGCAGCGTTGAGGCCCGCGTACAAAGGCTTCGCTGCTTCGATGATCTTCTCGAGATTGGCCTGGCTCTGCTCGAGGCGTTCGGCCTTCGCCGTGTTGCGATCCATGGGCGACAGGTTGCTGCTTTGCTCCTTCTGCAGGGCGAGCACGCGCGCCATCTCGGCGTCCTTGACCGCGGATGCAAACGGGTCCCAGTCCTTTTCCTGGTCGGCCGTCAGCCGAAGACTGGACTTCAGGCCCTTGAGCTGGGCGTCGATGCCCACCTCCGCCCAATGCTGCACCTGCTCGGCGTGCGTCGGCTTCTCGCCGCTCGGTGCGGCGGCGGTATCGCTCTGTGCGACGGCGGTGATGGTGAAACTGAAAGCGGAGAGAGCGGCTACGGCGGTCGCGGCGGCAAGCATCCTGAGCAGAGCGCGTTTCATCCCAGGCCTCCAACGGTTGTGGCCCAGTCTATTCGGGTGGGGACCGAATAGACAATCTCTCTTCCGTTCCGGAGACCCCGAGGAACCGCCCTCTCGCAAATTTCCCTTTCGGCCGGCGGCGCCGCATATGGGCTTGCCCGGCTGCAAGGAGCCTCTGGTGATCGTCGTCTTTGACATCGGCAACGTGCTCGTGCGCTGGAATCCGCGCAACCTCTTCCGCAAGACCATGAACGACGAAGCGCGGATGGAGCGGTTCCTGGCGGCCGCGCTGTCGATGGATTTCGTGTCCCTCACCGACATCGCCGCCGACTTCTCGAAGGCGGTGGCGGAGCGCGCCAGGGCCTTTCCCGAATTCGCCAGCGAGCTGCATCTCTTCGACGAGCGGTGGATCGAGACCATCGGCGGACCGATCGAGGAGAATGTCGCGCTGCTCCGGCGCCTGCGGGCCGCCGGGCGCCCGGTCTATGCGCTGAGCAACTTCGCCACGGTCAAGTTCGCGGTCGCCCGCCAGATGTTCGACTTCCTGAACGAGTTCGACCATGCGGTGATCTCCGGCCATGTCGGCGCGGCGAAGCCGGATCGGCGCATCTTCGAGATCCTGTTCGAGCGTGTCGGCAGACAGCCGCAGGAACTCCTGTTCGTCGACGATTCGCTGAGCAACATCGAGGCGGCGCGAGCGCTTGGCATGGGAACGATCCACTTCGGCCCGGACATCGATCTGGAGCGCGAGCTCGCCGCCCATGGCACCCTGCCCTGAGGCGGGCGGCCAACCGGACCGCTTGGATCTCGCCTAACCCCGCGGACCCGCAAGCTTGCCAAGAAGCGCGACGAGTTCGCTCTGCCGATGCGCGCCGGTCTTGGCGAAAACGGCTTCGAGCTGGCTGCGGACGGTCGTCATTGAGGTCTGGCGCTGCTCGGCGATTTCCTCGAGCGAGCGGCCCTCGGCCGCGAGGACAGCGAGCTTCGCCTCCGTCTGGGTCAGGCCGAAGACCCACATGAGATCGCTCGTCGCCGGCCGCTGCCGCGCCTCCAGGTCGACAAAGACGACGAATCCCACGCAGAGCGCGAAAGCCTCGCGCGCGGCGGCCGGAAGGCGCGACGGATAGGCGATGATGGGCCGCCCGCGCTGACGGCGCAGAACGACCGGCGCGTGGAAAGCCTCGGACTCGCGCGACCACAGGAGCGCGTGCAGCGCCCGGTCGAGCGCGGCTGTCGCGTCGCGGTCAGCCGAGAGGATGCGGCGGCGGACGATTTGCAGGTCCGTGCCAAGCAAGCGTTCCGCGCAGCGGTTGAGGCGCATGACCTCGCCGAATTGGTCGATCATCGCCACCGCCGACCCGCTCGCCTCGAACGCCTGCAGCGCGCCCTCCATGCGGGCAAAGCCGAATGCGGCGGCCAGTTCCGCCGCGCCGGCGAGGCGGCGGGAAAGGGCGGCGAGGCGCTCGAGCTGTCCGGGTTCGAACGGTCCCTGCTCGATCGTGCGCTGGAGCGCGAACCCCCAGCCCCCGTCTCCGTCGCCGACCTTGACGCCAGCGCACCACCGCAATCCATGCGGGCGCAGGAATTCCTGATAGAACGGCTGGCGGCCGATCTCGTCCGGGGTGATGAAATCGAACTCGGACGTCACGCCTCTGCGCGTCATCGTGGGCACCCCGCCAAAGCGCGGATCGCGATGGATCCACCCTTCGCCGAGATACTCGTCAATGATCGGCTGCAGCCGTTCGCTCATCAACGGCCGGATCGATGCCCCGGATCTCGAACTCGCTCACGCCGCCCGGCCCGAAATTGAGCAGCGTGTCAGCGCCCAGAAATGCGTCGAAAACCCATTGGCCGTTTTCCCACAGATAAAGCCCGTAATCTGCGAGGTTGCCAATGTCCGGCAGCTCGACGCTGGCAAAATTGGGATCGCCGTCTCCGATCCGATAGATGAAGCTGTTCGCAAGCTCTGGGTCGAGATTATAACTTTGCCCCAATGCGACCGCCAGATCAAAATTATAGGTGATGACGCCGCTCGCGAATATTGTGTTCGGAGATAAACCGACCCTTCAAATGGGGCCGGAGTATTTGATGGCGTAAACGCCGTGAATGATTGTGATTCGGAGTATTGATAGCCTACGCCGCCCTCAGAACCTGTCAAGGCCGCGTCAATTCCTATGACATAGTTTTGTCCAGCAATAAGAGGTATGGACGGAGGGTTGCCTGCAGTGCTGCTGAACGGCGGGAGATTGCCCAGATCCAGAGAGGTCTGCGCTGCTGGGAGGGTGTAAAAAATCCAAAAGCTCCCCAGGCCTATAAAGGCTTCCGGTTTTATAGATTATCTCAAAATTGACTGACAAATTCATTCCACTCGGCACATTTATGTTAGGCAAGGTCCAGTTTACGGTCGCCGAAGGCGGTGCTCCGTCAACATTGATACTGTTAACAATTGGCAGGAATGGAGTATTGCCGTGTTGTTCGAAGGAAACGTCGCCGTCGTATAGCCGGGATGGCTGACGGTAAAATTCTCAGGCGCCGCGAAGGTTTGAACTGTACTGAGGCGTCG
>CAVXVE010000005.1:0-61005 GCA_963764955.1 uncultured Alphaproteobacteria bacterium | reverse complement strand
CGGCATCCCGCTCTTCAGCGCCGGAGACACCGCCAATCCGATCGCGCCCGGCGCCTATAATTACGTGGTCACCATGCAACCGCGCAGCAGGGAGCCCGGCGGCGGGCCCGCCGGGCTGCCCGCGGATTTCGCGAATCTCGGATATCGAGCAGGTCCAGTGCTGGACCGACCCTTATGACCGGGCGATGACCAAGGAGCGCATTTGCCTCTGGAAGCGGCCCGGCGGGTGCGATATCCGCATCGGGCAAGCCGCTCACTCCGGACGTCGGACAAGCTTTTGAGGATCTGACCCGCTAGGGCGCCCGTGACCAATTCGTCGCCGACGGCGAAATCGGGGAAGTCCAGGTTTGCGGGAGGGACAAGGCCGGATAGAGGACCGCTATCCGTGCGTTCAGCATGGCGACGGGGATAGACATGAACCCGCATTCGCCGGATGAAGTAATAATCTGGGGCGAATCGTCGGCGATTCAGCTATGATAATCAGCATGTTAGGCTGATTTAGAAGCTGCTTTCATGGCAAACCGGGTGGGTGAATCCAACGGCGAGACACTCAGGCTCGATTTCGATCGCCGGCTGACGCTGCAATTTCGCGGTTCGGTCGTCACGTCGGATGCCGGTTTGCTCGCCTATCGCGAACTCGACGACACACTTGGCCTTTCGGATTTGGCCGGCGAAAGGCTCGCCGACGCCCGCACCGGCAAGAACGGCCGGCACGCGCTCGTGGGTATGTTGCGGCAGGCCGTTTTCGGGCGGCTGGCCGGGTACGAGGACGTCAACGACGCCGAGCGGTTGCGCCATGATCCGGCGATGCGCTGGATCGTCGGCGGGAAGGCGGCCGCGGGATGCGCTGCATCGGCAAGCCAGATGGGCCGCTTGGAGACGCGATGGCTCGCATCGGGCAGGAACCTATCGGCGCTCGCCGATTTATCGGGCCAATGGATCGACAAGGTTCACGCCCGCCGTCCGCCGCGAGGCGTCGTGCTCGACATGGATTCGAGCGTCAGCCCCACCCATGGCGAACAGGAGATGAGCGTCTGGAACGGCCATTACGAATGCACCTGCTATCATCCGCTGTTCGTGTTCAACCAGTTCGGCGATCTGGAGCGCTGCGCCCTGCGGCCGGGGAACGTTCACAGCGCCGATGGTTGGGAGGGCGTTCTCAAACCGGTCGTGGCGCGCTATCGAGGCAAAGTCTCGCGAATCTACTTTCGCGCTGACGCCGGCTTCGCCAATCCCGATGTCTATGAGTTTCTCGAAACTGAGCGCATCAAGTATGCGATCCGACTCCCCGCCAACCGCATCCTGCAAGAGCGGATCGGCCACTTGCTCAAGCGCCCTGTCGGCCGCCCCTCCCTTGATGTTCGGCGCTCCTACGCGAACTTCACCTATCAGGCGGGAAGCTGGACGAAGCCCCGCCGCGTCGTCGCCAAGGTCGAATGGCATCCGGGCGAGTTGTATCCGCGCGTCGGCTTCATCGTCACCAACATGGCGAGGCCGGCCGAGAACGTCATCGCTTTCTACAACAAGCGCGGCACGTGCGAGCAGTGGATCAAAGAGGGCAAGGGCGCAATCCGATGGACGCGCCTGTCATGCCGCTCATTCGCCGCCAACGCCGTTCGTCTCCAGCTTCACGCGCTCGCCTATAATCTCGGCAACTTCCTGCGCACGCTGGCGACGCCCGAACCGATCAAAGACTGGTCGCTGACGAGCCTGAAGGACAAGCTGATCAAGATCGGCGCGAAGGTCGTCAGCCACGGCCGCTATGTCGCCTTCCAGATGGCGGAAGTGGCGATCCCAAGAAACCTCTTCGCTGACATCCTGCGGCTCATCGCCGAACTGCGACCGCCGCCAGTCACGTCAACAGCATGAGGCGTTCGGTGTCCCGCGTTCTTCAAAACCAACAGGAGACGTGTGTCTTGACTGCGAAAAGTTCTGCGCTCTCACTGTTCGACTTGGCTTCGGCGTGCCTCGGCGTCGTCCGCCGACGGGCCGGCGGCAGTCAGGCGGAGGGTTCGCGCTTGCCAGGAGCGCGAAACCGTCGCAGGCTCGGCGTTAACCGGCAGCAATCTGGCGGATGTCGGATGAAGTGGATGGTTCTTAAGGCCTTGCGGCAGCGGGCCGGGATTGACGTCGTTCGGGCGAGAAAAAACCCCAACACGATGGACTTTATCGAGAACAGGGGGATCAATCTGGTCCTGGATGTCGGCGCGAATACAGGACAGTTTGGACGGTCGCTGCGCAACCGGGGCTATGCGGGGCGGATCATCTCCTTCGAGCCGGTGAAGGAAGCCTTCACCGCGCTCGAAAACGCGGCGCGTGGGGATGATCTTTGGACGACCTCGAATTTAGCCCTCGGCGCGTCGAGCGGGGTGATGGCGATCCACGTTTCGAAGAACTCCCAGTTCAGCTCATTCAATGATTTGACGGCGACCGCGACAAGCTTTGACCCGGAGGCGGAGTTCAAGGCGTCGGAAAGCGTCGTCGTCAAGACCTTGGACGAAGCCATGCCGCCACGCGACCCGGGTTCGAAGATCCTTCTCAAGATCGACACCCAGGGTTATGAGCGGGCGGTGCTGGAGGGCGCAAAAGAGACCCTCAAACGGGTGAGCGGCGTCCTCCTGGAGCTGCCCATCATCAATATTTACAAGGACAATTGGCGGTTTCACGAAGCGGTAGCCTATATGATCGAGGCAGGCTTCGTTCTGGCTCAGGTCCATCCGGTGAACATCCATAGTCGGGCGAGGGATTCCGCGACCGAATTCGATTGCCTGTTCAGGCCAATCGACCCCGCCGTCGACTGAAGCGCAAAACGCGGGCGGGGCGGCCCCTTTCGCACTGTGATCCGCGTCACAGCATTTCATGGCCAGGTATGGTTTATTTTGTGTCAGAGAAAGGACCGCCGCGCGAGAACGGCGGCTGATTTTGGAGATGCGGCTATGTCACGAAATTTTGGCAATCCCGGCTTCTACGATTCGAGCGCGATCGACGATCGCAACGCACGGCCTTTGACGATCGCGTTCGCGACGATCGTGATGGTGTGGATGCTGGCGTTTGGACTGGTTTTCGTATCGGCGCAGATTAGCGCGCAGTCCCACCACATGGCGGCGAGCGCGGCGTCAATCGCGAAATAAGCGCCAAGGGCCCGGATCGAGGCGTTCGACCGATTCAGTCTGGGAGCGGGCTCGTCCTTCAGCTCGAGCGGCGGCGATCGCGCCAAGGCGGCCCGGCCGGCACTCGATTGCGCGCGCCGTCTAAAGTAAGCGATGTAATAGACTGATATAACTGACTCATGTGGCCAAAGAGAAGCGAGGATCGGTTCACCTGCGACTTCTTACATGAGTTGCAGAAAATTGAGCTTAAGGCTTTGAAATCGCTTCGTCGCGCGCAGAATCGCACACTGATCTGTCACGGAGAATAAATCCGTCCTCGGCGCCGGGCCGCCCTTGCACCCGCGCCTGCTTTCGCGTATGAGCCGCCCGTTCGAGAACCGCCCGGCTGAAAGGGCTGCCGTGGCGGTTTTTTCGCTTGTTCCAAGCACCGGGGCTTCCGCCCCGCCAAGTTCAAGAAGGCGTAAAGCCTTAAGGAGAGCCAAATGCCCAAGCTGAAGACCAAATCGGGCGCCAAAAAGCGCTTCAAACTCACCGGGACCGGCAAGGTCGTCTACGCCCAGCGCGGCAAGCAGCACGGCATGATCAAGCGCACCGCCAAGCAGATCCGCGATCTGCGCGGCACGTCGATTCTGTTCAAGACCGACGGCGACAAGGTCAAGAAATTCTTCCTGCCGAACGGCTGAACTTTTTTCCCGGAGATTTGAAGAATGTCGCGCGTCAAACGGGGCGTAACCGCCCACGCCAAGCACAAGAAGGTCCTGAAAGCCGCCAAGGGATTCTTTGGCCGGCGGAAGAACACGATCCGCGCCGCCAAGGCCGCGGTCGACAAGTCGATGCAATACGCCTATCGCGATCGCAAGAACCGCAAGCGCGAGTTTCGCGCCTTGTGGATCCAGCGCATCAACGCTGCGACGCGCGAGCATGGACTGACCTATAGCCGGTTTATCTCCGGCCTCGCCGCAGCGGGGATCGAAGTCGACCGCAAGGTTCTGTCCGACCTCGCCATTACCGAACCGGCGGCGTTCGCCGCGATCGTCGAACAGGCCAAGGGCGCGCTGCCAAAGGCCGCCTGAGGCGGCCTTAATCCCCCTGCCCTGCCCGGGACGGGAAACGGCTCGGCGGGTGGAATCTCCCCCCGTGGCATGAGGGAGCGATAACCCGCAGGCCGGGAGTGAAAGATGTCGGACCTCTCCGCCCTTGAACGGCAGACGCTCGCCGCGATCGAGAGCGCCGGCGACGAGAGCGCGCTCGAAGCGGCGCGGGTCGCCGCGCTCGGCAAGAAGGGGTCGATCTCGGCCCTGCTCGCCACCCTCGGCAAGCTCGCGCCGGACGAGCGCAGGACCCGGGGCGCGGCCATAAATGCGCTCAAGGATCAGGTCACGGAGGCGCTTACGGCGCGGCGCGCGGTGCTCAAGCGCGCGGGCTCGAGGCGCAGCTCAAGCGCGAGGCGATCGACGTCACGCTGCCGGTTCCCGTTAGCGGCGTCGAGACCGGGCGCATCCATCCGATCAGCCAGGTGATGGACGAAATCACCGCCATTTTCGCCGAGATGGGCTTCTCGGTCGCCGAAGGGCCGGACATCGAGAGCGACGACTATAATTTCACCAAGCTCAATTTCCCGCCCGGCCACCCGGCGCGCGAGATGCACGACACGTTCTTTCTCGAGCCTGACGCCAAGGGCGAGCGCAAGCTCCTGCGCACCCATACGAGCCCGGTGCAGGTGCGCACGATGCTGACCCAGAAGCCGCCGATCCGCGTCATCTGTCCCGGCCGCACCTATCGGCGCGACGCCGACCAGACGCATACGCCGATGTTCCACCAGATCGAGGGTCTGGTGGTCGATCAGAGCGCGACGCTCGCCAACTTGAAGTGGGTGCTGGAGGAATTCTGCAAGGCGTTCTTCGAAGTCAAGCATGTCGGCATGCGCTTCCGCCCGAGCTTCTTCCCCTTCACTTCGCCCTCGCTCGAGGTCGACATCCAGTGCCGCCGTTCGGGCGGCGAGATCCGCTTTGGCGAGGGCGAGGACTGGCTCGAAATCCTCGGCTGCGGCATGGTCCATCCCAACGTGCTGACGAACTGCGGCCTCGACCCCGAGGTCTATCAGGGCTTCGCCTGGGGCATCGGCCTCGACCGGCTCGCGATGCTCAAATACGGCCTGCCCGATTTGCGCGACTTCTTCGACGCGGATCTGCGCTGGATCAATCACTATGGCTTCAAGCCGCTCGACGTCCCGACGCTTGCAGGGGGACTGAGCGGATGAGGTCACGCCGACCCGTCGCGGCTGAATTGCGATGAAATTCACCCTCTCCTGGCTGAAAGACCACCTCAACACCCAGGCCTCGCTCGCCGAGATCGTCGATACGCTGACCCGCGTCGGCCTTGAGGTCGAATTGGTCGAGGACCCGGGCCAAAAGTACGACGGCTTCGTGGTCGGGTCGGTCATCGAGGCCAAGCAGCATCCCAACGCCGACCGGCTGAGAGTCTGCATCGTCGACGCCGGCGGCGAGCCGGTGCAGGTCGTCTGCGGCGCGCCGAACGCGCGCACCGGCATGAAAAGCGTGTTCTCGCCCGTCGGCGCATATATTCCCGGCAAGAAGCTCACCCTCGCCAAGGGCGTCATCCGCGGCGTCGAGTTCGAACGGCATGCTGTGCTCGGCCGCCGAGCTCGAGCTCAGCGACGACCATGAGGGCATCATCGAATTGCCCGCCGACGCGCCGGTCGGGGTTCCTTACGCGCGCTTCGCCGGGCTCGACGATCCGGTCATCGATGTCGCGGTGACGCCGAACCGTCCCGACGCCGCTGGGGTCGCGGGAATTGCGCGCGATCTCGCCGCGGCCGGGCTCGGCAACGCTGAAGACGCGCGGCGCCGAAGCCTTAGAAGGCGCGTTCGATTGCCCGACGCGCGTGCGCCTCGATTTCGCGCCCGAGGACAGGCATCTCTGCCCGGCATTCGCCTTGCGTCTTGTCCGCGGCGTCACCAACGGCCCCTCGCCCGAATGGATGCAGAAGCGGCTGCGCGCGATCGGGCTGAGGCCGATCAGCGCGCTCGTCGACATCACCAATTACATCACCTTCGATCGCGGCCGCCCGCTGCATGTGTTCGACTTCGCCAAGGTCGCCGGCGACCTCGACGTGCGGCGCGCCCGCGCCGGGGAAAGCGTGCACGCGCTCGACGGCAAGACTTATGCGCTCGACGACAGCATGGTCGTCATCGCCGACCAAAATGGCGTCGAGTTGATCGCCGGAATCATGGGCGGCGAGCATTCCGGCTGCGACGAGACTACGCGCGATGTTCTCATCGAAAGCGCGCTCTGGGACCCGACCAACATCGCCCACACCGGCCGCAAGCTCGGGATCATGACCGACGCGCGCTACCGCTTCGAGCGCGGCGTCGATCCCGACTTCTGCGTGCCCGGCTGCGATCTCGCGACCGAATACGTGCTGTCGATCTGCGGCGGCGAGCCTTCGCGCATGGTGGTGGCGGGCGATCCGTCAACGCCGCGGCGCGCGATCCCCTTCCCGTATAGCGAAGTGAAGCGACTCCTCGGCGTCGCCATCCCGCGCGACGAGGGCGAGGCGATCCTTCGCCGGCTGGGCTTCGGGGTCGACGGGGCCCATGTTCTTGTCCCCTCCTGGCGCCCGGACGTCCAGGTCAAGGCCGATGTGGTCGAGCAGATCCTGCGCATCGCCGGCGTCGACCGGGCGCCGCCTGCACCCCTGCCCCGTCTCGACGAGGGCGTGCCAAGGCCGGTGCTGACGCTCATGCAGAAGCGCACGCAGGCTCGCCAAGCGCACGCTGGCTGCCATCTCTCTGCGCGAGGCGGTGACCTGGTCCTTCGTCTCCAAGGCGGCGGCGGAAACATTCGGCGGCGGCTCGCCGGCGCTCGCGCTCGCCAACCCCATCGCGGCCGATCTCTCCGACATGCGCCCGAGCCTTATTCCGGGCCTGGTCGCGGCTGCCGAGCGCAACGCGCGCCGGGGCATGAGCGACGTCGCCTTGTTCGAGGTCGGGCAGATTTTTCTGGGCTCGGGCGAAAACGACCAGCGCATCGCCGCCGCGGCTGTGCGGCGCGGCCGGGCGAAGCCGGATTCGGAAGGCCGGCAATGGAGCGGCGGCGGGCTCGTCGACGTCTTCGACTCCAAGCGCGACGCGATGACGCTTCTCTCGGCGCTCGAGGTGAACCCGAACGCGGTCCAGGTCGTCCCCGGCGGCCCGTCGTTCCTGCATCCGGGCCGCGCGGCGACCCTCAGGCTGGGCCCGAAGACCGTCCTCGGCTGGTTCGGACAATTGCACCCCGGCGTGTGCGAGGCGCTCGACGCCGAAGGCCCGATCGTCGCCTTCGAGATCACGCTCGACGCCATCCCGGCGCCGAAGGCCAAGCCCACCCGAACCAAGCCGAAGCTCGTCCGGTCGGACTTCATGCCCGTCGAGCGGGACCTTGCGTTCGTTGTCGGCGAGACGGTTGGCGCCGCCGATATCGTGAAAGCGGCGGAGAGCGCCGACCGCGGGCTCGTCGCCAGGGTTGGCGTGTTCGATGTCTATCGCGGGCAAGGGCTGCCTGAGGGCGCGAAGTCGATCGCCATCCATGTGACCCTGCAGCCGCGCGATCGCACGCTGACCGAGGCCGAGATTGACGCGGCGGTGTCCAAGGTCGTGGCCGAGGTGTCGAGAAAGACCGGCGCGGCGCTAAGGAGCTGAAGCCCATGACCGCCCGCGCCGCAATCGCCCTTTCGCTTGCCGCTCTCGCCTGGACGGCAAGCGCGCGCGCCTCAGACGATCCCGCGTGCGCGCAATATCGCGAGCCGATGGCTTATAACGCCTGCCTCGCCCGCCACGGGCCGAAGGCTAATGGTGTCGGTCAGCTGCACGGCGGCCCGCAACCCAGCCGCGCTTCGCCGAATTCGGGTTCGGTACGGACACAGCCGCGCCGCGCCGAGTACGCGCTTCAGCGCAGCGCCGAGCACGCGCTTCTACGACACGCAAGGCTCCCAGCGCATCCATGGTCGTGTACACATGGAGTTTCGTGTCCATTAGGCGATGGCTGTAGCTTGCGAGCGCGGCGCCCGAGCCCGCGGAAATAGCGCAGGCGCCGCGCTCTTCGCCCCGCGCAGTGGGAGATCAACGCGGGGGCCGCGCTTCGCACCCAGCCCCGGGGGCGCGGCCGCGCGAGATTGTGACTTGAATGAAAGATCGCAGTCTGGCGGTCAGGGCTTCTTTTCGTTCCGTGCGGCGGGAGAGGCCGCCGGAACTTTTTGGCAGTACACGATAGTGCGGTCTCGTGCTGTGACCTCCGTCACACCACAAGCTAATACACCCGCGACACGCCGAACGGCGGCCCATATTTGTGGGGGTAGCCTCCACATTTATGTCGGCCCAATTGCGGTGACCTCGTAAAGCCGCTTGACGGGAAGGTCGGCGTCCGCCACCGTCACAGGTAATCATCGGCGACGCGATGATGGTCATAAACTCGCTTTCGGCACACCGCTGTTTCAAAACGCTCGATCCAGCATCCTCGGGGGTTCTTGACCGCCATTGCACTTGGCTTAAGGCAGCAGCGGGCGGCTGGGTTGTTGGTGGGACAGACAACGACCGCAACGTCTGCTGTTTCAGGGCGCGCCGCCTCAGGCTGGCGGTTCACGGGACGCGGCGGGATCTTATGTCGAGCGATATCGAAGCGGGTTCTCTCTTTGGCGAGATGAGCGCGCCAGAAAGCGCGCGTTATGTTGGCCCGACGGGGTCGCGAGCGCCGCACAGCCGTTTGCACCCAGGCGTCGACGCCCGCCTCGCCGGCGGGACTCATAGGCGGGCGCGACGATGGTTGTGACCTCGCTATCGGGGCATCCCTGTTTCAAGACGCTCGACCCCGAATCCTGCCGGGTTCTGGATCGCCATTGCACCTGGCTCAAGACCGCGGTGGGACAGTGGCTGATCGGTCAGACGGCGAACGACCGCGACGTCTATTTCGTCATGACCGGGCGCCTGAGGGCGGTGTCCCACGGGGTGCGGCAGGACCTGATTTTCTCCGACATGGAGGCGGGTTCGTTCTTCGGCGAACTGGCCGCTCTCGACGGCGGCCCCCGCTCGCTCAGCGTCTTCGCGGTCAACGACTCGATGGTGGCGAAAATGCCGAGCGCGGTCTTCGTCGAAACGATGTACACGCATCGTCCCCTGGGCGAAGCGGTCGTCGCAACCCTGGTCGCGCGCAATCGCGCCATGACGCGGCGGGTCGGCGAGCTTGGCGCGCTCGACGTTCGCAGCCGTGTCCACGCCGAACTCCTCCGCCTCGCCCATCCGGACCGCGACGATCCGAAACGCGCCATCATCCTCGCGCCGCCGAACCAGTCGGAGCTCGCCTCGCGCATCAACACGCGCCGCGAAACCGTGTCGCGCGAAATCAACGCCATGGAGCGCGAAGGCCTGATCGAGCGACGCCGCGGCGCGATCGTCATCAAGGACGCGCTGCGCCTTAGCGCCAGACTCGAGGCGACAGCCGCCGGCGAGTAGCGCCCGGCCGAACGGGCGAGCGAGGGCTATCGGCGCGCCGCGTCGGCCAGCGCCTGCCACCAGCGCCAGTTCGCCGCCCAGTTCCAGCCGGCGGTCGGCGAGGGCGAAGGCAGGAGCCAGAGGCGGGTTCGGCCGATGCGCTCCCGCTGCTCGCCGAAGCCGGCGGCGTGGCCCAGGTATCGCCGCCCGGCGGCGAGACTCGTGAAGGCGAGCCAGTCCGGCTCGGCGGCTGCGATCTTCGCCCCGAGAGCCGCGCAGGCGTCGCGCCCAAGCGCGCCGGACGGCAGTTCGCGATCCATGCCGCTCACATGCTTGGCGAGGTCGGTCAGGCCCAGGCCCCATTGCGGCAGTTCGGGATAGTCCTCCGGCCGCATGAGCCGCGGCGTGAGCCCGACGGCGTGCAGCGCCGGCCAGAACCGGTTCTGCGGATGGGCGTAATAGGCGCCGCGCCTGGCCGAGACGGTTCCCGCGGCCGTGCCGCAGAAGACGATGCGCAGGCCCGGCGCGAGCACGTCCGGCAGCACATGCGCGGCCGCGTCGATCGCGTCGCGCTCCCTGCGCGCGTTATCGGGGCGTGTAACGGTAGACATGGCTGTCGCGCTTCTGAAACCCCAGTTTCTGGTACAAGCGATTTGCCGCCTCTCGAGAAGGCCGCGAGGTCAGATCGACCGTTCTCACGCCGGCCGCCTCGGCTTGGACGAGAGCCTCTCGCGTCAGGGCCTGTGCAATGCCTTGTCCTCGACATCGCTCGTCGACCACCACATCCTCGATGATCGCTCGCCTGCCGGTAGGAATGGGAAAGACGACGAGCGTCAGCATTCCAACCAGCTGGCCGGATTGGCGGGCGGCGATGAGGGTCGTTGCGGGTGAATTGACGATCGCCTCCAGCTCCTCCCAGGTCGGACTCTTCGCCGACGAGGACAACTGCTTGACCAGAGCCGCGATCGCCTCGGCGACCGAGGAGGTGATAGCAGTGATGGTCTCGATCTCGAATGCGGACATGGGGTTCAGATCGTCTGGTTGTAGGCGCCGACTTCCGGGTTCTCGCGCAAGGTCCGGTCGACGGCCTCGAACATCGCCCGCATGCGCGCTTCCGACACCGGGCTCTCCACCACGACCACCAGCTCCGGCTTGTTCGACGAAGCGCGCACAAGGCCCCACGTGCCGTCCTCGACCGTGACCCGGACCCCGTTCACGGTGACCAGGTCGCGGATCGCCATGCCGGCGAGCGGCTCGCCCCTGTCGCGCATCGCCTGGAAGCGGCGAACGACACGGTCGGCGACCTCGTATTTGATCTCGTCGGCGCAATGGGGCGACATCGTCGGCGAGCCCCAGGTCTTCGGCAGTGCGCGGTAGAGATCGGCCATCGACTTCCCCGGATTGCGGTCCAGCATGTCGAGGATGGCGATCGCCGTGACGAACCCGTCGTCGTAGCCGCGTCCGACCGGCGCGTTGAAGAAGAAGTGCCCCGATTTCTCGAAGCCTGCGAGCGCTTTCAGGTCTCGCACCCGCCGCTTGATATGCGAATGGCCAGTCTTCCAGAAGTCGACCGTGACGCCATTGGCGCGAAGCGCGGGATCGGTCGCGAACAGTCCGGTCGACTTGACGTCGACGACGAAGGTCGCCCGTTCATGCAGCGTCGAGAGGTCGCGGGCGAGCATGACGCCGATCTTGTCGGCGAAAATCTCCTCGCCCTCGTTGTCGACCACGCCGCAGCGGTCGCCGTCGCCGTCGAAGCCGAGCGCGAGGTCGGCCTGGCTCTCCTTAACCGCGGCCGCCATCGCATGCAGCATCCGCATGTCCTCGGGGTTCGGATTGTAACGCGGGAAGGTGAAGTCGAGCTCGCAGTCGAGGGGAACGACTTCGGCGCCGAGCGCCGACAGGAGCGTGGGCGCGAACGCTCCCGCCGTGCCGTTGCCGCAGGCCGCGACGACCTTGAGGCGGCGCTTGAGCTTCGGCCGGTTGGTCAGATCGGCGATATAGCGAGCGGGGAAATCGGGGACGAACTCGTATTCCCCGCCGGGCTCCGGACCGTATTCGCCGGCGAGCACGATGTCGCGCAGGCGCCCCATCTCCTCAGGACCGAAGGTCACCGGCTTCGCCGCGCCCATCTTGACCCCGGTCCAGCCATTGTCGTTGTGGGAGGCGGTCACCATCGCCACCGCCGGCGTATCGAGCGCGAACTGGGCGAAATAGGCCATTGGCGTGATCGCAAGCCCGATGTCGCGCACATGCGCCCCGCCCGCCATCAGGCCAGCGGTCAGCGCCAGCTTGATCGACGCTGAATAGGAGCGGAAGTCGTGGCCGACGACCACCTCGCGCGGAACGCCAAGCTCCTTCAAAAGACGCGCGAGGCCGAGCCCCAGCGCCTGCGCGCCCATGAGATTGATCTCCTTCTCGATCAGCCAGCGCGCGTCATATTCGCGAAAGCCAGTCGGCTTGACCAACGGGCGCGATTCGTAGGCGTAGGTATTGGGAAAAAGCTTGGGCTCAGGTTTGGGGAACAAGGCAGGCCTCAGCCATCGGGATTCGCCTTCGCGGCGGCTCGGGCCGCTGGCGTCGAGCCGGGCTTAGAGGAGCCGAATGATCGAATCAACTCGTCCGCCGGGGACGCCACATTGATTTCGCGCGCTTGACCCTGTTGCGCGGCCTGCTAAGTTCAAGTGTAGCCACGGTGAAAGCTGAGAACAGCGCTTTATCGTCCTTTGTCCTCGCCAGCGGATTTAACCTAACGGCCGCTCGCGTCGGCTGAGCGTCTTCCAATACGTGTCGGGGCGAAACGAACTGGATGGTCAGGGGCGCGAACGCGGGGGTTCGGCGCGCTTTTGCTGATGGAGTTCCGATCGTGCACTTGACCGACCTGCGTTCGACCGGAATTCTCGCCGTCGTGCGCCGCGAACTCCGCCCCCTGTTCTCGGAATTGCGCCGCCTTTATTTCAATAAAGTCTGGGGCATGGATATCGCGCCCGGTTGCCGGATCTCATTTTCCGCCAAACTGGACAAGAATTATCCGCGCGGCATCCATATCGGCGAAAGCACGGCGATCAATTTCGGCGCCTGCGTTCTCGCCCATGATACAGTGCGCGGGCTTCACGTGGACACCTGGATCGGCAAGGAATGCAATATCGGCGCGCAAAGCATGATCCTGCCGGGGATCAAAATCGGCGACAATTGCGTCGTCGCGGCGGCGAGCGTGGTGATGAAGGACGTGCCGTCGAATTGCCTGGTCGCCGGAAACCCTGCGCGCATCATGGAGAAAGGCATTCAAACCGGCCGGCTCGGCATCATCAATCGCACCGTCCGTCCCGACTTCGGAGCAACGCCGTCCGTGGCGGACGAAAAAGCGGCTTCGTAAATCTGATCGCCAGCTCGAGCTGACTCAAAAAACCGATGACCGTAATCGATCTCAGCGGCCGCGTGGCCATCGTGACCGGCGCGTCTCGCGGCATCGGAAGGGCCGCCGCCGAGAGCCTGCTCAAAGCGGGCTGCAGCGTCGTGCTCAACGCGCGCGCCTCGGACGAAGCGCGGGCGAGCTTCGCGGAACTGGAGCAGGCCTATCCCGAGCGGGTGAGCGCGGTCTACGGCTCGGTTGCGGACAGCGCCACCGCCACCGCGCTCATCCAGAGCGCCATGAAGCAGAAGCGCCTCGACATCCTGGTCAACAACGCCGGCATCCTTCGCGACAAGCTGATCGGCATGATTTCGGACGCCGAGATCGAGGAGCTATTCGACGTCAATGTCATCGGGTTGATAAAAATCACCCAGCTCGCCGCCCGCCTGATGACGAGGCGCAAGAGCGGATCGATCATCAACGTCTCGTCGATCGTCGGCAGAAGGGGAAACAGCGGCCAGACCGTCTATTCCGCGACGAAGTCCGCCGTCATCGGCGTGACTTTTTCCGCCGCCAAGGAGCTCGCGCCGATGAACATCCGGGTCAACGCCGTGGCGCCGGGCCTCATTCAAACGTCGATGATCGACGCCATCCCCGAGGACAAGCGCAAGAGCCTCGAATCCCAGATCGCGATGGGCCGGATCGGGAGCGCGCAGGATGTGGCCGACACGATCCTGTTTCTCGCCTCCGACCTTTCGTCCTATGTGACGGGGCAGGTCATCGGGGTTGACGGCGGGCTCGTCATTTGACGGGCGCTGAAACAGCGCCGATGGGTCAATCGCGGTCAACGACGCCATGAGCGACCTGGACCTCTCCTGCGGGGGACTTCTTCCGCTGATCCCGCCGCTCGAGGCGTCGCCGGCGATTTATGACGACCGCAGCCAGACGTGGCTCACCCGCGCGGACATACGCGCCGCCAGCCTTGATCTTGCCGGCAGGATCGCCTCCGGGCAAAAGCAGCTCGTCTTTCTCTTGTGCGGCCTCAATTCCGAAACATTGATCGGCCTGCTTGCCGCGGCCGCGGCCGGTCACGCGACCGCGCTGATCGATCCCGCGGCGCCCGAAGACGTTCTGAGGAGTTCTCATCGAAGCGTATCAGCCGGAGCTCATCCTCGGGTCGCGCGACTTTGGCGAAAAACTGCGCGCTGTCGCGGACGCCGCAGGCGCCTTGGATTCGGCGGAATCCCGCGCGGGCGCCATCGAATGGATCGCAACGAAGGCCGAGCGTCCGTCGGCTGAGATATATCCGCCGCTCGGGCTGCTTCTCTCCACCTCGGGAACGACCGGCAGCCGGAAATATGTGCGGCTTTCGCGCGACGCCGTCATCGCCAACGCGCGCCAGATCGCCGAGGCGCTGGCCATCGACCAAACCAGCGTCGGCATAGCCCATCTGCCCCTGCACTATTCCTACGGGCTTTCCATTGTCACCTCGCACCTCGTGGCGGGCGGCCGGATCTGTCTCGTCAACAACTCGATCACCTCGCCGAGTTTCTGGTCGAAGATCGGAAACGCCGGCGGATCGCATTTCCCCGGCGTTCCCTTTCACTATGCTGCGCTGGCGCGCCTGGGGACGGGGCTTGCGCCAGATTCGATCAAGGTGTTCACGCAGGCTGGCGGCGCGCTCGATCTCCGCATTCAGAGGAAGATCCACGAATGGGCCGCGCAGCGCGGCGGCCAGTTCTTCGTCATGTACGGACAGACCGAGGCCTCGCCGCGCATGACGACGTTGCAGCATGCCGACTTCGCCAGAAAGTCCGGGTCGGTCGGCGCAGCGCTCGCCGGCGGGCGGCTCTCCATCCTTGACGAGAGCGGCGCGCCGGCGCCGGCCGACACGATCGGGACGGTGGTGTACGAAGGCCCCAACGTCATGCTGGGCTACGCCATGTCCAGGTCCGATCTCGGCAAGGGCGACGAGATGATGGGGCGCCTCGAAACCGGCGATCTCGGGCGGCTGGACGCCGATGGATTTCTCTACCTGACCGGCCGCACCAAGCGCTTCGCCAAGATCGCCGGATACCGCCTCGGCCTGGACGAAATCGAACAGGAGCTCGCCGCCGTCTGTCCGGTCGCCTGTCTTGATCTTGGGGAGAAGATCGTCGTCGCGCACGAGCAGGAATCGGAAACCGCGCTCAAGTCTCGCATCCGCGAGCTCGCCGACACATATAAGGTGCCGTCGTCGAGCTTCGCCCTGCGCAAGATCGTCCAGATCCCGCGCGCGGCGAGCGGCAAGATCGACTATGCGCGACTGAAGGATCTGGTGAGTGTTTGAGCGTCTCCTGGAGCAGCAGCCTTATTCGCTGAAGCAATCCGAGAAGGAGCCGCTTCTGCTCGAAGGGTTGAACGAACTCACCCGCTATCACTACGAGAAGAGCGCGGAATACGCCCGAATCCTCGACGCGGCCTGGGGCGGCCTCGGGACCTACGGCTCGATCGCCGACGTTCCCTGGCTGCCGGTCAGCCTGTTCAAGGAAATGGAGCTGAAGAGCACCACATTGCCCGCGATGGTCATGCGCTCGAGCGGCACGACGGGGCAGCGAACCAGCCGCATCGTCATCGACAACGAGACGGCGCGGCGTCAGTCGGAAGCCCTGGTGGCGTCGTTTCGCCCCATCCTTGGAAGCCGCCGCCTGCCGTTTCTGGCGATCGACACCAAGGACGTGATCAAGCCGACGGACTTGACCGCGCGGGGCGGCGGCGTGCTGGGCATGATGAAATTCGGCGCCAAGACGGCCTTCGCGCTCAATTCGCAATTGGACCTGGACAAGGCGCTCGTCGAGACTTTCATTCGCGCGAATGGAGCCGAACCGTTCCTTATCTTCGGCTTCACCTTCCTCGTCTGGGACAAGCTCTACCGGAGCTTCGCCGATGGTGAGCTCGACCTCTCGAACGCGGTCCTCATCCACTCGGGCGGATGGAAAAAGCTCGAGGCGCAGAAGGTCTCCAACGCCGAGTTCCGCTCCGCCCTCAAGCGGCGGTTCAACCTCACGAACATTTTCAATTTCTATGGCTTTGTCGAACAGATCGGCTCGGTCTTCATCGAAGGCCCGGACGGATTACTCTATCCGCCCAACTTCACCGACATTATTGTGAGAAGGCCGCATAGCTGGGAGCCGGCGGAGATCGGGGAAGAGGGCGTCATCCAGGTCGTTTCGCTCCTGCCCGCGATCCTATCCCGGCCATAGCGTCTTGACCGAGGACATGGGCGTCGTGGAGACGATCGACGCCGGAGCGGGCAGCCGCTTCGGCAAGGCGATCCGGGTTGTCGGCCGCGCCCCGAAGACGGAGCTGAGGGGCTGCAGCGACGTGATCGCCGCGTGACTCAACCCCGTCGTTGCGAGCGGAGCGAAGCAATCCATCCCGGCGGCCGGGCCGGACTCGCTTGAGGCGGTCGGCAAGATTGGCGCGCGGGGCGAAGCGCGCCGCCGCTTACGCAAAACCCCGGAGGATGGATTGCTTCGTCGCCATAGCCCGTCCGGAAGGACGGGCCCGCTCCTTGCAACGACGATTCTCTATGAATGCCGCGGGCTCTAATGTGAGGACATCATGACCGACGTGCTCGCCTACAGCGCCGCCGCGCGTGACGCCGCGGTCGAAGAAAGAGCGCTCCTTACGAAGCTCGACGCCGCCCGCCAAAGCCTCGCGGCGCCGTTCGCGCCCGAGCGCATCGATCTGGTCGCAAGCGTGGCCGATGCGCTGCTCGGCGCGAGACGGTCAGCCGCCTCCGGCCCCGCAGCTCATTTCGCCTTCTGGACGCGCCGCGCCGCGCTCATGAAACTCGCCGCGAGTTTCAAGGCGCGCGTGCCGCAGAACGCGCTGGCGCGGCCGCGCGGCCTCGTCTTTCATCTGCCGCCGCAGAATGTCGAGACGGTCTTTCTCTACTCGTGGGCGCTCGCCTATCTCAGCGGCAACGCCAATATCGTGCGCCTGCCGCAGTCAATCAGCGCGCAGATGCGGGCGATCGTCGACCTCTTTCTCGAAAAGCTCGAGGCTGCGGGAGACCCGTCGCAATTTTTCGTCCACTACCCCTCGCAGGGCGACCTCGGAGCGAAAATCTCCGCTCTCAGCGACGCCCGCGTCGTCTGGGGCGGCGACGCCAAAGTGGCGCTGTTCGCCCCCCTGCCCTTGCGCAATGGCGGAAAGTCGATCTGGTTCGGCGACCGGTTTTCCTTCTCGACGATCAACGGCGCCGCGCTCGACAAGCTCGACGAGCCTGCGCTAAGGGCGCTCGCCAAGAAGCTCCACAACGACGTGTTCGTCTTCGACCAGATGGCCTGCTCGTCGCCGCATGCGCTCTATGTCGTCGGCGAAGCCGCGGCGCATTCGGCCGCGGTTAAGCGTCTCCTCGACGCTTCCGCCCTCGAATGGACGATGGACGATCCGAAGGCCCGTGTCGGACACGCGATCGGCAAGATGACGGCTGCGTTCTACGCCGCGGGAACCGGGCGCGCCTCGTCGGTCAACTGGCGGAACACGAACCTGACCAGCGTCGTCGCGAGCGCAGCCGAACGTCAGGATCTCAGGGTAGGCGGAGGATTCTTAAGCGTCGTCTTCGTCCGCTCGCTCGCCGAGGTCGCAAGCTTCATCCGGGAGGCCGACCAGACGATCACCTATTTTGGCTGGGAGCGCGGCGAGATCGAAGCGGTCGCGGCCTCGCGCGCGGGGCCGGGCGTGTCGCGCTGGGCGCCGGTCGGGACGGCGCTCGACTTCGATTTCATCTGGGACGGCTACGATATCCCGTTCGAGCTGACGCGGCTCGTGCGCGTCTCTTGAAGCCGCCTACTGGCGCAGGATCAGCATCCCTGAGCGCTGCTCGACGCTGAGCAGGCGCTTGAGAAAGCTCGCTCCGAGCAGATTCACGTCGCCCGCCTCGGGCGCCAGGATGAGAGCCTCGACGTCGTTCATATAGAGGCCGTCAAGGCTGACGCTTCGCAAGATCGTCATCGAAGCGGTCGACCGGCCGTTCGCCGTCTGCATCACGCGCTTGCTTCCCCTGGACGGGACGAGACCCAGCCGGGCTGCGGTTGAAGCGGAGACGACGACTTCGCTTGCGCCCGTGTCGACGAGCATCTGCACCGGGACCCCGTTGACCAGGACGCCGGCCGCGTATTGACCGCGTCCGTCAGCTTGCAGCGCGGCCTCGCGGTAACCGGACGCCTGGGGCTCGGCCGGCGTGGTCGGGGGCGGGTCGACCGCGGCGGCCGGAGCGGGCTCGGCGGCGGCGACCGGCGCGCGGGCGGACAGCCGGTCCAGCAGCGAGAGGGAGCCCAATAGCGCCGCCACGATGCCCAGCGTCACGACGAAAATCACCCGCCCAAGCATCGCGCCTCCGCCCGGCGCGCATGTTCAAGCGGCGCCGGTGCTCCGAGCATCGCCGCGAGACGCGAAAATCCGGTGAATCGATTAGCGCAATCTCAACGGAATGCGCGCGGCGCTCGCAGGACCCGCTCCGGGTTCGTCACGGCGGCGCGACGACGGTCACCCGTTTGCGGCCGATGAAGCGAATGTCCAGAACCTGGCCCGCGATCGCCGAGCCAAGCTCGCCCGAGAAATGCAACGGCGTGCAGGCGCCGATCGCCTTCAGCATGGATTGGGCGAGCGCGGAATCGCCAGCCCTGCCGCCGGTCGAGTGCACGAAGACGATGCGCGGCTCGTCGATGACGGCGCCTTCGCGGGTGAAACTCAAACGAACCGTCACCTGGTCCTTGGCATGGGGCGGACGCCAGCAGGCGGCGATCCCTGTCGCAATGCCATGGACGCCCGCAACCACCGGCCGCTGGGCCTCGGCGGCGGAAGCTGGCGCCCCGAGCGCGAGCGCGACGACGATCCCGATCGCGGCGCGCAGCCGCGCTGTCCTATGTTCCTGCATGGCCCCCTCGCTCACGGATCCATTTGCTCGCAGATTGAATTCGCCGTCGCCTTGCGTTATATAACATCACAGATATGTTCTAAGCCTCTTGTCCGCAGCTCCGAACCGCCCAAAATCGGGGCGCGCCGGTAAACGGGGTCGTAAGCCTCTGATTCCATTAACCGGCGCCGGTAAAAATGCCGGTAGAGCCGGCGCCGCGCCTGCCGGCCGGAACGCGCAGGTCCTCACAGATAGCGGTTGAGCAGGTTTTCGTAGAACTCCTGCCGGCCGGACTTCGGCTTCGGCTCGATCTTCTCCTTGGCGACGCGGGCCGCGATCAACTCCAGCGTCGCGCCTTTCGCCAGCATCCCCTTCGCCTCGGCCTTGTCCCAGCCGGCGTAGCGCTCGGTGCGGGCGGCGTCGAACTTGCCGTCCTCGATCAGGCGCGCCGCCGTGACCAGCGCCGCGGCGCAGACGTCGATCCCGCCGATATGGCCGAGCAGCAGGTCCTCCGGATCGATCGACTGACGGCGCACTTTGGAGTCGAAATTGAAGCCGCCCGCGCCAAGGCCGCCCGACTTCAGGATGAAATAGAGCGCCGGCACGAGCTCGGCCGCATTGTTGGGAAACTGGTCGGTGTCCCAGCCGGACTGGTAGTCGTTGCGGTTGGCGTCGACCGAGCCCAGCATGCCAAGCGCGACCGCGAGCGCGATTTCGTGCTCGAAGGAATGGTGCGCAAGCACCGCATGGCCGACCTCGATGTTGAGCTTGACCTCCCGCTCGAGCCCGAAGCGCTGCAGGAAGCCGAACACCGTCGCGACGTCGAAATCGTATTGATGCTTGGTCGGCTCCTGCGGCTTCGGCTCGACCAGGATCACACCCTTGTAGCCGATCTTGTGCTTGTACTCGACGACCATCGACAGAAAGCGCCCGAGCTGATCCTGCTCGCGACGCAGGTCGGTGTTGAGCAGCGTCTCGTAGCCCTCGCGGCCGCCCCACAGCACGTAATTGGCGCCGCCGAGCTTGTGCGTCGCGTCGATGGCGTTCTTCACTTGCGCTGCGGCGTAAGCGAACACGTCCGGATCGGGATTGGTCGCGGCGCCAGCAAGGTAGCGCGGATGGCTGAAGAGATTGGCGGTGCCCCACAGCAGCTTCACCCCGGTCTTCTGCATCTTCTCAGCGAAGAGATCGGTCATCTCCGCCAGATTGCGGCCGAACTCCTTGAGGCCCTCGCCCTCGGGAACGACGTCGCGATCGTGGAAGGTGAAGAACGGAAAGCCGAGGATCGTGAACATGTCGAACGCCGCGTCCGCCTTGGCCCGCGCGCCCTTCATCGTCTCGCCGTCCCAGGGGCGCTCGAAGGTCGGCGCGCCGAACATGTCGGTGCCCATCCAGGCGAAGTTGTGCCAGTAGCAGACGGCGGGCCTGAGATGCTCGGCCATCGTCTTGCCCATCACTTTGTGGGACGGGTCGTAGTGCCGGTAGGCGAAGGAATTGTCGCTCTTCAGCCCCTCAAAGCGCACCGGGCCGATATCGCCAAAAAAGCGCTTGCTCATGGGTCGTCTCCTCGAATGTCGATGATCTAACTGGCGCGGAAGTCGCGCGCAAACTGGATGAGCGCCTTAAGTCCGATTGCGCAGTCCTCGACGGTGATGGATTCCAGCGGATTGTGGCTGACGCCGCCCTTGCACCGAATGAACAGCATGCCGGCGGGGCAGAGCTTGCCCATGGCCATGGTGTCGTGACCTGCGCCCGAAGGCAAGAGCCGGGGGGAAGCGCCAACGGCTTCAACCGCTTTCGTGAGCCCGGCGATGATTCCTGCGTCGCAAGCGAAAGCGTTCGCTTCATGTGTCTTCACGACGCTCGCGCTGACGCGCCGCGCCGCGGCGATAGCGCTGATGCGCGCCTCGATATCGGCGATCGCCTTCACTCTGTTCGCGTCCGCCGGGGCTCGTATGTCGATGGAAAACTGCACATGGCCGGGAATGACATTGGTCGCGCCGGGCCATGCTTCGAGCCGTCCGACGGTCGCCACGAGATCAGGTTCGCGACGCGCCCGCTCTTCGATGGCGAGCGTCATCTCGGCCGCGGCGGTCAGCGCGTCGCGGCGCAGGCCCATGGGCGTCGCGCCCGCATGGCCCGCGACGCCGTCCACGCCGACCTCGAGCCGCGTTGCGCCGTTGATCGCGGTGACGACGCCAAGCGGCAGCCCCTCCGCCTCGAGCCGCGGGCCCTGCTCGATATGCGCCTCGACGAAGGCGGCGACGCCCTTGCGCCGAAGAAGGAGCGCGCCTTCGGGATCACCGCCGAACGCGATCAGCGCCTCGCGCATCGAGACGCCGTTGGCGTCGCGCTGGTCGAGCGCATCCTCCGGATAATCTCCGGCGAGCGCGAGCGAGCCCGTGAGCGTGCTGCGGAAGCGCACGCCCTCCTCATCGCCGAAGGCCACGATCTCGATCGCGTGATCGAGGCGCTCATCGCGCGCGCTTAAGGCTTCGACGACGGCAAGCGCCGCCAGCGCGCCATAATTTCCATCGTAGAGCCCGGCGTCGCGCACTGTGTCGATGTGCGAGCCGAGCATGAGCGCCGGAGCGCCAGCCCGCTTGCCCTCATAGCGGGCCACGACATTGCCGGCCGCGTCAATTTTCGCTTGCAACCCCGCCTCACCGCACCAACCGATGAAGGCCTGCGCGGCGCGGCGATGCGCTTCCGACAGAAAAAGCCGGGTCAGACGCCGCGGTTCGTCGGTGAAGGCCGCGAACGCTTCGAGCTTGGCCATCAGCCGCTGGCCGGCCGCGAGGTCCGCGTCCAGTGTCGGAGCGTGCATCAGTTCTGCGCCGTCTCGACCCCGAGCCAGCGCGCCAGCACCTTGCGCTCGTCGTCGGTCATCTCGCTGAAATTGTTGGGCGGCATCGCGTGGGTCAGAACCGCCTGCTCGCGGATGGCCGGCGCGAAGCGGGCGATGTGTTCGGGCGTATCGAGAAGCACGCCCTTCGGCGCTTCCCCGATCCAGTCCATCGGTTCAGGCGCGTGGCACATCATGCAGCGCGTCTGCACGATCTCGACGACTTCCGGCGGCGCCTTCGGCTGATCGAGGCTTGCCGTCTCTGTCGGCAGCTCCGCGAGCCCCATCAGCGAGCGCATGCCCGGCGAAGCGGTCGCGGCGACGCCGAAGGCGCAAAGCATGGCGACCGCGGCGGCCGCCCACGCCCACCAGGGGGCGCGGTCGTGATCGAGATGCCAGACGTTGTAGAAGTAGCGCACCATCGCGCCGGCGACGATGATGCAGGTGACGATGGCGGGAATGGCATGGCGGTTGGAGAAGGCCGACGGCGTGTGACTCGACAGCATCATGAACAGCACCGGCAGGGTGATGTAGTTGTTGTGCGTCGACCGTATCTTCGAGCTTTGGCCCCATGCCGGATCGGGTGTCTCACCGGCTTGCAGCGCGGCGATGCTTTTGCGCTGATTGGGCATGATGATGAAGAACACGTTGGCGGTCATGATCGTCGCCATCAGCGCCCCGGTATGGATGAGCGCGCCGCGCCCGGAAAAGACCAGAGTGAAGACCCAGCTCGTCGCCACGACATAGCCGAATCCGACCAGCGCCAGCAGCGGCTCATTGGCGGCGAGCGGCGAACGGCACAGGAAATCGTAGACGATCCACCCGAGCGCGAGCGCCACGATTCCGATCGCGGCCGCCTGCCAGGGCTCGAGCGGCATCACCGCGGGATCGATCAGAAAGAGCGACGACTGGCCATAATAGACCCAGCAGAGCAGCGCGAAGCCGCTCATCCAGGTCCAGTACGATTGCCATTTGTGCCAGATGAGATGCTCGGGCAGCGCGGCGGGCGCGAGCAGGTACTTCCTCATTTCATAGAAGCCGCCGCCATGCACCTGCCAGGATGTCCCTTTGAGCGCCGGATCGTCGCCCGCCTTCTTGCGCAAGCTGGCGTCGAGATGCATGAAGAAGAACGACCCGCCGATCCATGCGATCGCCGCGGTCACATGGAGCCA
Organism: uncultured Alphaproteobacteria bacterium; assembly: GCA_963764955.1. Taxonomy (GTDB): domain Bacteria; phylum Pseudomonadota; class Alphaproteobacteria; order Rhizobiales; family Beijerinckiaceae; genus Roseiarcus. Next base: position 38,136 of record CAVXVE010000005.1, on the reverse strand, counting down.
GCGCAACAGCGCCGAACCCCATTCCCAACCGAAGGTCTCCAGCGCCCCCATCAACCCGCCTCCTCCGGGCAAGATGTTTGCGCCCGTCTGGATCACGATAAAGGCGACGGCGGCGTTTGGGTAGGGAGTCGAGCCTCGCTGGATCGACCGGTGTCGGCGCGCGCCCGCTTTCAAAAACAGGGGGCGACCTCGCTGCTCGCCAAGCGCGAGGCGAGCTGATAACCCGCCGTTAACACTATCAGAAGTCTTAAATCGGGCTAAGGAAAATCAGGCTTTTCCGAGGTCCGACAAAAGCCCAAGTTTCGGCCGATTTGCGGCGCAGACCCCGGCCCGATCCCGTTTCCGCCGCCGTGCACTGCGGTTCCACCCGCTAACAAAGGTTGCCTGTCCCGATGAATCCCGCCGACGTAGCCGCCGCAGCCGCGACTCCGGAAACCGGCCTCTTCGATATGTTCTGGTCGGCTCATATCGTCGTCAAGGCGGTGATGCTCGGCCTCTTCATCGCTTCGCTCTGGTGCTGGACGATCATTTTCGACAAGACCCGCCTGTTTCACAAATTCAGAACCGAGATGGAGAATTTCGAGCAGATCTTCTGGTCGGGCCAATCGCTCGAAGAGCTCTACACTTCGCTCTCGAGCCAGCCGAACAACTCGGGCGCGGCGGCGCTGTTTGTGGCGGCGATGCGGGAATGGAAGCGCTCCTTCCAGCAGGCCGCGGGTTCATTTCGGGGCCTCCACGCGCGCATCGACAAGGTTCTCGACGTCTCGATCGCGCGCGAGGTCGAGCGGCTCGAGTCGAACCTCCTGGTTCTGGCGACCGTCGCCTCGGCCGGGCCGTTCATCGGCCTGTTCGGCACGGTGTTCGGCATCATGAATTCGTTTCAGTCGATCGCCGCGTCGAAGAACACCTCGCTCGCTGTCGTCGCGCCCGGCATCGCCGAAGCGCTGCTGGCGACGGCGATCGGACTCTTCGCCGCGATCCCGGCGCTGATCGCCTATAACAAGCTCCAGGGCGACGTCGCCAAGGCGCAGGCGCGGCTCGAGAGCTTCGCCGACGAGTTCTCGTCGATCCTGTCGCGGCAGATCGACCATCACCTGTCGATCGAAAAAGTCTCCTGAGGCGGGCGGAGGGCGACACATGGCCATTTCTCCTGTCGCAGGCGGTCGCAAAGGCGGTCGGGGCCGCCGCGGCGTGCCTCGCTACCGCGCCATGGCCGACATCAACATGACCCCGTTCATCGACGTCATGCTGGTGCTTTTGATCATCTTCATGGTCGCCGCGCCGCTCCTCACGACCGGCGTTGCGGTCGACCTGCCCCGGGCGAGCGCGACTGCGCTCAACATCGAACGCAAACCGATCGCGGTCTCGGTCAACGAGCAGGGCCAGCTTTATGTGATGGACGAGCCGACCGCCGACGCGGATCTCGTCTCCAAGCTCCAGGCGGCGTCACAGAGCGACACCGATCAGCGCATCTACCTGCGCGCATCGAAGGCGGTGCCCTATGGGCGCGTAGCGGAGATCATGGCGGCGGTCACGGCCGCGGGGTTCAAGAAGGTGGCTCTGGTCACCGAGCCGGTCAAACAATAGCCGGGAGCGGCGTTGGAAGAACGGCGGTCATATTGGGGTTTTGCGGGCTCCGCAGCGATGCACGCAGCGATGCTGGGGCTGATCCTGCTCGGGTTCGCCTCGGCTCCGAGATTCGCGGACAATCCGGAGGCCATTCCGATCGAGACCGTCTCGCTGAGCGAGCTCAATCAGATCGCCAACGGCGAGAAGGACGCCAAGCCCGCGCCGCAGCCCCCGCCCGCGCCGCCGCAGCCGCCCCCGGATTTGCGAGCGTCCACCGAGCCGACGCCCCCGCCCCCTGAGCCGACGCCGCCGCCGAAGCCTGAGGCCGCGCAGCCGCCGAAGCCTGCGCCAGAACCGCCCAAAGCCGAAACCCCGCCGCCAAAACCCGCGCCGGCGCCCAAAGCCGATGCGGCGGCGCCGCCAGAGCCGATGCCGCCGGAAAGGCCCGAGGCGGCGCCGACGCCGAAGCTCGCCATGCAGGAGGCGCCGGTGGAGCCGCCTATCCGGCCGAAATTCCTCGACTCTCCGCCCGAACGGGCGAAGGAGCCGGCGCCGGAGAAACCCAAGCCGTCACATAATTTTGACCCGAACACGATCGCCAAACTCATCGGACAAGGCAAGACGTCGATTCCCGACCCGACGCAAACCGCCGCCATGACGCCCCAGGGAATGCCGCATCACGATGCGCCGCGTATGTCGATGTCGCTGGCTTCCGCGCTCGACGCGTGGCTGACGGAGAGCTACCTCAATTGCTGGACGCCTCCGCCGACCATGCCTGAGGGCGACACGTATGTCGCGGAGATCAGGGTGATCTTCAACCCCGACGGCTCGCTCTCGGGGCGCCCGATTCTTCTCAATCCGCCCACCGACCGGGCCTGGCGCCCGCACGCCGAGAGCGCGATGCGGGCGGTCAGGAAATGCGACCCGCTGAAGGTCCCTGCCGAATACATGCCCTATTTCGAACAATGGAAGGTCGAAACCATCCATTTCGATCCGAGAGACACCCAGGGATGACGCCCGTGAGCCGCTCGAGCAAGAACCGAAAGCGAGATTCGAACGCCATGTCTATTGTCTCAAAACCAACGACCGTGCTGATCGTCGTCGCCGTGGCGGCGGGCGCCTATGGCTTCGAGCGCCTGCGCCTTCACAATCCGATCCGCCCCGCGCAGGCTTCGAGGACGTCGTCGCTGCTCGCTCCGCCTGAACCTCCCGAGCCGCCCGCCGCGATTGTGGCGGCTCGAACGCCGGCGGCGACCCCGGCGATCGAACCGCCCGCGCGCATGACGGCGGCGCAGCAGGCGGGCTTCAACGCCTGGCTAGTCAAGACCTATCTCACATGCTGGAAGCCGGCACGGCAGCCACCCGACTCCGATCTTTACGTCGCGCGGGTGCGCCTCGCCTATAACCCGGACGGCTCGCTTTCGAAGCCTGCGAAGCTCGTCAACCCGCCGTCAGACCCGGCTCTCAGACCGCAGGCCAAGAGCGTCATGGCGGCGGTCGAGAATTGCAACCCGCTTCCGGTGCCGGCCCAATATCGCCCGTTTTATGAGCAATGGAAAACCAAGACCATCCACTTCGATCCCGAAGTCGCCGCTCGATGATCACGGGCGTCGAAGCGTTGTCGTCGTCCTGAAAGATCCCTGATGAGTGTCCTTTGTCCCGTATCTCGCCGCCACGCGATTGCAGCCTTCGCGTTCGGCGTTGTTGCGCTCGCGGGCGCGCCCGCCATCGCCGAGGGCGACATCTATGTTCACGCCGGCGCCAATTTTAAACCGGTGACCGTCGCTGTCACTCCATTCGCTGGCGAGGAGACAGGCGACAAGATCAGCGGCATCGTGGCCGCCGATTTCGCGCGCTCGATCTTCCTTCTGCCGCTCAACCCGGCGAACTTTCCCGAAGCGATCACCAATCCAGACACGCCCCCCAACATGAACGCATGGAAGGCGACCGCCGCGCAATTCGTGCTGACCGGACGGGTGCTGCATCAGGAGGCCGGGCGCGTGACCGCGCAATTCCGTTTGTGGGACACGGCGACCGGCGAACAGGTCGCGGGCCAGCAGTATTCGACCGATACGGCCAACGCGCGTCGTGTCGCGCACATGATCGCCGACGCCGTATTTTCGCGCGTAACGGGCGAGAAGGGATTTTTCGATTCGCGGGTCGTGTTTGTCGACGAGACCGGCCCGAAGGAGAAGCGCCGCAAGCGCCTCGCGGTCATGGACATGGACGGCGCCAACGTCAAATATCTGGACGGCGGCAAAGAGCTTGTCGTCACCCCGCAATTCTCGCCTTCCGCGCAGCAACTTGCCTACATGTCGTTCGGGGGCGGCGATCCCAAGGTGACGCTGCTCAACCTCGAGACCGGACAGCGCGAATCGGTCGGCAATTTTCCTGGCATGACCTTCGCGCCACGCTTTTCTCCGGACGGGCAACAGATCGTCATGTCGCTCTCCGACGGGGCGAGCACCAATCTCTACTCTATGGACCTGCGCTCGCGCGCCACCACCCGTTTGACCGAGGGGTCGGCGATCGACACGTCGCCGACCTATTCGCCCGACGGCTCGCAGATCGCGTTTGAATCCGATCGTGGCGGCACCCAGCAGATCTATGTGATGAGCGCACACGGCGGTCCGGCCAAGCGCATTTCATTCGGCCAGGGCCGCTACTCCACGCCCATCTGGTCGCCGCGCGGCGACCTCATCGCGTTCACCCGCATCAACGCCGGATCGTTCGGCATCGGCGTTATGAAGCCGGACGGTTCGGGGGAGCGAATCCTGGTCGAGGGCTTCCACAACGAAGGGCCGACCTTCTCGCCCAACGGCCTCTATCTCATGTTCTTCCGCGACGCCGGCGGCTCAGGCGGCCCCAAGATCTACATGACCGATATTTTCGGCCACGCCGAGTTCCTCGTGCCGACCCCGAACTACGCCAGCGATCCCTCGTGGGGGCCGCTGACGCAATGACGCCGTCGCCGGCGGCGATTTCTGCAGCGCGCGCTAACGCCTCGCGCTTTCGTCACGTCCGATGCGTTTCTTTTCCTTCTCGAAGGACATCGAGCGCATCCAGGAACGTCCAGAGCAGCCGCAGGGCCGGATTCCTGGTGACGTCCGGATGCAGGGGAGCTTCGATTGGGAGTTCATGGGCCGGGTCGCGCTCGATCGCCTTTCGATAGAGGCGCCATGTTGCATGGCCCAGGACCGGGATGACGACAGCCAAACCGAAGAAGAGCGGCAGCGAGCCGAGAACGAGCGCCACTGCGACGATCAGGCCCCAGAGCGCGACGCTGAACGGATTGGCCAGCGTCACGCGCCACGAAGCGTCAAGCGCCGGCACGAGGCCGATATCTCGGTCAAGCATCAGCGGGAATGAGACCACGCTGATCGCAAGCGTAAGCGCGGCGAAACAGAAGCCGACGAGCCCGCCCACGACAATCAACGTCCACCCGCGATGAGTGGTCAGCACATCCCTAAGGAATGAGTTCGCGGCGGCGGGCGGATTGGGCCCATAGAGCCAGACATAGATGAGCTCGGCGGCGAAGATCCAAGCGGCGAAGATCGCGAGCAGGACGAGGCCGAACGCGAGAATCGACGGCAGCGCGGGCGAGCGAAGGACCGTGAAAGCGTCACGCCCTCGCACCACGAGTCCGCGTTCGCGCCGGCGGCTCATTTCATAGAGCCCGATGGCGACGAACGGGCCAATGAGGGCAAAGCCGGCGGCGAGCGGAAACGCCAAATGCAGCGCGTTGCCGAGCGAAGTCATTGCGAAGAGCGCAATTCCCGCGACGGCGTAGAAAAGCCCGACGAACACCGGATAGGTCGGCATCGCCAGGAAATCGTCGAGGCCCTCCTTGAGCGCGGAGAAGCAGTCCTCGGCGCTGACGCGCCGCACCCGTGGGGTCGCCGCGACGGCTTCGGGTCCGAAATAGACGTGGAAAGCGGAAGTCACAGTCGTCCCTCCTTCGTCTCGTCTGCGCCGGTCGAAATTCGGGCGTCAGCCAGGAGGACTTTAACGTCGCGAAATCTCGCGCCGACTGATTGACTGAAAGGTTACACCCAACTGCCGAGCTTGTCACTTCGAGATCGCCAAGGGTGACGTAACAGTTTCTGTGTCAGGCGGGTGAAGGGGTGCTCCCTGTGGTCGCGACCAAGACCCGACGAAGGAACATGCCACGGCGTGCTGCGACTTGAGAGCTTACCGGCTGCGTTCGAGGTGGAAGGCCATGCAGGCGCAGGGGCTGGCTTGGGGGACGGGCTATCGTCCGCCCCTGCCGCGTCAGTCCGGCTCTGCCTTCGGGCCGCGCGCCTCGGCCTCGAGCCTTTTGACCAGGGCGGCGAGGATCGACGTCTGGCCTTTGCTTATCTTCTCCAGCGCTTCGTCGATCGAATGCCAGGCGGCCCGGTCGACCTCCGGGAACTCGGCCGTCTTGCCGGAGCGCGGCGGCCATTCCAGCGAGAAGGTGTTGCTCCTCAGCGTGGTCGCGTCGAAATCGCCTTCGTAGGCCCAGGCTACGATCGTCTTGCCGCCCAGCTGCTTGTGCGCGCCGAGGTCAAGGAAGTCGCCATCGGCGGCCATGCCGGTCTCTTCGAGGAACTCGCGCTTCGCGGCGGCGAGAAGATCTTCGCCTTCGTCGGCCAGCCCTTTGGGGATCGACCAGCTTCCCGCGTCCTTCTTCGCCCAGAACGGCCCGCCCGGATGCACGAGCATGACTTCCGCGCCCCCGTCGCGCCTTCGAAACAGGAGGATACCTGCGCTGATCTTCGCCATGCGCGGGAGGCTATGGCGCCTCGCCTGTTCGCGATAGGGCGCGAGCGGACAGGCGCCTCGCGGTCCAAGATTGAGGCGCCAGCGATGCTGCGAGGCGCGTGCCTCACGAACATCCCCCCTGCCCGGCCGGCAGCGCCAGCCAGCCAGGGCCGTGTAGCCGCGATCGCCGACAGCGACCGCGACTGCACGACGTCTCAGATCACATAGGATTTCAGCGGCGGGAAGCCGTTGAACGCGACCGAGGAATAAGTCGTCGTATAGGCGCCCGTTCCCTCGATCATGACCTTGGCGCCGATCTCGAGCGACACGGGCAAGAGATAGGGCTCCTTCTCGTACAAGACGTCGACCGAGTCACAGCTCGGCCCCGCGACGACGCACGGGCCCAGCGGGCCGTCGTCGTATTCCGTCCGGATCGGATAGCGGATCATCTCGTCCTGTGTTTCGGCAAGCCCGTTGAACCTGCCGATATCGAGATAGACCCATCGCTGCTTGTCGTTCTCCGCCTTCTTCGAGATCAGCACCACCTCGGCCTCGATGATCCCCGCGTTGCCGACCATGCCGCGGCCTGGCTCGATGATCGTCTCCGGAATCTGGTTGCCGAAATGCCGGCGCAGCGCCCGGAAGATCGTCTGCCCGTAGGTCCTGATTGAGGGCACGTCCTTGAGGTAGCGCGTCGGAAAGCCGCCGCCGAGATTGATCATGGCGAGCTGGACGCCGCGCTCGGCGAGATCGCGGAAGATCGCCGCGGAAACCTTGAGCGCCCCATCCCACATGCGCGGATTGCGCTGCTGCGAGCCGACATGGAACGAAAGGCCGTGGGCGACGAGACCGAGCGCATGCGCGCGCTCGAGCACGCGCGCCGCCATCTCCGGCGCGCAGCCGAACTTGCGCGACAGCGGCCATTCCGCGCCCGCGCCGTCGCACAGGATTCGACAGAACACCTTCGAGCCGGGGGCGGCGCGGGCGATCTTCTCCACCTCGGCCTCGCAATCCACTGCGAACAGGCGGATCCCGAGCGCATAGGCGCGCGCGATGTCCTTCTCCTTCTTGATCGTGTTGCCGAAGCTGATGCGGTCGGCGGTCGCGCCGGCGGCCAACGCCTGCTCGATCTCGTTCAACGAGGCGGTGTCGAAGCAGGACCCAAGCCCGGCAAGCAGATCGAGAATCTCGGGTGCCGGATTGGCCTTCACGGCGTAGAATACGCGGGTGTCGGGCAGCGCGCCCGCGAAACCCAGATAGTTCTCGCGCACGACGTCGAGATCGACGACGAGGCGGGGGCCATCTGCGCGGTTGCGGGCGAGAAACTCCTTGATGCGGTCAGTCATGAGCGGCATCCCCCAAGCGCGCGGAAGGCTCCGCGCCTGGAAACATGAAGGATTCGCCGGCGATGCGACTTTGCGCCGCGCGCGTTGGAGACGCGATGCGCAGTCGTTGACCCGCCGACGCGACCGCTTCGCGAATCCGGCTCTGGCTTGAGAAGCCATCGACGGACCGCTTGGGCGGTCAGCTGCTAAGCCGTGGCCAAGACGCACCAAGGCTGAAGAGCCTCAGTGATCAGAGCCATCGTTTGGACGAGGAAATGTCCCGTCCGCACGCCCGGCAAGATAGACAAGCCTCTTTGGGCGCCAACCTTTGGAGGGCCGGCAGAGACCAAAAAAGCCCGGTCCGTCGTTGCTTCAAGCCGCGTCCCCCGTTTGGCGGGGTTCGCCGGTTCGCCTCCGGCTGCCGGTCTTTTGAAGGCGGTTGACTGGCCTCTTGTCCAGATCCCCGCCGACCGACACACGACCACAGGCACGTGCGTATTGGGCAGAGGCATTATTTGGGGAAATCGCGCCTAGGCGCAAGGGCTTTTTGTGGACGGAGCTAACAATTTTGCGCAAGGGTCGTAAGCCGGTCGACGCCCGCCCCTCAAGACCCGACTGCTTCACGTCTCGGCGTACAGAATAATGGCGAGATGATATCGGGACCGGGAGCGATCAGAGACGGAGCATCCGCGTCGATCTCTGTAAACAGGGCTGTTTCCGCCCAGATCAACAAACCAGCTTTCGTGGCGCTGGAGCCCACGGCTTACGCGCCCATCTTGCCATCCGCCGCCCATCGTGGAACACGCGCTTGCGAAACCTTTCGTGAACGGACCCGCGCATGCCCTTTTGGCTCGACATCTCCGCCTTCCTTGTCAAAGCCCTCATCATCGTGGCGGCGGTCGGCGGCCTCGCGCTGCTGATCGCGCGGCTCGCGCGCTCGGCCGAACCTAAGGACCAGGAGATCAAGGTCCGCTCGCTTGACGAGCGCTACGACGACATGCGCGACGCGATGGATGCGACGCTCCTCGACAAAAGAGAGCGCAAGGCGCTCGCCAAGGCGCACAAGAAGGAGGCCAAGGCCACTGCCAAGGCGCATCGCGGCCAGGAGCCGGGCAAGCGCATCTATGTGCTCGCCTTCAAAGGCGACATGCGCGCAAGCGCGGTCAAGCGCCTGGGCGCGGAAATCGACGCTGTCCTCATCGCCGCCCGGCCTGAAACCGACGAAGCGGTGATCCGGATTGAAAGCCCAGGCGGCACGGTGACCGGCTACGGCCTCGCGGCCGCCGAGATTCTGCGCCTGCGCGAGCGCAAGATCAAAGTCACCGCCTCGGTCGATCAGGTGGCGGCGAGCGGCGGCTACATGATGGCCTGCGCGGCGGACCGCATCGTCGCCGCGCCGTTCGCGGTCGTGGGCTCGATCGGCGTCGTCGCGCCGGTCCCGAACCTGCACCGGCTGTTGCAGAAGAACCAGATCGACTTCGAGGAGATGACGGCGGGCGAATTCAAGCGCACCGTGTCGGTCCTGGGCGAGATCACGCCCGCGGGCCGCGAGCACTTCCGCGGCAAGCTCGACGCGACGCATGACGCGTTCAAGGCCCATGTTGAGCAATGCCGCCCGAACGTAGACATCGCCCGGGTCGCCAACGGCGACTATTGGCTCGCCCGGGAAGCGTTGCCGCTCGGCCTCGTCGACGAGATCATGACCGGCGACGATCTCTTGTTCCGGGCCCGCGACGGCGCGCGCCTCTATGAAGTGACGACTGAAGCGCGCAAGAATCTGCTTGAGCGGCTGTCGGGCGCCTTCACCATGTTGACTGAGCGTGCAAGGGACGTCGCGGTCGAGACCCTGCGCCGCGGGATCTGATTGTGCGAAGAAGCGACAAAAGGCTCGCCGCTCGCCGAGGGACCCGTCACGGCGAGGCGATCCGAATTCACAAGTCCGTGAACGCGGCGCGAAAGGCCGCGGCGTTCCGCTTTCCGCGTAACAATCGCGGTCCTGCCGACGAAGCATGCGCGGGGCTGTGACGCCGCATCCTCTTGCAAAGGAATTTCGTCATGATGTCCAGACGCACCCTTCTTGCCTCCCTCGCCGTCGTCGGCTTCGCCGCTCCCGCGCTGGCGGCGGAGCGGATCGACTATTCGCCCGCCACCTTCGACGCGGCGCTCCATTCGGGCAAGCCGATCCTCGTCTGGATTCACGCGAGCTGGTGCCCGACTTGCAAGGCGCAGGCGCCCACGCTCACCAAGCTCGAGGCCGAACCCCGATACAAGGACCTCACGGTGGTCCGCGTCGACTTCGATTCCCAGAAGGACGCAGTGAAGCGCTTCGGCGCGCGCATGCAGAGCACGCTCATCACCTTCAAGGCCGGCAAGGAGACCGGACGCTCGGTCGGCGAGACAGACCCGACCGCGCTCGCGGCGCTAGTCGCCAAGGCGATCTGACGCGCCCTGATGTCGCCCGGAACGCTTGGGCTTGCGCTGCTGTCGGGCCTGCTCTCTGTCCTTTCGCCCTGCGTGCTGCCGCTCGTGCCCATCGTGTTTGGCGCAGCGGCGGGCGAGGCCCGGGGCGGCCCGGTCGCCCTCGCCGCTGGCGTCGCGCTCTCCTTCACGACGATCGGCCTGTTCGTCGCGACCCTTGGCTTCGCCATCGGCCTCGACGGCGACGCGTTCAGGACGGCTGCGGCGATCCTGATGATCGGCGTTGGCATCGTGCTCATGGCCCCCGGCCTGCAAACCCGGCTCGCGGTCGCCGGCGGTCCGGTGACCGCGTGGGCCGACGAACGAATCAACGCCCTCCCCTCGCGCGGGCTTCTCGGACAATTCGGCATCGGCCTTCTGCTTGGCGCCGCGTGGAGCCCCTGCGTCGGGCCGACGCTCGGCGCGGCCTCGGTGCTGGCGGCGCAGGGCGCCTCGCTCGGTCGCGTCGCGCTGACCATGCTTGCGTTCGGGATCGGCGCCGGGCCGCTCCGCTGATCGCCCTCGGCCTCGCCTCGCGGCAAGCGATGGCGCGCTGGCGCGGCCGCCTTCTCTTGGGCGGCAAGCGGGCCAAGACGGCGCTCGGGGTTCTCATGATCGCGTTCGGGATCATGATCATGACGGGAGCCGACAGGCGGCTCGAAACGGCGCTGGTCGACCGCTCGCCGCAATGGCTCACCGATCTCACGACCCGGTTCTGAGAGGGGATGGGCGCGCGCTTTATTTGAGCTCGTAGCAATTGATGATCGTGCGCGGATTGCGAGTGACGTCGTAGAGAACGCCGCACTGGACCAGCGCATTCACGCCAGGGTGGCGAAAGAGGATCAGCGACGTGCGGTTGTCGTAGCCGCTCGCATAGCCCGCGATCTCCCACCCTTGCGCCAGCAACTGGTCGATCGTCAGCGGCGGCTCGGCGGCGGCCGCGCCGGAGGTCGCCAGCATCAGTGCGAGGCAAAGGCCCGAACGCATGCAAGGCTCTCCCAGAGCGCGATGCGATCGAGAACGCGCTCGTCATTGCGACCCCGGGGTCAAGTCCGGGGGAAGCAATCCCGGGGATGAAGGGCAGGAGCGGCGGCTCGGGATCGCCACGTCGGCCCATAGCCCGTCGAGAGACGGGCGTCGCTCACGACGCCCTATCGGCCTCCTCGCGATGACGTTCCATTCGAACGCAGCGCACTCGTCCATCTCTTTAGTAGTGTCCCGCGCTTCCCGCAATTCAACCCTGCGCGAGCTCAAAAACGGCAAGCCGCGCAAAATAGCGGTTCATGCTTTCGTCCGTTATGCTGGCGCGCTGGGAGGGGCGCAGCAACGATCAGCGTCGGGCGATCCTCGCGGCGGAGCATCGGATGACGGATGAGATAGAGACTCAAGCGCCTGACGTTCGCGTCAAAGCCGAACCGCCGCGCGAGCGAGCAACGGCAAGCGCAACGGCGGCCGCGTCGATCGTGACGCTTATCCTCGCCGCAATCGTCGGCCTCTCGATCTGGTATCTGGCGCGGCCGGAGCCGCTCATCCTCCAGGGCGAAGCCGACGCGACCCGCGTCGACATCGCCGCGCGGGTCGAAGGCCGGGTCGGCAAGCGCCCCGTGGAGCGCGGCCAAAACGTCGCCGCAGGGCAATTGCTGTTCGAGATCGACAACCCGGAGCTGATCGCGAAATGGCGCCAGGCCGAGGCTGGCGTCGGCGTCGCAGAGGCCCAGCTCGCCAACATCCTGGTGGGCACGCGCGCAGAGGTGATCGATCAGAAAAAAGCCGCACTTGAGAGCGCCCAGTCCAACTTCCAACTCGCCAACAAAACCTATGCCCGCATCAAGGACCTCGCCGGCACGGGCAACGCGCCGCTGCAACGGCTCGACGAGGCGACGAATTCGCTCGAGGTGGCGAGGCGGGATCAGGACCGCGCCCAGCTCGCCTATAACGAGGCGGTGAACGGGGCGACCAAGGAAGAACGCGAGATCGCTCGGACCAACGTGCTCAAGGCGCAAGCGAGCGTCGATACGATCAAGGCCGATGTCGACGAACTCACAGTCAGGGCGCCGATCGCCGCGCAGGTCTACCAGATAGGAGCGGAGCTCGGGGAATATGTCTCTCCCGGCGCGCCGCTTCTCTCGCTCTACGACCTGAACGACGTCTACCTGCAATTCAATCTCCGCGAGGATCTGGTCAAGGGTCTCAAGGTCGGCGACAGGTTCAAGATGCGCGTCCCAGCCCTCGGGGACCAGGAAATCGAGGCCGAGGTCAAGCTCATCGAGACGCGCGGCGAATATGCGGGATGGCGCGCGACACGCGCCACCGGCGATTTCGACCTGAGGACGTTCGAGGTGCGCGCCTACCCGTTCTCCCCGCTCCCCGCCCTTCGGCCGGGCATGAGCGTCTATGCCGAGTGGCCTACAGGCGAGCGCAAATGAGGCCGCCGCCAAGGCCGGGACTGCTTCTCGTCGCCACGCGCGAGTTGCGCTGGATGCAGCGCGACGGGGTCGCACTCGTGTTGGCCGTCCTGGTTCCGGTCCTCGCCTTCGCCATCCTGACGCTCACGTTCAGCAATGCGGTCATTCGCAACCTTCGGGTCGCCATTGTCGACGCCGACCGCTCCACGACTTCGCTCACTTACGTGCAGTCGATCGCTTCCGCGCCAGGCGTGACAGTCGCCGAGCGGTCGAGCGACATGAGGAGCGCCATGCAGGCTATTCGCTCCGGCGACGCGATTGCGGCTGTCTACATCCCGGAAAACTTCGAGCACGATCTCCTCGCCCGGAAGCGGCCTCAGGTCGTCACCTTGTACAACCGACAATATTTCACCCCCGGCAACAACGCGGCTTCGGCCATATCCAGCGCCGTCGCGGCGGCGACCGCTGCGCTGCCGCGCGAGCCGGGCGGCGGCGGCTACAAGCCGGGCGCGCTTGTCGCCGAGCAATATGTCCTGTCGAACCCGGCGCTGAACTTCGCCCAGTTCCTGCTGCGGGCCGTCCTGCCGACCGTGCTGCACGTCGTCACGGCGATCGCCGGCGGCTATGCCGTCGGCTCGGAGTTCTCCCGGAGAAGCAAACGGGCGTGGATGCGCGCCGCCGGCGGGCGCCCGCTGGTCGCGCTCATGGGCAAGCTCATGCCTTTGTTCGGCATCTTCCTCGTCATGATGGTGGTGGACGCCGCCATCCTCCATGTCCTCTACGGAATCTCGTTCCGGGGCGACCCGGTGCTCGTCGCCGCCTCGGCTTGTCTCTTGCTCATCGCCTATCTCTCCTTCGGAGCTTTGCTGGTTCTGCTGACTCAGGCGCTTGCGACTGGCCTCAGCCTGATCGCGCTGTTCTGCAATCCCGCCTTCGGCTTCGCCGGGGTCGGCTTTCCAATCGCGGCCATGGGAACGTTCGCCAGGGTCTGGGGCGCCGCGCTTCCGCTGCGCTGGTATCTGCAGGTCCTGTTCGACCAGGCGGCGCGCGGCCTGCCTCCTTCGGACTCCGTCAGGCCGTTCGCGATTCTGGCCGGCCTCGCCTGCCTCTATTTCGCGCTCGCCTGGGCGCGGCTCAGCGCGATAGCCAACGCCCCGCCGCGGCGCGAGGCGGAGCCCGCTCTCCCGATCCGGTATGGGCGAGGCGTCGCCATCGCAATGGGCAACGAGGTCCAACGAATTCTCGGGGACCGCGGGGTTTTGGGCCTGATCGTGCTTGCGCCGGTCCTGTACGGATTGCTCTATCCGCAGCCCTATCTCGGTCAGCTTCTTCGGAGCATACCGATTGCCGTCGTCGATCAGGATCAAACCGCGCTCAGCCGCGACCTTGTGCAGACGCTGAACGCCGACGAAGCGCTTAAGGTCGCAGTGCGGGCAAACACCCTGGCCGACGCTGAGGCGGCTCTCGACCGCCATGACGTGTTTGCGATCCTCGCGATTCCCAAAGACACGGAGCGTCAAGTCTTGCGCGGCGAGCAGGCCCGCGTCGCGGCTTACGTCGATGCAGCCTATTTCCTCCTCTACAGCCGCACGCTGCAGGGCATATCGGAAGCCGCGTCGACCGTATCCGCCAATATCGCGACACGCGGCGCGCGCCCTGAGGGTAGTCTTGTCTATGCGGCGATGGCTCGCGGCGCCTCTCCGATTGATTTCCTCTCTCAGCCGCTGTTCAACCCGACAGGCGGATATGCGAGCTATGTCGTGCCGGCCGCCTTCATCCTCATCCTTCAGCAGACGCTGCTGCTCGGCGTCGCGTCGCTCGGCGGAGCGGCTTACGCAGCGGGTGGACTCGCAAACCGGCGCCTCCGGTCCGGCGCGCGCGCCGTATTCGGCCAGGCGCTCGCGCATCTCTGCTTTGCGGCGCTCGGACTCGCCCTCTACCTGATCGTCTTGCCTAGGATTTACGGATTCTCGACGCTCGGACGTCTTCAGGATCTCGTCCTGATGGCCGTTCCCTTCGTTCTGTCGGTCAGCTTCCTGGCGCAGTTCGTCAGCGCCTGGTTCACGCGCCGCGAGACTGCGGTGCTGCTGTTCATCGCGATCAGCCTGCCGCTCTTCTTCCAGGTCGGGGTGTCGTGGCCGGTCGAAGCCATTCCCGATTTTATTCGCGCCGCGAGCCGCGTCATTCCCAGCACCTCTGCGATCGACGGATTCGTTCGCATCAACCAGATGGGCGCGAGCATCCTCGAGGTGAAGCGCGACTGGATTTCCCTTTGGATTCTCACACTTGTCTATGGGCTGCTCGCGGCCGTATCGACCAGTGTCGTTTCCCGTAACGAGGCGCTCCATGAACGCTAGAGGCCGGGCCTTCGCGATCCTCGGGCTCGCCGTCGTGATCCTTGGTGGCGCCAGCCGCCGCATTTCGGTTCGAGACCCAGCGCAAACCGACGCCTCCGCTGATCGGCGTCGTGCACGAGACGGAAATCCGCATCGCGCCCGAAATTTCGGCGCGGCTCGCATCGCTGCCCGTGAAACCGCTGCAGCCGGTGCGCAAGGGCGAGGTGATCGCGAAGCTGTCGAGCCCGGAGATCGCGGCCTCGCTCGAGGAAGCCAAGGCCAATGCGGAATCGGCGCGCGCCAACCTCGCCAATGTGGAGGCGGGCGTGCGACAGGAAGAGCGCGACACCGCGGCGCAGAATGTCGCAATCGCCAACTCCAACGTCACGCTGGCGAAGGAGCAGTTTGCGCGCGTCTCAACCCTGGCGGCGAAGAACTACGCGAGCAAGCAACAGTTCGACGAGGACGCCGCGGCGTTGAGCGAGGCCCAGGCGAGCCTTGTCCTCGCCAAGGCGGCCCTGGCCCAGAGCCAGGCTGGACCGACAAAGGAGGAACTCGCCGTCGCGCAGAGCCAGATGGCGCTGGCGCTCGCGACCGTCGCGGACCTTGAGGCTCAGCTCGCCAAGACGACGCTGACCTCGCCCGTCGACGGGGTCGCGCGTCTCCTCGTCGCCGAGCCCGGGGAAGCGATTTCTCCGGGCCAGCCGGTCCTGACGCTCGCTGTCGCCGGCGACCGCTGGTTCACCTTCACGATCCGCGAGGACCGTCTCCGAGGCGTCACGATCGGTTCAAAGCTCGCGCTGCGGACCGCCGCCGGCGACCGCTTCGAAGCCAGGGTCACCGAGCTCAGGCCGCTCGGAGAATTCGCGGTCTGGCGAGCGGCGCGCGCCGTCGGTGACCACGACCTCAACAGCTTTCTTTTGCGCGCCGACCCGATCGGCCCGACGCCGAAGCTCGAGCCGGGCATGACGGTGTGGATCGACGAGGGACAGTCCAGCTAAGCGGGCTGAAACGCGGAGCGACTCAAGGTCCGACGCGCAAAGCCAACCTTGCCTCCCCGGCCCCGCACTGATATGCCCGCCGCAATCTCCGAACAATTCAGGAATTTATCATGGCCGCGCGCCAGTTCATCTATCATATGCGAGGTCTCTCCAAGACCTATCCGGCCGGCAAGAAGGTTCTCGACAACGTCAACCTGTCCTTCTACCCGGACGCGAAAATCGGCGTTCTCGGCGTCAACGGCTCGGGCAAGTCGACGCTTATGCGCATCATGGCGGGGCTCGACACCGAATTCGTCGGCGAAGGGTTCGTCGCCGAGGGCGCGAAGGTTGGCTATCTGCCGCAGGAGCCCGAGCTCGACCCCGCGCTCGACGTCAAGGGCAACGCCATGCTCGGCGTGAAGGAGAAGCAGGCGATCCTCGACCGCTACAACGAGCTCGCAATGAACTATTCCGACGAGACCGCTGACGAGATGACGGCGCTCCAGGACGAGATCGAGGCCAAGGGCTTGTGGGACCTCGAGAGCCAGGTCGAGCAGGCGATGGACGCGCTCGGCTGCCCGCCGGACGATTCCGATGTGGCCAAGCTTTCGGGCGGCGAAAGGCGGCGCGTCGCGCTCTGCCGCCTGCTGCTGGAGAAGCCCGACCTCCTGCTGCTCGACGAGCCGACCAACCATCTCGACGCCGAAACCGTCAACTGGCTCGAAGGCCACTTGCGCGCCTATCCGGGCGCGATCCTCATCGTCACCCACGACCGTTATTTCCTCGACAACGTGACGAGCTGGATTCTCGAGCTCGATCGCGGGCGCGGCATTCCTTACGAGGGCAACTATTCACGCTGGCTGGTGCAGAAGCAGAAGCGGCTCGAGCAGGAAGGCCGCGAGGACGCCGCCCGGCAGCGGGCGCTTGCCGAGGAAAGCGAGTGGATCGCCTCTTCGCCGCGAGCGCGTCAGACCAAGTCGAAGGCGCGTATCGCTGCTTATGACGAACTCGTCAGGAAGAGCAACGAGAAGGCGCCGACCGGCGCGCAGATCGTCATTCCCGTGGCCGAGCGGCTCGGCCAGAACGTCGTCGACGTCGAGGCCCTGTCAAAGGGTTACGGCGACCGCCTGCTCATCGACAAGCTCACGTTCAAATTGCCGCCGGGCGGCATCGTCGGCGTCATCGGCGCCAACGGCGCCGGCAAGACGACGTTTTTTCGCATGATCACCGGTCAGGAGAAGCCGAACTCGGGCGCAATCAAGATCGGCGAGAGCGTTCAGCTTGGCTATGTCGATCAGTCGCGCGACGCGCTCGACGGAAAGAAGAATGTCTGGGAGGAAATCTCCGGCGGCTACGACCTGCTTCAACTTGGCAAGCGCGAGGTCAACTCGCGCGCCTATGTCGGCGCCTTCAACTTCAAGGGCGCGGACCAGCAGAAGAAGGTCGGCCAGCTCTCCGGCGGCGAACGCAACCGCGTGCATCTCGCAAAAATGCTGAAGAGCGGCGCGAACCTGCTTCTGCTCGACGAGCCGACCAACGATCTCGACGTCGATACGCTGCGGGCGCTGGAGGAGGCGCTGCTCGATTTCGCCGGCTGCGCCGTCATCATCAGCCACGACCGGTTCTTCCTCGACCGCATCGCGACCCACATGCTGGCCTTCGAAGGCGACAGCCATGTCGAGTGGTTCGAAGGCAATTTCGCCGACTATGAGGAGGACAAGAAGCGCCGCCTCGGGCTCGACAGCGTCATTCCGCACCGGCTGAAGTACAAGAAGTTCTCGCGCTAGCAGCGCGTTTGGCGACGCGAGCGGCATCCGCCTGAAGCGCAGACAGCGGATCGCGCCTCGTGCTTTTCCCGCGTCCGCCCCTATTCCGCGCTGTGAAGGCCGAGACGCCTGATCGCCTTGGCGAATTGCCCGCGCTCAGGCACGAGCATGCGTCCAAGCTTGATGAATGTGCGCTTCTGCGCAGCGTTGAGGCCCGCGTACAAAGGCTTCGCTGCTTCGATGATCTTCTCGAGATTGGCCTGGCTCTGCTCGAGGCGTTCGGCCTTCGCCGTGTTGCGATCCATCGGCGACAGGTTGCTGCTTTGCTCCTTCTGCAGGGCGAGCACGCGCGCCATCTCGGCGTCCTTGACCGCGGATGCAAACGGGTCCCAGTCCTTTTCCTGGTCGGCCGTCAGCCGAAGACTGGACTTCAGGCCCTTGAGCTGGGCGTCGATGCCCACCTCCGCCCAATGCTGCACCTGCTCGGCGTGCGTCGGCTTCTCGCCGCTCGGTGCGGCGGCGGTATCGCTCTGTGCGACGGCGGTGATGGTGAAACTGAAAACGGAGAGAGCGGCTACGGCGGTCGCGGCGGCAAGCATCCTGAGCAGAGCGCGTTTCATCCCAGGCCTCCAACGGTTGCGGCCCAGTCTATTCGGGTGGGGACCGAATAGACAATCTCTCTTCCGTTCCGGAGACCCCGAGGAACCGCCCTCTCGCAAATTTCCCTTTCGGCCGGCGGCGCCGCATATGGGCTTGCCCGGCTGCAAGGAGCCTCTGGTGATCGTCGTCTTTGACATCGGCAACGTGCTCGTGCGCTGGAATCCGCGCAACCTCTTCCGCAAGACCATGAACGACGAAGCGCGGATGGAGCGGTTCCTGGCCGCCGCGCTGTCGATGGATTTCGTTTCCCTCACCGACATCGCCGCCGACTTCTCGAAGGCGGTGGCGGAGCGCGCCAGGGCCTTTCCCGAATTCGCCAGCGAGCTGCATCTCTTCGACGAGCGGTGGATCGAGACCATCGGCGGACCGATCGAGGAGAATGTCGCGCTGCTCCGGCGCCTGCGGGCCGCCGGGCGCCCGGTCTATGCGCTGAGCAACTTCGCCACGGTCAAGTTCGCGGTCGCCCGCCAGATGTTCGACTTCCTGAACGAGTTCGACCATGCGGTGATCTCCGGCCATGTCGGCGCGGCGAAGCCGGATCGGCGCATCTTCGAGATCCTGTTCGAGCGTGTCGGCAGACAGCCGCAGGAACTCCTGTTCGTCGACGATTCGCTGAGCAACATCGAGGCGGCGCGAGCGCTTGGCATGGGAACGATCCACTTCGGCCCGGACATCGATCTGGAGCGCGAGCTCAGCCAGCGCGGCGCCCTGCCCTGAGGCGGCCGGCCAACCGGACCGCTTGGATCTCGCTTAACGCCGCGGACCCGCAAGCTTGCCAAGAAGCGCGACGAGTTCGCTCTGCCGATGCGTGCCGGTCTTGGCGAAAACGGCTTTGAGCTGGCTGCGGACGGTCGTCATTGAGGTCTGGCGCTGCTCGGCGATTTCCTCGAGCGAGCGGCCCTCGGCCGCGAGGACAGCGAGCTTCGCCTCCGTCTGGGTCAGGCCGAAGACCCACATGAGATCGCTCGTCGCCGGCCGCTGCCGCGCCTCCAGGTCGACAAAGACGACGAATCCCACGCAGAGCGCGAAAGCCTCGCGCCCGGCGGCCGGAAGGCGCGACGGATAGGCGATGATGGGCCGCCCGCGCTGACGGCGCAGAACGACCGGCGCGTGGAAAGCCTCGGACTCGCGCGACCACAGGAGCGCGTGCAGCGCCCGGTCGAGCGCGGCTGTCGCGTCGCGGTCAGCCGAGAGGATGCGGCGGCGGACGATTTGCAGGTCCGTGCCAAGCAAGCGTTCCGCGCAGCGGTTGAGGCGCATGACCTCGCCGAATTGGTCGATCATCGCCACCGCCGACCCGCTCGCCTCTAACGCCTGCAGCGCGCCCTCCATGCGGGCGAAGCCGAATGCGGCGGCCAGTTCCGCCGCGCCGGCGAGGCGGCGGGAAAGGGCGGCGAGGCGCTCGAGCTGTCCGGGTTCGAACGGTCCCTGCTCGATCGTGCGCTGGAGCGCGAACCCCCAGCCCCCGTCGCCGTCGCCGACCTTGACGCCAGCGCACCACCGCAATCCATGCGGGCGCAGGAATTCCTGATAGAACGGCTGGCGGCCGATCTCGTCCGGGGTGATGAAATCGAACTCGGACGTCACGCCTCTGCGCGTCATCGTGGGCACCCCGCCAAAGCGCGGATCGCGATGGATCCACCCTTCGCCGAGATACTCGTCAATGATCGGCTGCAGCCGTTCGCTCACCGGAAGACCCGGCGTTCGCCCGCGCAAAGGGATCATCACAGCGCCAAAGCTGCCGGTCGCTTGCGCCGCGATCTCCATGGCCGCGTCCCAGCGCGACGGATCGATCGCGGCTGAGGCCAGACCCTCTGCGATGTCCGCAAGACCGCCAAAATCCGACATGGACCCGCCCCCGGCCCGATTGCGCGCCCCGTCCCGTTTTACGGACGAGGCTCGCCCGTTAAATCATGGTGCACGCATACACGTTTTCTTCAACATACAAAGACGCCCTGGCAATCTATCCCCTCTAGGCGTGATAATCACCCCGCAACGGAACGGGCTGCTGTCCTCCGGAACCCTATGTAGCCCAGGCCCGCGAATCCAGCGAGCATCATCGCCCAGGTCGACGTTTCCGGGACCACCGCAGTCATCGATCCGTCAAACGTTCCGTCGCCGCTGAATGTGACTCGCGTCATGAACCCGGCGCCGCTGGACGCATCAACGGCCGGATCGATGCCCCGGATCTCGAACTCGCTCACGCCGCCCGGCCCGAAATTGAACAGCGTGTCAGCGCCCAGAAATGCGTCGAAAACCCATTGGCCGTTTTCCCACAGATAAAGCGCGTAATCTGCGAGGTTGCCAATGTCCGGCAGCTCGACGCTGGCAAAATTGGGATCGCCGGCTCCGATCCGATAGATGAAGCTGTTCGCAAGCTCTGGGTCGAGATTATAACTTTGCCCCAATGCGACCGCCAGATCAAAATTATAGGTGATGACGCCGCTCGCGAATATTGTGTTCGGAAGATAAACCGACCCTTCAAATGGGGCCGGGGTATTTGATGGCGTAAACGCCGTGAATGATTGTGATTCGGAGTATTGATAGCCTACGCCGCCCTCAGAACCTGTCAAGGCCGCGTCAATTCCTATGACATAGTTTTGTCCAGCAATAAGAGGTATGGACGGAGGGTTGCCTGCAGTGCTGCTGAACGGCGGGAGATTGCCCAGATCCAGAGAGGTCTGCGATGCCGGGAGGGTGTAAAAATCCAAAAGCTCCCCAGGCCTGTAAAGGCTTCCGGTTTTATAGATTATCTCAAAATTGACTGACAAATTCATTCCACTCGGCACATTTATGTTAGGCAAGGTCCAGTTTACGGTCGCCGAAGGCGGTGCTCCGTCAACATTGATACTGTTAACAATTGGCAGGAATGGAGTATTCGCCGTGTTGTTCGAAGGAAACGTCGCCGTCGTATAGCCGGGATGGCTGACGGTAAAATTCCAGGCGCCGCGAAGGTTTGAACTGTACTGAGGCGTCGCGTAGAATGCATAGGGATCCCCGTACTCTTGTGCGTAGGGAATGTTGATGCTTTGCGAGCCTAAGGTGGCGGTTACGGTCGCGATGGTAAGGAAATTGAGCAGTTCCTGCTCAGTTGACGGTTGGGGCTGCGGATAATAATCGCCGCCTAACGCTACATATTGTCCCGCTTTATCGCCAGTGAAGGGATTCGCGACCGTGTTGTACAGCCAATTGTAAGGGCCATACGAGCCTATGGTCTGAGCTTTGGCGTCGTTTCCGATCGCGGCGAGGGCAAGGACGACCGTCATTGCCACGCTCAAGCGAAATTCAATTCTCATCGACACCCTCTCCATCATCGCGCGCCCGGGCGAACTGCGTTTCCGACAAGGTGATGACGGATCGATCCGGCCTATCACCAAACGGAAAGTGGCATTCCATAGTGTCCGGACGCGCCGCGCATCCCCCATTTGGATGAAGACTTTCGATTTTGACGGGAATTCTTCTTGGCGCCACACAATCAGGAGCTTCGCTCGAGGCGGGCCGCGGCCCGACGTCGGCTCAGTCAGCGCGCGGAGGAGCGCCCTATGGGGTTTGCGCGCGGGCGCGGCCCGGCGTTCCATGGCGCCATACACGGACCCTCAGAGCCATACATTTCGACAGAACGCGCAAGCAGGATCCATACAACGCGGGTCGCTCCGACAGCCCGTCGCGGCGCTCGGGCGACATTTTATTGCAGGAAATCAGAAATCACGCTAAGCTCGTCCCCATGAGCGCCCTTGCCTTTCCGCATGCCAAACCTTCGCGGCCCCACGCCAGCTGGAGGCCAGGGCCGCGTGAAATTTTTTTTCGCGGAAAATCGCGCATAACCCATTGAAAACGCGCATTTCGGACGAGAGAATCCAAGGAAATCCAAGCTTTTCCAACCCCCTTTTGCGGAGCGTTCCTAAGGCGAAAGAGCCGCGCCCAAGAAAACCCAAATCGAGCGCCTTCAAAGCCGCGCTGCGCTCCTTCCCTCAATCCCCACGGGGCCCGCCGCCCACCACCGGCTCCGCCCGCACATGGACGATCGCCGTGGCGTCGGCATAGAGACGCCGCCAGCCCGGCTCTAGGTCGAGCGCGGCGACGGCCCGGCTGTCGGGAGGGAAGATTGTCCAGGCGACGCCGTAGCGCTTAAGCGTGGTCTCGAGGGCTTCGCGGTCGCCACTCTGGAGCTTGTCATAGAGGCTCAGCATCCTGTCGCCGTAGAGCTCCACGCGGGCGTCGATGAAGGGCCGCACGTGCATGAAGATGAGATAGCCGCCGAACGCATAGCCGTTGAGCACGGGCTTCCGCCTGAGTTCGGGCGGAACCGCCCTTAACGCCGAGATCGGCGCGGCGGCGCCATCGGTTCGCTCGATCGGCGCCATGAGCCGCGCGCCAGCGATCGCCAGCGCCGACGCGACCGTCGCGGCCATCGCGACGCGCGCGACGCGCCGCCGTTCTTCGCCAATCGCCGCGGCGCCGATCGCCGTCGCGATCGGCCGCGCCAGCAACATCGGCGCGATGATTCCCAGCAACACCTGATGGCGCGAATGCTGCAGCGCCATGGCGACGAGCGCGACGATCAGCGCGGCGCGGATCGGCGGCATGGCGAACGGCCGGGTCAGCGTCAGCCCCAGCAGCACCAACAGCGCCAGCTCCATCGTCCCGATATGGCTGAAGTCCTGCGGCCGCCATTCGCTGATGCGCGACAGGTTCTCGATCCGACATCAGGCGGAACGGAAGGAGGAGCGCCTCGACCCCGTAGGGATTGATGAGCGCCGCGGCGAGCGCGGCGAGAGCGAACGTCGCCCAGCCGCGCGCGGCCTTAAGACGCGCTTCGGCCGGCGCCTGCGTCACCGCCTCGAGCGCGAACGGCCCGATCAGCACGAGGCCGAAGATGAAGCCGCCGTGCATGTTCGCCCACGCCGTCATCAGCGCGGCGAACCCGAGCGGCGGGGCGCGGCCGTGATCGCGGGCGGCGATGAGCCCGGCGCTCCAGGCCGCGGCAATCGGCAGCGCCAGCACATGCGGCCGAGCAAGCAGGTTCGCCGTCACGAGCGAAAGCCCGATCGCGACGACCGCCACGAGCGCCGCGCCTCGAAGGTCGCGCGCCGCGGTCAACCCCACGATCAGCGCCGCGGTCGCGACGGCGGCGCCAGTCAACAGCGCGACGCCGCTCCATCCGCCAAAACGGAACGCAAGCGCCAGCAGAACTTCAGCCAGCCATTCATGCGCGGTCCATGGCGCGCCAGCCATCGAATAGCTGAACGGGTCGGCGCGCGGCGGGCCCCCGTGGGCAAGGATCCATTCGCCGGTCGCCAGATGCGACCATGTGTCGCCATCGCCAAGCACTTGGGGCGAGAACGCGGCGAGCGTGAACAGAAAGATCGCGACCGCGGCCAGGCTGAGCCCGGAGAGTCGCGCCTCAGCTGCGTCATCGCTCGCGGAGCGGACAAACGGCAAGGCGAAGGACATCGCCCAAGCTTGTCAAAGCCGCAATAACGCCGCGTTAAATCAGGGGCACTGCGGAGCATGACGCGCGTTACGGATCGTGACGCGATCGCGCCTGAGGCTTGGCTGGTGGCGCCCCTGGACGGTCCTATCGTCCGCAGAGCGCGCCCGATGCGAAGCCGCCGCTCTGTTCCGCGGACGCGTAGCTGCTGCCGGAGCAAAGGGACGAATCGCCCGCGCAGAGCGAGGCGAAATTGACCGGCGTCGAGGTCAGGCTCGCCTGGCTCGCGCCTCCCGATTTCTTGACCTGCGCGGTCTGACCGACGTTTGTCAGGTCGACGCAATCGCAGCGCGCTCCGCCGCGGCCGCCAGCGGCCCTGGCGCAGTTCCGGGCCTGCTGCTCGAAGGTGATCCCAGGCCGACGCGGGCAGACGAGCGCCTGGCCCTCGACCAGGGTGACGCGGGTCAGCGCGCCCTGTACGCGATGTCGAGCACGGTGCCGCGCACGCCAATCGCGGCGTTCGGGGTGGCGATCGTATAAGCCTTCTTGTCGAGCGCGCCGGTGGTGAACCGGAAGACGCCCTTGGCCAGATTGACCGTCATTTTCTGCCCGTTCGACTCGCCGACATAGACGAACTTGTCGAGCGTCACCCGCGAAATGGGGCCGACGCCGAGATTGGTCGAATTGAGGAAGACGAGTTTGGCCGTCGAATCCGCGCCGGTGCGCACGACCTCGTTGCGAAAGACCGAATCGCCGGGCGCGAGCGGCCCCATGGCGCCGCCAAGATCGCGCGTGACGTCATTGTGGGCGACGGTGGTCGAGCCGATGTGTTCCTGCGCCCCGGCTTCCGCGACGCCGGCCGCGAAGAGACAAAGCCCAACCAAGATCGATCGCCAATGGCGCAATTGCGAAAAGCCCTATAGCGCGAGCAGCCCTCGCCCGCTGTTTGGCGTCATCATTGAGCCAAAACCCATTAAGTCAAGCCAATTCACGGGGCGGGACATGCTATTGCGGCGTCACGGCCCAGGATCGGTCCAGCGCGGCGTCTATTGGGGCCGGCGCCCAAGCGAGGCTAATCCACAACTCAGGTATCTAATCCGTCATGCTGGCGGAGACGGAGGGATTCGAACCCTCGATAGAGCTTTACAACCCTATAACGGTTTAGCAAACCGCCGCCTTCAGCCTCTCGGCCACGTCTCCCGCTCGAGCGCGCGCCGCGACATATGCCCGACGCATCCCCCCAATGCAAGCGCTCGTCGGTCAAGCCTAGCGTGGTCGTTGGCGAAGCGATTGGATCCGCGGCGAACTCGCAAGCCCCGCGCCTGACAGGAGCGAGCCTGCGCTACGCTCCCAGCAGTGTCGACGCCGTGGAGCGTCGTTCAGGCTGCGCAAACGAAGGATAGCTTCCATCCGTTCTGGCGCCGGCTGATGATCGAGACTGCGCGGGTTTTCGCGACCGCACGCTCTGTGTCTACCAAGCCTCGCCAAGCAGAGGGCGGCGCGCTTATCGCGCTGAAGCCTCCGCTTTACGCCTCACACAGCTCGCCATGCCGTCGCATGGTCAAACACAAGCGTCCCGCTTCGAACGCGAAACACGAACAGGCTGATCAGGCGAGGCCGAACCGCCGACGGCCGGACCTGATCAGCCGATACGCCGCAACGCGCAAGCTGGTTAGGCGGCCGGCGGGGGTTCCGACGATCCCGGGGTCGGCATTGGCATCGCTTTCTTGCGCTTGGCCGGCGCGCGCTTGGCTGCCGACTTTTTGGCGGCCGACTTCTTGGCGGCGCCCTTCTTGCCCGCGGACTTCTTCGCAGTCGTCCTTCTGGCGGTGGTCTTCTTCGCGGAGGCTTTCTTCACCACGCCTTTGCGCGTGGCCTTTTTGGCGACGACCTTGCGGGCGGACTTCTTGGCGGGCTTCTTGGCGGCGGACTTCTTCGCCGTCTTTTTGGTAGCAGCTTTCGGCATGTATCAAGTCCCTCTCATTCATCTGCTCGCAGCGCGAATTCACGCACCATGCAGATGCGGTGCGAAGGTACATTCGTTTTGATTTCACGCAAGCGTTGCACACGCGCGCAACACCCGCCGAGCGCCGTGACTATCGAATTATCGCGCGCACTCGACCCTTTTGATCATTCGTCGACGACAGCGCTCGCACGCGACGTCGACGCAATGCAGCGCCGTAGGGGCTTGCGCGCGGAGCCTCAGCGCCACAGTCGGCGAGGGACCGCACGATTCCTGCTCAGCCCATATTTTATGGGTGTCTCCGAGGATCATGGTTGCTCATGCAAACGCCATTCCTCGCCGTGCGGGATGCGCGCGAAAGTGGAGGAAGCGAGATCAGTAACCAAGACGAGCGTATCAAATCGAAACGACGCACATGTTCATCGCAATCGAATTTTTCTTCGTCGCTGCTATCAAATTTTTGTCGATGAGATGTTGAAACCATCGACTTCGCCGCGCGAATCGCTCCGAGAATCAAGTGATTCGCAGCGCGATTCGACTCGACTGTCAGACACCAAGGCGGTTCTTAAGCGCGTCGCTCACCGCCTGCGGATTGGCTTTACCGCCTGTCGACTTCATCACTTGACCCACGAACCAGCCCAACATGCCGGGCTTCGTTTTCGCCTGCTCGGCCTTGTCTGGATTGGCTGCGATGACCGCATCGACCGCGCCGTCGATTGCGCTAGCGTCGGTCACCTGACGCAAACCGTACGCTTCGACCAGCGCGCGCGGATCGGCGCCGCGATCATCGGCGAATAGCCTCGCAAGCAGATCCTTGGCGATCTTGCCGGAGATGACGCCCTCGCTGATCAGATCGACGAGCGCGGCCACCGACGCCGGGCTCAGGCCCGCGTCGACCACCCCAACGCCCTGCGCATTGGCCTGCGCCGAGATATCGCCCATCAGCCAGTTGGCGACCGCTTTCGCGTCGCGCTTGGCGCCGCCATGCTTGACGGCGTGCTCGAAGAAGTCCGCCGTCTCTCGCTCTGCGACGAGGATCGAGGCGTCGTAGGGAGAAAGGCCGTAATCGGCCATGAAACGCGCCCGCTTGGCGTCGGGCAGCTCCGGCAGATCGGCGGCCAGAGCGTCGATAAGAGCCTCGTCGAGCTCGAGCGGCAAGCAGGTCGGGGTCGGGGAAATAGCGGTAGTCGTGCGCCTCCTCCTTGGAGCGCATCGAGCGCGTTTCCCCTCGCGCAGGATCGAACAGCCGCGTCTCCTGCTCGACTGCGCCGCCGTCCTCGATAAGGGCGACCTGCCGGCGCGCCTCGGTCTCGATCGCCTGACCGATGAAGCGAATGGAGTTGACGTTCTTGATCTCACAGCGCGTGCCGAGGGCTTCTCCGGGACGGCGCACTGAGACGTTGACGTCCGCGCGCAGGTTGCCCTTCTCCATATCCGCGTCGCTCGACCCGATGTAGCGCAGCAGGGTGCGCAATTTCCCGACAAAGGCCTTGGCCTCATCGGCTGAGCGCATGTCGGGCTTGGAGACGATCTCCATCAGAGCGACCCCGGAGCGGTTGAGGTCGACGAAGCTCATCGTCGGCGACTGATCGTGCAACGATTTGCCTGCGTCCTGCTCCAGGTGCAGGCGCTCGATCCCAACCTTGATCGAATGGTCCGGCGTGAGATCAACCTGGATCTCCCCCTCCCCCACGATCGGGCTCTTGTACTGGGAGATCTGATAACCCTGCGGGAGATCGGGATAGAAATAATTCTTGCGGTCGAAGGTCGACCGGCGATTGATCCTGGCCTTGAGGCCGAGGCCGGTGCGCACCGCCTGCGCCACGCATTCGCGATTGATCACGGGCAGCATGCCCGGCATCGCCGCATCGACCAGCGATACGTGCGAGTTCGGCTCGCCGCCGAACGCCGTTGACGCGCCGGAGAACAGCTTGGAGCGCGAAGTCACCTGGGCATGGACCTCAAGCCCGACGATCACCTCCCAATCGCCCGTCGCCCCTTTGATGAGTTTCGATGTCGCCTTGTCTGTCGCCATGTCGATAAGTTAACTTTCGTTCAAAGTTCGTCGGATCCGACGGTGGCCTCACGCCCACCACGGCTCCGGAAGCGTCATCCGGCCCGCCGACTGCTCGATCGTCTCGCCGAGTGCGAACAGCGTCTCCTCATCAAATGGACGGCCGATGAGCTGCAGCCCGAGGGGCAAGCCCTCGCTTGAGAGCCCCGCGGGCGCGACGAGTCCCGGCAAACCCGCCATGTTGACGGTCACTGTGAAGACATCGTTGAGATACATTTCTACCGGATTGTCCGAACCCTTCTCGCCGATCCCGAAGGCGGCGGAGGGCGTGGCGGGTGTGAGAATCGCGTCGACGCCGTCAGCGAACACGCGCTCGAAGTCGCGCTTGATGAGTGTGCGGATTTTCTGCGCCCGTACGTAGTAGGCGTCGTAATAGCCGGCCGAGAGAACATAGGTGCCGATCATGAGGCGCCGCCGCACCTCGGCCCCGAAGCCCCTGGCTCGCGTCTTCTCGTAAAGCTCGATGACGTCGGCTCCCGGCTCTCGCAGGCCGTAGCGCACCCCATCGTAGCGCGCCAAGTTGCTCGAGGCCTCCGCGGGGGCCACTATATAATAAGCGGGAAGCGCGTATGGCGTATGCGGCAGGCTGACGTCGACCATGCTCGCGCCGGCGGAACGAAGCCAATCCGCGCCGCGCGCCCACAAGGCCTCGATTTCGCCGCTCATTCCTTCAAGGCGATACTCCTTTGGCACGCCGATCTTCATGCCTTTGACCGAACGCCCGATCGCAGCTTCGTAGTCCGGGACGGGGGACGGAGAGCAGGTGGAGTCCTTCGGATCAGGCCCGGCCATCGAGCGCAGCATGATCGCAGCGTCGCGCACGGTGCGCGCGAGCGGTCCCGCCTGATCGAGCGACGAGGCAAAGGCGACCATGCCGTAGCGCGAGCAGCGGCCGTAAGTCGGCTTGATCCCGACAATGCCGGTGAACGCAGCGGGCTGGCGAATGGAGCCGCCCGTGTCGCTCGCCGTAGCGGCGAGACAGAGGCGCGCCGAGACAGCCGAGGCGGAACCGCCAGACGAGCCCCCTGGGGTCAAGAGACCGCGCTTACCGGCGCCGAGCGCCGCCCGCGCCCTGTCGCGGCTCCAGTTCGGCGGCAGCCAGGGCGAAGCGACGGGCCCGTAATAGGACGTCTCGTTCGACGAGCCCATGGCGAACTCGTCCATGTTGAGCTTGCCCAGCATCACCGCGCCGTCGCGCCACAAATTCGCGGTGACAGTTGATTCGTAGGGCGGCCTAAAGCCATCGAGGATATGGCTGCACGCCTGCGTGTGGACCCCTTTGGTGGCGTAAAGGTCCTTGACGCCGATGGGCAGCCCTTCGAGCGGGCCCGCCTCCTTCCTGGCGAGGCGCGCGTCGCTGGCCTCAGCCATTCCCAGCGCCTTGTCCGCAGTGACGGCGACAAACGCGTTGAGCCCTTGTGCGCGCTCGATCGCCTCGAGATGAGCCTTGGTGATCTCGAGGCTGGAAATCGCCCGAGACTTGAGACGGTCGCGCGTCTCAGCGAGCGTCAGGGAGGTCAGATCGGTCAAATTGGATCCTTGAAGATGAGCGTCCCGCCTGGCGGGTCACTCGATCACTTTGGGAACGACAAAGAAGCCGTCCTCGGTCTGCGGCGCATTGGCCAGCACCAGCGGCGCAATGTCCCCGTCGGTGACAACGTCATCACGCATCGGCAATTGCATGGGAGTGACCGAGGTCATTGGCTCGACGCCGTCAACGTCGACCGCATCGAGGGCCTCGACGAACTTGAGAATGGCGTTGATCTCGCCTTGCAGATGCGGCGTCTCGGCTTCGCTCACCTCGATGCGCGCGAGATGCGCGATGCGGCGGACGGCGCTGAGATCGACGGACATCCAAAGCTCCCAAAAACACCTTGGAACGCAGGCGCGCGCCCCTAATACATCGCCAATATTTGGCTGGCAAACCGGCAGTACAAGACCCGTCTGCGGCCTGAACGCGCTGGTCGCCTCCGTCGTCGTAGATCGACTTGCGCCCCCGCCCGTGATAGCTCGCTCACGCCGATGCGCCGCCCGATCGCAATCGAAGATCTGCCCTTAAGCCTTCCTCCGAAGGGGCGCTTGATCGGCGTCGACCTCGGCGCGAAGACCATCGGCCTTGCGATCTCGGACGTCGAGCGCCGCCTCGCCTCGCCGCTCAGGACGTTGGCGCGCGGCGCGTTCGCCGCGGACGCAGAAACGCTGACCGCGATCTTCTCCGAATTCGACGTCGCCGGAATCATCCTCGGGCTGCCGCTCGATCTCAACGGGCGCGACAATCCGCGCGCGCAATCGACGCGGGCGTTCGGGCGCAATCTATCGACGCGGACCAGTTTGCCGATCGCGCTCTGGGATGAGCGGTTCTCCACCGCCGCCGTGACCCGGTCGCTCATCGCCAGCGACGTTTCGCGCGCCCGGCGGAAGCAAGTGGTCGACAAGATGGCGGCGGCTTACATTCTGCAGGGCGCCCTGGACCGTCTTGGCGGTCTCGCCCACCCATAAATCGGCCGCTTGCAGGTCTTTTTCGACATTTTTGTGCCCTTCTCAACATTATTGTGGAAGCGCAGGCTCGCCAATATTGTCGGAGATGACTTGTTTTTGAATGGAAAATGGGCGTCTCATAGGTGGCAACTGAGGGCCAAGCCCGAATCATCGCGACCCGCGCGTGGAGGAGGGGGTTTTCCAGCGAGCGGGCATTAGAGGAAGGCGTCTGCCTCGCTTTGCTGCATGGGACAGTTGTATCGGATGACCGAGGAATTAGGTTTCCCAAGACGGAAACGCGGAGATCGTGGGAGACTCGAAAAGAGCGCTTCCGCAAGACCGCTGAAAAAAGCCGATCCCTCTGGCGGGGCCGTGACGCGGGAAGCGCTCGACGTCGCGCGCTACATCACGGACATGACCGCCCAATTAGAAGCTATGGCGATTGCGGCGCGCCTCGACCTGCTCGCTTATTTCCTTGGGATGGCTAAGGCCGAAAGCGAAATCTATGTTCGCACGAACGCCGTGGCCGAGGCGGAGCGTATGGAGGAGGAATCCTACGAGCCCGCGGACGGGTTGTCTCAACGGAGCAATTCCTTCGATTGAGAAATCCCTCAGGGTCACGCTTCGTTAGCGCTAACGCGCAACGCGACGCGGTCGCCTGAATATTCGACGCGCCCGGCCAGTTCGAGTTCCAGCAGCGCCACCCGCACAGCGCGCGCCGAAGCGTTTGCGGCCCGCGCCAATTCGTCGAGCGTGATTGGCGAAGGACCCAGCAAGACGACAATCCGCTCACGTGCAGCCTCGACTTCGCCGCCGATCCTGTAAGGCGCTCCGCTGACGTCGTCGAATTCGTCACCGGGGCGCGTTCGAGGGGTCAATTCCGGATCAACTCCGTAGAGCGCCTGTTCCCCCCACAGCGGTTCGCCAAGCTCGCCGCCTGCCTCGCGCATTGCGGCAAGATCGCTCGAGCGTATTGGCTCGAGCGCGGTCAACACGTCTTCCGCGCTAGTGCAGATCGACGCTCCCTGCTTCAGGAGATCGTTGGTTCCTTCGGCGCGAGGATCGAGGGGAGAGCCGGGCACGGCGAAGACCTGGCGGTTCTGATCGAGCGCGAATCTTGCCGTGATGAGCGAGCCGGAGCCCCGCGCCGCCTCGACCACTACGACGCCCAAGGCGAGTCCCGACACGATGCGATTGCGGCGCGGAAAATCTCGCCCGCGCGGCTCCCATTCGATCGGCATCTCCGAGACGACCGCGCCGGCCTCGACCATGCGCTCCATCAAGGGCACAGCTTCGTTGGGATAGGGCTTTGCATGTCCGCCGGCGAGCACTCCGACGCCGCAGGTTTCCAGGCTGGCGAGATGGGCGCGCTGATCGATCCCGCGCGCCAGCCCTGAGACGATGACATAACCGGCTTGTCCCAAGGCACGCGCCAGCCGCTCGGCAAAAGTCAGTCCTGCGGCGGACGCGTTGCGGGAGCCTACGATCGCGACCGCCGCCTGGCGGAGGGCCTCCGCGCGGCCCCGGAGCGCCAGAATCGGCGGCGCGGAGTCGATCTCCTGCAGCGCCGGCGGGTAGTCCGGCTCGGCTAGCGCGACGAAGCGCACGCCGAGCTTGCGCGCGACGGCAAGTTCCTTTTCGATCTCCTCGGTCGAGGCGACGCGGATGGGGCGCTTGGCGCCGCCGCGCCGGGCGAGGTCCGGCAGCGCGTCCAACGCCGCCCGGGCGCCGCCCCAATTGGTGATGAGCGCGCGAAATGTTCGCGGACCCACATTCTCCGACCGTACGAGCCGCAGCCAATCGAAACGCTGCTGATCCGTAAGGCGCAACTCAGGCTTGTTCGCCATCCACTCTAGTTTTTCTGCCCGATCTTCGATTCGGAGCCATTGAGAAGGCGGACGATGTTGGCGCTATGCTTAAACCAGATCAGCGCCGACAGCGCGGCGAAGACCAGGGCCGCGCCGCTCTCTCCAATCGCCGCCACGGCGATCGGAGAGGCGACCGTCGCCGCCAGCGCCGCCGCGGAGGAATAGCGCGTCAATGCCGCGACCGCGAGCCAGACGAGAGCGAACACGACCGCCGCCGGCCAGGCCAGACCAATGAGACAGCCGAGATAGGTCGCAACGCCCTTGCCGCCCCGAAACTTGAGCCAGAGCGGATACATATGGCCGAGGACCGCGCTTGCCGCCGCGGCGAGCGCCGTTGGCGGTCCGAACGCCCACCAAGCGAGAACGACAGCCAGCGTCGCCTTGAGAACGTCGAAAACGAGCGTCGCGGCCGCAAGCCCCCGGCGGCCGGTGCGCAAGACGTTGGTCGCGCCGATGTTGCCCGAGCCGATCGAACGCAAATCGCCGGCCCCGAACAGCTTCGTCAGCACGAGTCCGAAGGGAATTGACCCGAGACAGTAGCCGAGCGCCAGCGCCAATGCCCCGCCGTAAGAAACCCCGACCATGCGCGCTTCCAGCCGACGCGGATCAAACCAAAGCTTTTTGATCAGACTATTCGTGCGCGACCCGCCCGGCAACCAGAGTCATCTTGACCCGGCCCTCAAGCCGGGCGGCATCGAAGGGCGTGTTGCGACAGCGCGAATGGAGCGAACCCGGATCGAGCACATAGGGCTCTTCGGGATCGAAGCGGATGACGTCGGCCGGCGCCCCGACCGATAGCCTGCCGACCGGGAGCCGCAGGATCTCCGCGGGCCGGACAGTCATCGCGCGCAGGAGGCGGGGCAGAGTTACATGTCCGCCTGCGACAAGGCGGAGGCTCGCCGACAGCATCGTCTCGACCCCGATCGCGCCTGTGGCCGCCTCCGCGAACGGCAGCCGCTTGGTGTCGACGTCCTGCGGATCGTGGTCGGAGCACACGACGTCAATGAGGCCGGCGCTCAAGGCTTCGACGAGCGCCAAGCGCTCGTCCTCGGCGCGCAGCGGCGGGTTCAATTTCAGAAATGTGCGGTAGTCGCCGAGGTCGAGCTCGTTCAGGGTCAGGTGATTGACCGACACACCGCAGGTCGCTGGCAGGCTCGCCTCGCGCGCCCGCGCCATCGCCTCGAGCGACAGACGGTTCGAGATCAGCGCGGCATGATAGCGGGCGCCGGTCAGCGCGACCAGACGCAGATCGCGCTCGAGCACGATGGTCTCCGCCTCGCGCGGAACGCCCGGCAGGCCGAGCCAGCTCGCGCGCAAGCCCTCCGCCATCACTCCCTCGCGGCTTAACGATCGGTCGTCGCAGACCGGCGCGATGAGCGCGTCGAAGTCGCGGGCGTAAGTCATGGCGCGGCGCATGGTGAGCGCGTCGGCGACCGAACGGGGCCCGTCGCAAAATGCGATCGCGCCCGCCTCCGCGAGCAGACCGATTTCGGCGATCTCCTCCCCTTTGAGCCCCTTGGTCAGGGCCGCAGCGGGGTGGACGCGGACCTTAGCGTCGTCGCGCGCTCGGCGCAGGATGAAGTCGACGACCGCAGGATCGTCGACCGGCGGATTGGTGTCGGGACGCATGACAAGCGTGGTCACGCCGCCTGCGGCGGCGGCGGCGCTGGCGCTGGCGATGGTCTCGCGATGCTCGGCCCCGGGCTCGCCGACGAACGCGCGCATGTCGATGAGGCCTGGCGAAACGATGTCACCCTCGCAGTCGACGACCCGCGCCTCTTCGGGCAGCTGGTCCGGCGTGACCGCCAGGCCGATGCCAGCGATGACCCCATCGATGACAATGAGCCCGCCCCGTGTCTCGGTCTCCTGAACAGGATCGACCAGACGCGCGTTGACGAAGGCGATCGGCGGGGCTGACGGCATAGACCGGCGTTGGTTACTGACCGGCGTCCGGAAGCGCAAGGGCGCAGATCAGCGTCAGCTCGCGTCTCGTCTTGACGAGCTCTGTAGACGCGCTCCGACGGCGCCCATCCTGCTGGCGCCGTTCACAGACGTTGCGGGCGATTCAAAAGAGCCGGAACGAAAGACCGGGCATTCACAAGTCGCGTTCAAGTTTGGCTCTTGCCTGTCCCGGTAAAAGCGGCTAGAGCCCCGCTCGCTTCGCGGCGCGCTTTCGCCGCTCCTCAACCGAGGCTAAGCGCCCGTAGCTCAGCTGGATAGAGCACCAGACTACGAATCTGGGGGTCAGGAGTTCGAAATCTCTTCGGGCGCGCCAGCAAAATCAAAGACTTAGCTCAACGCTCGGAGATGGATGCTTCCCAGAAATCGCGATTGGGAAGCACATGGAAAGCAGCAGCGGCGCTTTTCGAGCTTGTGGTCGACCAGCGGCTCGATGCGCCGGACCTCGCCGGTGTGATCGCCGCGCGGAAGCCGGTCGGCGCGACGATCATACCGGCCGCCAGGAGGGCTAGGATGGTCGCTGGCGGGGTTTCGGGCCTTAGACGAGGGGGGCGGCAGCGGCTGCACCGTCCAGTCTAGCTGCGGAGCGCTTCCTGAGGGCCAACATCCCCACCCCCTGCCGCCACGGCTCACACGTCCGGTCGTTGCGTCGCCCGCCGGGCCCAAACTCAGGATAAGGGCGGCCCTCCCCCGCGCAGAATTTCTTTATATGGCGCGTTCGAAAACCGCGCGCAATTTTTGGAAATTTGGGCTGCATCCCTCGGACCACGACGCCCAATCGCGAGGTTCAACCCAAACGCGTAGTACCCGTATAGGCGAGCCTGGCTAGAATTCCCCAAAGCGGCCTTCCGGCCACGGAACGAATGGAAATCAACCTCAATCTTGAAACTCCTTGATCATCGATGTTAAACGGAAACGATCCCCACATCAAAGGCTCGGCAACAATAGGCAACAAAATATCCCCGCAACGATCAAGTACAGTATACAACCATCGCCACTTCTCGTTGAACGAGTTGTCTGATTTCGTCAGTACCGCGACAAACAATAGACCTAGAAGCGGCCAATAGACTGTGGCCACCATTAACCCGACCCAAAAATATGCCGAGGGTGAAAATAGAACAGCCCATGACCATCGCCGATAGCTCAGTTTAAGGAGAAAAAAGGCGGTTTCGCCTGTATGCAGCTCGACCACCAAGAGTACAACTAGGCAAAGAGGTAGAAACCAGAGCCAGTGCCAGCCCAGTCGCCGTTTGCCTGAAGACTCTTTGCGTAAAGCGTAAAGCGCTTCCGCCACCTCACAGGGCCTGGGCTTCAGCGTCGCAAAGCACGGCTTCAATTTCCGCCTCGGTTTTAGCTCCGGCCGAATCGATTTCCCAAGCCCGAACATATAGCAGCGCGTGGTCGAACGAACCGAACACCGGGCGTTGCGCGCGATTGAACGGGCTATTTCCTCAGATCTAGACATTACCCTTGCCCCGGTAGGATGGCACCGCGCATTTTGTTCAATATATCGAGGTGCGTATGTTGAGCAACCGGGTCTGCTTCTCGCATGGATTTGCGGGAGGTGTTCGCCGGGAATTTGCGGCGTCCGCGACATGAGAAGGGCATGTCGCAGGACGACTCGCGTGTGAGGCGGAGATCAGCCGTAGCTACTTAAGTCAATTGGAGAAAGGCAGGTTCTACGCGAGCTTGAAGATCGTCGGGAAGCTTGCGGACGCCCTTAACGTTGAACCGACCGATCTGCTCCGATCGGCGAATCACAACGTTTCCGCGATTTTTAATTGGTACCCGCCGAAGCGGCCGGTCAGACAGCCGGAATCGACCCGAAGCGGAACGTCGTTGCTACCAACGCAACGTCGTGAAGTCGACGTATTGCGGACGTAGCTGACCGCGGCGTTGGACGCCTCGATTGGGCGGAGAGCGGGCCTACGATCGTCGCATATCGAACGCCCGCAATCGACGTTGAGCGGACATAACGGACCCTGGCCTTGGACGCCTCAATTGGGCGAAAGCGCGCCTAGAAGAAGTCGCTCCCGGGAAGGACCGGAGTGCGCGGCAAAGCCCTCATTCCCTCGCGAGCGCGAAGTAGGATTTACCGCCCAGGCCAGCCCGCCACCATTATTGACCTGGATCCTTATCCGGCGGCCATTGATCACCCGTACATGCTGGCTGGGCAGTTAGATCCCCTCCGGCTTCATTATGCTGCCGACACTTGGCCCGGTAAATCGCGTCCGCGTGCAACATGCCCGCTGAAGTGAATGATGATCCTACCGCAGTATAAGCTTCCCCTGTCGTCAAGGCAGGCGCAATAAGACCGTTAGCTATTGCTTCTGAGGCGTCGATCAATCTGTCTTTGCCATCGCGATTTGTGAGGGTGAGCACCGACCCATTGACGCCATGAAGCGTCCCGGAGATTGCGAAACCGCTGGTTGGGGGAGCGGCCGCCTCCGGGCGAGCGGCCGCCTCAGCCTCAGCAAGCGGCAAGGCGGCGGTCGCTCCTTCTTTGAGGCTTAATATCGCGAGGAATCTCCAAGCAGCGACATAGACCCGCCCATTCGAGACAGTCGGGACGATATTCGCGTTGGCTCCTATATTTGGCCAAGATCCCACCTTCGTCGGACCGAAGAGCAGCGGGTAGCTCCCGTTTACCGCCAACCCCGAAAAGGCATAAAGGTCAACACCATTAGAAGAGCTCGATAAGGGACGTGAAACCGCCCAGATGATCGGCGTATTTGTGCAATTCCCAAATGCACCGCTGCCGTTGCACGAAACCGTGGTGAAGAAGCCGGGGTCTTGTCCAGTGGAAAGGATCGTTGATGTTCCCTCCGGTGACAGGCTCGTCACTGGAATCTTGAAGGTCTGAACGACTTTGCCTTGGCTCGCCACGATGCGGCCGACGCCGTCCGGGCCGGTGAAATAGGACGGCGCGCACCAACATCCCAGTCCGTTTGGCGCAGTTGGAGGAATTTCAAGCCAGTCCAGGCGCGATCAAGCAAAAACAATCTTCCGTCTTTGCCCGCGATCGCAGCGAGAAAAGCAACTGCCACGCTGTGGCACGAGGAGCACTCCTCCCGATCCAAGATCCTGATCCTCTTGGTCCATCTGAAAGGTGTTGGGAGAAAAGGAGCCATAGTGCGCGTTTGGTGAAAAAAGGCCAGTAATCCCAGTCAGATCTCCATTAATCTTCACGACGCTTTCTTGAATGTTGCTACACGGGACATTGGTTGGAACCGTTCCGGTCGCCGTTCCTGAACATGGGGCGGTGTCAGTCCAGGTCGAGGTCTTGGCGGAAGGGCCGTCGGAATTTCCGGTCGAGAAGATCACATTTCCCAACTCGTCACTCGCGGGGCCAGCGCCGGACATCCAGATTGTGGACAAGAAAATGTTGGATGGCGAGCCTGGTTGCCTGTCGTCGAGCTGGTTTGCCGGGAGCGCCGTGAGAGTCGTTCCGTTCCAGCTCCATCCCAAAAGCCAGCCGCGCGACTTGGCTGCGGCTGGACCGCTGCCAAGTCGCAGAAGCTCGTAAAAGCGGCGTAAACTTTGTCATTGGCAAAGAGCAGCCCCGCCCGCTGTCTCTCGTATCGTCGCGTTGAATGCAAAGGCGGCGCCATTGGTCAGTGTATGCGATGCGGCGACTTTGAGGGGAGGAACCTTGTCCTTCAGCGTAACGAGGTCGAGGGCATGAAGAAAATAGGTTGGCGAAACAGGATTGACCACGGGGTTTACGTTTACATAGGCGATAACAAATAACGTTTGGCTGGTCCAATCGATCACCGGAGTGGAACTAATTCCCACATTAGCTCCATTCCCGCAACTAAGCGGCCTCGGGACCGGACGCCCAAGATTGACCTGTTTAAGAATGGCGCCAGTGTTTGCGTCGATCTGGTAGACCCAATTCGATTCGTCGGCGACAAAAACAACGTCGTGACCATTGATGAAGCTTGGGATGACGAGCGGCTGGGCGTCGACCTGATCTGCAAACACCACCCAATGCGAAATTCGCAAACTGCTAATAGTCGACGGGGTCAGGATTGTTTCCTGCTGCTGCCAGCCGGTTCGAAAATTGTCGTTGTGCCACGTCAGGACCGCTCCCTTGGGTGGCGTCGTTGCAGCTATGATTTG
>CAVXVE010000004.1:0-331662 GCA_963764955.1 uncultured Alphaproteobacteria bacterium | reverse complement strand
CAAAAAGCGGCCACTTGCTGACGTCGTTGTCGGACGGTGAGAACGCCAACACCGGGCCGTCCTTTCCCCTGACAACTCACCTCCGATAGCTATACTGTGCGGCGGGGCAACCCCAGCAAGGTGAAGACGCATGGCGAAAGAATTGGAAGGCAAGGTTGCCGTCGTGACCGGGGCTGCGTCGGGCATCGGACTGGCCAGTAGCGAGGCGATGCTTGCCGCAGGCGCGCGCGTGGTGATGATCGACCGCGACGAGGCGGCGCTTAAGGCGCTCTCCAATAAACACGGCGATGCAATGATCCCCCTCGTCATCGACCTGCTCGACCCAAAGGACTGCGCAAGACTGCTGCCGCAAGTCCTAGCGGAGGCAGGCCAGCTCGACATCTTGCATGCAAATGCGGGTACCTATGTCGGCGGTGATTTGGTCGACGCTGACACCGGAGCTATCGACAGGATGCTGAACTTGAATGTCAACGTCGTGATCAAGAACGTCCACGACGTGCTGCCTCACATGATCGAACGCCGCACGGGCGACATCATCGTCACGAGTTCCTTGGCGGCCCATTTTCCGACGCCATGGGAGCCGGTCTATGCATCCTCCAAATGGGCGATTAACTGCTTTGTGCAGACGGTGCGACGCCAAGTCTTCAAGCACGGCATTCGCGTGGGCTCGATCTCACCTGGCCCCGTCATCAGCGCACTGCTCGCGGACTGGCCGGCCGAAAAGCTCAAGGAAGCCAAGGAGTCGGGAAGCCTCTTGGAGGCCGCCGAAGTCGCGAACGTGATCATGTTCATGCTGACTCGGCCGCGCGGCATGACAATTCGTGACGTGGTTATGCTACCCACCAATTTTGATCTTTAGGGGGAGGTTTTTTGCGTCACACGGCCGCGTCGCTGGAATTCAGGGGTTAGGCGATGCAAACATAGAGGCGGAAGTCTTCCGTCTCTGAGCGGCGGCTCCCCCAAACTGCAACTCCAACTTCGCGATCCGCATTACGGCTTCACGTCAACTCCACTCGTCCGGTGAGCGCATATCACGCCCCTCTCCTCTAAGAGCGGCCTCATGGCTTAGCGAACTGATCAAATCGACCCGTTGTGGCCTTCCGTGGTCCACGACACTCCTAACGCGAAGGCGCTATGTCGAAGGTCGACGCGGGCACCATGTTCGCCGTCGAAATTCTTTGAATAGTCCGCACTGCGTTCATGGCAGACCGAGCGTGCCAACCGCCAAGCGAGCGAAGAGGGTGCCCCGGGAGACAGTGAAACGCCGGTACGGAAGCGTCTATTCTTTTGGCGCTGCACAGGTAAAATTCGCTGCATCGCTATGCTCGCCGTTTCCAGAGAAATGCGCGACCGCAGGATAGGCGCACCACGGACGCTGCGCTGCAACGCCCTTATCGGGGTCGTCGTCCTTGTAGCGGGTCGCGATCAGCGTTTCTGGGGCCTCCCCCTTCTCCACCCACTGGGCAAGCGCTGCGAGGACGTCATGCTTCGGATCATGATCAGGTGACGGGAGACCGAACACGCCGCCGACCGCGCTTGGCCCCGGCCCGAGCCCGCAATGCATCATGCCCGGCGCCAAGAACAGACGGTAGAAAGGCTTGACCTGGTCCACACCGCCCATGCGGTCGGCCACAGCGGTATAATAGTCCACTGAGCTCGTCGCCGGGATCGCCGCGTCGCTCCAGCCGTGATACTGGATGAGCTTGCCTCCGGCGGCTTTAAAGGCGCTAAGATCGGTGTTGACGGCGTCAAGCGCCTCGCCCGTCTTCTGCGACGCAGACCAGTCGCCAGTGACAGTTCCGTCGGCCGGTCCCCAGTCCGCCTTATCGAAAACCATGTTGGCGAAATAGCCGGAAGAGAAGCCGTTCATGAGGCTCCCTTTCGTCTGGCCCGGACCGGTTCCAGTGATCCAGAGGCTCCACGCGGCGGCTCCCGCTTCGCCTCCGACCGGATAGCCGCGATTGAGGAGCCTGCCGCTGGCGTCCTTCGTGCCAGCGTAGATCGCCTTCAGACCATCGAGCTTGGCTTCCGTAAGGCAGCGCTCATTCTGCCCGGGCTTGCAAACGAGCGTCGATGGATCGAAGCGACACGAGCCCGGATCGTCCAGATACTTGTCCGCGCTCGGGCATGCGCGCTGAGCGGCCTCGCTCACAAGCGCAAGCTCATCCGGCGACAGCCAGGCGCCGGGTTTATTCAGCGCGCGCATCGTGGATGCGGCGTTGGTCATCAGGTTCGTCCAGTAATTGGCCGGCGCGCCCGCGACGATGCCATCGAAATCCTTGGGAAACCGCTGGGCGGCCATCAGCGCCTCGCGACCCCCGTCCGAGCAACCCGCGAAATACGACTTGCTGGCCGTCTTGCCGTAATAGGCGCCGATGACGGATTTGGACGCGTCCGCGGTTTCATGAATGGCGCGCCAGCCGAAATCCGCGACCTTTTCGGGATGGCCGAGCGCCCAGCCCGCGTCGAGCGGGCCGCCCGGATGACCGGTGTCGGTGCCCGAGACCGCGTAGCCCTCCGCGAACTCTCGACGCCATCGCAGGAAGAATCAGAGAGCCGGCGAAGCCGCCGTTGCCGATTGCGCCATACCGACCGTTCCACGCGCTTTCCGGCGGAAGCCAGACCTCGAATTTGATGTCGGAATCGGCGGTCGGTTTGATCACGCCCTGCACGCGGCAGAACATAGCCTTGATCGCCACCGGAGTTGGAGGATCGCTGCCGAGAAGACTCGAAGGCGGCGACACAGTTGTCGCGCCTGTGATTGTCGCAGGACCGAACACCTTGCCGGCGAGATCGCCGCACTCGGCGGCCTGCGAGACGCTCGCTCCGGCGACCAAAGCACTGATCGCCACTCCGGCTGCCAACAGTTGGATTTTCTCGTGGCGGCGAAAGGCGGCGAACTGCATGGTTTCCTCCGGCTAAGCTTCGCTTCTGTCCGGCGATTGTTGGCAGCAACAATCTGTGGCCGAACTCGCGCTTGGATGAGACAACCTGCCCCTGTTTCAGCAAGCGAGCAACCCCCGGAATTATCTAAAGAAATATGCTGAAATGACTTGGTTGTAGGGCCGCCATTGTCCCCCAACTTGTCGCTGTTGCCGTTCGCAGAGATCGTGTGTTGCGTCCAAAGATTCTTAACGGATCAATAACCGCGTCTTCGTCGAACCGCGACGCCTGCCTCGCAATCCACGGATGTCTCCTTACGTCGATTCGAGACATACTCAAACGTCTCAAATGCGCAAATAGCGGCCGTTCCGGACGTTGTAGCGAACAGGTTAAATTATCCAAGGCCACCCTTCGGTCGTCGCCTTGGAGATCCGTCCGCCGACACGATTGGGCCTCAAGAAATAAACGCGGCCCGACCGGTGTTTGTGTTTGGCTGCATGACGCGAAAGGACGCGTCCAGCTCCAGCGCGAATCGCGTCGCGATCGGGAGCCGAACGTGGCAGACCGTCTACTGATGCAACTCGTTCCCGATGAAACAATAACAGCCGAATGTGGATCTTGCGGCTTTGAGGGCCGAGAGACCCGCTCTTCTCGTTTGCGGGTTGGGCAGGTGGGCGTGCTGGA
Source organism: uncultured Alphaproteobacteria bacterium (assembly GCA_963764955.1). Classification (GTDB taxonomy): domain Bacteria; phylum Pseudomonadota; class Alphaproteobacteria; order Rhizobiales; family Beijerinckiaceae; genus Roseiarcus. Next base: position 328,095 of record CAVXVE010000004.1, on the reverse strand, counting down.
GCTCCTCCGGCGAGAGATCTTTCACATTGCGTCGGCGAAGCTTCCTTTCGGTGCGTAGAATACGCCGTGTAAGACCTGCGACGGCAAACCGGGAAGGCCTATGATGCGACCGACAAATTTACTGTTCGCCTCATTTGTGGCGGCGTTCTCGTTGCCCGCCTCGGCGCAGGCGCCGTTGAGGATCGGCCTGTTGCTCGACATGGCGGGGCCCTATGCGGACATTGGTGGCCAGGGAACTATCACTGCCGCGCGTATGGCTGTCGACGACTTCGGCGGCAACGTGCTGGGGCGTCCGATAGAGGTCGTCTTCGCCGACCACCAGAACAAGGTCGACCTTGCCGCCTCGCTGGCCCGGCAATGGTTCGACGAGCAGGGCGTCGAAACAATTCTCGATGTCGCGGGCTCCTCGGCTGCGCTCGCAGTGAACGAGGTCGCTAAGCAGCGCAATAAGATCCTCGTCGTCAACGCCTCTGCCGTAATGCGCCTGACCAACGAAGAGTGCGCACCCTACACAGTCCACTACGTCTTTGACACCTATGCGCTCGCCAAGGGCACGGGTGAAGCGACAGTGAGGGCGGGCTATGACAGCTGGTTTTTCATTACTGCCGACTATGTTTTCGGAAAGGAACTCGAGAAGAACACATCCGCTTTCGTGAACGAGAACGGCGGCAAGGTACTTGGATCGGTGCGCGTGCCCCTCAGCACGGCCGATTTCTCCTCGTTTCTGCTGCAAGCGCAGGCCTCGCGGGCGAAGGTCGTCGGTCTCGCCAACGCCGGCGCCGACACCATCAATGCGATCAAGCAGGCTGGCGAGTTTGGCCTCGGAAAGTCCGGCCAGAGGCTTGCGGCGCTGCTGCTCTACATCACCGATGTCAATTCCCTGGGGCTTGAGGCCGCTCAAGGCCTGCTGCTGACAGAAGCATTCTATTGGGACATGAACGATGAGACGCGCGCCTGGTCACACCGCTACTTCGACAAGATGAAGAAAATGCCGAACATGATTTAGGCCGGCGCCTATTCCTCCACCCTCCACTATCTCCAAGCGGTCAAGGCTGCTGGAACTGTCGAGTTCGAGCGCTGTGATGAAGATGATGAAAGCGACGCCGATCAACGATTTCTTTGCTCATGGCGGGCGCATCCGCGAGGACGGCCGTATGGTGCATGACATGTACCTGTTCGAAGTGAAAAAGCCCTCCGAATCCAAAGAGCCTTGGGACGACTACAAACTCGTCGCGACCATCCCGGCCGAGGAAGCCTTCCGGCCGCTGTCACAATCCACTTGCCCGCTGGTGAAGAAATAGCGCTCACAAAACAGAAGGTGTACGTCCAAAAGCGCCTCTCGACGTTGAGGATCTCGAACCACAGTTTCACAAATGCGACATCTGCCGTCGCTGTTCGCAATGACCACTGAACGTCGGCTAACCGGAATGCGCTAAAGGGGTCAGTCGCCGTCATTTGAAACCCATCCCTGGACAGGGACCTTCGGTACGCCCATCATTGATCCCACCGGTCGGATGCAATCATGGACATCGGGGCTTGGCTGCGCGCGCTCGGTCTCGGTCAATATGAGACCACATTTCGCGAGAGCGAAATTGATGCTGAGGTCCTGCCCGATCTGACCGAGGGCGACCTCACTCAGCTTGGCGTGCCATTGGGGCACCGCAAGCGTCTCCTCAAGGCGATCGCCGCTCTCGGGACCGGGGAAACCGCCGCCAAGCCGCCGAGCCCCGCCCCTGTGCCGTCGCCTGCGCCCGCCGAGCGCCGCCCGATCACAGTCATGTTCTGTGACCTTGTCGGGTCCACAGGCATGGCTGCGAAGCTCGACGCCGAGGATTGGCGCACACTCGTCAACACCTATCTCGACGAGGCGTCGGCGGCGGTGACTGGGCTTGGCGGCCATGTGTTGAAAAAGCTCGGCGACGGGCTGATGGCGCTGTTCGGCTATCCGCACGCGCAGGAGAACGACGCCGAGCGCGGGGTGCGCGCTGCGCTGACGATCCAGCGCGCGCTTGTCGAAATCAACGCCAGAAACGCCAGCAGCGGCGCCCCGGAGCTTCAGGCGAGGATCGGTCTTGATTCCGGGCAGGTGGTGGTTGACGCGACCGGTGAAGTGTTCGGCGATGCGCCCAATATCGCCGCGCGAGTCCAGGGCGCCGCCGAGCCGGGCTCGATCCTGATTACAGCCACGGTCCAACGGCAGACCGCCGGCCTGTTCGTGGCAGAGGACCGCGGCCAACACGAGCTTAAGGGCGTGTCGTCGCCGATGATGCTTTATCGCGTGGTGCGCGCGAGCGGCGCTGGTCGGCGCGGCGGGGCGCGCGCGCTAACCCCGCTCGTGGGGCGCGAGGAGGAGCTCGATCTTCTCGCCCGGCGCTGGGAGCGCGCGCATAGAGGCGAGGGCCAGCTCGCGCTGATCGTCGGCGAGCCTGGCCTTGGCAAGTCCAGGCTGATGGAGGAGTTTCACGGCCGCCTCGGCGAGACGCCACACACTTGGACCGAATGGTCGTCATCGCAACTGTTGCAGAACACGCCGCTGCATCCGATCGCCGAGTGGGGCCGGCAGCGCTTCGGCGCGGATCAGCCTGCCGAACAGCGCTTGGCCGACCTCGAGAACACTCTGGGTCTGATCGGTCTGGACCCAGCCGAATACACGCCGTTGCTCGCGCCGTTGGTCGATGTCCTCTTGCCAGAGGACCGGGCGACGAAACTCGCGCCGGAGGAATTGCGCCGCCGGCAACTCGCGGCGATGACGGCATGGATTCTGGCGGCCGCGCGGACGCAAGCGGTCGTGCTTGCCTTCGAGGACCTCCACTGGGCCGATCCGACTTCGCTCGATCTGATGCGGGCGCTGGCCGAGCGCGGGGCGCAGGCGTCGTTGCTGATCATCGCGACGGCGCGGCCAGAGTTCCGCCCGCCGTGGAACGTGAGCGCGCATCATAGCGTGATCTCCCTATCCCCGCTCGATCGCGTGCAGATCGCGAAGATGGTGAGCTGAGCTCGCGGCCCATCATGCACTGCCGATGGACATCGTCGAAGGGGTGAGCGAGCGCACCGGCGGCGTTCCGCTGTTCGTCGAAGAGGTTACGCGCCTCCTGTTGGAGCGCGGCGAACAGGGCGGCGCGCAAGCGATCCCGCCGACCTTGCAGCAGTCGCTCGCCGCACGGCTCGATCGGCTCGGCACTGCGCGTGAGACCGCGCAGATCGGCGCCGTGTTGGGCCGCGGCTTCTCTTACGCGCTGCTCCAATCCGTGGCTGGCCTCGACGAAGGCGCGCTGCAAGCGTCGCTGGATAGGCTCGCCGAGGCCGACCTCATGTTTGTCGAGGGCGCGCCGCCGCAAGCGACCTATCGTTTCAAGCACGCGCTGATCCAGGATGCCGCCTATGAGAGCCTGCTCAAGAGCCGGCGCCAGGCAATACACGCCCGGACGGCCGAGATCCTGCGCGACGGCGCATCGCCCGAACCCGAAGCGATCGCCCATCATTTCACGCAAGCCGGCCTCGACGATCTCGCCATCGAATGGTGGGGCAAGGCCGGCGACCAAGCATTGCGCCGCTCGGCCTTCCAGGAGGCAATCGCCCATCTCGGCAAGGCTATCGCAATGGCGGACAAGGGCGGCGCGGCGGCGCAGCCGGCGCCGGGTGGTTCCGCCGCTCCGAACCGGCGACGGACGCAGCTGCAGGTGGCCTATGGCAACGCACTCATCGCGGCGCGCGGCCACGGCGCGGCGGAAACGACCGAAGCCTTCGCCAAGGCGCGCGAGTCGGCGTCTGGCGATACGGACGCGCCCGAACGATTGGCGGCCGACTATGGCTTATGGGTCGGAAGCCATGCGCGAGGCGACTTGCCATCGATGCGGGCGCACGCGGCGGCCTTCCTCAGCGACGTCGAGGCGAGACCCGACTCGCCCGAGGCCGGCGTCGCCCATCGCGCTGCCGGGCTCACTTGCTGGTTCGCTGGCGAGTATCGCGAGGCGCGGGATCATTTGGAACGCGCGCTCGCCTTGTTCCAACCCGGCCGCGATGACGATCTGGCCTTTCGCTTCGGGCAGGACCAAGGCGTCGCCGCAATGGCCTATCTGGCGATTGCGTCATGGCCTATCGGCGAGGTCGATCGCGCGATTTCGCTCATCGACCGCATGCAGGTGCGGGTCGCGGGCCTGACCCATGTCGGCACGCTCGCGTATGGAAGATATATCGCGGCCATATTCGAATTGACGCGCCGCGACCCTGCACGCGCCGCGCCGAACGCCTTTGAACTCGCTCGGCTCGCGCGTGAGCATGACCTGCGCATGTTTCGTGCGCTCGGCGTGTTTCTTGAGGGTTGGGCGACCGCCGCGAGCGGCGCGCCCGGCGGTGGGCTCGAGGACATGCGTCGCGGCGTCGAGCAGCTGCGCGAACAGAACGTTCTGTTTTTCGACGGGCTATTGAAAATTGCGCTGGCCGAGGCGGAATCGCAGGCGGGCGATCCGGCGCGCGCCATCGCAATCCTCGACGAAGCGCTGGCGACGTGCGACCGCCTGGGCTCTCGCGCGTTCGAAGCGGAACTGCACCGGGTGCGCGGCGACACCCTGCTCATCCGCGACCCCGCCAACCCCGCGCGCGCGGAGGGCGCCTTCCTGATCGCCATCACGGTCGCGAAGCGCCAGGCCGCGCGGAGCTTCGAACTACGCGCGGCCCTTGCGCTCGCCAAGCTCTATCAGTCGACCGACCGCCTCGCCAATGCCCACGCAGTTCTCGCGCCCGCGCTCGAAGGCTTTGCGCCGACTACGGAAATGCCTGAGATCGCGGAGGCGCGGTCTCTACTGGCGGCGCTCGCCGAGACCGAGGGGGTCAAGGCCGAAGCCGTGCGGCGGCAGCGGCTGACGCAATTGCATGTTTCCTACGGCAACGCGCTCATTGCCGCGCGCGGCTACGGGGCTCCGGAAACGACAGAGGCGTTCGCCAGAGCCCGCGAGTCGGCGGCAGGCGACAAGGACGCCCCGGGGCGCTTGTCGGCAGACTATGGCTTATGGGTCGGCAGCTTTACGCGAGGCGAGTTGCCATCAATGCGGGCGCACTCAGCGGATTTTCTCAATGACGTCCAGGCCAGACCCGATTCGCCCGAGGCCGGCGTCGCCCATCGCGTCGCAGGAGCAACGTGCTGGTTCGCGGGCGAGTATTGCGATGCAAATGATCATTTGGAACGGGCGCTCGCCTTGTTCCAATCCGGCCGCGACGACGACATGGCGTTCCGTTTCGGACAGGACCTCGGCGTCTCCGCCATGGCCTATCTTGCACTTGTATTGTGGCCGCTCGGCGAGATCGAGAGCGCGGCGTCCTTCATATCCCGGATGCTGGCGCGCATGGCGTCCCTCACGCATGGCAACACGATCGCCCTCGGACACATGTTCGCGGCCCAATTCGCATTGATGCATGGCGGCCCGATGACAGGTAAGGCAAATTCCCTGGAGCTTGCTCGAATTGCCAGCGCGCTCGATCTCGCACAGTTCCGCGCCTTCGGAATGTTTTTCGATGGGTGGGCGAGGGTCGAGAGCGATTTGCTCGGCGGGCTCGACGGCATGCGCGGCGGCGTCGACAGCTTGCGCGCCCAGAACATCCTGATTTTTGATGGTCTCGTAAAGATTGCCCTGGCGAAGACCGAGGCCGAGGCCGGCGATCCAGGCCGAGCCGTAGCCATCCTCGACGAAGCGCTGGCGACGGCCGATCGCCTGGGCCATCGCACGTTCGAAGCGGAGCTGCATCGCGCGCGAGGCGAAATCCTGTTGAGCCGTGAGCCCGCCAACCCCGCACCTGCGGAGGATGCTTTCGTGACCGCCATTGCCGTCGCAAAGCGGCAGGGCGCGCGCAGCTTCGAACTGCGCGCCGCGCTGGTGCTGGCCAAACTCTATCAATCGATTGCCCGCCCCGCCGACGCACAAGCCGTTCTCGCGCCCGCCCTCACAGGCTTTGCGCCGACGTGCGAGTTGCCGGAGATCAAGGAGGCGCTGGAAATGATAGCTGCGATCGAGGCCGGCTCACATTTGTAGCACCGGCGTCGATAAAGCCCACTCGAATGGCCGCAATCCCTCCAACTGAGATGTCCACAGTCGCGATTCGCAGTGTCCGCTGGACATCGGCTTGGCGCGCGAGGCGGCCGTTCATTCAGGTTGAAGTCTCGCCATTGCTGGCATCGGGCACGAGATGCTCACCCAGGTTTGGAAGCCGCAGAGACTTCTGAAAGGGCGGTCGAGCTGGTCTGTTCAATGGGTTTTGCAAACAACCCAATGCGAAAAGCTCTCATCTTTATCCCTCGGCGGCGCCATCTTTCGCCCCTAGTCAATTGCGCCCGTTAACTGAACTTTTTCGTTGCTCCGCGAATTGTGGCTTCGGCTTCGACGACCATTTCTTCAATGATCGTCGCAACAGGCGCGACCGAGCGGATAAGGCCGACTGATTCACTGATGAAGACATTGGCGCCATCGGCATGACCTTCATCCCAGGCTTTGTCCCACTTCGATAGTTCAACGTCTGACGAAGCCGCGAGTTCTGTTTCGTTGCCCTGCCAGGTCTCAACAAATGCGTTTCTCAGGACTCGAGCTGTGTAATAGGAAGGCCAGTCATAGTTTCTGACAATGTCCGCGAGCCTTGTTCGGATTGTTGCGTCGCCATTTGCTGCTAACGCGGCGGCGTGGAAATTCGGATGCACATTGGCCTCTTCCGAGGCCCACAGTCGGGAGCCAACCAGTACTCCATCGGCGCCCAGCATCAGAGCGGCTGCAAGTCCTCGCCCGTCGGCGATCCCGCCGGCGGCGCAGAGCAGCGTATCGGGACACGACTTTGCGAGAAAATCAGCAATCTCAGGCACCAACGTCGAGACGCTGCGCGAACCGCCATGACCGCCAGCCTCCGCTCCTTGCGCAACGATAACCGTGGCGCCGACCTCGGCCGCCCGCCGCGCGTGCGAAAGACTCTGCACCTGACAAATTAGCGGGACATTGGCCGCATGGACCTTCTTAGCGAATGGCAGGGGGTCCCCAAACGAAAGGCAGATTGCGGATGGCCGCCGCTCCAACGCGACATCAAGTAGCTCAGGCGACAGCTGAAGCCGCCAAGTAATGAAACCCGCGCCAACACGAACATTGCCGGCGGCGTCGGTTTGAGACTCGATCCAGTCTTGGCCCCGATACCCCACGCCGATGAGTCCAAGTCCGCCGGCAGCGGCGACTGCAGCCGCAAGACGGCCATTGGCCGCCACGCCCATCGGCGCGAGGACCACCGGATGAGTAAGCTTGAACGCCTCCGTCAGCCGCGTGTTTATCGCCATGTTCAACCTGACGCAGTGGGTTGGGACCAGTCTGCGCGGAAAGACCGAAGTTGACCATACGGGCTCTCTCCTTCGGCGGCGCTGCGGGCCGACTTCGCGTGCGCGCCATTAGCCTGTGACTACTGGAGGCCCTTGAGAGGGCGCTTTCTTCAGCGCTATCCGTCGATTCCAACCGGCAGGAATGCGCAAACAGCGGCCATTGCCAGCGGCAGACTGAATGGGCTCGATACCCCGCATCGGAACGCTCTCGGGACAACGGACCATAGCAACGTTAGCTCGGCACAGAGCAACGCACCGAAAGTCGGATACGCGAGGCGGAGGGGTGGTATAAGTGGGAGGAACGGCGCTCTGCGAGCTGAGCCGCGAAGTCGCTTTGTCCAAATGGCGCCGTGTCAGCTCGAAGAACTCGATAGATTTCACATGAAAGACAAAACCGGGGGGAGAAGGAGCCTTCGCGTCGCCGTAGTGGGCGCCGGAATCGGTGGGGTTTCCGCCGCGTGCTCGTTGCTCAACCGAGGTGTCGACGTCATGGTTTTCGAGCAGGCCACAGCCCTCGGGGAGATCGGAGCCGGCGTGCTCCTTCTTCCGAACGGTCTTCGGCAACTGGAACGAATGGGGTTCGGCGAAGCGTTAGCCGCGGTCGGCGCAAAAATCGGCGACGGCTCGCAGTATTACCGCGCTGACGGGACGGTCGTCGGTCCGATCGTCACGACCGACTCGATGGGTTGGAACGGCGTGTACGGCATGCATAGGGCGGATTTGTTGAATGCCCTCGCCGCAAAACTTCCGGCGGAAACAATTCGTCTCCGCCATCGTTGCGTCGGAATTGTCCAGGCTGCCCGCTCCGCGCAATTGCGATTCGCACACGGCGACAGCTTTGACGCCGACATAGTCATCGCTGCCGACGGCATACACTCCACTTTGCAGAAGTATGCCGTCGAGTCGGGCCCTCCTGAATATTCGGGCGTTCGCGCCTATCGAGGCTTGATTTCCCGCGAGAAACTGCCGGGATGGCCGGAGGTTGCCCACATGGTTTGGATGGGGGATGGAAAGCACTTTATCACCTATCCGGTTCGCAGCGGCCGGCTCCTGAACTACGTAGGCTTCGTTCCAACCAAGGATGAAACGATTGAGTCATGGTCAGCCGCCGGCGACGTCGAGGAGCTTTCGGCATCCTTCTATGGATGGGATCCCCGAATTGTCCGACTGCTCGAAACGGTCGAGAGTTGCTATTGGTGGGGTCTGTATGATCGCCGTCCGCTTGTGTCGTGGACAAGCGGGCGGCTTGTGTTGTTGGGTGACGCCGCCCACGCGATGCTTCCCCATCTCGGCCAAGGGGCCAATCAGGCGATTGAAGATGGCGTCGCCTTGGCGGTCTTTCTCGAAGGGCGAGACCCGGACGAAGTCCCAGATATTTTGCCGCGATATGAAATATTTCGACGCGCCCGAACCGACGGTATTCAAGCTGAAGCGAGGAAAACCGGGCTTCGTTACGACTCCAAGTACAACAGCCTGGAGGAGCGTGATCGCGAAATCGCAAAATCTGGGGTGTTTCGCAAATCACTTTACGACTACGACGTCGAAAAGGCCGCCATCGAGCACCTAACGCTTGCTTAACCTGGACTCGGCTGGAATGCGCAAATAGCGGTCTTTGCCCGACGGCGCTGCAACTGGGCGGCGCAGGTCAGGTTCGGCGCGCGAAATCGAGATTTTCGCGACCGTGATTTTGCCAGTTCTTCCACACAATCCATCGAAACCGAGCCTAAAGCTTGCGGCTGTTCGCAACCGGCGGCATCCTTGGGGCTACGGGAGCAATAGCTGTGAGTGAACCAGCGTGGAAAGCGGTCAACCGCGCCCATTGGGACGAGCTGGTCGCCCTGCATCTCAGCCCCCGCGGCTACGACCTGACAAGCCTGCGTGAGCGTCGTAGGCGCCTGAACGCGATAGAAGAGGCGGAACTCTGGCCGGTCGACGGCCAATATATCCTGCACCTTCAATGTCATTTCGGTGCCGACACGCTGAACTCTTGCGCAACGCGGGGCAACAGTCGTGGGACTGGATTTCTTGCCATCCGCGATCCTTGCGGCTGGTCGGCTCGCAGAAGAGTTGGGTCTCGCCGACCGAGCCCGCTTCGTTCACGCGGACCTCTATGACGCGCCGGCGGCAATCCCTGAGCCGGCGGCGTTCGACACGGTGTTCGTCACCTGGGGAGCGATCGGGTGGCTGCCGGACATCCGTCGTTGGGCGCAGATCGTCGCCCACTTCCTGAAACCCGGTGGTTTGCTTTACCTCGCCGAGGCGCATCCGGCCGCTCTGGTCTTCGATGACGCCGCTTCCCTGCCTAACGGACGACCCGGCTTCTTGGCACCCTATTTTTCGCGCGAGCCGGTCGTACTGGACGTAACAAAAGACTACGTGGACGAGACAGCGACGCTGCGCAATGCGACGACCTACACCTGGATACACCCGCTCGGCGACATCATCTCCAGCCTGCTTGCGGCGGGCCTGACCTTGGACTGGTTTCACGAGCACGACGCGGTGACATGGCGCATGTTCAAGATATTGACGCAGGATGCTGAGGGGCTGTGGCGCTGGCCGGATCGACCCTGGCTGCCGCTTGCGTTTTCGCTACGGGCAGCCCGCAGCTAGAGCCGTCTGCTCTCGAATCTACGCACGGATCCATCCGCCGCGTCTCCTCGCCCCTTGTGGGGAGCGTAGGAGAGGGGGTCTTCGGCACTGCGCGGACCCCGGGCCTTCCTCGCCGACCGATGAGCGGCCGCTTTCCCCAACCGAGGGCGTCCAAGATTGCGGTCTGGTGCGTCCGCAATGCATCGCGCAGGGCCGTCCGGAGTGCGCAAATACCGGTCATTTCACCGACGGCATGGCGAAGGGGTCAAATCGACCCAGCGCGGCCATGTCGGGAACATAGTCCTCGACATGCCTCCGATCCTCGACGATCATTAACACTGCCTGTCGAGGTGCGACAATGGACGTCGGGGTTTGGCTCCGCAGCCTCGGTCTCAGTCATTATGAGGCCGCGTTTGCCGATAACTCCATCGACGCTGACATTCTGCCGGATCTGAGCGATAGCGACCTCAAAGAGCTTGGAGTAACGCTGGGGGATCGCAAACGGCTCCTAAAGGCCATCGCAAATCTGGGTGCGGCTTTGACGTTGCCACAGCCAGCCGGCCCGCCGGCCGCATTGCCCCAGAGCGATGCTGCGGAACGTCGCCAGCTGACAGTGATGTTTTGTGATCTCGTTGGCTCGACCGGGCTCGCAGCCCGCCTTGATCCCGAGGATATGCGCGAGGTCGTCCGCGCCTACCAGGACGCCTGTTCGGGCGCGATTGCGCGCTACGACGGCTTCGTCGCAAAGTTCATGGGTGATGGGGTACTGGCCTATTTCGGCTTTCCACGCGCCCACGAGGACGATGCTGAGCGGGCGGTTAGAGCCGGTCTGGATGTGGCCGCTGTGGTCCCGAACCTCGACACACGGGCGAAGGAGAGTCTGAGGGTCCGCATCGGTATCGCGACCGGCATCGTCGTCGTCGGCGAATTGGTCGGACTAGGGTCGGCTCAGGAACAGGCCGCCGTGGGCGAGACCCCCAATCTGGCGGCACGCTTGCAAGCACTGGCTGAGCCGGGCAGCGTGGTGATTGCGGAGTCTTCGAGACGGCTTCTTGGGGAGATGTTCGAGCTGAAGTCGCTTGGCGTTTTGACCCTTAGAGGCTTCGATACGCCGACTCCTGCCTGGACTGTTTTACGCGAGGTCCAGAACGTTAGCCGCTTTGAGGCTTCGCGGTCGCGGGGCGTAACGCCTTTCGTTGGCCGCGAGCATGAGGTGGCGCTGCTTCTGGACCGCTGGCGCAAGGTAGAAGAGGGAAAAGGACAGGTCGTCCTACTCTCGGGCGAGGCGGGCATCGGCAAATCTCGCATTCTCGCCGTCTTGAGCGACCGCATTTCGAATGCGCCGCATGTGAGGGTGCGCTATCAATGCTCGCCGCACCGCATCAACGACGCCTTCCATCCCATATCAAACCAAATCTGGCATGCGGCAGGTATTGCGAGCGACGAACCAGCGGCAGCGAAGCTCGACAAGCTGGAGGCAATGATCGCGGAATCCGGGCTCGAAGGTAAGGAAATAGCGCCTTTGATCGCCTCGCTACTGTCGATCCCTAGTGAGAAGCGATACCCGGAACTTGACCTTGCCCCGACCGACCGGAAGGAGCAGACGATTGCGGCGTTGCTCGCGCTGTTCGACGGGCTGGCCAAAGAGCTCCCGGTCCTGGTGCTGTTGGAGGACGCACATTGGATTGACCCAACGTCCCTCGATGTTTTCGGTCGGCTGGTCCACCGGCTACCGAGCCGGCGCGCACTCCTGGCGGTAACATTCCGCCCCGAATTCGCCGCGCCCTGGGTCGGCCGCGCGCATGTGGCGTCGCTCACCCTTAGCCGTTTCGGGCGCCCGGAGGCGATGGAGATGGTCGATCGCATCGCCGGCGGAAAGGCGCTCCCTGCGGAAGTATTGGAACAAATCGTCGCCAAGACAGATGGCGTGCCGCTGTTTGTGGAGGAACTGACTAAGTCGGTGCTAGAGTCGGGGCTGTTGCGCGCGGACGCTGGCGCTTACCTCCTCAACCAGTCTCTGAGCCCGCTCGCGATTCCCTCAACCCTGCAGGACTCGTTGATGGCGCGCCTGGATCGGCTCGCGCCAGTAAAGGAGATCGCGCAGATTGGCGCGACGATCGGGCGAGAGTTCTCATATCGACTATTGGAAGCGGTCTCGCCGGTCCGGGGGCTCGCGTTACAGGATGCGCTAGGCCGGCTCATGGCGGCAGAGTTGATCCACGGGCGCGGCACCCCGCCAGAGGCGACTTACACCTTCAAGCATGCTCTGGTTCAGGATACGGCATACGCATCGTTGCTGCGTAGCCGGCGGCAACGGATCCATGCCGACATAGCGGGGGCCTTAACGGAGCCCTTGTCCGACCAAATCACCATCGCGCCTGCAATCATCGCCCATCACTATACGGAGGCTGGTCTCTACGAGCGGGCGGCGCACCATTGGCTTTCAGCGGCGGAACTCGCGCTTTCACGCTCAGGCGTACTGGAGGCGAACAGACACGTCGACGCCGGCCTAGCGGTAGTGCGACAAATGCCTGAGGGACAGGATCGGAAGTCTCTGGAACTTGCGCTCCTGGTGGCTAAGGCTAACGCGCTGCTGCCGCTCAAAGGATACAGCACGCCAGAAACCGTCGCCGTGCTAGGTGCCGCGAAACACCTACTCGATGACGGCGTCGGTGACGACTTGCAGCGTTTCTCGGTTCTCTACGGCCTATGCTCGGCCAAATACATTGCGTCAGAATTGGAGTCTGCGCACACTCAGGCGAGACAATTCGTAGACCTCGCCCACCGACAGGATAATAAGATCTACAGACTTGTCGGACATCGTCTTCTCGGGACAGTGCAATTCTTCATGGGGCGACATCGGGAAGCGCTGGACAACCTACAACGAGCGGAACGATGTCGCGAAACCGCCATACAAAAACAGTGGAGGTACCGCTTCGGTTACGATCCAGGCCTCATACTAGCCGGTTACAAAGTAATGGCGCTATTTATGCTTGGTTATCCCGACCAGGCAGCGCGGGCGAGCGATCAAATGCGCCTGGAGGCCGGAGATCACGATCACGCTCCAACTGTCGCGCTCTGCTGTTTTTTCACAACGATTTGGCCTGAGCTTCTATTTGGCGATATCGAAGCGTGCGAGCGACACAGCGCCGAACTCGTCGCGTATTGCATTGAAAAAAAGGTGGAGCAGTTTCGCCTGTACGGCGTCGTTACTGAAACATGCGCTCGCGCGCAACGTGATCCGACACCGGAACATATCGAGGCCTTATGCGCCGCGCGCGATGCGCATCACCGATCCGGGGCTCGTGTATTGGACTCCATGATCCTATGCTGTCTTATCGAAGCGTTGTTAGCGGTTGGCGATGTGAGGAGGGCTGAAGCAGCGTTGCAAGAGGCCGACCAATTCGTCGATCTTTCTGGAGAAAACTTGTTGCTCTCCGATTTGCGCAGACTCGAAGGCCACATCGCGCTCAAGCAGCCGGAAGCAGACCGGAGGAGAGCAGAGACCTGCTTCCTCAAATCCATCGAGATCGCCCACGGCCAGGGGTCTCGCTTGCTTGAACTGCGCGCAGTGACCGACCTCGCCCGGCTAAGGCGCGACACAGGGTCGCCAACCGATCTGCGTGCCCTGCTGGAGCCGATCCTCGCCACGGTCGAAGGTGGGAAGGCTACAAGGGATCTCTACAAGGCGCGCGCGCTGCTGGCGGAAATCGGGTGATCAAGCACAGTCGTCTAACTTGGCCGCATGGGTTTGTTATCCGGTAGTGCAAATTGATCGCTTAAGAACCTCACGTGACCGCCGGCCGGTTTCCCCACAACGTCGTCCCCCCTGGCGCGATCCACAATGTCCGCTCTACGCCCCTGCTTTTGCATAGATCTAAGCGCGGGCGCAGCGGCCCATAAAGCCGACGTCCGCGGCGGGCGCTGTCAAGTGAGTAGCCCAGCTCGCCATCGCTGCCGGCTGCAGACCGATCCGTTAGGGCGCATCAAATTGCTGTGAAGCTGTGATCTGGATCACAGACATTCCCAATTTCTTAGGGAAGCTGCCTAATCGGCGAATACGATACGGTCGCCGAGAAGCTCTTGCGCGATGTTCCGACGCAATGACACCCGCCGAGTGCAAATCTTGGGAACGAATGCAATAGCCACGATTCAAATCATCGCCCGCCGGCTTGAAGACGCGCAGGCCCATCAATACGATGCCTTTCAGCGACACGACTCAGAGAGGCACGCCGCCGCAGTCGCAGTGGCAGAGGACGCTCTATCCGCTCTGGCCTCGGTACCCGCCCTAAGCGTCGCCGAGATTCTAGCCAAGGCGAAAGCGCTAGGTCCGGTTCAAGCCGCTACGCTTGCGTCGCTCAGCGAAGGCGAATCAGCTCTTGCCGCCAGCATCATCCGCGACGTTCGCAGGATGGCGGAGTTTTCGGCCGGCGCCTCCGACACCTGAACTCGTCATGCTCGCGGCGCGCTCCGGTCCAACCTTCCAGAGCCCCGTAAAAAGGGCGCGTATCTGCCTGGAGGAAAAGGGCAGATCCATGACCCCTTCGCCTCCACTAAAGATACGTCCTAGGCCGCGCGAGTTTGGCCAATCGCGCTCTTCTCGGGCTTGCCAACATCCTGCCCGGACTTGGACACCGCGATGGCCATGATCGGCAATCTTGAGTTGCGTCTCAAGCGTAGCCTCATGTCGAGAGCCTCAGCGACGCCGCGGCGGAGTTGGGCGTCGCCTCGACCGCGTCCACGATTGATCGTTTGTATTGCGTCTGCGGTGCGGGGAGAAAGAACGCGAATGACTGCGGCTGCGGATGCACGCTTTCCCTCGTCCGCGTCCGCGATGTCCGCTTGACGTCGATTGTGTGGAAAAACTCGCAAAATGATCGGTCGCGAAAATCTCGATTTCGCGCGCCGAACCTCATCTGCGCAGAAAATCGTCACGATGAGGCGCATTGGAGGGCCGCACGTGGCAAGATCGCTCGCGCGGCCGAAGCCCTGCCGAATTGTTCTTCAAGGCGGCCTATGGCCGTTCAAATTGTGATCGACGCGAAAAATCGAGTTTTTCCAGACAATCCGTCGATTCGCGACATCGCCTCGACGTCTCAATTGCGCAAAAGGCGGCCATTCCCGACGGCGTGACAAACGTGTCAAAAAGACTTTAGACCGCCCTCGTGCCCTTGGCCCGATCGCGTTCGACAAGTAGACGCGCGGCCCAAGCCTTGCTTGTGCTATTCTGCATGCCGGGTGAGGGCACACATGTCCGAAATCCGAAAAACGGCTGCGATCCTTGTCGCCCACGTCTGCAGCTCTGAGGAAGAGCGCATTCTGGTGCGGTTGCGCGCGCTGCGCAGAGATTTCCCAAGCGCGGAAGCCGCAATCGGCGGCGTGATCGGGCAGACCCCTCTCGGCCGCCTCGGCGAGGTCGCGGACATGGCGGACGCCGTGGTGTTCCTCGCTTCGGACGCGGCCCGGTTCATCACCGGCGCCGGGCTTCCGGTCGACGGCGGGATGGGAATGTAGGCTCAAGCCCAACGGCAGGGCGAAGAAAGAACAAGCGGAGGAAACGAAATCATGACCGACAAGAAGCCCGTCATCGTTTATGGCGCGTCCGGCTACACCGGTCGGCTCGTCTGCGAATATTTGCGCGAGTTGCACGTGCCCTTCATCGCCGCCGGCCGCGATCGTGCGCGGACACAAGCGGTGATGGACAAAATCCCGGGGATTGAAACCGCCGAATACGAAGTCGCCGAGGTGGAGCACAGCGTCAAAGCCCTCGCCAAACTGTTCGACGGCGCGAAAGTCGTCAGCAACATGGTCGGCCCGTTCAGCAAATACGGTCCGGAGGTCGCCGAGGCCTGCCTCGACGCCGGATGCCACTACACCGACACCACCGGCGAACAGGACTGGGTGCTCGACGCGAAAACCCGCTGGGGCGAGAAGTTCGCAGCCAAGGGCCTGCTGCTCTCGCCCGGCGTCGCGCAGATGTACACGACCGGCGAAATCGCCGCGAACATCTGCTTGGAGACGCCTGGGGTCGATACGCTCGACATCCTCGTGCTCTGGAAGGGCTTTCCAACCTACGCCTCCACGCAGACGATCTTCGCGATCCTGCGGGCCAAGTGGTACTATATGGAACAGAAAAAATTGCTCGAATGGGCGCAGAACACTCATTTCGACGTCAACGTTCCCGGCCAGCACGCCCACGCGCTGGTGACGCCCTGGACCGGCACCTCGCACCCCGTCTGGTTCAAGGACGATCCGAGGGTGGCCAACTGCAAGGCGCTGGGCGGCGTGTTCGCGCGGGAAGTCATGGAAGGCTTCGTCGCGACGCAAAAGATGTTCGAGGAGCAGATCAAGCCGCTGCCTCCCGATGAGCAGCAAGCCAAGCTCGCCAATATCGCCGCTTCGATTCAAGCCGGGATGCCGCCGCGCGAAAATCCGCGCGTCAACATTTCGCTCGACTCGGTCTATGGCTCAGGCCCGTTGGCGCGCGTGCATTGCGTGATCCACGGCGTCAGCAACTACAAGCAGACCGGCCTTCTGCAGGCCCATGCCGCCTATTCCCTGCTGCAGTCGCCGCCGAAGAAGGCGGGCTTCGCTTCGGCTTGCCAGGCCTTCGGACATCGTGAGCTGCTCGGCGTGCTCAAGAGCTTTGGGCTCGTCATGGACCCGATGGTCACTGCGCATCACTGAGCGGACGTGGCGCCGGGACGGCGCATTGGCCGTCCTGGAAGTCTACGCGTGGAGAGCGCGATGCGATTGATCGACTATCTCGACAAAGGCGCTGCGCTCGGGCCCGATGCTCCCTGCCTGACGATGGGCGAAAGGGATATGTCCTACGCCGACGTGCAGCGCGTCACCTGGCGCGTCGCGCGCGCGCTTCAGAGGGCCGGCGTCAAGCCGGGCGACAAAGTGGCGATCCTCTCGAGCAATGATCCCGTCGCCTTTGCCTGCGTCTTCGGCATCTCGCGCGCCGGCGCCGTCTGGTGTCCGATCAATCCGCGGAACGAGGCGGCCGAGAACCGCTTCATCCTCGACGCTTTCGACTGCACGAGCCTGATCTTCCATAGCGCTTACGCGCCGCTCGTGGAGCAGATGCGGGCCGACCTGCCCAAGCTTTCCCTTCTTGTCTGCCTCGACAAGCCGATGCCCTTCGCGCCGGCGCTGGATGCGTGGCTCGATGGCGTCGGCGATGAGCCGTTCGAGATCGCGGCCGCGGACGACATCGCGATGATCGCGGGCACCGGCGGCACCACCGGTCAGCCCAAAGGCGTCATGCTTTCGGGGCGCAATCTGGAAACGATGTCCGCGCTCACGCTGATGAGCTATCCGTTCGAAGGCCGCCCGGTCTATCTCGCCTTGGCGCCGCTCACCCACGCCGCCGGCGTCCTGTGTTTCCCGATCCTGGCGCTCGGGGGCCGGATCGTCATTATGCCGAAAGCGGATCTCACCGAGTTTCTCGACCTGATCGAGCGCCGTCGCGTCACCCACACGTTCCTGCCGCCAACCCTGATCTACATGCTCCTGGAGAATCCCAAGCTTGCCGCAACCGACCGAAGCTCGCTGCAATGCTTCTGGTACGGCGCGGCGCCGATATCCGTGACACGCCTGGAAGAGGCGATCGATAAGATCGGGCCGGTGATGGCGCAATTGTTCGGCCAGACCGAGGCGCCGATGATGATCTCGACCATGGCGCCGCGCGATCACTTCAATCCCGACGGAACGATCGCGCGTCAGCGTCTGGCTTCGGCGGGACGGCCGACGCCGTTAACGCAGCTCGCGGTGATGGACGACGACGGTCGGCTTCTGCCGCCCGGGGATCGCGGCGAAATCGTGATGCGCGGATCGCTCGTGATGGAGGGCTATTACAAGAACCCTGAGGCGACCGCCGAGGTCTCCCGGTTTGGGTGGCATCACACCGGCGACATCGGATATCTCGACGAAGAGAACTTTCTCTACATCGTCGACCGGGCCAAGGACATGATCATCACCGGCGGCTTCAACGTCTATTCGATCGAGGTCGAACAGGCGCTGCTGCAGCACCCGGACGTGATGGACAGCGCCGTCTTTGGCCTGCCGGACGCAAAATGGGGCGAGAGAGTCGCCGCTGTCGTCCAGGTCCACGCCGGCCGCTCTCTGAGCGCCGAAGAGCTCATTCCTTTCGTCAAGGGGCGTATCGGCAGCGTCAAAGCGCCGAAGCAAGTGGACATCTGGCCCGACCTGCCGCGCTCGAAGGTCGGAAAAGTCCTGAAGAAGGAAATTCGCGCCAAAATTCTTTCGCGCGAGAAAGGCGCTGATCTCGGCGGCGATGTCGAACCCGATCGAGATTTGAAGGTGCGGTGACATCTCAAGGGCTTTCGCCCGGGAATTGGCGAAAGAACAAGGCCATAAATAGGAACGCAGGGGTCGGCGGGGCACCATGCGTCGTGGATCAAGACGAAACGCAATCTTGCTCGACCCAAGAGCGAGCCAGCGCTTCTCCGTGATCCCCGCCGCTCATGTCGTCGCTACCTCGGGCGTCATGGGCAAGGGGCGCGAGTGTCATTTCGGCCCGACGCTATGGACACCGCGTCTCCATTAAGACGATGATCGACGCCGCCGGTGTGAGGAAACGCGGATGGATGTCGGAGGTTGGTTGCGCAGCCTCGGTCTCAGCCAATACGAGACCCTATTTCGCCAGAATGACATCGACGCCGAGGTTTTGAGTGAGCTGACGGACGGCGACCTCGAAAAATTTGGCGTGTCCTTTGGGCATCGCAAGCGCCTGCTTAAGGCGATTGCAAGTCTGGGTTCGACGGAAGCTGCGGCGAAACCGGCAAACCCCGTGCCGCTTCAAACATTTCCGGACGTCGCCGAACGCCGGCAGCTCACCGTGATGTTCTGCGACCTCGTGGGGTCGACCGCGATGTCGGCGCGACTCGATCCAGAGGATATGCGCGAGGTCGTGGGCTCTTATCACCGGCTCTGCGCCGACCTGATCGCGAAGGCCGGCGGGTTCGTCGCCAAATATATGGGCGACGGGGTGTTGGCCTATTTCGGCTATCCGCAAGCGCACGAACATGACGCCGAACGCGCGGTGCAGGCGGGGCTGGCGCTCGCCGAGGCGATGCCGAAGCTGAAGACCGCCGCGGGCGTTCCCTTGCAGGTCCGCGTCGGCATCGCGACCGGCCTCGTCGTTGTCGGCGACCTGATCGGATCGGGCGAGGCGCAGGAGCGCGGAATCGTCGGCGAGACGCCGAACCTGGCGGCGCGCCTGCAAGCGCTGGCCGAACCGAACATGGTCGTCATAGCCGAGGGCACGCGCAGGCTTCTCGGCGATCTCTTCGAGCTCGGCGATCTCGGGCCCAAGGACCTCAAGGGCATCGCCTGGCCGGTGCGGGCCTGGGCGGCGCTGCGCGCGAGTTCCGTCGAGAGCCGCTTTGACGCCCTTCACACGACCGGACTGACCGCCCTCGTCGGGCGGGAAGAGGAATTCGAATTTCTGCTGCGGCGCTGGTCCCAGGCAAAGACCGGCCAGGGCCAGGTGGTGCTGATGTCCGGCGAGGCCGGCATCGGCAAATCGCGGCTCACGGCCGCGCTCCTGGAACGCGTCGCCGGCGAGCCGCATACAAGGCTGCGCTATTTCTGCTCCCCGCAGCATACCGACGGTGCGCTTTATCCGATCATCGGCCAGATGGAACGCGCCGCCGGGCTGGCCTACGACGACAAACCGCAAGCCAAGCTCGACAAGCTCGATGCTGTGCTCGCGCAGACTTCGACCTCGCCTGAGGATACCGCACTCCTTGCCGAGATGCTGTCGCTCCCGAATGACGGACGCTATCCCGCGCTGGAACTGACGCCGGAGCAGCGACGGCAGGCAACGTTGGAAGCGCTGATGTCGCAACTCGTGGGATTGGCGCACCAGCGACCAGTGCTGATGATCGTCGAAGATGCGCATTGGGTCGATCCGACGAGCCTGGAAGCGTTCGGCCGGACGGTCGATCGAATCCGAGTGCTTCCGGTCCTGCTGATCGTGACCTTCCGCCCCGAGTTCAACGCGCAATGGGTGGGGCAGTCGCAAGTGACGAGCCTGACGCTGAACCGGCTTGGGAAGCGGGAAGCCGCCGCCATAGTCACCCGCATTTTCGCGAACAAGGAGTTGCCGGCGGATATGCTGGCCGAGATCGTGGAGCGCACCGACGGCATTCCCTTGTTCATAGAAGAGACGACCAAGGCGGTGCTGGAAGCGGAGAGCGAGGGTGCGGCGCGACGCACGGTTGCGGCGGTTCCATCTTCGGCCCTGGCGGTCCCCGCAAGCCTGTACGCGTCGCTGATGGCGCGCCTCGACCGGCTCGGCCCTGCCAGGGAGGCGGCGCAGATCGGGTCGGCGATCGGCCGGGAGTTCTCCCACGCCCTGCTGGCTGCGGTGGCGCTGAAGCCCGAGGCGGAGCTCGAATCGACGCTAGACCGTCTCGTAGCGGCCGGGTTGCTGTTCCGGCAGGGCGTGCCGCCGCACGCGAGTTATCTGTTCAAGCACGCTCTGGTTCAGGACGCGGCCTATGGCACCCTGCTGCGCGAGCCAAGACGTGCGCTTCACGCCCGAATTGCTGAAGCCCTTGAAAGCCAGTTCGCCGAGATTGCCGAGCGTCAGCCGGAGTTGCTGGCGCGTCACTGCACTGAGGCCGGCCTGATCGAAAAGGCAGCAGGGCTATGGGGCAAGGCGGGACAGCGGTCGCTGGAGCGCTCGGCGCTAGTCGAGGCGGCGGATCAGCTCACGCGCGCGCTCGCACAGATCGCGACGTTGCCCGCCACGCCCGCGTTGCGGCGCGATGAAATCAAGCTTCAGGTTGCGCAAATAAACACATTATTCAATTTCAAAGGGTATGCCGCTGCGGAAACCAAGGCGGCAGTGGAGCGGGCGCGCCTGCTGATTGAACAGGCCGAAGCGCTCGGAGAGCCTCCCGAAGACCCCTTGCTGTTGTTCTCGGTTCTCTACGGCTTCTGGGTTGCGAATTATGTTGCGTTCAACGG
Organism: uncultured Alphaproteobacteria bacterium; assembly: GCA_963764955.1. Taxonomy (GTDB): domain Bacteria; phylum Pseudomonadota; class Alphaproteobacteria; order Rhizobiales; family Beijerinckiaceae; genus Roseiarcus. The sequence goes on along the minus strand of CAVXVE010000004.1, from coordinate 307,160 downwards.
CGACGTGATGCGCGAACTTGCGGCGCAGTTCCTGTCGCTCGCCGAGACGCAAGGCGCCACAGTCCCGCGCATGATCGGGCATCGCATCTTGGGCGTCGCTCTAATGTATGCGGGCGACATCGTGGAGAGCCGACCGCATTTCGATCGGGCAATCGCGCTTTACGATCCTGCCCAGCATCGTCCGTTGGCTGCGCGATTTGGCGCAGACGTCGCGGTGACGGTGTTGACTCATCGACCATTGGCTCTGTGGGTGCTCGGCTATCCCGAAGCCGCGCTCGCCGATGTGGAGCACGCACTCGATGACGCGCGCGAGATCCCTCACGCTGCCACTTTGATGCACGCGCTGTTCTTCACAGCGTGGACCCATAGCCACTGTGGGAACCACTTGATAGCAAAGGCGCAACTCGATGAACTCGTCGCTTTGGCGGACGAAAAAAGCTCTTTGTTTTGGAAGACGCTCGGGATGCTGACGCAACGTTGTGCTTTGGCCCTGACCGGCGAGACCACGGACGCAGCTCACATGATTACCTCCGGAATCAAGGCATTCCGGTCCACGGGGGGAACGCTGTGGGCGCCGTCATGGGTATCGTATTTGGCCAGGGCCTATGCCGACATCGGCCAATTCGACGACGCCTGGCGTTGCATCGCCGAGGCAACGAAGACGGTGCAAACAACCAAGGAAAAGTGGTGCGAGGCGGAGGTCCATCGCACGGCCGGCGAAATCGCGCTCAAGTCGCCACATCCGGATTTGGCTAAGGCGGAAGCCTATTTCGAGCGCGCGCTGGCGGTTGCGCGTGAGCAGCGCGCGAAGTCCTGGGAGCTGCGGGCGGCGATGAGCATGGCGCGCCTTTGGCGCGATCAAGGTAAGAGGCAGCAAGCTCGCGACCTTCTCGCCCCGATTTACGGCTGGTTCACCGAGGGTTTCGACACGCTCGACCTCAGAGAGTCAAAGACGTTGCTCGACGACCTGGCTTCATGACCGCGCTTGCAGTCGCCCGGTGTGCGCAAATAGCAGACATTCGCTGGCGGCGTGGCGGACGGGTCACATAAATCGGCACGAAGCGCGAGAAAGCGGTCTTCGGGTGAAGGCGTATGTTGACCCAAGCCATTCGCTTCGCTGTCCGCGCGAAGCCATTGTTTCTCGCTTTACACAGTGCTGTGTGCGGGCGAATATCCCAGTGGCCTAAGTGGAGGCGACCGTGGACGTCGGGGTTTGGCTCGGGAACCTCGGTCTGGGCCAATATGAAGCCGCCTTTCGCGAGAACGCGATTGACGGAGACGTTCTACTTCGCCTGACCGCCGATGATCTTAAAGACCTCGGCGTGACAATTGTCGGGCATCGGCGGAAGCTTCTCGACGCGATCGCCGCGCTGAATTCCTTGCCGCCGACCCAGGTCCCTCCGTCCTCCCTTGCATCGCCGCCGTCGACGCCAGCCCAAAAGGCCCCGGAGGTCGGCGCCGAACGTCGCCCGGTCACGGTCATGTTTTGCGATCTAGTCGGTTCGACAGCGCTCGCGTCTCGGCTCGACGCCGAGGATTGGCGCAATCTGGTCAGCGGCTACCTCGACGCAGCATCGGAGGCGGTAACGCAAATGGGCGGGCGCGTCGCCACGAAGCTCGGCGACGGGCTGATGGCGTTGTTCGGACACCCGATCGCGCAGGAGAACGATTCCGAGCGCGCAGTTCGCGCTGCGCTGGCCATCCAGCGCGCGCTCGCCGAACTGAACCGCAACAACGCAGGCTTGGGCCGGCCGAAGCTCGTCGCCCGCATCGGCATCGAGAGCGGGGCGGTGGTGGTGGATGCGGCCGGAGAAATCTTCGGCGATGCGCCCAATAGCGCCGCCCGGGTGCAGACGCTCGCCGATCCGGGAACGGTGCTGATTACCGCCCGTGTTCAGCGTCAGGTGGCCGGGTTGTTCATCGCCGAGGATCGCGGCCTGAATGAGCTCAAAGGAGTGCCGACGCCGGTCGCGCTCTACCGGATCGTCCGCGCGAGCGGCGGCCGGCGCTTCGGCGCCCGCGCCCTCACTGCCCTCGCCGGGCGCCAGGAGGAGCTTGACCTCTTGCGCCGTCGCTGGGAGCGCGCGGTGACAGGCGAAGGTCAGCTCGCACTCGTGGTCGGCGAACCCGGCATCGGCAAGTCGCGTCTCGTCGAGGAGTTTCGCTTGAAGATCGCGGCGACGCCACACACCTGGGCCGAATTCTCATCGTCGCAACTGTTGCAGAACACTCCGTTGCACCCGATCGCCGAATGGGGACGCCAGCGCTTCGGCGCGGATGAGCCTGCCGCTCGGCGCCTCGCTGACCTCGAGAACACGCTTCGGTTGATCGGCCTCGACGCCTCCGAATATACGCCCCTGCTCGCGCCGCTGGTGGATGTCGCGCTGCCGGAAGAGCGCGCGGCGAAGCTCGCGCCTGAGGAATTGCGCCACCGGCAATTGGCGGCGCTGACGACATGGTTTCTGGCAGGGGCGCGCTCACAGCCCGCTGCGCTCGCGTTCGAAGACCTGCACTGGGCCGATCCGACCTCGCTCGATCTGATGCAGGCTCTCGCCGAGCGCGGGCGGACGGCATCCCTGTTCATCATCGCGACCGCGCGCCCAGAATTCCACCCGCCCTGGAGCCTGCGCTCCCATCACAGCGTCATCTCGCTCAGCCCCCTCGCACCCGCCGATGTCGCGCAGATGGTCGGCGAGCTCGCCGCTCGCCATGCGCTGAGCAAGGAAGTGGTCGATGGCGTGAGCGAGCGCACGGGCGGGGTACCGCTTTTCGTCGAGGAGGTCACGCGGCTTCTGCTCGAGCGCGGCGAGGCCGGCGGCTCGCAGGCGATCCCGCCGACGCTGCAACAGTCGCTCGCTGCGCGGCTTGACCGGCTGGGCGATGCGCGCGAAGTCGCGCAGATCGGCGCTGTCTTGGGGCAAGATTTCGCCTACGCGCTGGTGCGCGCGGTCGGCGGCGTCGACGACAGCGCCCTCCAGTCCGCGCTCGACAGACTCGTCGAGGCGGACCTCCTCGTCGCCGTGGGCGCAGGCCAAGAGGCATTCTATCGCTTCAAGCACACGCTGATCCAAGAAGCGGCATATGACAGCCTACTCAAGAGCCGCCGTCAGGCGCTGCACCGCCGCGCCGCCGAAGTCCTGCGCGACGAGGCCGAGCGCGCTGGGGCCGCGCCGGAAGTCATCGCCCATCATTTCACCGGGGCCGGCCTCGACGACCAAGCCGTCGAATGGTGGGGCAAGGCTGGCGATCAGGCCCTTCGTCGCTCGGCGTTCCAAGAGGCAATCGCGCATCTCGGCAAGGCGATTGCAATGGCGGACAAGTCCGCGGGGCCAGCGTCAGAGCGCGAGCTACGAGAGGCCGCCTCAAGCCGACGACTGAAGCTGCAGGCCGACTACGGCCAGGCGGTGATGTGGTCCAAGGGCTACGCCGCCGATGAAGCCAACGCCGCATTCGCACGCGCAGGTGAGCTTGCGGCTAGCACGGACGGATCTTTGGAGCACTTCTCCTCCTCCTACGGCCAACTTCTTGGACGCCTCCTGCGCGGAGAATATCGGGAGGCCGAATACATCGCGAGGAGGCTTCTGCACGAGGCGGAAACGGCGAACCGCGGACAGGAGACAGCGCAAGCGCGCAATGCGGTGGGGCAGATCTGCCTCTATCAAGGCAAGGTTCACGAGGCGCAAACCGCATTCGAGGGCACTTTGGTGGATTGGAGGCTTGTAAAGGACAGTGCGGAGCCGCTCCAACCCTGGATCGATCCTGGCACCATGGCGACGTCGAATTTGGCTCATGTCGCTTGGCTGGCGGGCGACCCGGCGCGCGCTCGACGATTGAGCGAGCAAGCGATCCAGAGAGCAAATGAGTTGGGTCACGCCCAAACGAGGGCTCAAACCCTTCTTCTTACTTCTCTTTTCGAGACTTTGCGCAACGACCCGGCCGCGGCGCTCCGTTCAACGGACCTTTTGCTCGGGTTGGCCCGAAAGCACGGAATGGAGCTTTATGCCGCCTTCGGCGGAGTTTATTCGGCTTGGGCGCAGAGTCGGCTTCCTTTCTCGCGGGCCGGCGCCGGGGTGCTCCAGCAAGCCATTGCTGACTATGTCCAGCCGGGGAACAGGACTGCTCTGCCCTTCTTTCTTGGACTGCTCGCCGAGCGCCAAGCGGACGCCCAAGATACTGGCTCTGCCATTGCGACCATCGACGAGGCGTTGGCTGGGGCGAGCGAGACCGGCGAACGATTGGCGGACTCCTTCCTCCATCGCCTCCGCGGCGACATCCTGCTCAAGCGCGACTCCGCCGATCCCGCGCCCGGGGAGGACGCCTACCGGACCGCCATCGCCATCGCCAAGCACCAAGGCGCGCGCAGCTATGACCTGCTCGCATCCCTTTCTCTCGCCAAGCTCTACCAATCGACCGGTCGGGCCAACGACGCCCACGCCGTCCTCGCCCCCGCGCTCGAAGGTTTCTGGCCGACGCCCGAAATGCCCGAGATCGGCGAGGCGCAGTCGCTGCTCGCGGCGCTGGCGGAGACAGACCAGGTCAAGGCCGAGGCGGCGCGACGACAACAGCGGCGCCAACTGCACGTCGCGTATGGCAACGCGCTCTTCGCGGCGCGAGGGCCGGGCGCGCCGGAAACCGCGCAAGCTTTCGCCAGGGCCCACGAGTCCGCAGTCGGCGATAACGCCGCGCATGAGCGCCTGTCGGCTGACTTCGGTCTGTGGGTCGGCAGCTACGTTCGCGGCGAGTTGGCGGCGATGAGAGAGCACTCGACGGCGTTTCTCGGCGATGTTGAGGCGAGACCCGATTCGCCCGAGGCCGGTGTCGCCCACCGCATGGCTGGAATCACTCATTGGTTCGCCGGAGAGTACGTCGAGGCGCGCGAGCATACAGAGCACGCGCTCGCCCTGTTCCAACCCGGCCGCGATGACGATCTGGCTTTCCGGTTCGGACACGACGCCGGCGTCGCGGCGATGCTTTGTCTCGCGCTCATATTGTGGCCGCTGGGCGACATCGGGCGCGCCGTTTCTCTCATCGGCGATGCCGAGGCGCGGAGCGCGGGCCTCGCCCATATCGCCACGCGCGCACACGGGAAACAACACGCGGCCCTATTCGAGCTGATGCGTGGCGACATCTCTCGCGTCGCGCCGAACGCCATCGAACTGGCGCGGCTCGCGCGAGAGCATGATCTCCCGCATTGGCGGGCGTATGGGGTCTTTTTCGAGGGCGTGGCGAGCGCTGAAAGCGGTGTGTCCCTCGGCGGGCTCGATGAAGTGCGTCACGGCGCCAAACTTCTGCGCGATCGGAACGCCCAGAGCTTCGACGGGCTCATCCAGATTGCCTTGTCTGAAGCCGAAGCCCGCGCAGGCGATGTAAATCGCCCACTTGCGATCCTCGACGAAACGCTGGCGACCTGCGAACGGACCGGTCATCGCGCGTTCGAAGCCGAGTTGCATCGGGTCCGCGGAGAAATGCTGCTTAGGCGCGATCCCGCCAACCCGGCACCGGCCGAGGTAGCGCTCCTGACCGCCATCGCCGTCGCCAAGAGCCAAGCGACCCGCAGCTTCGAACTGCGCGCGGCGCTTGCGCTATCGAAACTCTACCAGGCCACGGCCCGCCCCGCTGAGGCGCGCGCCATCCTCAGCAGCGCCCTGGAAGGCTTTGCGCCGGCGGCCGAGATGCCTGAGATCGCCGAGGCGCAGGCGCTGATGGAGAGTTTGGCGTAGGGCAGGGTTGGGTAGTGAAACCTACTTCGCGCTCGCGAAGGAAGGGTGGCTCTCGCCCGGAATCCGGTCCTTCCCGAGGCGACCCACGTAGGCGCACTCTCCGCCCAACTCCGACGTCCAGGGCCGCGGTCCGAAACGGCCCGCTCCACCTGTGCGTCGTGACAAGGCGCTTTCCAGTGGGTGCAAGCCCCACCCGGCAATCGCTCCAGTGGGAAGCAACCGGAGCAGTCATGTTGGTGACGAAATGGCTGAAGCCTTCGTGTAGCTGGGGACCGCGAGTGTGCGGGCCGCAACGCGCGTGAACACTGAGCAATCCTCGGAAAGGACGGTGCAGGCCGACCCGATACCGCGCCGCACCCCGACTCTACCGATTCGAGACGTCGCCCAAATGTCTCGAATGCGCAAATATCGGCCGTTCCTCGATGGCGAGTCCTTACATGAGCTGTGGCGCGACGCGATGCGCAATAGCCTGCGCGTTTGCGCCCCGCGGCAATGTCCCGAAATGGCCTGACCATGGTCCCACCAGCCGCGAAGCAATGAATGCGTCTGCGATGTCGTGAGGCGCATGGCGAATGAGAAGGGAAGCCGAGAGCGCCAGCGCGATCTGCTCGACAATCCGGCGGGCCGTGCTCTCGGTGCGCAGGATATCGACAATGTCGCGTTCAAGTTCGTTGATGAATGCGTCGTAGCGAGCATCGCTTCCGGTGGCCGCCCGCAACTCGTCCAATAAAGCAGGAACGCAGGCTGGAAATGTCTGGATCGAGCGGAGCACATCGAGGCACACGACGTTGCCCGTTCCCTCCCAAATGCCGTTTATCGGAGCCTCCCGATAAAGGCGCGCCATCAGATGATCTTCAACGAAGCCGTTGCCGCCATGGCATTCGAGAGCCTCAACCACCACCGGCGTCGCACGCTTGCAGATCCAGTACTTTGCGATGGGCGCGCCGATCCGGCCCAGCAACCGCTCGGACTCATTTTCGCTTTCCTTGGTCCAGCGCATGGACGAAACGGAACGCAAGCCAAGCCGCCGCTTCGACCTCTACGGCGAGATCCGCAATCACGTTCGTCATCAAGGGCTGATCGATTAGCGCCTTCTGAAAGGCACGCCGCCAGGTGGTGTGATGAGCGGCCTGTGCCAGCGCATGACGCATGAGCCCCGCCGAGCCGACCGCAAAATCGAGCCTCGTGTAGTGGTTCATTTCGAGCCCCGCACGAATACCGTGGCCGGGCTCGCCAATGAGATGTGCAATGACCCCGCGGAATTCGACCTCGGACGAAGCGTTGGATCTGTTGCCGCACTTGTCCTTGAGCCGTTGGATTTGTAGGCGATTGCGGGAGCCGTCGGGCAGCCAGCCCGCTACCACGAAGCAGGATACGCCCTCTTCCGTTCGCGCCAGCGTCAGGAACACGTCCGAGTGCGGCACGGAGAAGAACCACTTGTGCCCAACGAGTGAATAGGTGCCATCCGAATTTTTCCTCGCAATTGTCTGGGTCTGGCGCAAGTCGGATCCGCCTTGCTTTTCCGTCATCGCCATGCCGACCGTCCCGCCCCGTTTTTGCGCTGCTGGAAGGGGACGTCCGTCATAGTCGGTCGACATCACGAGTTCGCCGAACTCGGCCCAGCGGGCCGGATCGCGGCGCAAGATCGGGATCGCTGAATACGTCATACCGAGCGGGCAACAAATTCCGTTCTCGCCCTGATTCCAGAGATAAGACACTGCCGCGCGCGCCACCTGCGCTCCGAGCTTTGGCTTCGTCCAGCAGAGCGAATGGAACTCATCGCGCATGGCGAGGGCCATCAGCTCGTGCCACGCAGGATGAAACTCGATCTGGTCGACGCGACGACCCCAACGATCATGTGTGCGCAATTCAGGAAGGTTGCGGTTGGCCTGCCGCGCAAGCTCTTGCACGCGGGCGGAACCGACCCGTTTGCCGACCGCGCTTGCATGCGGGGCGGCCCATTCTGCATTGTAGATCGAAAGGATTTTGCCGAGCGCGGGGTCGTGGGCGTAAGCGTCGTAGTCAACCATCGCCGGGGCTTGATTGAGCACCTCGTGCGTGCCGTAACCGAACACATCGAGTGAGGCCATCGGTCGCTCCTATGGTCTTAGTGACGGCGGCGACAGTCGTGATGAAAATTCCCTGAAATCCGACGTCTAAACTGGTAGAGGGTCTGCGGCCGGTTGTCATGGGTCGGAGGCGGAATCTATCGAAAATGTGCCATCCTTCGCGAGGTGAGAAGCGGCACAGGGCAGCTAACTCGCCGATCCGACTTGACGAGCTGCGCGTGCCGCGCAGATCGATTTGATTGAGGGCGCGAAATGCTGCCTGGACACCGAACCCATCGCAACGACTGTACAGAATTGGCTTACGCAGTTCGAAACGGCTCTCGCTGGGCCCGACGATGTTTCGCTCAAGATCCTATTTCACGCTGATAGCCATTGGCGCGATTTGCTGGCGTTCACTTGGCGCATCCGGACGGTCAACGGCGCCGACGCCATTCTGAGAGAGCTCAAGGCGCATATCGGCAAAGTACGACCCGCCGCTTTCAGGATAGATCCCCGCCGCGCCGCGCCGCGCCATGTGACGCGCGCGGGCGCTGATGTGCACGAAGCGATCTTCACATTTGAAACGGCTGAAGGCCGCGGCAACGGAGTTTTGCGGCTTACCCCGGATGCCGGCGATGGCAACACGCTGAAGGCGTGGACGCTGCTCACAGCGCTCGACGAAATCAAGGGGCACGAAGAGCAGACCGGGAGGTCGCGTCCTCAAAACAAAATTTATTCGCGTGATTTTCGGGGCCCCAATTGGCTCGACCTCAGGAAAGTCGCTGCCGAGTATGTCGACCGCGAGCCGGCCGTCCTTGTTGTCGGCGGAGGCCAAGCAGGGCTCTCGATTGCAGCACGTCTTACTCAACTGCAGGTCGACACTTTGATCGTCGACCGTGAACGGCGCATTGGCGACAACTGGCGCAACCGTTATCACGCGCTGGTTCTACACAACCAAACACACGTCAACCACATGCCGTACATGAGTTTTCCGCCGACCTGGCCGGCCTATATTCCCAAAGACAAAATTGCCGCTTGGTTCGAGGCCTATGTGGAAAGCATGGAGCTGAACTATTGGACGGCCACCGAATTCGAGGGCGGCACATACAACGAAAAAGAGGGGCGATGGTCCGTCATGCTCCGCCGCGATGACGGCACGAAGCGAGAGATGCACCCGCGACACGTCGTCCTCGCCACCGGAGTCAGCGGTATTCCGAGCCTTCCGGATATTCCGACGTTGCGTGACTTCAGCGGCGCTGTCCTTCACTCCAGCCAATACGACGACGGCGAGATGTGGAGGGGCAAGAAAGTCCTTGTCGTCGGCTCGGGCAATAGCGGCCATGATATTGCCCAGGACCTGCACTCGAGCGGCGCACGGGTCACACTTGTTCAACGCAGTTCGACTATGATCGTCAATGTCGAGCCGAGCGCGCAACTGCCTTACGCCCTGTATGACGAAGGACCTTCGCTGGAGGACTGCGATCTTATCGCGGCGTCCATCCCCCTCCCACTGGCCAAGAAAAGCCACATCCTCCTCACCGAAAAAGCGAAGAATCTCGACCGGGACCTACTCGATGGGCTTGAGCGGGTGGGGTTCAAACTTGATTTCGGTGAGGATGGTACAGGCTGGCAGTTCAAGTACCTCACCCGAGGAGGTGGGTACTACTTCAATGTCGGCTGCTCCGATCTGATCGCTAAGGGCGAAATCGCGCTGGTGCAATTCTCCGACATCGTCTCCTTCGTCGCAGAGGGAGCGCGAATGAGCACCGGCGAATTGCTTGCCGCCGATCTGATCGTTTTGGCGACGGGCTACAAAGGCCAAGAATATTTGGTCCGCAAACTGTTCGGGAATGATGTTGCCGTCTGCGTTGGCCCGATCTGGGGATTCGGCGATGAACACGAGTTGCGCAACATGTTCACCCGCACCGCTCAGCCCGGCCTCTGGTTTATCGCCGGCAGTTTCGCGCAATGCCGCATCTATTCCAAGTATCTCGGCCTGCAAATAAAGGCCTGCGAGTCGGGGCTGTTACCGGGAGTTCATGCCTCTTTGGACGCCCCCTAGCTGGTCCGATGATTCGAAGTCTTAATGCATTTGGCACGCTTACGCCGTTGGCCAATTGATGCCGGTATCGGCGTGTCCCACTGTGAAGAAGGCTTGCTGGCGCTCTGATCTTCAGGCGGATGGACAACAGTCTTGAGAGACGAAAGTCGCGCAGGAGCGTCGCCAAGATAGGCGAGAGCCCGAACCACCGGTGTGAGCGCCTCATTGCGACGTCCCCTGTCGCGATCCGGAGTGACTGCTCAACGGCGACTACGGCCGGTGTGCGCCAATAGCTGCCATTGCCGAAGGGCGCGCCGAACGTGTCAAACCGACCGTGAGCAGACGACATGATCGGCCCTGTGAAAGGGCGGTACGCGCGAGAAAGCGGTCTTCGGCTGAAGGCGTAGATTGCGGAAAAAGCGGTCGTTTTCGTACCGAGACGGGATCTGCGTCGGCGTCTCTCACAAGAGAAGGTGAACTGGATCGGTCCGAATCAGGGCGCGGATCTTTCCCTTTCCAGGGAAGTCGAATAGCCTTGGCGGGAAACCGCACGTCCGCCAAGGCGAGCGCAATGTCCGAGACGCGCAAGGCGCCTACCGTCGCAAAAAAGCGAGACAAGCCGCGGCGCCAACGTCTGGCCGAGGTCTTGGCGGAGCGCGAGGCGGAATTGGCGGAGGCGCGTCGCCAGAATGCGCGGTTGTTCGACGAGGTGCGGGCGAAGACGCACCACCTAGAAGAGGCTCTGGAGGAAGCGCTGCGGCAACAAGCCGCGACCAGCGATATTCTTAGAGTCATCGCTTCGTCGCCCAACGATCTCCAGCCGGTGTTGGATAATATCGTGGAGACGGCCTGCCGCCTGTGCAACGCCTATGACGCCGTGGTGCTACTCCGCGAGGGCGATCAATTGCGAATTGTGGCTCACCACGGACCCATTCCGATCACATTCGCTTCGCAGCAAATCAGTCGCGAGTGGGCTTCCGGCCGAGCCGTCATTGAACGCAGGACGATACACATCGACGACATCGCGGAACATGCCGACGACTATCCAGTCGCGGCGGCGCTGGCTTCGCGCGGCTTGGCCGCCGGATCGGGAAAGATGCTTTGGCGGGCCAACCTTGTAGTGCCGTTGATGTGCAAGGACGAGGCCATCGGAGTGATCGGACTTCGCCGCACCGAACCTGTGCCCTTCTCGGAAGGTCAGATCGAGCTGCTCAAGACTTTCTCGGATCAGGCGGTCATCGCCATTGAGAACGCGCGGTTGTTCGACGAGGTGCAGGCGAAGACGCGAGACCTGACGGAGGCGCTGGAACATCAGACGGCGACCAGCGAGGTCCTGGCGGCGATAAGCCGCTCGCCGACCGAGGTGCAGCCTGTCTTGGACGCGATCGCGCACAGCGCGACCGAATTGTGCGGCGCCACGAGCGGCGGCGTCGACCGCTTCGACGGCGAGCTCATTCATCTCGCTTCACACTACAACTGGTCGCCCGAGGCGCTCCGAGCGATGGGCGAGATCTATCCGGCCGCGCCGTCCCGCGGCTTCGCTTCTGCGCGTTCGATTCTCACTCGCTCGGTGGTCCACATCCCGGACATTTCAAAGGACCCAGAATATACGGCGACCCCGGTCATCGAGGTCGGCTTCCGGTCCGTGTTGGCCGTGCCGATGCTTCGCGACGGCGAGCCGATCGGCGCTATTGCGATTGTCCGGCTCGAGCCGCGCCCTTTCCCCGATCGACAAATCACGCTCCTTCAAACGTTCGCCGAACAGGCCGTCATCGCCATCAACAACGTGCGGCTGTTCGACGAAGTGCAGGCGAAGACGCGCGACCTCGAGGAATCGCTTCAGCAGCAGACCGCGACCGCCGACGTGCTCAAGGTCATCAGCCGCTCCGCATTCGACCTGCCGGCGGTGCTGCGCACACTGGTCGAGTCGGCGGCCAAACTCTGCGACGCCGACAAGGCGACGATCACCCGCGAGATCAACGGCGTCTACTACCGCGCAGAATCGTACGGATTTTCCGAAGAGTTCATGGATCAAATCCGCAATATACCCGTAGTGCCCGAGCGCGGCTCGATCAGCGGGCGGGCTATGCTGGAAGGCAAAGCGATTCAGGTGGAAGACGTCGAGGCTGACCCCGAATACTGGCCTGTGAACTTCGCTAAGCCGGGCGAACTCCGCACCGGTCTCGGCATTCCGATGATGCGCAACGGCGCCCCTATCGGCGTGCTGGCTCTGATGCGCACCGAGGTTCGTACCTTCAACGACAAGCAGATTGAACTGGTCCAGACCTTCGCCGACCAAGCCGTCATCGCCATCGAAAACGCGCGCCTGTTCGACGAGGTGCAGGCGAAGACCCGCGACCTCGAGGAGTCGCTTCAGCCAGCAGACGGCGACAGCCGACGTGCTAAAGGTGATCAGCCGTTCCGCCTTCGATTTGCAGGCGGTCTTCGACGCCTTGATCTCCTCGGCTGTCAATTTGATCGGCGCCGCGCACGGCACGATCTACGTTCGCGACCGCGAGACTTTTCGGATCCGCGCTCACTTCGGCGTCTCCGAGCGGTTCGCCGACTATCTCGTCAGAAATCCGCCGGCGCCGGGGATGGGTTCGGCTTCGGGCCGGGTCATGCTGACAGGCAAGGTCGTCGTCATTCCGGACATCCTTGAGGACAAAGACTACGCGCACCCCGCGAATGAACTCAACCGAACCCGGTCGATGCTCGCTGTGCCTCTGCTTCGCAACGATCGGGTCGAAGGCGTTCTCGTCATCGCTCAGACGAGCCCGGCGCCTTCAGTTCGCGCCAAATCGAACTCGTCAAGACCTTCGCCGACCAGGCCGTCATCGCAATCGAGAATGTGCGCCTTTTCGACGAGGTGCAGGCGCGCACGCGCGATGTTGAGGAGGCGCTCAAACAGCAGACCGCGACAGCCGACGTGCTGAAGGTCATCAGCCGCTCGGCGTTCGATCTGCAAACAGTGCTCAACACTCTAATCCGTTCGGCCTCAGAGCTATCCGGCTCGACGCACGGCACAATCTGGCTCAAGGATGGTGACGTCTTTCGCTTCGGAGCCAGTTACGGCAATACTCCTGAATTCATCGATTACCTGACTCGCAATCCGCAACGACCCGGGCGCAGCTCGGTCGGCGCGCGGGTTTTTCTCTCTGGGACAGTTCAAAATATAGCCGATGTCCAGGCGGACGCGGAATACGATCCGTCCATAGCATCGCGGATGGGCGCGTGCGCCGCCGCTGGCGTGCCTTTGTTGCGCGATCACGAGGTTGTCGGCGCGCTCGCGCTGGGGCGTCCGCGGCCCGGTCTGTACAGCGACCGAGAGATCGAGCTGGTCCAGACCTTCGCCGACCAGGCGGCGATCGCGATCGAGAACGTGCGCCTGTTCGACGAGGTGCAGGCGCGCACGCGTGATCTGCAGGAGTCTCTGGAGCAGCAGACGGCTTCCGCAGAAATCCTACGGGTGATCTCGCGTTCGCCGACCGACGTGCAGCCGGTGTTCGACGCAATCGCGCACAGCGCCGCCGTGTTGTGCGAGGCGACCAATGGCACCGTCTTTCGATTGCGGGACGGCCTTATCCATCTCGTGGGATATTACAGCTTGTCCCAAGCTCAACTGGCGTCTGTGCAACACTCGTTTCCCGCGCCGCTTGATCGTGGCACCGCCTCGGGACGAGCGATCCTTGAGTGCGGCGTCGTCCATATCCGCGATATTGCCGCCGACCGCGAATATTCGGCGCATTCCCTCGTCAAGACGGGACTTCGGAGCGTGCTATCCGTACCAATGCTGCGCAATGGCGAGCCGATCGGCTCCATCAATGTCAGCCGTGACGTCGTGCGCCCGTTCTCCGAGCGGCAGATCGAGCTTCTCAAGACCTTCGCCGATCAGGCGGTCATCGCGATCAACAATGTCGGACTATTCAACGAAACGCGGGAAGCGCTAGAGCAGCAGAAAGCCAGCGCGGATATTCTCGGAGTCATCAGCAAGTCGGTCGCCGACGCGCAGCCCGTCTTCGAGAAGATCCTGGAAAGCTGCAAGCGACTGTTCGATGGCGACGAGCTCGACGTGCTGCTGATCGACGACGAGGGGCTTCTGCAAGTCGTCGCCTATCTCGGCAAGGCTCGCGACACGATCATGGCGACCTTTCCCGCGCCCTGGGAGGTCACGCCGGCGGGCCGTGCTATCCGCGAGCGCCGCGTCGCCAACTATTCGGACGTGCTCAACAATCCCGACACGCCTCCTGTGCTGCGCCGGGTCGGCAAGATCGTCGGCTACCACTCCGTCGCCTTCGCGCCCATGGTATGGGAGGACAGGGGCATCGGCGCCGTCGGCGTCGCTCGGTCGCGCGGCGCGTTCACCGAAAAGGAAATCGCGCTGCTGCAAACCTTCGCCGATCAGGCCGTGATCGCGATCGAAAACGCGCGCCTGTTCGACGAGGTGCAGGCCAAGACCCGCGACCTCACCGAGGCGCTGCAACAGCAGACCGCGACCGCCAATGTGCTCAAGGTCATCAGCCGTTCAGCCTTCGATCTGCAGGCGGTGCTAACGACGCTTGCAGAGTCGGCGCGAGACCTGTGCGGCGCGTCCTTTGTGACGTTGTCCCTGCGCGAGGGCGACGCGATGCGGCTCAGAGCGGAATCGGGCTGCACTCCGGAGATCGTTCAATTCATGGGCGCGCATCCGATCCGGGCTGGACGCGAGACCTTCACTGGGCGAGTCATGTTGAGCGGCGAGGCGGTGCATCTCCCAGATGTGTTCGCCGATCCCGAATACGATTTCGGCGAGGGGCCGCGGATCGGCAACTACCGCGCCTTGCTGGCGGTGCCGCTGCTGCGCGAAGGGCGGGTCGAGGGATTGCGGGGTCCGCTTGGCGTGCGCCAAGTCCTCGGCGTTTTCGCGCTCGCCCGGCCCGATCCGGTCCCGTTCACGGAGCGCCAGATCGAGATGGTGCGCGCTTTCGCCGACCAGGCCGTGATCGCAATCGAGAACGCGCGGCTGTTCGACGAAGTTCAGTCCCGAACGAAGGAGCTCGCCGCGTCGCTCGACGATCTGCGCAAGGCGCAGGACCGCCTCATCCAGTCGGAGAAGCTCGCCTCCCTCGGCCAGCTCACGGCGGGCATCGCGCACGAGATCAAGAACCCGCTCAATTTCATCAACAATTACTCGGCGCTGTCGCGCGAGCTGGT
This sequence comes from uncultured Alphaproteobacteria bacterium, assembly GCA_963764955.1. Lineage (GTDB taxonomy): Bacteria > Pseudomonadota > Alphaproteobacteria > Rhizobiales > Beijerinckiaceae > Roseiarcus. Next base: position 292,158 of record CAVXVE010000004.1, on the reverse strand, counting down.
CGACGAGCTTGCCGACGCGATCAAGGGCGCCGCAGGCAACGAAGCGACCCACGGCGAGGCGGACGAATTGATCGGCGCCATCGGCGGCAACCTCGACAAGATTGTACAACACGGCAAGCGCGCCGATTCGATCGTCAAGAACATGCTCCTGCATTCGCGCGAGGGTTCGGGCGAACGAGCGACGACCAACGTCAACACGATGGTCGAGGAGGCGCTTAATCTGGCCTATCACGGCGCGCGGGCCGAGAAGCCTGGATTCAACGTGACGATCGTCAAATCGCTTGACCCGAACGCCGGCGCCGCCGAGGTCTATGCCCAGGAGATGACCCGGGTGCTCCTGAACTTGATTTCGAACGGATTCTACGCGACGACCAAGCGCAAGCAGAGCGCGGGAGACGGCGCCTATGAACCCACGATCAGCGCCTCGACGCGCGACCTTGGGCCAAAGGTCGAGATCGCGATCCGCGACAACGGCACCGGCATTTCCGACGAGGTGAAGGCGAAGATGTTCAATCCGTTCTTCACCACCAAGCCTGCCGGCGAAGGCACCGGCCTCGGCCTTTCGCTGAGCCATGACATCGTGGTCAAGCAGCATGGCGGCACGATCGAGGTGTTGACGGAGCCGGACGCCTTCACCGAGTTCACGATCGTGTTGCCACGGGGCGCGACTGGAGCATGAGCGGGCTCATCCTAGTCGTCGACGACGAACCCGATGTCGCGGATCTGTTCCGTCAACAATTCCGCAAGGAGTTGCGCGACTCGCGCTTTGTCATGGAATTCGCCCTGAGCGCAGCGGATGCATTGGAGCGCGTCCGCGCCGCCGAGGCCGCCAAGCTTATTCTCATCCTTTCGGACATCAACATGCCGGGCATGAGCGGCCTCGACCTGCTGCCGCGCGCGAGGCAGGCGCGGCCGGACGTCCCGGTCATCATGATCACCGCTTACGGCGATGACGAGACGCGACGGAAGGCGGCTGAAGCCGGAGCGGCGGGGCTGTTCACCAAGCCGATCGACTTCCCGGAGCTCCGCGGCGAAATCGGACGCCGGCTGGACGCTGCCGCGAGTCCCTTATGACCGCGAAAGTCCTTGTCGTCGACGACGAGCCCGACCTTGAAGACCTGGTCCGGCAGAGGTTTCGTCGTCAGATCAAAGAGGGTTCGATCGCATTCGGGTTCGCGCGCGACGGCGTGGAGGCCTTGGCTGTGCTCGCCGAGCAAGGCGATTTCGACATGGTCGTCTCCGACATCAACATGCCGCGCATGGACGGACTGACGCTGCTCGCAAAGCTGCAAGAGGAGGCGACGAAGTTTTCCACCGTGATCGTCTCCGCCTATGGCGACATGGCCAATATCCGCACCGCCATGAACCGGGGTGCGTTCGACTTCCTGACCAAGCCGATTGACTTTACTGACTTCGAGGCCACGCTCCGCAAGACAATCGCCCATGTCGCCCACCTCAAGGACGCGCGCAAGCGCCAGGCGGAAGCGGAGCGCGCGCATGCGTCGCTATCGCGTTATTTTTCGCCCAATCTTGCCCGGAGTCTGGCGGCTGAGCAGAACGCGCTTGCGGCCGGCGGAGAGCGACGCGAGATCGCGACTCTGTTCACCGACATCGCCGGATTCACGCCGCTCGTCGAATCGCTCGATCCCAAACAGCTCGCGGAGCTTCTCAGCGGCTATTTCGAAGGCATGACTGAAGTCGTGTTCACCTACGAGGGCACGGTTGCCAAGATCATTGGCGACGCGATCCATGTGCTGTTCGGCGCGCCCGCCGATCAGCCCGACGCCGCAAGCCGGGCCATTGCTTGCGCCCTCGCGCTCGACACTCACGCCGAACGCTATCGGCAGGAATGGGTGGCGCGAGGCGCGCCGCTCGGCGTCACCCGCATTGGCGTTCATGCGGGACCCGCGATTGTCGGCAATTTCGGCGGCGGCCGGTTCTACGATTACACCGCTTACGGCGACACCATCAACACGGCGGCGCGCCTGGAAGCGGTCAACAAACAGCTCGGCACGCGCATCTGCGTAAGCGCCGCCGCAGCCGAGCGCGCGGAGGGATTTGTCGGCCGCCCGGTCGGCGATCTCCTGCTGAGGGGACGGACCGAGCCGATGCGGGTGTTCGAGCCGCTGCGGCCTGAGGAGCGCAAAAGTCGTCATGCCTTGGCCTATGCCGACGCCTTCGCAAAGCTTGAGGCGCGCGATCCAGGCGCGCTCGCCGCCTTCGCTGCATTGGTCGGCGAATCCCCAGCGGACGCGCTTGCGCAGTACCACCTTAGACGACTGCTAAACGGCGGAACGGGAACGCGAATCGAAATGGCATAGGGTCGCTTGTAGTACGCCCCACAGTCGTCATCCGCATGAACGCTTCAAGTCGATGTCGTAATGTTCGCAAAAGGGCAGTGATGCTCGCATTGGAACGGCGGCTTTGGCTCGCACTCCGGTCCTTCCCGAGGCGACCCGCGTAGGCGCGCTTCCCGCCCAATTGCGACGTACGCGGCCGCGATCTGCTATGTCCGCTTCACGACATCGACGCGACGTCTCAATTGCCGACCGGAAAAACTCGAATTTTCACGTCGATCACAGTTCAGAAGACCGCTGGCAGCCTCGATGGAAAATTCCTTGGGTTCGGCGGAGTGATTGGCTTCGCCGCCTGTGACCCTCCCATATGGCTTGCCGTGAAGACCACCAGCTTAGACTACGCTATGCGCGCAAGAACGAGATTTTCGCAGCACCTCAATTCCGAGCACAAATCCGCAAATAGCGGCCATTCACGCGGGTTTGGCGAACGGGCCCGATTGACCTTTGCTGCTGCCGTTCCTTGACAATTGATCAAATCGAGTTGGTTTCGGCGCGAACCTGTACAGATCGAGCAAGCTGGACACGCGGTCGGCCGAACCGGTTTCTGCCCGGCGAAATCGAATGGGTGAAAATACGCATTGACAAAGCGGTTATATCTTGCCGCCTATACACGGTCGGCACCGGCCTAGCCTTGCTACGTGCCACTACGCCCGCTGGAGAGTTCGTCACACAAGTCCGTCACCATTTGAGCCTTCGGGAAATCGAGGCGATCGACGATTTTCACGTGATGATTGTCGGCGCTGATGCGAAGGCGTTACTCCAAACCTATCCACGCGACCCGAAGCCCGACCCGCACAGCCCTACGTGATGTGGGCGGGCAGCCCGTACGAGCACCTGATGTTGCCGGTCCAGTGACTGCATAACAGGGGCTCGGTCCCCCGGGTCTCTTGGAGCGATCGATCCCCTCTCATGCGTCACGGGATGCAGCGCGTTTGCCCAACTCGCGCCCGAGTAACGTCTGCGCCCGTGATTTTTAAGGTCCATTGTAATGGAGACTCCGAAAGATCGCGGCGATCCTAGTTTCGGATATCGTCGGCTATAGCCGGCTCGCGGGCGCGGACGAGGATCGTATTCTCGCGCGGCTCCGGGCGCTCCGCAGCGACCTGATCGATCCCGCCATCGCCGTGCATCACGGCCGCATCGTCAAGCGCACCGGCGACGGCAGCGATCATCGAGTTCCGCAGCGTCGTCGACGCCGTGCGCTGCGCGATCGAAGTGCGCTTGCTTGGAAACGTCCGTAATTCCTGGGCTTTGCGAGGATCGAACTTGAATTGCGCTGCGTTCGTATGGGCGCGGTATGGGCAGCTCGCGACTTCAAGGCGGGCGCGGGGCGACCGTCAGCTGCGGGGATGGCTCCAATTTTCTATTCGCGGACCACCATGATGCGGGGAGATTGAATCGCCCGATCGCGGGGATGGTCTCAATCCCTATTGGCCAAAGCGTTTACCCCCTCCCACCGGGGGCCATCCGGATCCGAAGTCGGAGGAGGTAGCAATCCCACTATGACGTGCAACATTCAACAAATCGACAAAGGGTGTACTCTTTTCGTTCAGGTGTCTGCCCGTCGCGCGTATAGGGCTGGTGCGAAAAACGGGGGGTCAGCGGGGTGGGTTTGAATGATTTCAAATAGATAATATATGGTTGACCCCGCTTTAGAACCCCGCTGACCCCCCTCGAAAGCCCCGCTGACCCCCCGAACCCCCGCTGACCCCCTCGAGAAACGTGGCGAAAGAGGGGGCGTTTGGCAGCGTAGGTTGGGCCCGCTCAGCGGAGGCTGGTGGTTGTCGAACGCGCGTAAAAAGACGCCCGGAGCGTCTTGGACAGAGGAAAGGTGCACAGTTTAGTGGACCTCAGCCCGTCGAAGAGCCTATTTCTGCACAAATGAAGACTGCGATCGACGATTTGCCGAGCGTTTCAGTGTCCCGGCTGCGGGCTTGGGGCGAAATCACGGCGGAGACGAAGGTCACGAGCGTTGCGTTTGGCGAGGTCATCTTCAATGTCGCGCTGTCGCTGGTGCGTTTCCCCAACGGCGGTTCGTGGTCGTTTTTCCTGTGCCCCTGCGGTCGGCGCGCACGCATCATTCGGCTCTTCGAAGGCGGCCTGGCGTGCCGTCAGTGTCTTGGGGATCGGGGTCTTCGTCCTCGGGTTCAGCTCATCGCGACCCACAAGCGCGCCGCCTACATCGCGCCCCGCCTCATCGCCCGCCTGAACTCCCCTTCGCCGGCGCGGCTTAACCCGCGGCCTGGCCGGACGCTCGACAGACGCGCGAACCTGGAGCTTGCGCTCCGGCGCTCGCTCATCGTTGCTCGCCGGCAAGATTGCGCAGTTCGCAGAAGGATGCTGGGCGAGCACATGAGCGCGACCAACTTCCAGCAGCCCAAGGTCCGCCGACGGTCGCCCATCTCGACCCTGAACGTGGTCGTCGAGGCTCTCGCGCCGGCACGGCGTGCAATGTCACCGAGGCGGCGGCCGAGATTGGGCGTCCGCAGCGCCGATCTTCGTCGGCTGTTGTGGGCGCAACCCGCAGCTGCAGGACGCAGCGGTTGAGATGCGAGGAGCGGCGCTCGATCTGGCGGAGAAGAACATTTACGAGGCGCTCCGCTCCGACGATTCGCGCAGGCGCGATGCGGCGTCGATGTTCACCATTGAACAGCATCGAGCGCGCCAAGCGTGGCTGGATCACGAGCAGCACGAGCGCGGCGGAGCTTTCCGTTAGCGCGAGCTCCGATCAGCCGCGGACGATCACTTTTAGCTGGCAGAACCCGGACGGTTCTAAATACGAACCTGCGACGGAGTCGTTTGAGCGCGATGGGCAGACTTTTACGGTTCCGCGTTATGGCGGCGGCGGCGATCGGGCTGACGACCCCATTGACGGCGAGTTGGTTAGACGGCCGGTTCTGATTGAGCGTGTTGAGCCGCCGGTCCCCGCTAAGCCGCCCGCGTCGCCGGCTGCGCCCACGCCCGAGCCGCCGCAGCTACCCAAGTGGCTGGGGCCTGGCGGGCCGCCGCCATTAGTGGCGCATCTGTATGCGACTTGGACGGCGCCGAAGTCGGAGCCCCCTCCTCAGCGGCGGCCGTACGTCGGTTGCGTCGGGGCGGATACACGAAATGATCTTCCACTCGAGTTCGGCGTCGGCGCAATCCGCGCACGCCCCGCAGACCAGCAACAGGCCCGAGTCGGCGCCGGCGCGTTTCAATCCACCGCCTGGCCGGATGCTCGACAGACGCGCTCGTATCGAGGCCGGGCTCCGGCGCACGCTTATCGTCGCGCGGCGGTTTGTGCTTGATGACACCATTCGCAACAGCCATCGCGCTCGCCGGCGCGGCTGGATCACGAGTTCGGCGGCTTCGGTCGACGTGAATATCGGCGCTGGTTCCGAACCGCGCCGCATCGTGATCCGCTGGCGCAATCCGGGCGAGAGCGACGACGAGAAGCCTGGCGAAGACGAGTGGAAGCCGCCAGTTTATGACGATGGTCGCCGCGACGACTGCATCGAGGGCGAGGTTGCGAAGCCGGCGGCGCAGCTCGAGCATACCGTTGCGGCCGAACCGGAACCGAAGCCGGAGCCTGATCCCGTCGTCACCGAGCCGGAGCGGGTCGTCGCCGTTCCGGAGCCCGATCCCGCCGTCCGTTACGAGCGCGAGCGGATTGACGCCTGGATTCGCGAATCGCCTCATCGCCTGGCCGCTCGCCTCCTGTTTGCGCTGTCGTAAGCCGATCGTCGCGGGGCAGCATTGGCAGGAAGTGTCGAACGGCGAGGCGAGAGCGCGTTTTCATCGGGCTTGTCACGCCGAATGGCGGGCTGAGCGGGAAGCGGCGGCGCGGCAGGCGCTGGGGCTCGAGGGCTGAACCTTTCCGAAGCGAAAGGTCGCGACGTATGCGCGGCGCCGACGTTGCCCGTGTGGCCCGGTCCCCACCCGCCGCCGCCGTTGGTCGCGCATCTGTACGCGCCATATGTGCCGCCGCCGGGAGTTGCGCCGGCACGCCCTCGACGATGATTGCCGCCGGGAAGCTCATCGACCGCGAGGCTAGCCCAGCGCCTTCGAATAAGGACTGATATACTCGGAACACCTGATAAAGCCGGCGACTCCGCCGATTGCTGCCGTTCGACGACAGGTTGGCGCGCGTAATAGGTGGGCGGTGTTCGAACGTGCCGACGCGCTGCTGCACGAAGCTCTGGCCGGCAGCAATCCGCGCCGCCGGGATCGCGCCGCGAGGTTCGTGTTGCGGCGAGCGCGCAACACGGGGGACCACCAACGCCGCCGACCTCGACCTCAACGTCACCGCCCCCGCGGCCTAGCTTGTGTCCTCGTGGGCGAATGGGACGAAGTTTGACCACGCCTCGGCCGAGACGACGCCCCGCTCGGGTAGTAGGGATGAACGAAGGGTCTCCACGACGCCACCGGCGGGACTGGGTCGAGGGCTCACCCGCGTTCAGCGAGCTTCACCACGGTCGCCCTTGTTGCCTCCGGTTCGGCCAGCCTCAGGATGACATCGCTGTAATTCTCGCGGAATCGGCGCAGCGCCTTGAGCTTGTCAACGTAAGTCTCCTCGACACAGATGACGAAGCGGCCAGCCGCGTCTCGTTGCGGCGGCGGATCGTTTACGCCCTTCGCAAGGCTCGGCTTGATTACGGCGTAGGCTGCAGGGGTAATGGTGATGCGGACCACGGGTCGCAACCTACCACAACCTTTAGGTTGTGTCACCGGACATCCTTTCGGAAGCACCCGCACTACACGTGTTCGTCCAGGGCCTTCGCATCCCCGACCGCCCTCGCTGGGACCAGCTTTGACTCGCGCTTCGCCGCGTGAACGCCGCGCGCCGAAGCTCGGCGAGCGTCAGTCGCGTGGTTCGGCTCGCAACTCCAATTCGGTCATGAATTGATCGAACTCGGTGCGGTCCCTAGACCAGATGTTCACCTGAGATAGGGCGACCCGTCTCACAGTATGCAGGCTTGTCGAGGGTTGCGCCGGCTGTGCCGGCGCCGAGCCTCATGCATAGGAGACGGGTCTTGGAGCAGCGTATCACCTACGTCGGCCTTGACGTGCACAAGGATACGATCGCGGTCGCGCTTGCGGAGACGGGCGCACACAAGGACGTGCGCGAGTATGGCAAGATCGCGAACACAGCGATGGCCTTGAACGCTCTGGCGGCGAGGCTGTCGCGCGCTGGAAGCGAGCTACGGTTCTGTTATGAGGCCGGCCCTTGCGGCTATGGCATTCAACGGCAGTTGACCCTGGCTGGGCATGGTTGCGTTGTCGTTGCTCCGTCGTTGATCCCACGCAAGCCGGGAGATCGGATCAAGACCGACCGGCGGGATGCGATCAACCTGGCCAAGCTGCATCGCGCCGGTGAACTGACCGCGGTGTGGATTTCCTGATCAGGCTCATGAGGCGATCCGCGATCTCGTACGCGCGCGTCTTGCGGCCGTCCGCAGTCTGCGCCAGGCCCGTCAGCAGCTCTCTGGCTTTCTCCTGCGCCATGGCCGTCACTACAATCGGCCGGCGTGGACATTGATGCACCGTCGCTGGATGGCCGGACTGCGGATTCGATCAGGCGGCGCATCACATCGTGCTGGAAGACTGCATCGCCGCGGTCGAGGCGGCGACGGCGCGACGCGACCGTTTGGAAGCTCATATCGAGGCGGCGCTGCCGGATTGGTCGCTGGCTTCGGTGGTGCGCGCCCTGCAAGCGCTGCGCGGGATGGCTCTGGTCGCGGCGGCGACGGTGATTGCCGAACTCGGCGACATCACCCGCTTCGCAAATCCCCGCCAGCTCATGGCGTATCTCGGTCTGGTTCCGTCCGAGCACTCCAGCGGCGCCACACGACGCCAAGGCGGCATCACGAAAGCCGGAAATGGCGCAGCCCGACGAATGCTGATCGAGGCGGCCTGGAGTTATCGGTTCCCGGCGCGCATTAGCCGGGAGCAACTGCTGCGCCAGGAGGGTCTGGCAAAACCGATCCGCGACACCGCGTGGAAGGCCCAGGAGCGACTGTGTCGGCGCTATCGCAAGCTCGCCCGGGCGGGAAAATCACCCACTGTGGTCACGACCGCGATCGCTCGGGAACTGACGGGCTTTGCCTGGGCGATCGCCAGGCACGTTCAGATCGCCGACGCTTGATGCGCTGAGATCGACAGCTTGACATCACGAAAAGGAGGTCATCGCCGACAACCCATCTATCCAAAGCTGAGCAAGGCTGGAGGCACGGTCACGGCCAGGAGAACCCTCGCGTCCACTATCAGCCGGATATTTTCCGACGCTGGCGCCTAGACAGAGGAAGCTCCGCGACGCATCACCGGTCCGGCGGTATCCAACCCGCGCATCAGAGCATGATCAACCGTCGTTTTGATGATCGTGCCTCTTGCCCTGCTCAGTCGCGGCCATTCTGAACCGCTCGCGCGCGAGCTACGCATTCTTGTGCCTGCTACTTGAAGCGGCGAACATGAGAGTGGATTGAACCTGACATTTGAATCCGCCCTGGACTGGTCTTGGCCGCCGCCCAGCGAAAGTCTGGTCGGCAATAACGGGGCGATCAGGACCGTCAAATCATGGGTAGTTCTACCTATTGCTGACTTCGCTTGGCGGCTTAAAGTATTGCACTGGCGCATTCCAAGGGTGCGAAGTGTCTGATTCGATCCACTAGCGAACCGCAGGCGCGCCCACTTTGCGCGTCCGTGCCTGCGGTTCCGGTAGATCGACGGTCCGACTTGGAATCCACTCTTGGAGAGGAATGCTTGTTGTGCAGGCCTCCACATATTAGTCAAGAACTCTGCCGAGATTAAGTGGTACATTTATTTGATGCTTCATGGAATTTACATTTAAGCTATGGCAACCGACATTTCTGGCACTTCGTTTCGCGAAAGATCCGAATCGCGATCAAAACTGTATTGGCTGGACATTGACGTAACCTTCGATGACATAACTCGTCAGCAACAGTTAATATCGAGCCGTATCATCGTTCGTCGACCACCCTCATCTTTGCAATATTCAGTTCTCCACGGCGTTGGGACGGTTGCCAACGCGCTGTCTGTCGGAGACGTGGCGGCAATTTTTGATCATTTTCAGGTCGATGTCGCCGCGCTTGTCCAAACTGAGGATAACTTTGGACTTCCTGAACTACACCGGTCGGCCCGGATGGTTTGGAGCGAAGTGGATGCTCGTTCGCCGCGGCTGGAAATTTACGTGCAAACGAAAATGCTGCGGCATTTGGTAGAGCTGTACGTGACAAAACGGATCGATGTAATCATAATGTCGATGAAAATTGCGGTTGAGCGACAGGCAATTATAAATACAAGCGCGGATTCCGAACTATTGCCACTCCTTGACAAAGATGGACATCTTTACTTCCGACGCACTCAGTGCGAACTGTTGTCGGTGAACGCTGCTCTCGCACAGGAGCGCGCTCGGAGGTAGTCTTACCCTTTGAAGCCTTCCAGTAACAAGGGGCGCGCAAGAGCTATCACTGTCACACGCTAAGAAGCACCGACCTCCCAATGCTCTCGTGGTTTGTGGACATTTTCGGCGCGCCGACGGTCGAAGACATGGTGTATCTTACAACCAATCAGCGCAGTGGCAACGACTCGCCGCGCTTCATGGGGATCAATTCGAGGTGGCGCTGCCAGTGTCCGCTTGATGTCGATTAAAACCGTCGCTCAAACGTCTCAAATGCGCAAACACCGATCATTCGCCGACGATTTGCCGAACAGAGGGTGGAGAAAACGTGAGCTTCTCATTGAAGCCTCAGTTGCCGGTTTAGAGCTGAATCCTATTTCAGTCTCTTTTTTCCACCATGCGCCCGCGCGCCGCGTTCTCAATAAAATCCTCGAGCCCCGCAATGCAGTCACGATCACGGTAAACTCTATGCTTATTCCGATCGATCTCTAGGCTAATTCGCCTGCGTTCCTCTGAATTTATCGCCAATCGAATCGCAATCGAAACGTATTCGTCGATCGAGTCCGCGACCGTTTCTCCAACTCCAATTCTGTTCAAAATAGCGCTGCTATGGCGACCTCGCATAAGCGCCCCTCTCAACGTCACAACAGGCAGATTATGGACGAGGCTCTCCAAGGTCGAATTGCAACCGGACCATCCGATGCTGTCGAGGAAAATGTCGCAATTGCCGAGGGCGGCGACGTACCGATCAGCGCTCAAACTTTCGATAAATAGGCAATGGTCTGAAGCCGTCAAACCCAAGTCCGAAAATACGGAGTCCAGACGCCGGCGAAATAGATCCGCGACCGCCGCTTCTTTAGCATGTTTGATAAACACAAACTGGCAGTTTCCCGCCAACTTCGCAATTTTGGCGAAGACAAAATCATGCTGCGGAAGATACTTGTAAAGCGACTGGCCGGACCAGAACACAACTGCGTCGGGCCTCATACCGAGCTCGCCCCGGGTCATCCTCACCGGCGATAGTGCGATGGGCTCATAATAGATCGAAAGGTTCGGTAGGCGCACCAAGCGCTCGGTATAATGTTCGGCCGCGTCAGCGGGCTCCATCATATCGCTGCTCAGAAAGTAATCGAGCGTGGGAAGACCGCTGGTTTCCGGGTGCCCCCAGGAATTGCACTGAACTGGCGCAAGCCTTTGCGCGGCGAGTTGCAAAGACAACTCATCCATCAGAAGCCCTGGATAGATGAGGACATGCGGGGCGTCCGCGAGGATTTCATCGCGCCAGCCTTCTAGAGGCATAGCGCGGTGCACAAATCGAGAGCAGAGTTTCGCCGCGACCTCGGTTTCCTGGTCTCGCTGTCGACCCAGGTGGTAGCCGAATATTGTGAAACGGTTGCGATCCAACTGGCTCATCCAGCCTTTGATTGGAATTTTCCAGTTCGAGTGCGCGTAGAAATGGCTGCTCACGAAGCCCACGCGGACTGGTTCGCCGGCGTCGGGGGGCGCAGGCAGAGCGGCTTGACGAAACTGAGCCCCAATGGCCCGGCAGGCCAGTGTCCCGTAGAGGGTCTGCAAATCCCGGTCGTTGCGGTCTTGATAGGCCAGATAAAAAGGTTTGCAGTGCGCGACCGCCTCGATCATGTTTGCCCTCAGGCGTCCGGCCTCGTAGTCGCTGCAGATAGCCCGAAGCTTATTTTCGTAAGCCCTGCGACGGGCTTCGACATCGTCCTCGTTGTCATACAAAATTCTCAACTCGCAAACACAACTTAGAAATCGGCATAAAGCATTCTCGGGATCGATATCGATCGCCGCTTGCGCGCTTTTGACAGCCTCGTCATTGCGATTGCAGGTGAATAGAGTCTCGGTGCGGGAAATCCATGCGTCGACGTAGTAGCGGCTCAATCGCTATCGCCCGGTCGAAGCTTCCCAGCGCGTCGCCAAACCGATTGAGGTTTGCGAGTGCGTCGCCGCGACCGCGATGCGCCTCGGCAAAATGCGGTCGGACCGCAATCGCTGTGTCGAAACTGGCCAGCGCATCGTCGAATCGCGCCAATTGGACGAGTACATTGCCGCGATTGCAGTGCGCCTCGGCGGAATCCGGTCGGACGGCAATCGCCTTGTCGAAACTGGCAAGCGCGTCGTCAAAACGCATTAAGGCCTTGAGCGCATTGCCGCGGTTGTTGTGCGCGTCCCCGAAACTCGGCTGGATCGCCAGGGCTTTGTCGTAACTGGCCAGAGCCTCTGTGAACCGCTTCAATTTCGCCAGGGCCAACCCGCGGTTGTTGAGCGCTGCGACGAATTTGGGATGGAGGGCGATTGCTTTTTCGAAATGAACGAGCGCGTCCTCGGATCGATTCACAAAATGGAGGGCGGTCCCATAACCAAACTGCGCGTCGGCAAAGGCCGGCGCGAGCGCGATCGCGCGTTCAAAATGGATAATCGCCTCGTCGAACCGACCGAGGTCTTTAAGACCCTTGGCCAAATTGTTGAAAGCAATCGCCGAATTTTCGTTCAACGCGACCGCCTTTCTAATGATTTCGACGCCCTGTTCGAAGCGACCCTTTTGGAGCGCGATTACGCCCAGCATGTGCAGCGCCTCGAAATTGTCGGGCTGGCTCTTCAACGCCGCATCGTAATGTCGTTCCGCCTCGACAAGCTGGCCCTGCTGATGGCGCGCAAGGCCCTGACGGAACTCATGAGCGCTCGCCGATGGGTCGAAACTCGTATCCCGCCGTTTGTCCTCGTCGCCTCGAGACAATGCTTGCTCCTGGATGGCTATAGGTTCGACATTTTGCGCGCGGACACGCGACTTGATGAAGGCATGGTCCACCACCCATAGCAAAGGCTCGAAAAGCGGATTACGCGCCCGGCACGTCGGTCCTGGGAGGGTATCAGCAGATTCTCCATTGGGCCAAAAATCCGCAAACCACCCTGCCGCAACCGAGAGCCGGATGCGGGAAATCTGCATGTCCGGTTCGATGAGCGGGGTGTGGAAACGGAGCTACGGTTGAGCCACTAAGGCACCGCCAGACGAAAGGGGCGGGAACAGACATGCTCAGCCTAACGTCACCGCGCCACATCTCGACTCTACCGATCCGCGCCATTCGATCGCGCGCGACCAACGTCCGCTCAGGTTAGGCCAAGGAGCCCGCGCGTGAATATTTCCCAGTTGGTCGCGATAGAGCATGGCGGTGGTTATGCGTGCCTCACATGCGCGCCGGCCTCGATAGCCGCCAACAGCGCCTGCGCCTCAGCGATCTCGGGCATTTCGGGTGTCCGCGCGAAACCTTCGAGCGCGGGCGCGAGGACGGCCTGGGCGCAGCGGACCTTCGCCGGGCGCTGGCGGAGCGGACTGCTCAGGGCGCGAGCGATGGTTGGCTCCAAACGGTGCTGCTCGCGGAGCTGAAGGCGAAGACGCTAGGCACGGAGCGGGCTCTTGCGCGCATCAAAGAAGCAATGACCCTCGTGAGTCAGCTTGAAAATCGTTGCAACCTGTCGTTCCCCCATCTTCTTCGTGGTGAACTTCTGCTCCAACGCGATCCGTCCGGTCCCGCCTCCGCCGAGGAAGCTTTCCAAACCGCTCTCGCAATCGCGAAGCAGCAAGGCGCTCGAAGTTGGGCTTTGCGCGCGGGGCTCGCACTCGCCAAACTCTATCAATCGACCAGCCGCTTGGCTTCGGCGTCACGAAGACGACCGCGCGCCGGGGCGCACTGGCTCACACCGGTCGCTAAATACGCCCTCCCTCGAATCGGTCATCTATCTGTCGACGCCATCGAGATAGCCGACGTGTCTGCGGCGATCAAGGCGACGGAGGCGGCCGGCGCGGCCAAGACCGGTCCGCGTCTTAGGATGCGCATCGAGCAGGTGCTCAACTTCGCAATCGCTAAGGGTCTGCGCAGCGCCAACAAGATTAATCCCGCCGATAGCAAGCTGCACCAGCGCCGCAAGTTTAAGCGGGACCACTTCCGCGCGGTCGATCTCGATGATGCGCCAGAAATCTTCCGGGAGCTTCGGGCGCAGGCGGAGACCCACAGCGTCTTTGGGGCGTGGGCGTTCATGATTTTGTGCGCCTCGAGGCCGAGCGAGGCGCTCAACGCGCAATGGGCTGAGGTTGATCTCGAGAAGAAGTTGTGGACGGTGCCTGCGTCGAGAATGAAATCCGACCATGAGCACAAGGTGCCTCTATCCGCCCTTGCGCTCGAGGTGCTCGACCGGCAGGCGCGGATCCGCACCGGCGATAGCATTTTCCCTGGGCGGTCCGGGTCTCCGATCAGCTACGCCGCTTTCGCCACTGCCCCCGCCAAAGCTGGAATCGGCGCGGCGACGGCGCACGGTTGGAGGTCAGTTTTCAGGGATTTTTGTGGCGACGTAGCCGACGATGTGCCGCGCGATTTAGCCGAAGCCGCGCTGGCCCACAGTTTGGGTTCTACTGAAGCCAGTTATCGGCGCCGGACGGCGGTCGAAAAAAGACGGTCAATTATGGAGCTGTACAGCCGCTGGCTCCTCGACGATGGGCGCAAGGTCATCTCATTTCCCACTACTAAGAAGGCTTAACCACTTTGGTACCAGGATGTGCCCGACGCCATCACCAATCTGCGCGAGAGCGGCGATATCCCGTGGGACGCAATCGTCGACGAGACGCGCTCGCTCGACAATTACACCGGCTGGTCCAGTCTCACGGCTGGCCTCGACGCGTCACTTGAACGCGGTCGAGCTAGACCCGTGGCACGGTGCTGCGCCGCTCATCACGCTCAGGCGCACAGCCCTCAGCTACAGCCGCTGATCATCGACAAGTAGGCATGGCGCTTTCGATGACCGCGGCGGCTGGGACAGGATTGATCGGACCGCTACGTCCGGGTTGGTCAACGCAGCCTGAGCGGTCTTGCGCTCGACCCGTTCCAGCGCGAGATTAGGGGGTGAGGACCGACGAAGGTATCGACGATGTCTGCTACAACCTTGCAATCTCATCGTCGACGTGCAGATCGGCAATTTGCGCCGCAAGCTCGACCCGACCGGCAATTGGCGCGTCATCGTCTCTGTCAGGTCGGTCGGCTTCAAATTGAACGTGGAACACTCAGGGCTTTCGACTCGGCCGCAACAAATGTGGCACGCGCTCTGACCTCGCCCCCCGCGCAGCCGGGACTTCGCGGCGCTTGCGCGCGCCCCAGGCTTGAGGCACGGGGCGGACCCCACGGGCGGGCGGCTCAGCGACGATAGCCAAACCTCGGGGACGCTGAGGCGCGCTTGCAAAAAAGCGAGACCGGGCTTTTCTCGAAAAGCGCGCGAAATCAAAGAAATAGAGACCCTCGACCAGTCGGCCGGCTTCTCGCGCCGAATTTGACGGCCGGCCCGCCAGTCTACGCAGAAGCCCAGAGGGGGTGGCGGAACCAGGATCCTCACGCCGAAATCAAGCGGCGCCTGCAAAAACCCCGGAGCTTTCGCTCCGGGGCTGTCAGTTTCAACTGATCGGGATGCGATCAGAAGTAACGGGTGATGCGGAGACGTCCCTGGAAACCGCTGCTGTCGCCTTGAAAAGCTCCTGGCACGAACGCGCCGCTGCCAAAGACCGTCCCGATATTCCCGCTGGGTGCGTCCTGGTTCACGTGCTGATACATCAACTCGAGGTCGAAGTTCAGGTTGGTGACCGGGTTCCAGCCAATATCCGCGCCAACCAGATAAGTGAAGGCATGGGGCGAGATGAAGCCGGTGCCAACGCATCCGCCGAGAGCGGCCGCAGCAGACTCCGCCGCTCTGGCCGCTCCACTGAATACCGCCGACCGAGCCTTCAAGATCGGTATAGAAGGTCGGCGTCCAGTGGTGCTCCAGCAACCCGGAAACGGACCAGGCGCGCGGAGTCGACCACGAATTGGTCAGCGGATTGAAGTAAGCGTCGGCCAGGATCATCGGCTGACCATTTCCGTTGACCTGTCCGTTTTCGCCATTCATGGCGTCCGGCAGACCCGAATACCAGACTGCGTTCTGGGTGTAGGCGCCGGTGATAATGACGTCGTCGCCTGCGCCGAACGACGGCAGGTTCCACTTCAAGCCCGCATCGACGCCCCAGCCGACCTTACTCTCAGAAGCGCCGCAGAGTGGAGCCGCCAAGATCCCGCAGCCGCCGCCGTTGAAGAAGCCGTAATCCCTGACATTGACGTTGTGGATCACGCCGGAGACCTGGGCCTCGCCCCACCCCTGCTTGACATGCAACGCGCCAACGATGTCGGGCCAACGCTCACCGCCATACGTGTGGCCATCGTTGCCAGGGCCGACCAAGTTGGTGCCGCCGACAAAGTTACTGGCGCCCTGGCTTTCCGCCGACAGCGTGGCCGTAAAGCCGCCGCCGAACGAGGCGGTGTAGGCAAGCAGGTTCGGTTCGTTAAAGCCCTTCCGGTCTGGCGAGAAGAAGTTGTTCCAGTTGTCGCCGCCGCCGATGAAGGAGAAGAACGACTGCGCCTTACCAGCCGTGAGGCCCGCCCAGGTCACGTACGCGGTGTTGACATAAGTGCCGGTACCGCCCAGACCGGACCCAGGACTGTCAAAGCCGTTGCCGAGGTCCGAATTGAGGTCAAAGTGGCCAATCAACGGACCGTAGGCGGTGTTCGACGCGAGGTCGAAGCCGAAGTTGGCGCGGACGTTCCAGCCGATCGCATTGCGATTGAAGATCGCATTCTTCTGGTTGGGCACGAAAGCGGGTCACCCTCCCGGACGCCCGGGATATTCGCTCCCGGAGCGACGGTGGCGCCGTTCACGGTGATCGGTGACGCCTGTGCCATTGAAGACGTCCGGCGAAACATCGCTGCCTTGAACCATGATGATTTGAGAGAAATGGCCCGGGAACGGGTCGCCGAGCGCGGCCCCGAGAGCTGGGGACGCGATCGTGAGAGGAGTTGTACTGGCTCGAAAGATTGCCGGCAATGAAATGCGCGGTCACGTAACCACTGAACTTCACGCAGGTGTCGGAGCCAGGCAGTGTCCAGCCTGTGATGCCGCCAACGTTACAAACTCTAACATATTCCACCGGCGCCGCCTTCCTCGTCGGAAGATCGGCCGCCTGAGCGGTGGCGACGGCGACGATGCCGGCCGCGGAACCGAGCAGAAGGCTCTTAATGAGCGTCATTTGTGACCTCCAGTTACGTATTGGGCGTCGGTTCTCTTCTCACCTTCGATTTCCGCGGCCCGCTTGCGAACCGAATGACACCGAAGCTGGTCAGCCCCCTCGTCCCGTTTGACTTCCTGATCGTGGCGCTTGCCCCTGCAAAAGCCGCCGACCTCCGCGATCGGGAAATCTCCCGTTCACCTGGGTCACCATAGCTTCTCTAAATTTGGACACAATGACTTTTCTTCATAAACTGGGTCTCACGCACCGTTTCCAGGACCATGTTGCATAATTGTCACTCGATTTCGCCCCAAACCTGCCGCAATCAAATCGTTAGACTTATCAATATCATCGGCAAAAGATTCGCGAACTCCCGATCCCAATCTGCGACCGCCGCGGCCGGGTCGGCGCCCAGATCGCGGGCCCGCGAGAAGACCCACAACCTTTAAACGGATCGCCAAGATTCGACCGTAGTGCGGTCTGATTCGTCATACGACGAAGGAGTGGACAGGGTCCGCGATTGGTCTGCGCTCAACGCGTTGAGGAATCCGCGAGCGCCGTCCTCAGACATGCTGGTCACGTGGATATCGCCGTGAGACGATTAAGCAGCCAATTTGTTATAAATAGGTATTTATGATGTATTCTTTGATAGCCATGCGACTTGAGTAGCAAACTGCTCATGATATAGTTGATTCTGTGTCTGTCTGATCGCGAAAATGTGTTGATAGGGGTTCGACGCTGGCGTGTTAACTAAACGGTATTGCGTACCGAAAACGGCTCCAATTTGCCAACTTCTACTCGGCGAGAAATCGCGGAAGCCGACAGCGCAAATGATTGACGCCAAGGCTGACGCGCAAGTGAAGGTAAAGCAGGAATTGGCGCCAAAACGATGAGTGGTCATCTTTCGTCTTCTGTAGACTTCGTCGTATTGAGCGAGGAAGGGCCGAAGCCGAGAGGCGATCTTTCCCAAGCCGGTCGGGCGCGCCGATCAGCTACGCCAACTTCACCACTGCGCCCGCTCGCATGGGTGTTGACGCCGCGGCGCCGCATGGGTCTCGGCCGGATGCTTGGCTCGCCCGGTAGCGACATAGGCGTGGATCTTCCGGGTCGCGAGCGCCAACAGATTGTCCTCACTGCAATAGCCCGCGTCCGCCGAAATCTCCCTGGGCTTGCGTCCGAGGTGGGCCCGGACGGCATCGACCAGGGGAACAAGTTGCGGACAGTCGCTCATGCTCTGCGTCAGTCCATGCGCCACGATGATTTGCTTGGCCCGTCGACCGCCGCTTGCGCGTTGTAGCCCTGGATGAAGCCGTCCTTGGTCAGGAGCACGCGGCTGTCGGGATCGGTAAAGTTGCGCTGCACCTTGGGATCGGGCTCTTTTGAGGGCGGGCGAGGAACCGGCCCCGAGCGCTTGCGGTTCTCCGCCTTGCGTTTCTCCTCCGCTGCGCGTTCGGCTTCGGCTTTCGCCGCCGCGGCAGCTGCGGCCTCCGCCTCAAGCGCCTCTCTGGCCTCGCGGATTTTGGCCAAGCGCTTCTGTTTGTCAGCGATCCAGCCGGGCATTTCGTCGCCGCGACGGCTTGCGCGGTGGAGTTTGTCCTCTTGCGCGTCGGCTGTCGTCTCGCCCTCCAGCCAGAGGTCGAACTCCTCAGTTGTAGTCAGGATCACCGGCATCGCTTTGGGATGGATGGGCGCGACGATGGCGTTGGCTTCCGTGGTCAAAAACCCGAATAGCTCATGCTCGCCCTCGACCGGCGCGCTCTTCGGCCCGCGCACGCCCCGCCACCTCGTCCACAGGCCCGCGAAGGCGAACAACGGTCGGTCCTCGCTGCAGTGCAAACCATGTCGGGGTCTTGCGCGGCTTCGTGTCTTCGTACTCGCAGAAGCTGGTCGCGGGCACGAGACAGCGGTTCCTCGCTCCGAGCCAGCCGCGCCAGTGCGGGCTCGAGACGTTGCGGATGTTGGTGACCGGCTGGCCGCCAAACTGCGGCGGTCCCGGCATGCCCCAGCGCGCCATGACCAGTTCGCGTTCACCATCCGCGCTGTTGCGCACGATCGGCGCAAGCTGGTCGGGGAAGATCCCGGGGAACGCCGGGAGGTTGCCGGTCCTGTCGTGGGCGGTGCGGAACAGGGCGCGGATGGCGGCCTGGCCTTTGGTTTCCGAATACAGATTGCACATGTAGGGCATCCCTTAGCTTCAATTCTGGGCCAGCCGTCAATCGTTGCTGGCCACGACACGCAGCCGCACAAGCCCGGGCGGCAAGTCGGGCGGCCGAGGCTGCTCGAGGTCCGGCAGGTAGACGCCGCACGCTGAAACGCCCCGCCTGCCATGCGCTTCCGCGCGCCACAGGCAGTTGTAGGAAAACCGATCGAGGAGGTCGCGCAGGCCAATCTCCGGCCCGAACTTGGCTGCCAGCCGCGCCAATCGGTAAGCCCCATTGCGTGAGCAAACCCTGCAGGCGATCCTGACGACCACGAAGGAATAGAAGGCGAGGCGGTCGCGGTGGTCCATCGCCCGATGTTCTCTTTCGTTCTCTTCCGGTCAAGCCGCCCGATGCCGTTGCCCAGATGGATCGAGCCACAGCTTTGCAAACTCGCGACGAAAGCCCGAGCGGCGCGCAATGGCCCACGAGATCAAGCTCGACGGCTATCGCATGGCGGCCTGTATCGAGGACGGTAGGGTGAAGCTCCTGACCCGATCGGGCCTCGACTGGACGGCGAAGTATCCGGCAACCGCAACCGCCATCGCCAAGCTCAAGGTGACGACGGGCTATCTCGATGGCGAGCTATGTGGCGTCCAGCCCGACGAGCATCTCGACCTTCTTTCGTTCGCGACATGAGGCGGCGTGGGCCTCAGTCTTGGCGATCGCACCGGCCTTGTCGCGAGCGGCTTCATGAACAGAGCGCGCGATTTTGCGCGCAGGCGCGTTCGGGCAGCATTTCGGCTTGAGCGCGCAGGCCTCGCAGTCGTGCTTGCGCGCGAAGTAGATCATCGTGCCGTCCTTCGTCAGCCCGTCGCGTGGCTTGGGGAATGAGCGATGATATTTCTTCAGCTCTTTGCCGGCGGGACAGACATAGAGGTTGCCCCCTGGATCGAAGGCGAAGTCGGCTCCGGGAGAAAGTTCCGTCCGTGCGCTCGGACTTGTCCATCAGTTTCACATGCGGCTCGAATCCGCGCTCGTCCACCAGCCACCCGATCATCTCGGCCGAGCCGTAACCCGCATCGGCGACCAGGCGCGACGGAGTGAGGTCGAACTGTTCGGCCGTGCGGTCGAGCATCGTCTTGGCCGCGCCGACTTCGGCCTGGCGAATGGTCGTCGTCGCCTCGACGTCCATGATCACTGCATGCTTCAGATCGATGAGGTAGTTGTCGGAATAGGCATAACCGGCGACGGAGTTGGCCGAAGCGGTGTAGCGGGCGGCCGGATCGGTCGGAGAGATCGCCTTCGGCTCGATGGGCGTCGCCCCGCCGAACGCCGCGTCGTCCAGGACCGACAGATATTCCGCGACTGCACGACTGGAGGTCGGATCGAGGTCTTCGACCTTGGCGACGCTTCGCCGTCGATGCGCGTCCGCCACGATAATGCTGGCGTCGACTGCGAAAGCCTCGCCTCCCACGATCCTTTCTTTCATACAGCGCGCCACGACGGTCTCGAAGAGCTTACGCAGGAGATCGCTCTCACGAAACCGGCCGTGGCGGTTCTTGGAAAACGTCGAATGATCGGGAACGTCGCCGTCGAGCCCCAAGCGACAAAACCAGCGATACGCCAGATTGAGGTGGACCTCCTCGCACAGCCGCCGTTCCGAGCGAATGCCGAAGCAATAGCCAACGATCAGCATACGGATCATCAGCTCGGGATCGATCGAAGGGCGACCCGTCTCGCTGTAGTACGGCCCCAGATGCCTCCGGACCTCCGAAAGGTCTACAAAACGGTCGATCTTGCGAAGCAGGTGATTGTCCGGGACGTGCCGCTCGAGGCTGAAGCCGTAAAACAGCGCCTCCTGCATCACGCGCCGCTCGCCCATCATCGGCCGAATCTCCTGCTCCAAAGAGAAGAGAATCAGCGACCGCCGCCGCGATCAAGCAGAGTTTTTCAACATCGGGTAATGGGCGGGAGCTCTTCCACATAGGCCGATAGAATCGGCGACAATTCGGAAGAGGAGACCGTTCGATGGACTATTTTGCTGGCCTCGATATCTTGATGGATGAGACGCATGTTTGCGTTCTCGACCGCGAAGGCATGGTAGTTCGCGAGAGCAAGACCAATACGACTGCGCAAGCGGTCGCCAACGAACTGGCGAAAGCGCCAAGTTGTCGTCGGATCGTGTTCGAGACGGGCCGAATGGCGCCGATCCTGTTTCACGGGTTGAACCAGCTTGGTCTCCCAGTGGTCTGCGTCGAGAGTCGGCAGGCCTACCAGGCGCTCAAGTCGCTCGCCACCCACAAGACCGATCGCAATGATGCGCGTGGTCTGGCGCACCTCGCCCGAACTGGCTTCTTCAAGCCTGTGCATGTGAAGTCATTGCGCGCCCACGCGCTCCGCTCTCTGATCAGCGCGCGCAAGAAGCTGGTCGGCCAGCGAGTGACCTTAGAAAATCAGATCCGAGGCTTGGCGGTTGTGTTCGGGGTCCGACTGCCTCGCGCGCTCACGACTGAATTCATCGACCAGGCTCTCAAAGCCAGCGAAGGGGTCGCGGGTCTCTCCGCCGCTATGCGGGGTTTGAGTGCTGCGCTCGTCGCTGTGATGACGGCGATCGCCGCGATCGACGCGGACATCAGACGCATGACAAGGGCCTCTACGGCCTGCCGTCGGCTCATGACTAGCCGTCTTAATGTTAGTAATAGGCGAAATTGCCCTCGGCCTTTCCGTCCTCGTGTTCGGTGGAGCCGCGCTCGCGGCTGTGGCGAGAGGTTCAGGTCGAATAGACGATAAGCACGGCCTCGCGTCGCCAAGAGGCCGAGGCGCGCGCCCGGACGGCAAGGGCGGCTTTCGGGCCGCTGTTGGCTTCGTCTGTGGCGGAACAGCCGCTGGAGGGCTTCTCTGGTTTTGCCGCCGCGGGTCTGGCGCACAGCGCCTTACGGCTGCGGCTTGCGCGAGGCTAATATCAAGGCTCGAATCAAATCCCGCGCCTCATCTACGGGCAGATTCCCTAGCCGTTCCCGAGACAGAACCAATAGCTCGGTCAGCTTGACCGGATCGATATCTTCGGTGACTTCTCCGATGCCGCCGGTCACCTCCTCGGCGGACACTCCGAAAATCTCGCACACCCGTCTGATGAAATCGGGGTCCATGCCTCTCTCACCGTGCTCTTTTGTCTTGTAGCCGCTTTCCGCGCTTTTGGCAGGTCGGCCGATTGGGCGGAAATTTGCGCGCCAGCACGGCTCGGGCGGCTTCTACGTTGCCTTGCCGCACAGCGTGATCGACCGGCTCGCGGCGATGCGCGGCCCGGGCGAGAGCTACAGCGACGTGATCATCCGCGCTGCGAGGGGGTGAGACTCGCCAAGCCGAATTGGCTTGACTAGCGGATAATTTTGCGACATACTGCGTCATCGCTCGAAATGAACGGGAGCAATCGCAATGTCAGTCCGCAAGCGCGCTTGGACTACCTCGAAGGGCGATCGAGAAAGAGGCATGGGTCGTCGACTATGTCGACCAGGCCGGCAAGCGGCGCCTAAAGACGTTCGCGAAGAAGAAGGCGGCCGACAATTTCGCGGCGACGGCCAACGTCGAGATTCGGGCTGGCGTTCACACCGCGGACAGTGCGAGCATCACGATCAGGGAAGCCGGCAGGCTATGGCTCGAGACCGGCGAGAATGCGGGGCTGGAACGCTCAACCCTCGACGCCTATCGCCAGCACTTGAGGCTCCATATCGAGCCCTATCTAGGCAATCTGAAGCTCTCGCAGATCTCGGCGCCAATGGTCCGCGAGTTCATGGATCGGCTTGCCCGCGGCGACATGCCCGAGGGCGCAGCCGCAGAGCCCCGGTCTCCCGCTATGGTTCGCAAAGTTCGGACATCGCTATCCGCATTGCTCAGCGACGCGCAGGAGCGCGGGCTCGTCTCCCGCAATGTGGTCCGCGAGCTTCGCCGGGCTCGCAAGAGAGGCAAAGAACGACAGGCAGAGAAGCGCCAGAAGGGCAAGTTGAAGGTGGGGGTAGACATCCCCACCCGCGAGGAGATCAAGGCCATTGTGGAGGCCGCTGCGGGGCGCTGGAGGCCCCTACTCCTCACCGCCATCTTCACCGGCCTTCGGGCTTCCGAGTTGCGCGGCCTGCGATGGGCAGACGTCGACCTCGACAAGCGCGAACTGCACGTGCGCCAGCGCGCCGATCGCTATCACGACATCGGCAAGCCCAAGTCAGACGCCGGAGAGCGGACCGTGCCTTTGACCCCGATTCTGGTCAACACGCTTCGCGAGTGGAAGCTCGCCTGCCCGAAGAGCGAACTCGGTCTGGTCTTTCCGACAGGCGCCGGTAACGTCGAAGCGCATTCGAATATCGTGCATCGCGGCCTTGCCCCTACCCTAGTCGCGGCTGGCGTTGTGGTTCCGGAGATCGGGCCAGATGGTAAGCCGAGCAGAGATGATGAGGCCAAGCCCGTCATGCAGGCCAAATACACGGGCCTTCACGCGTTCCGGCATTTCTACGCGTGCTGGTGCATCAATCGCCGTGTCGACGGTGGGCTCGAGTTGCCGGCGAAGGTCGTGCAGGAACGCCTTGGGCACTCCTCAATCACCATGACATTGGACGTTTACGGGCATCTATTCCCCCGCGGGGATGACTCTGCTGAGCTTGCAGCGGCGGAGCGGTCGCTTTTGGCTTGACGTGACATAGACGCGACATGGATACGAAATCGTATATTATTTCAATGCATTGCAGCGGACTCTGACTCCGTCAATCTTGGTTCGAATCCAGGTCCCCCAGCCAAATCTCAGTTTTCGCCGATTTGGCTTCTCGCCCGCCCCGACGTGCGCGGCGGCAGTCGCGGTTTCCGCAAGCATGTCAAACGGTTGGCGGAAGGTGGCGACCACTTCGCCATCCTCCCAGGTGCAGTTCGATAGCACGAAGTTCAGCAGGCGGCGTTTTTCGCGCGGTTCCTGCTTCGCGAACAGCCTTTGGGCGTTCCGGGCGAGGTCGAGAAGCGCGACGCCTTCGTCCAGTAGGATTTGTCGGCGTTCTGGTGCCGTTCGATCTCGCGCTGGCAGCGATTCTGCTCCTCGCGCCACTGGTTCGACATTCGATCGAAGAAGGCCGTGTCCACCAGCCCGTCGAGCTTGTCGACATACATCGCGTTGAATGCGATCGCTCAGCCGCTTGTATTCGGCCTGATGGCGCTTGATCGCTTCCTCGTGCTCGCGGCGCTCGTCGGCGTGGCTGGCGTGCAGCGCATCGCGCACCCATTCCAGCACCTCGTCGTCGAAGCTGAAGCCGCCCGAGCAGTTCGGTGAACTGCGCTTCGAGCGCTTCCTCGCGGACGTATTTGCGGCGGCAGGAGGCCGGATTGCCCTGGCACTTATCGGCGTAGCCGGTGCAATGATAATAGACGTAGCGCTGCTTCTTGATCTCGCCGACCACCGCGCAGCCGCAGGCATGGCAGGCGATCAGCCCGGAGAAGGCGAAGTCGTGCCGGCCGCGCTTGGCCTTCTTGGCGAAGCGGCCGTCGAGCACGCCCTGCACCCGCTCCCATAGCTCGACCGGCACCAGCGCCTCGTGCTTGCCCTGAATGAGCTTGCCGTTCCATTCGAACCAGCCCGTATAGAGCCGGTTGCGCAGGATGGTGTGAACCGTGCTCACCGGCACCTTGGCGCCGCTCTTGGGATAGAGCAGGCCCGCCGCGTGCGCCTTGCGCGCCGCTTCCTTCAGCGAAATGTCGCCGCGCGCATACCATTCGAACAGCTTGCGCCACGATCGGCGCGAGCGCCGGATCGGTGGCGATGATCTTCTTGCCGTCCGGGCCGGTGATGTTGCGATAGCCGAGCGGCGTCTTGGTCGGCCAGATGCCCTGCTCGGCCTTCTCCTGCATGCCCTTGCGGGCTTCCTCGGACAGGTTGTCGATGTAGTTCTTCGCCATCAGCACCTTGATGCCGTGCATGAACTTTTCCGAGGATCGCGACTCGCGCGACAGCACCACGCCTTCCTTCGGGAAGTGCATTTCCACGTCGAGTTCGTCGACCGTCACCCAATCCTTGAGGTTGCGATAGAGCCGGTCGGTCTTCTCGACCAGCATCACGCGGACGGACGGATGCGCCTTGAGATAGGCGACCATCTCGCCGAAGGCGGCGCGGCCGGTCTGCTTGGCGGTTTCAACGTCGATGTATTCCTGCGCCACCGCGAAGCCGTTCGCCGCCGCGTATTCCTTGAGCAGCTTCAACTGCGCCGGGATCGAGAAGCCTTCCTTCTCCTGCTCCTTGGAGGAGACGCGGGCATAGATCACCGCCTGCTTGCGGGCGGGATCGGCGGCGGGTGCGGGCTTCGAAGCTCTTTTCATGTCGTTTAGTGTAACCTAAACACACTCGGATCGCAAGCGTTTGGCGTCTTGGAATCATCGCGCCCTTTGACCGAACGGATCAAGCCGGGAACGCCCAATATCCAGCCCTCCACCTGCGCCACCGTGCGTTCGGGCGGCGACAGATCGGGGTTCGAGGAAGGCCGCGAGGCTGCCGTCGCGGTCGGCGCGCGAAAGCCAGGCGGCGATGCTGAAGGCGTCGTGCTGGTCGCCGGTGCGGCCCTCATTGGCGAAGCCGCGCGACCACAAGGCCGGATAGACCTCGGCGATGGCCGAACGCCCGGCCGGAATGTCCCAGCCGTCGAACGGCCAGAAATGCACGCGGGCGCCGAGGCGCTGGCGGATGAAGCGCAGCCAGGGAATGCCGGCATGGGTGGATTTCGCCACCGATCCCTGCACGTCGAAGTGAAAAACCGATTTCGCGCCGCCGGCGCGCTCCTCGGTCAGGCGCCGCCAGCGGGCATTGCCCATGCGCGCCGCGCCGTTGCCGGCGATGCCGTCGCGCACGAACTCGACATAGATGTGATCCTCGTCGGTCGGCCAGTGGCGCTGGAAATCGTCGAGGAAGCGCGGCCAGTCGGGCAACAGCCCGTGCGTCTCGAAATAGCGCAGCGGGAACGAAAAGCCGTGGTCGATGCCGACCAGCGTGGGCACGTCTTCGGCGAGCCGTTCCACCAGCCATTCGGCGATGCCCTTGCGGGTCCAGTATTTGCGCGGGCTCGGCGGCGGCGGAACTTCCACCGGAAGCCCATCGCCCTCGGCCAGATAGACGCGCAAGCCCTTCAGGCTGGCGGTCGGCGTTTCCGCGCCCGAATAGTCGATGCCGATGGTGCGGGCGAAGGCGGGCATCAGTTCCGATTCAGTCCAAAGTCGCCGCGCGTCAGAAGAATGCGCTTCCAGAACGCCTCGCGGGCGAGAATCACCTCGTCGGGCGTCGGCGCTGGTCGAAACTCCAAGAGCGCAAATCGAAATGACTTGCGGCAATATTCCAGCGTCGGATCGTTCACGAGCGCGCGAAGCTCGACATTGCCGCCATGGCCGCTGGCGACGTAGGCGCACCAGCGCGACCAGATCCCCTGATCGCCATAGGCTGATCCGATGTAGCGTTTCCCGGTTGTGATATCTGAAATCAGATAGACGCCCTTGACGCTCGAGAGTGCCGCCTTGCCAGTCAGGACGGCTGTTTCGCACAAGCGTTTCGAGTTCCTCGAACGAAAGATCAATGTCCTCGAAGCCAGGGAAGGATCGCCCGGAATAGGGCTCGCGTAGAATCTCTTGCACATCGAGGCCGGGATAGTGGTTCTCGAACTTCACGCGCGTCGCGCGTTCGCGATAGGTTGACCGCAGCTTGAGCCGCCCGAGGAAGCCGTCGCCCTCTTTGGCGAGTTCGACCTCATAACGATCGCTGTGCCGGTGCAACACACGGAACACACCGCCGAACAGCCAAATGTCGGGCTCGTGATAGAACTGAACAAGCGAGAAAATGAAGGGCCGGTTGAAGTCATCGCGCGCTGGTCGGTACTCTTGCCAGCCCTGCCATTCCCGCTTGTCGCGCGCCCAGACTTCTAAAGGCTGGTTCTCGCCATTCCAGCGGGCGAAGTGCAGCTTATAATTCTCGGGCGCGGCAATCGGCCAGATGTCAGCGAGCCGGATGGGCATTTCACCCTCGAAACGCATGTTCGTTATGCCAGCGCAGCGCGTCGGGGTCGGCGCGCCGCAAGGCGTCCGCAGGGGCGAAGATCGGATTCCCGTGCAGCTCGTAATAGTGCCGCCCGTTTTCGAACTCCTCCTTGATGCGTCGGCTCACTTCGAAACGCAGATCGGGCGTGACGGTCACATAGCCCGCATCAAACAGGCTATGGATGTCACGCCGAAGCAAAAGTCCGTTTCGGGCCTCATGTTCGCCGCCGTCGCCGTAGGGGCGAATATGCGCGGCTTCGAGCGCTGGCAGAGTTCGCTCGTGTGTGACTGCGCAACGTCGATTGTAGATGTCCGTTACGAGCACCCGGAACGCCCCCTGGCCGAGTCGCGGCTGGATGAGCTGCGGCTCACCGAACCGTGCCCGTGCTTCGGCCATCCCGGCGACGTTCGGCCGGTTTAGCCGGTCGTTCACCGCGTCCCATAACGCAAGTCCGTCCGCGTCGCCGGTGTTGTAGGTCTTGAACGAAACGATGTTTGGCGCCCAGCTCGCCGGAACGGAGATCCAGTCGGCCTCTTCAAAAAAGAACGGCTGCGTGAGGACGCGGCAGCCGATCTCGAAGTCGCTGCGATCGCCCGGATCGGCGCGACGATACCGTGCGATTCGGGAGCGCATCTCCTGGGCGGACCGCGCGCCATTCGCCTCGCGAAAGGCGTCCCAGGCTAGCGAACACGGGAGCGCATTGGAGTAAGCGAAGACGCCGCCACCGACGATCACGTTGCGCGGTGCGTGCAGTTTGAACAGAAAAAGCTCGCCCGGTTGAAGCGCGCGGAAATTGGCGGCCGATGGCGCCCAGAAGTTGACCTCGGCAAGATTCGGCTGCTCCCGCAGCAGGTCGAACCAGTCGCCATCCGTGACTGCGATGACGAGGTTGATCGCCATCCTATTCCGCCGCCTCCAGTTCGCGATCCTCGGCCGGCGCCAGCGCCTCGGCGAGCAGCGCGTCGAGCAGCCGGCGGCGGGTGACGGCGGTGGCGGCGAGGCTCGCCTCCAGCCGGTCGCAGAGCGCCATCAGCGCGTCGACCTTGGCGACGATGCGGTGTTGTTCGGCGAGCGGTGGAAGGGGAAAGATCAATTTTGCAAGCGCCCTTCCGGTGAAATGCGGGATACCGACGCCCGTGAAATACGTCTGCATGATCTCGGCGTCGAAATACACGAAACAGCATTGTGCAAAGAAATTGGGATCAAGATGTTTGCCGGGTCTCACACGGTGTAGGGCCTTCTGGAAAATGAGGTTGTCGGGGCCGCCACGCCAAACCGCAGTTCGGCCGATCCCATGTCCACCCTCGCAGATCAGAACGTCGCCGTCCTTCAGCCGATATTCCTCAAACTCGGCATCGTCGAGCGGAATGGTTTTCAGGTCATCGAGCCGAATGTCGAACCAATGCACATTAGTGTTGCGCAGATACGTATAGGGCCGTCCTTTGTTCTTCGCCTTGTCGAGCATCTTCCCAAGTCGGGCGTCCGCTACATCCTCAACCCGAACCCATCGCCAGCGCGGGGGGATTTCAGCGTCCAATCGGCCCTCTAGCTCAGGCGCATCACGCGCGCGTCGTACCGACGCCGGTTCGTCGTTCGGATCCTGCGGCACCAGCTTGCCGCGCACGGCGAGGTTGAGGATGGTCTGGCGCAGGGCCTTGATCTGGTCGGGGCGCGTGGTGAGTGTCGGCAGCGCGTCGAGGGCGAAGCGGGCGTCGGTCTCGAAGGTTTCGGGATCGGGCGCGTTGAGGCGGGCGAGGCTCGCCGCCGCCAGACGGTCGCGCGTCGCCTCCCGCTCTGCCCGCGCCGCCTCCAGCCGGTCGCACAGGCCCATTAATTCATCGACCTTGGCGACGATGCGGTGCTGCTCGGCGAGAGGTGGGAGGGGAACTTGAAGAAGATTCCATCTTCTTCCTTGGTCATATGGATCATCGATACGCCGTGACCGGCTTCTGCTGATCTCACGCGTTTTCGGAGCAAGAAAATTGTAGAGGTAAAGCTTATTGAGGTCGACCTCGCTATGAAACTCAATCTTCCAGATATGATGGTGACATATGACCTTATCGCCGCTCCATTGAACGGCGCCGAATACGCTGACCAAGCAAAAATTAGATCGCCTTTGTCGCAGTCCTTATCCTCGCTCAAGATGCAAGTTCGAGTAATACCAACTATCCGAAGTAAAGAGATTGCCAACACGAAGACCGGCGTGCGAGCGATCAGTAGTTCGACTCTGTTTATACGCGCGTGCCATCTCGACATTGCGACCACGGCATCCAGACGGGCCCATTCCCAATTCGGCAGATCACAAAGGCTGCGAGATCTCGTTGACTTCGTCGGTTCCGCGCTTACGTACGTTCCCGCCTCCATCAGCCGCACCTTTTCCGTCGCGATCCGCTTCAACAATTTCGACGCTGGTTCGTCGCTCGCATCTTGCGGCACCAGCTTGCCGCGCACGGCCAGATCGAGAATGAAGCGGCGCAGCCGCGCGATGGCGTCGGGCGCGTCGGCGATCCGCTCGTAATGCGCGAGCAGGCGTTCGGCGTTCATCGGGCCAGCGCCTCGGCGAGGATCGCCTTCAACTGGTCGCGTAAGTCGCCGTCTCGCCTTCAGCGCGGGCAAGGTCGGCCAGCAGCGCTTCCGGGTCGCCGTGATCGTCGGCTACGGCGTGCGGGTTCTTGATGTCGAGATTGTAGCCGCGCGCCTTGATCTCCTCGGCGGTGACGCGCCACGCCTGCGGCGTCTCCTCGCGGTCCTTACGCTCCGTGCCGCCCCACCAGTCGATGCAGCCCTGGAAGTGCTCCAGCCGGATCGGCTTGGTCATCGAATAGGCTTTCTGTCCTCCCGGCACGCGGTGCTCGTAGAACCAGATGTCCCTGGTCGGCTCACCCTTCTCGAAGAACAGCAGGTTGGTGCCGATCGAGGCATAGGGCTTGAACACGGAATTGGGCAGGCGGACGATGGTGTGGAGGTTGCACTCCTCCATCAGATGTTCCTTGAGCCGCGTCTTGACACCCTCGCCGAACAGCGTGCCGTCGGGCAGCACCACGGCGGCGCGGCTAGAACACGAAAGGAATATCCAACGTCGCCGCATAGTCGAGGCCCTGCTGGATGCCGTGGCCGACGCTGTGATTGTTGTCCTTGGCCTCGATCAGCGCGATCGGGAGGTTCGGCTTGTAGTCGAGAACGAAATCGGCCTTCTTCGCCTTGCCGCGCGTCACCAGCCTGCCGCGCACGATGATCCGGCCCTGGTGAAATAGCGCATTGAAGCGGGTGATCTCGGTGCCGCCGGTCTCGGCCGGCAAAGCGGGCTTGGTCTCGTTCATTTCCAAAAGCTCCTTTTACCCTTGCGGTTGTTGCCCTTGCGGTTGTTGGTCCGCGCCAGCAGCCGTGCGACGTAAGGCAGGAGCGCTTCGTCGGCGCGCTCCTCGGCGTCGAAGGCTTGTTCGCGCAGGCGCTCATAGGTTCGCCGCCACATCCCCTTCGGCTTCGGCGGAAACGGCGAGGCTGTTCCGGCATTGCCGCCGAGGCGCTGCCTGGTCTTGTTCGCGCGGCGCATCGAGCGCCTCTGCGCGTCCTCGCTCTGGCTGGCATACGCCAGCCGATAGCAATGCCGGCACACGAAATAGCGCCCCGGTCCGTACAGCTTGGCGACGCGCCGGCCGCAGGCGATCCCGTTCACCACGCCGGGGCAGACGAAATAGGGCCGCGCTCCGCCGAAGCGGCAGGGCACGCGGACGATGCGGACGGTCTCGTTGATGTCCTCCCAATCGCCGCCGCCGATGCGCACGCGATAGGTGAGATGCAGCCGATCATGCTCGGCGCGCAGATTGATCGAGGCGACCGTTTCGCCGTCGCGCATCCATTGCATGCTGCATATCCGGCCGGGCTTAAGGCAGCCCTCGCGATGCAGCCGGTTCGCGTCGATTGAACGGCAGGCTTCCACCTTTGCGCGACCTGAGCCGGCCGGGCGTCCCGATCCGAAGCCGCCCATTACGCGCCTCCGTTTTTATCGAAATCGTTTGGAAACCCGGTGGGTGCCGCGATCGCCGTTGCCGCTAAGGCGGCGACGGCCTCGGCGTGTCTGGCGGCGGACCAAGCCGACGAGCAGTGAGAATGCAGCCAGGCGTGGCCGGTAGTCTCTGCTCCGAACGGCAGCAGCGGGTCGTGGCCCTGCTCGGCCTCGCCGCAGCGGAGGCAGCTGTAGGGCGACGAGCGCACCGGATTGCGGTTGAGCCACTCGGCGACGCAGCAAGCGTAGGCACGCGCCTCGGCCTGTTCGCGCGGCAGCCCGCCGTCGAACTCCGCAATGCCCGCCCGTTCGTCGAAGAAGGCCCGCCAGTCTTCGCCCGACCAGCTGTCGCGCCACGTGCGCAGAAGCGCGATCACGTCTGCCCTGTGACACGTTAGGAGATTCATCACGCTGGGCGGCGGGGCAGCGTCCGCTTCAAGCGTGAGATCCTTGCCGTCGATCCCGAGCCGGACGCCTGCGGCGCTGGCGGCCTTCAAGGCTTGAACCGCGCTCATATTCGCGCGCTCCAGCCAATTTTTTTCGGCGTAGATTGGGGCGGGAAGTTTCCGTCCGCACCGTCCGCATCGGTCTCATCGTGGGTTTTCATGGCGTTGGCGCGGACGGTTGAATCGACGCCGCCGTTTGGACCGTCCGCAGGACCGCCGACCGTCCGCATGCCGGGCGTTCCGAAGCCGTTGAGCTGATTGACTTTCTCCGAAGGCGAGGATGGTGCGGACGATGCGGACGGTTGCGCCCCTCGGGTTTCCAGCGAAGCGGGTTTGCCGGTCGTGGTGATGCGGATCGTTCGCGTCCGCGCCCGGCCTTCGCGCTCGAAGCCGATGTCGATGCCGATCTTGCGCAGGAAGGTCGCTGCCCGGCGCAAGCGGCCCGCCAGCGCCCGAGGGCTATCGGGCCAGGTCTTCGCCTTGGCGACGCGCTCGCCGGCCAGCTCGGCAAGGGCGCCCAGAAGCTCCGAGGCGGTTCCCGTCCACTCCGTCCGCGTGGTCATCACCGCGCGCACGGCGGCGGCGATCGGATCGGCTTCGATCACGCCGTCCACCGCCTCGTCGCGATTGCCGCAGTAGGCTGACCAGAATGTGCCCGAGGGCCAGAGCGCGGTTTCGCAGGCCGTGGCCCACAAGGCGAAGTCCGCCATGCGCGGCAGCTTGTCGAGTTTAGTGCGCGGCAATTCAGCCAAGCCCTTCGCCACCGCATCGAGCAGCACGCCGAGGAGGCGAGGGCGTTCGGCTTCGAAAGCCGCCCACAATTCTTGTTCCGGGCGGCGGCGTTCCTCGGGAATCGGCTCGAGGGTGAGGAATACGGCACGATCGGCCAGATCGGGCCGCGTGACGATATCCTCGATCCCGTTCAGGATCACCGGCCGGGCGGCGTCGAACAGCACTTCGTCCTGATCGGAATAGAGCTGGCGCACGGCGAAGCCGCCGCCCGTGGCAAGGCGGCAAAGCGTGTCCGAAATCCAGGCGGGCAGGCCCGACACATTGTCGAAGGCGAGCACATGGCCGTTGCTGGCGGCGATGAACAGGTCGCGATCCTCGCGCGGCAAGGCCCGCAGTGGCGCGGTATTCGGATCGAGCAGCGACCTCAGGATCGCCGAAAAGGTCGATTTCGCCGAACCCTGCTCGCCCGACAAGACGATCACCGGATAGGGACCGCGATTGCGCAGGCAAGCCAAAGCCCAGGCGACCACGAGCACGAAATCGGCGTCGGTCTGGACGTTGAGGAACGAGCGCAAGGTTTCGATCGAGCCGCCGCGCACCGGGATCGGCATCGGCTTCATGCCGGACGCGCGGCGAAAGCGAACGGGCGGGTTGTCGATGACGCGCCAGCCGGTCGCGTCCATCTCCACCGCGCGCCATGTTTCATCGCCGAGGTCGAGATAGAGCCGGCCGTCGAGCCCGCCGACGCGAATATGGACCTGCCGTTCAGGCGCATCGAAATGCGCCTTGGCCTCGATGACGTTCAGCGCCGATTGAAGCGCTTCCGAACTTGGCGCACCGCCCGTCTCCTCGAAGAATCGGCGGGCGAGCCAGCGGCGGAAGCCCTTGCCGCGGATCGGCCAGGTTTCGCGATGGCCATTGATATCGAGGTCGGCGAAGCCGGCGCCGTCCGCTGTGTGGAACAGTTCGGCGGTTTGGGCGAGGCCGATCAGGATATCGGCCTGCGTCGGCCCGCGCCCGCCTGTATCGCCATTTTCCTCGGCGATGGCGTCATCGAGCGCCGTCACCCGGCATCCGGCCTTCTTCAGTTGCGAGCGCAGCGCCTCGAAGGCGGCGCGGTTGTCCGACTTGAGCGCCGCGAGCGCTTCCAGCGCCTCCGGCATGAAGGGCGCGCCCGGATCGTTCGCCGTCTTCTCGGCCAATCCGGCGAGCGGATCGGGAATCTCCTCGGCGTCGTCGATGGCGTCGGCGATCAACTGATCGGGTTCAAGGATGGCGTCGGGGTTCATCGCGCGCCCTCCGTGAAAGAGGGAGTGCGGGCCCTGAGCAGATCGTTGAAATCCATGCCTTGAGGCGGGCGGGCGATCCGAACGCGCCGCCCTTCGCGCTTCCAGCGTTGCGCACATTCCTTCGCTGCCGCCTCGCCGGGTTCGTCGCCATCGGCGAGCACGATCACGTCGCGAACGTCGCGCGGCAGATCGAGCGAGCGAAGGCCCGAGGTTGAAAGCGCCGCCCAGGCGGCGTTTCCCGTCGCCTGCATGGCCGCAAGGCAGGTCTCGATCCCTTCGCCGACCATCAGCACGGCGCCGGGCTCGCCGAGGCGGACTGCACCGCCGCGACAAGGCCCGAGCATCATCTTCGCCGGATCGACTGGCGCCTTGCCGCCGGCGTCACGGGCGAGAAAGGTGCGATGAACGGCGATCGGCGATCCGGTGGCGCCGTGCGTCACGAGCGCCACCATCGCGGGCCAGACGCCGCCCGAGGGATGTTTCAGGTCGGCATGGAAGCGCAGGGACGGCGAGGCCGGAAGGTCGAGCCCGCGCGAACGCAGGTAGGTTATGACGGGCGTATGCTCAACCGTATGCGATGCCTGCCAGATCGCCAGCGCCGCCGCGCTACGCTGAAGGGCCTCGGCGTCGGGTTCCTCGGCGATCCGTCGCCGAGGTTTGCGGGCGATGCCCAAAAGCCGCCCAGTCGTTTGCCACAGGCCGCGCTCCTGAAGGGCGGCGATGAGATCACGCTGGTCGCAGCCGGCATGGCAGCGCACCAGCACCTTTCCGTCCTTGCTCGCGCTGATTGAAAGGCTCGGGCTTCGATCCTCATGCACCGGGCAGCGGGCCATCCATGTTGCGCCCGCGCGGTGCCCGCCGAGCGCCCTCGCGATGGTTTCAGCGGTCATGGCGCACGTCGTTATCGTTCGGCTTGGCGGGCGCAGCCGCGTCATTGGCGGCGGCAAGTCTGTCGGCGCGCGACCATTCGGCGAGCACGCCGAAGAAGCCGGTGACGTTGTCCATGATCTGGCGGGCGTCCTCGTCGGTGAGGTCGCGCTGAATGCGCGGTTGCCAGATTTGCCGGGTTCGGGCGATCTGCTTGCCCGCGTCATTGTCGTTTGCAGCGTCGAGACGTTTCATCGAAGACCTCACGGGCGGTTCCGCCGCTCCGCGCTCCTGGCCTCCGGTCTCGGAATCCCACCGATGACGCTGGACCCAAAGGATTTGCATCTTCAGGCGTCCCCGTCTCAGGGATCGCCGCTTTCAGGCCGCGTCAGCGGGGCAATTCTTCCTCGGGTATGGTGAACTTGTGCGACTTGCCGGCCTCGACCACGAGGTCGCGTCGGTAGTTCTTGCCGATGCCGCTGGAGATGGAGCACCGGAAGTGACCGTGACGCAGCCCATCGACCACGATCTGACCGATCCGATCGAGCGCCTCGCGGAGTTGAGGCCCGCCACCCTCGACTGCATTGTTTTGGAGAGGTTTCTCAAGCATTGTGCAGCAGCGCCTTCATGTCCTTGATGGTTGACGAGAAAGCGAGCGGCGTCACGGTCGCGCTGTCGCCGTAGAACGCCAGCACGTCGTCACGGCGCGTCATTCGATCCTGGAAAACGAAGACCTTGCGGCGGCCTTCGGCCCGCAGGTCGATGAGTTCGTAACCCGAGCAGCGCAAGAAGCAGGCGAGATAGAAGTCCCGCGTCTCAAATGCCCCTTCTTCCCGCGTCGCGTCGCCACAAAAACGTTCAGTTGACACTTTACGTAGTCCTCAAAAAAAGGGGCTCAATCAAGGCCGCTGAAAGCATGCTGTCTGGGGAAATCGCGGAGCAGTAGGCCGAGATTCTCGAGGCGAATGCGCATGGCCTCGACCGAAACACAGAATACCTGCGCGAACTCCTGCGCGATCCGCCTGAAGGCAAATTGGTGCGTGGTACCCCCGAGGCCAACCCAGCTTGAGCGCCGGGGATTGAAGTAAGGATTCGCCTTGTTGGCCTCGTAGATGAACGGGTTGAGTGATCCACACATTTCGCGCCACGCGCCAAAAACGAGTCGACGAGGCATCAGCAGGCACCCGGCGTAGTAATCCGCCTGCCATTCGATGGGCTCTTTCGCTTGGCTCGAACGGCACACCATCGAAGGCGCGATCCGCCCCTCCAACAGTGAGGTCTGCGCCGGGTTCTCCGCGAATAGATTGCGATGCAGCCGCCAATGTCCGCCTCCCTCATGCGCGAGGGTAAAGCGATAACGCCCTTCCTTGGACGGGTTCTCCACCGGGTCGAGGGTCTCGTCGATGACGATGCGCCGCTGACCGAAGAATATCGCACCGAGGATGTCGGGTTCTTGGCCACCGCCAGACCGCGGAACGCCAAGAGATTGATGCAGATCGTCAAATTCGACCCGCAACTTCAAATGCTTTTCTACAATATCCTCTATTGGTATCGGTAAAAGGATCCCGGTACCGCGTTTATTCTCAAACTCCGCCAAAAGGGCCTCGGCGTCCCGCTCGATCCGTTCTTCAGTGAGAAAAGGAACCTTGATCGACATTCTGTATCTTCCGTTATCTGCATCGGTTTAGCCGGCTCAGGTGATCGAGCCAGCCTCCAGTTTCGTAAGCAAGTATGACTACCTCGTAGCCAGCCTTGTCTGGAAGCAATAATTACAGCGAATCGCCGCGTTTACGCAAGATTTAGTGGTCACATTTCAACCCTGACCCCACATATTGTGGATAACGTGGACAACGTGGATAACCTGATGACCGTTGCACAACCGGATGCACTAGGACGGGATGCGGGCTCCGGCGTAAGGAAATCGTCGCCGGGTCTCGCTGTTAGGTTACGGTGGTATTCTCTGGCACTGCTTTGAGATCCGCTTCTGCAGGTGCGGCGAAACTACTCAATTGTCCTTCACCTTCTGCGCTTGACGGGTCAGACGGGCGATCTGTTCGGCCGACATTCCGTTGGCCGTGCGAAGGAGGGCCGCTAGTTCGGCGGGCTGGCGCTTGATGATTTCGGCGACGTCCGAGGAAACCCGCCCGGCTAGCGCCAAGAGCTCGTCGACGTCGCACCTGATGATGTTGGCGATGGCTCGAACTTTGTCCTCGGCCGGGGGCGGGAACTCGTCGCGCTCGACCTTCGACAGATAGGTCGGGCTCACCCCGATCATCTTCGCCATTTCACGCAACCCGATGTCCTTCGCCTCACGCTCGCGGCGAACAAACTGCCCCGAACCTCTCCCCTGACATGCCGGTCTCTCCCGTCCCGTGTTTATGAACCACTTTACACCTGATTCGCGCCGATCCGTCAACTGGTACCTAAACACTGAAGGCGGACCGAGAGGCTGCCTTGGGCACTGACGGGATTTCGATATCCAATGTTCGGATGGCTGCTTGGTCCAAGGGCTGCCCGGACGCGCCCAAGGCGAAGCGGGTCGTAGTCAGACCCAGCGACGATCCGGACCCGATCGAGGAGCTTGCGCGGATTGTTGGCGGGACGCCAGTGGATGAGCCGCCGCTCAATCGGGAAGGCCCGCCTTTGTCAATCCGAGGTCGGGGCCGCCGCCGTCTCGGTGAGGCAGCCTTATATTTAGCAGCCGATTATACGCGAGGCTCGACCAGGTCTCTCCAGTCAGATCGGCCGCTTTGCGCAGATAGCCGTCATTCGCCGACGGCTTCGCGAACGGGTCAAGTCGACCCGAAGCCGCCCTTCCCGGTCGGTACCCGGCACGGAAGGAATGCGCACACGAGCGGTCCTTCCCGTCTAAAAACAGGCAGACTGGGGTTGTCATTTGGGCTAATGTGGCGGCCCCAAGAGGGGCGCGATGAGCGAGACCCGCAAACTAGCCGCGATCTTGGTGTCCGACATCGTCAGCTACTCCCGGCTTGCTGACGCGGACGAAGATCGCATTCTCGCACGGCTTCGGACCCTTCGCAGCGATCTGATCGACCCGACCATCGCTGTGCATCACGGCCGCATCGTCAAGCGCACCGGCGACGGGAGCATCATCGAATTTCGTAGCGCCGTGGACGCCGTCCGCTGCGCAATCGAGGTGCAAAACGGTCTCATAGAGCGGAACGCCGAGGGCACGCCCGACAAGCGCATCGAATTCCGTATCGGCATCCATGTCGGCGACGTCGTCGAGGAGAGCGACGGCGACCTGATGGGCGACGGCGTGGATCACGGTGAAATCAAGCTTGTTCGCCGACGACCGCCCCGCGCATCGGATTGCGTGGGCGCGTTGACACCTGCATAGTGCGCCTCAAGCGCGGGTAGACCGGCCAGTGGACAAGCGACGAGATCGCACCCGCTGTTGGGAGGATGCCTTCCGGTCGCTTCACTCCTCGGGCAGCCCCGCCTTGCGGAGGCCGTCGATGATGCGCGCAATTTCCACGGAGGTGGCTCCCTTCCTTCGTCTTGCCTATCCTTCCGGGACCCCAATCCTTCGGATGATCTCGTAGATTTGCCGCCGCCTGCCGATCGACAAGACGTGGTTTGTCGAGATCACTAAGCTCCCAGACGACATTGACCGAGAGCGAGCGATAGACATGCTGCGCGAACAGCTATCAGGCTACCAGACGCAGCCCGGAAAAACCGGGTCGTCGCTTGGGGGAGGCGATTCCTATTCGCTCCGATGTCGAAAAACTTGAGCGGACGTCGAATCCCGGGCGAATAGAAGACGCTCGCGGCGTGTTTTCCGCGTGCGCCGGTCCATGCCGACGTCAGAACCAGGGAGAACGCCATGAACATCAGACCACTGATCACCTCTTGCGGCGCGGTTCTTATGGTTGCATTTGCCGGCGCAGGCCTGTGGGCGACGAGCGTCGTTCCGGCGTCCGCAACCGAGTTCCAGCAGACGAATCTGGTCTCCGACGTGCTCGGCAAGGCGAAGACATTCGACCCTAATGTTGTGAACGCGTGGGGTATCTCGGAGGGTAACGCTTCATTCCCGACCCCATTCTGGATCTCCGACAACGGGACCGGCTTTACATCCGTCTACTCGGTTCCGGACGCGACGCTGCACCTGACGGTGACGATTCCCCCCGCCACCGGCGCGACGACGTCGGCGCCGACCGGACAGGTCTTCAACGACACGAGTGGGTTCGATCTGAAGAACGGGGGCGGGAAGGCGCTGTTTCTGTTCACCTCGGAGGACGGCGCGATTTCCGGATGGAACATGGCGGCTGGAACGACGGCAGTGAGAATGGTGGATAACGGGAATACGGATCCCTTGAAGAACTCGGTCTATAAGGGTTTGGCGATCTCGGACGAGAACGGCGGCACCCTTTTTGCGACGAATTTCCGCTTCGGCAGAATTGACGCCTTCGACAGCAACTTCGACCCGACCCTGAACGGACCCACGGATTTCGTCGACCCGAGCATTCCGAAGGGCTTCGCCCCGTTCAACGACCAGGTCATCAACGGCGAGCTCTACGTCACTTACGCCAAGCAGGACGCCGCCAGGCACGACGACGTGGCGGGCGCCGGCAACGGCTTTGTCGACATTTTCAACCTCGACGGCAGCCTCGACAAGCGTCTGATCTCCAACGGGGCGCTCAACTCCCCATGGGGTCTGGCGGTGGCGCCCATGAGTTGGGGGTCGTTGGGGGGCGATCTCCTGGTCGGGAATTTCGGCGACGGAAAGATCAACATCTACAAGGATGGCGTGTGGGTTGGCGCGCTGGACGGGACCGACGGTCCGCTGATGATCGAGGACTCTGGGGCCTATCGTTCGGAAGCGGTTTTGACGGGGGCGGAAGCCCCAACATCCTCTACTTCACCGCCGGCCCCAGCTTCGGCGATCCCGCAGGAGTAGAAAGCCACGGCCTGTTTGGCAGCCTGACGGCCGTCCCCGAGCCGTCGACCTGGGCGATGCTGCTCATCGGCTTCGGCGGCCTCGGCATCGCTGCGATGTGGCACCGCAGGGCGTCGTTTGCCGCGGCCTGAGGCGAACGCGGCGAGAGCCGGGAGTTCTGGGCGGGCGTTCATGTACACGCTCGACGCCCGTCAGCAGGAGATGGGTCTCGGCGGGCAGGCCCACGAGCTGGCCGCTCAAGACGATCGCGGCATGGAAGGCGCACCTCGAGTCCAGCACTGGCTTCCGGCTGGAAGGGCAGGCGAAGACGAATTGACCGGCCCGACGCGGTCGCCGCGAGAGTGGCGATTGTTTCAGAAAGACGGCGAAGCCCATTTCGCGCTCGCAACGGAACGCCGGCTTTCGCCCGGATTCCGGTCTTTCATGAGGCGGCCCCTCTAGGGGCGCTATCCGCCCTTTCGAGACGATCGCGCTCACCGACTGCTCCAAGGCGCGCTCGCTCAGCGATCGATGCAAGGCGGTGTACGAGAGGCTGTGAGGAGCGACGCCCTTTGGCAGGGCTGCCTTAGGCGTGCGCCAGAATGTCCTCGCGGCTGATCTTGTCGTAGAGGGCGTAGAAGCGATAGCCGGGTTCTGCCTTCGCTTTCGCGTGCAACGCCGTCTGCAGTTTCTGAACGCTGTTCGGAGTTGATAGGTCGCCCAATCTCCAGGTCCTTCACTACGTCTTGCGTCTGTCTTGAACTGAGGCTCCTTCCCTCCACCCGGCGTTACCCGGCTTCAGCGGTACTACAAGCCTCTCCGCCACCCCACGAGCGCCCAGCCTGTCCCTCGCGGGCGTCTGGTTGGTCATCCCTGACCACGCTCATGGGGCTTCCCGTGTTGCGTGCGCTTTCCTTGTGTACGTGCTGCCGCCAGTACCCCGGTGCAGCGACTGGGCGTCGTCTTCGCTCATCTCACCCAGCCGTATCAGCCTTCCCCGAAATTGCAGTCGGGTCGGCCTGCACATCGTCCTTTTCGAGATCCCATGAGGTGGTGGTAGCGACCGGCGATTTGGCAGCATGAGGTCGCTTACCACCCACTCTGGAGGCGACCATGCAAGACGTAGCTGATCAATCCGCGGCACCGACCACGATCGGGGCCGATCTTTGCGCAATATTTGTCTCATTGGAACTGAGCCGATCGACCTGGCTGGCCACATCGCTGTCGCCAGGCCGCGGGGAGAAGATGTCCAAGCACAGCGTGTCTGCCGGGGATATCGCTGCGCTGCTGGCGCGCTTTTCAGAGCTCAGGAGGAAAGCGTGCGCGCGGACCGGAAAATCCTTCCCAATCGTCGTCATTCAAGAAGCGGGGTTGGACGGCTTCTGGATTCACCGTGTCTTGCTGAGCGAAGGAATTGAGAGCCATGTTGTCGATGCAGCCTCAATTGCGACCTCGCGCCGGCGGCGTCGGGCCAAGACCGACAGGATCGACGGCGAGACTTTGCTTCGCGCGCTGCTCGCCCACAAGCGCGGCGAACCGCGGGTCTGCTCAATGGTTCGGGCGCCGACGCCTGAAGATGAAGACCGCCGCCGGATTTGCCGTGAGCGCAAGGTGCTGATCATGGAACGGGTCCAGCACGTCAACCGGATCAAAGGATTGCTCTTCTCTCAGGGCGCATCCGGGTATGAGCCGTTGCGTCGCGATCGGCGAGCGCGGCTGGATGCGCTCCAGACTGGCGATGGCCGTCGCCTGCCCCAACATCTCAAAGCCCAGGTTTGTCGAGAACTCGATCGGCTCGAATTGCTGCTCGAGCAGATCAAGGCTGTGGAGGCCGAGCGGGACGCGCTGCTCAACGCAGAACAAACCAAAGCGTCGGCCCCGCCGCCGATGTTGCTGGGTGTCCGTGGCGTTGGGCCGGAGTTCGCTTCGGTCCTCTGGTCTGAGGGACTCTCCAGACACTTCGATAACCGCCGACAGGTCGCCGCTTATGCCGGCCTTGCCCCGACGCCTTGGCAAAGCGGGTCGGTCAATCGCGAGCAGGGCATCTCGCAATCGGGCAACCGGCGACTACGGACAACGATGATTCAGCTCGCCTGGCTTTGGCTACGCCATCAGCCGCGCTCGGCACTCACCCTCTGGTTCGAGGACCGAATGGAACGTAACGGCAGTCGTCGGCGCAAGACGACGATCGTGGCGCTGGCGCGAAAGCTGCTGGTCGCGCTCTGGAAATATGTGAGCGCCGGGGTCGTGATCGAAGGCGCCATGATTAGGGCCGCCTGACGATAGCCCCGTCTTCCACATCATCCGATACCGTAATCCTCGGGACGTGATCAGTCCTGACGGATCCAGGTGGACGAACCGAAGCAAGCCGTGGCCTGAAACGCCGTTTTCGAGAAAGGTTCTCGTCTTCCTGAGCCCTGCCCGCCGCAAGCGGGATGTTGGTGCAGCCGTCGCGAACGGCGACCGTATGTGATGAGGTGGAACGGCCCGCTCCGACAGCATCTAGTGCTAAAACGTGGTCGTTGCTCGAACGCCACAAAGGAGGGACCGTTCCATGAAATATGTTAGCACCATCGGGCTCGATTTGGCCAAACACGTTTTCCAGGTTCACGGTGCCGATATTGCAGGCTCGCCCCTGTTCAATCGGAAACTGCGTCGCGGCGAAGTGCTGCGCTTCTTCGAAAAACTGCCTTCATGTCTGGTTGGCATGGAGGCATGCGGTGGCGCTCACTATTGGGCGCGCGAGATCGCGAACCTCGGCCATGATGTGCGCCTCATTCCACCAGCCTACGTCAAACCTTTCGTCAAGCGCGGTAAGACGGACGCGGCCGATGCGGAAGCCATCAGCGAGGCGGTGATCCGCAAGACCATGCGCTTTGTCTCCATCAAGACCGCCGAACAACAAGCAGACGCAATGGTGCTGAAAACGCGGGCTCTTCTGGTGCAGCAGAGAACGCAGTCGGTGAACGCCTTACGTGCACATTTGGCTGAACTGGGCATCATCGCGGCCGGCGGCCTTCCCAGCGTTGCGGCGCTGATGACCATCGTGCGGGAAGATGAAGATACTCGACTGCCCGCAGCGGCACGCTTCGCCCTGATGGCGGTTGCCGATCAGATCGACACCCTGGCTGATCAGATCTTCAAGCTCGAACGTGCCATCGTTACGGAGGCAAAGCGCGACGAAGACATGCGCCGCCTGACGACGATCCCCGGCGTCGGCGCCATCACCGCTGCGACCATAAAGGCTCTGGTTCCGGATCCCGGCGGATTCAAATCGGCGCGCCACTTCGCCGCCTGGGTGGGATTGACACCGAGGCCCCATTCCAGCGGAGGCAAGGAACGACTCGGAGGGATCTCTAAAATGGGCAATCCCGAACTTCGTGTTCTCCTGGTCCTCGGGGCGACAGCCGTTCTGCGGATTGCCCGGAACGATGATCGGGCGCGCCCCTGGCTGAA
The DNA here is from genome assembly GCA_963764955.1 of uncultured Alphaproteobacteria bacterium. GTDB lineage: Bacteria > Pseudomonadota > Alphaproteobacteria > Rhizobiales > Beijerinckiaceae > Roseiarcus. The sequence goes on along the minus strand of CAVXVE010000004.1, from coordinate 249,428 downwards.
AGCGCTACTCGCTAGGCGCCCGTTCAAGGTGGCCGCAGTCGCGTTGGCCAACAAGATGGCCCGGATCATTTGGGCGCTTCTGAATAAGGGCGGGATTTATCATCGTCCTGAGCCGCTCTCGATCGCTGCGGTTGCCCGATGAGGGTTATGACCGACAAACCAATCTGACCGGCGCAAGGCCGGCAGATGCAAGGTGCAACTACAGACGATGAACCCATGGGACGAAATCCCGGAACGAGTGAAGCCGCCAACCTCACTGCACTTAAAGTGCGTGGATGTGATTTAGCTCCTCGTTTCGCGGATCTCATCGAGGCCAGCGGTCATGTACCGTGCTTCAAGGCCGTACATATGAACGCACCGTCCACGCGGGTGAAATCGATTGAGAAGCTCCTTGCACCGCGGGCCGTTCCACATATGAGGTTGATCGTGCTCGGAAACGAGCCGCGTCACGCAAGCGGGCTCAGAACCTCGGATACCGGACAAACCGCTGGAGACTGATCACCCGGAAACGATCCACTTGACTGCCACCTGCTCATGTGAGGCTTGCTCAGCGTTCACTCGCGTTGCGGCCCGCACACTCGCGCCGTCACCTATATGTGACCTGCTACACCGAAGGCTTCAGCCATTTCGTCACCTCCATGACTGCTCCGGTTGCTTCCGGCTGGAGCGGTTGCCGGGTGGGGCTTGCACCCACTGGAAAGCGCCGCCTTCTCACGGCGCACGCAAATAGCGGCCATTCCCCGACGGGGTAGTGAACCGGTCGAATCGACCCCATAGCGGCCGGCCAACGCTCCCCACCTGGACTCGCAGTCTCCCGGGGACCATCATCGGAGTCGAACCGTGCGCGAGAACGACGATGAACGTCGCCCAGTGGCTGAACGCGATCGACCTCGGACAATACGAAGCCCTGTTCCGCGAGCATGAGATCGACGCGGGCGTCCTGCCCGACCTGGTCGAAGTCGACCTCGAAAAGATCGGCGTGCCGCTTGGGCACCGCAAGCGGCTCATGCGGGCGATCGCCGCTCTCTCCGTGGGCGAAACGCCGCCGTCAGCCGCAAAGCCCGCGTCTGCCAAGCCGTCCCCGTCCGCGCCAATGTCAGGCGCCGAGGCGGAACGGCGGCATCTCACCGTCCTGTTCTTCGACCTCGTCGGCTCGACGGGCCTTGTCGCCAAGCTCGACCCCGAGGACTGGCGCAACCTCGTCAACGCCTATCTCGACGAGGCGTCGAAGGCAGTGACCGATTTCGGCGGCCATGTGCTGAAGCGGCTCGGCGACGGGCTGATGGCGCTTTTCGGCTATCCGCGCGCGCAGGAGAACGACGCCGAGCGCGCCGTTCGGGCGGCGCTCGCGATCCAGCGGGCGCTTGCCGAACTCAACGCCAGGAACGCGGCCAGGGGCGCGCCGGAGCTCAAGGCGCGCATCGGGATCGAGTCCGGCCCGGTCGTCGTGGAGGCGACCGGCGAAGTGTTCGGCGATGCGCCGAATGTCGCTGCGCGCGTGGAGGCGGCCGCCGAGCCGGGGTCGGTGCTCGTCACCTTGAACGTCCAGCGGCAGGTGGCTGGTCTCTTTGTCGCCGAGGAGCAGGGCGCGCGCGAACTCAAGGGCGTGTCCGCCCTGGTCCAGCTTTTCAGGATCGTCCGCGCGAGCGGCGGCGGCCGCAGGGGCGGAGCGCGTGCTCTCACCCCTCTCATCGGGCGCGAGGAGGAACTCGACCTCTTGCGTCGGCGCTGGTATCGGGCTCGCGACGGCGCGGGCCAGCTCACGCTCATTGTCGGCGAACCCGGCATCGGCAAGTCGCGTCTGGTGGAGGAGTTTCGCGCGACGCTCGGTGAGACGCCACACACCTTTGTCGAATTGTCGTCGTCGCAACTCCTGCAGAATACGCCTTTGCATCCGATCGCCGAATGGGGTCGCCAGCGCTTTGGCGTGAATGAACCTGCCGACCGGCGCCTCGCCGACCTCGAGAACACTCTGGGTCTGATCGGTCTGGACCCAACCGAATACGCGCCGTTGCTCGCGCCGCTGGTCGACGTTCCATTGCCAGAGGAGCGCGTCGCGAAACTCGCGCGAGAGGAATTGCGCCGGCGGCAATTGGCGGCCCTTGTCGCGTGGTTTCTCGCCGGGGCGCGCTCGCAGCCCGTCGCGCTCGCGTTCGAGGACCTGCATTGGGCCGATCCGACCTCGCTTGATCTCCTGCAGGCTCTCGCCGAGCGGGGTGCGCAGGCGCCGCTGCTGATCATCGCGACGACGCGGCCCGAGTTCCGCCCACCCTGGAGCGCGAGGTCGCACCACAGCGTAATCTCCCTGTCCCCGCTCGATCGCGCGCAGGTCGCGAAGATGGTCAGTGAACTCTCGGCCCATCATGCGCTGCCCAGGGACATCGTCGAGGGGGTCAACGAGCGCACCGGTGGCGTGCCGTTGTTCGTCGAGGAGGTCACGCGCCTTCTGCTCGAGCGCGGCCAGCCGGGCGGCCCGCAGGCGATCCCACCGACGCTTCAGCAGTCGCTCGCGGCGCGGCTCGACAGGCTCGGCGAAGCGCGCGAAGTCGCGCAGGTCGGCGCCGTATTGGGCCGTGATTTCACTTATGCGCTGTTGCGGGACGTGGGCGGGATCGGCGACCCCGCCCTCCAGCCCGCGCTCGACAGGCTCGCCGACGCGGATCTCCTCATCTCCGAGGGCGCCCGCTCGCAAGGGAGCTATCGCTTCAAGCATGCGCTGATCCAGGACGCGGCCTACGAGAGCCTGCTCAAGAGCACGCGCCAGGCGCTCCATTGCCGCGCGGCGGAAATCCTGGTCGGACAGCCAGAGGCCGCGGCTGCCGAGCCGGAAGTCATCGCCCATCATTTCACCCGGGCCGGCCTCGACGAACTCGCGATCGAATGGTGGGGCAAGGCCGGCGATCGAGCCTTGCGCCGCTCGGCGTTCCAGGAGGCGATCGCCCATCTCGGCAAGGCGATCGCTCTGGCGGATAAGGCGGCGGAGCCCGCCGCGGCGGCCGCGATTTCAAAGGCGGAGGCGAGCCGGCGGGTCAAGCTGCAGAACGACTACGCTCAGGCAGTCCTATGGTCGAAGGGTTACGCGGCGGACGAGGCCAAGGCCGCGTTCGAACGCACGAGCGCTCTCGCGGCGCGCGCCGAACTTCCCGCTGATGGGTTTTCTGCACTTTTTGGTCGGTTTCTCTGGAGTTGGTCGCGCGGGGAATTCCGCGTGGCTCGGGATATTGCCGAGCGTTTTCTTCGAGAGGCGGAAGCCGAAGGACGAATTGCCGAGGCCCGGGCCGGCCACCTAGCCTTTGGCCAGGCCTGCATGCAACTGGGCGACTTGCGCGAGGCGCGAACCCAACTCGAACTGGGGCTTAGTCGTTTCGAGGAGCCCGGCAGCGAAATCAGAGAAAAGTTCGGCTTTGACGTCGGAGCAAGCGCTAGAGCTGTCCTCGCGTTTACGATGTGGCTGTCAGGGGATCTCCCGCGCGCACGTGAATTGATCGAGGAGGCGACACGTCTCGCCGGCGAGCTGGGCCACCCCCCGACCACCGCGTCTGTGCTCCTTTACAAAATCGCGATTGAGACCGCACGAAATGACTTCGAGAGCGTTGTCGTCGACGCCGGGAATTTTCTGAAGATCAGCCAACAGCATAGCATGGGGTATTATCTTGCGCTTTCACGTTTGTATCTGAGCTGGGGTCGCACTCAGCTGGGCAATACGCAACGCGGCTTAGATGACTTCCGCAAATCGCTGGCGGATTATCGGGATCAAGGCAATCGGGTCATAGTTCCTGGCTTTCTTGGCGCTCTTGCGAGGCTTGAAGCTACGGCGCAGAACTATGAGCGAGCCTTGGCGTTGATCGACGAAGCTTTGGTGATGAGTCAAGAAGGCGGGGATCGGCTTTACGATTCCAACCTGCATCGAGTGCGCGGCAATATCCTTTTGAAGCGTGAGCCCGCCAACCCTGCGCAGGCCGAAGACGCTTTCAAAACCTCCCTCGCTATCGCGAAACAACAGGGCGCCCGGAGTTTCGAGCTGCTCGCGTCGCTTGCGCTCGCTAAGCTCTATCAATCGACCGACCGTCTCGTCGAAGCACACGCTGTCCTCGCGCCCGCGCTCGGAGGCTTTTCGCCGACGGCGGAGATGCCTGTGATCGCCAAGGCATTGGAATTGATGGCCGCTATCAAGGCCAGAACGCAACTGTGACGAGGGTATCGACGAGGTGAATTCCATTGTCCGGAATCCTCGCAACTGCTGCGTCTGCGGTCGCGATCTGAACGTCCGCTCAACGTCGACTCCCCACGTTCGATTGTTCGCGACGAACGTCTCCTTAGTGTCGATTTGACCCGTTCAGCGCACCGTCGGGCAATTGCCGCTGTGTGCGCATTCTTGCCATCGCATCGCGATCGCCGAAGGGCCGGAATCCGCCCAATTGAGGCGTCCAAGGCCGCGATCTGCAACGGCAGGTTTACGTCGATTTGCGACATTCAATCGCTGCGAGACCAGTATCCGCGTCGGGTCGGGGCCGTGGCGTCATCACATCCCAGTAAGGGCGCAGCAGGTTTTGAAGGCTACGAAGGCCGTCGATCTGATCCGCCGCTATCCTGCCACCGCGCGCCGCTCGGCATTGCTGCGCTGAAAGAGATCATAGAGCGCGATCACCCGCCGGCCCGCTTTCGCAGTAAGCACCTGTTCCGGTTGCCTCCCTGCAAGAACGTCAAGGAAATGGCGCGTGGACAACGTGAAGCTCGCGCCCCAGTCGGTGTCGAGGTTGTGGAAGGCGCGCACCTCACCACTCCGATAGAGCGTAAGCGCTGGTTCCTCCAGCATGCGGTCGGAGCAGCGCGTGACGTGGATTATACCTTCTTCGCCTTGGATTTCGAAGCGCTCGGCGTCGGCATAATAGTCCGTCCGCAAAGTCATCTTCAGGGCTAACGAAACATCCCACATGCCGTGCACAGGTGGGTCGGCGTGGCGCCAGGTCAGGGTCGCGGGCGCATCATAGACGCCGGCGTTAGTCTCGGTGCGCTCGATACACGCGAACCCGTCGCGCACGTCTCCAAAGAGCCAAAGCGCGACCGCCATCATGTGGTGGCCGTGGTCGAACACCATAGGGCCGCCGCGGCCATCGGCAGCAAGCTCATGGCGCCAGCGACTCGCCGTCTCCGGCACATGCCATGCTTGCCCGCGATCGGCCATCACCACCTTCATTCGGAAATGCAGCGGCCTGCCAATCGCGCCCTCACGGAGCAGCTCGCGGGCTCTAACCAGTGGCGGGTAGAAAAGAAAGTTTTCAAACACCTTTAGACGCCTGACGTTCACGGCGGCGGCTTGGATCATGCGATCGCATTCAGGCAGCGTCATCGCCATTGGCTTTTGCACGCTGACATGCGAGCCGCGGGCGAGCGCCGCCACTGTCATGGCCTCGTGCAGCGGGTGTGGCGTCAGGATTTCGATCAGGTCCAGGTCGAAGCCCAAGAAATCCTGGAAATCGTGGGTCGCGCGGGCGCCGGGGTGTTCGCCCGCGCGGCGCGCGAGAATAGCGGGGTCGGCGTCACATAGCGCCGCAACCTCCGCCTCCGGATGGTCAAGGTAGCCGCGCACGTTGAGATCAAATACGCGCCCGAGGCCGACAAAGCCAACGCGTAGCTTGCGAGCCATAGAGCAGTTCCTCCGCTGGTTTGTGGCGAGAGTCTGGCGCGGATGGGGGCTGGCGTGTCAAGCGCCGCGGAGCCATTCGACTGCGCTCGCGCCGCTCAAGGCCTGCGCCTAAACCTCGACACTACTGGCGGTCGGAGGAAAACCCATGTCTCGTGGCGTGGTCATCGGAGGAAGCGTCATATCGGCGCCATCTCGCGCCGCGGCTGGTTTCCGCGGGATTCGAAATCGCTTCCGTCAGTCGCGGACAAGGGTCGCCGTATCAGCCGCCTGACGCCTGGAAATTCGCGCACGGTCACCCTGTCCCGCGAAGCCCGCAAAGATTCCCAATCAGCCCGCTCCAGAAACGCCGGGACTGAACATCTAGGGCGCCGCACCGTTCGCTATGACGCCGCGGCTTGTCAGGACGAACCAGTCGCCGCCTCGTTTCTCAATTCGCAAGACGCGCCCCGCCCCAGGGATCACATCTCCGGGTGCTACCTCTTGCGGACCATAGCGACTGTCAACCACCGCCACGCCGTCCCGTACATTCTCGACGCTATAGTCTCGGAGCAAGGGCCCCGGGTTCTCGGATCTGGCTGTTTCATTCGGGACGGAAGGTTCCGCCCTTGCCATAAGCGACGATTGGTTCGGCGCGGCAGGGGGGAGGGGATTGGCCGACCTTGCGCTCGCGACGGCGGCTCTCTTCTCCAACTTGTTGAGCCTTGTCGTGAGACCAGCAATTTCTGAGGCAGGCGCAGCCGCGACGGCGACTCTCTTCTCCAATTTATCGAGCCTCGCCACGACATCGGCAGCCTCTGAGGCAGTCGTCGCCGGCAAGGCGGCTTTTTTCTCCAGCTTATCGAGCCTTGCCGCAATATCGGCAAATCTGGAGGATGAATCTTGGTCGACGCGCTCGTTGAGCTTATCCAAACGTGCTCCGTACTCGTGCTCGATCTGGTCGAGCCGGACCGTCAGCCGTGTGAGCGCAGCGCTGAGGTCGCGCATCGCGGGCCGCTCCTCCTCGCGCGCGCTTTGGCCCGTGATCGCCGCTAGATCCAACTTGACGACATCAGCAGCTGAAGAAAGACCGGCGATCGCCTGGCTTTTCGTGGTGGGGAACGTCCAGTTTAGTGGCGAACCATAAATAGCAGATACGCCGAAGATCACAAATAACACCAAGCCTGTTCCAAGTAAAAGCGGCTTAATGCGGGGCGATTTCGCCTTTTCTGCCTGAGGCAGAGGCCGGCGATACGCCGCATCCGCAAGCGGAACAACTTCGAGCGGCGATGTTACGGGTTTCCGTCCGGATTCATTCCGGGAGTTGGGCGTCATTGGAACCCCTGCCGATGCCGCGGGCTTGGGGGCCGCCGGACTGGCCGGCGTCGATCCCTTCACCTGCGCGGCAGCGGCGCCTTTCTGGCCGAGCGCCTCAAAAAGCCCCTGAGCCGTCGCATAATCCTTGCGATCGAGGGCCGCCAATGCGTCCTTGATAGCTTCAGCGACGTCTTTCCGTCCGATCGCCGCAAACAGCCGCCGAGCGGTCGCATAATCCCTGTCATCGAGGGCTGACAACGCCTCCCTCAGAGGATCAACGACTGCCCCCTCGAACGACACGACCGCGACCGACGAGACACCGACTTCATGGTCTCCGCCGGGCTTCCCAGCCGGGGAGTTTTTCACCGGCTCGACAGAAGGCTCAGCGAGCTGCGCAATTACCGCCTTCGCTTGGCCTTCATCCCGGGCGCCCGTAGCGAGGGAGCCCTCTCCCGACGCCGCGTGCGCGGCAGCCGCCGCCTCCGATCCCGGCGGTCTTGCGACCGATGACTCGCAAACCTGGCTTTGTCCGCCGGTTTCTCCGGGCGCGGAAGCGTTCTCTGAATTCAACTCGGCGTCCTTCTCGTTGAGTGCGTCCGAAGATGTTTCGTCGATTCCAACCCGGGCACTTAACCGCGCCTTGAGGATTTTTTGCGGCGGAACGCCTGCTTCACCTCCGATCCGCGCGCCAATGTTAGCGTCGGCTTAACGTGACACGTCGCTAAATGGCCAAGCGGACGACGGCTTGCGCAAATTGCGAACGTTCCCGGGGAGGCAACCAAACTGTCAAATTGGTAAGCGTGGCTCCACGGCCGCGTGGCAGCCTTGCATTGAGCTGACGGTAGGCTCCATTTCCGGGATGGACGGCTCTCCCTCTTGAGATGTGTTTAACAATGACCCTCTTGGCGCAAGCGATGCGGCCCCGCGCGCCGTCCACCCCACCGCCGTAATCGGAGGTCGACATGCATTTACCTTTGATGTGGGCGGCGCTGATCACGGTTTCGATGTTCGCCTCGACGCCTGTGCTTGCGGACGCCAATGAGCGGGCGACGTTGCTGCTTGAGGAGAAGCCTCATCATCCGTTGGCGCTGAATAGCGTTTCCGCCCCGCAGTTCTTGCGCGACCCGGCGACCTGGACCGTTTCGCTCGACGGCGCCCGCGCCACGGCGCAATTTGAGATTCTGGGCCGCGCGAAGGGCTCGATCGGTTTCCTTGCGGAAAAGACGCTGGCTTCGCCAAGCCGCGCCATGGTTATTCGCCTCGACCTCCTGGATCCTGCGAACGACCCGATCGTCAATGTTTTCGTCCCCTCAGTCGACGCCTTGGAGTATCCCACCGGGCCGCGATTGAAAGGGGTCACCTCGCGTCGCGACGACAAGACGTTCGACGTGCATCTCGATGAAGCCGAGGCGGCCGCGAACGTCAAAGCCATCGGCGTCGGGCGTACGATCGACATCGCGTTTCGGCTCCGGAGCCGACGGATCGGCCGGGTGTCGATCGATCACGACGCCGCAGGCGCTCCAGCCCCAGCGCGCGACGAGGACGCCTACGAAATCAATTTGTCGGACGAGCGCCCCGAGGCGGACGCAACGCAGGCCATGTTCGGAAACGCGCCATCGGGAGCCGTGACCGCAACCCTGCGCAACGGCGTCGCAGCGGGCGCGCGCAAAGCGAAGGTGTGTGAAGTTAAACGAGTCCTGTTCAACGACTTTCTACACGATGAATTGCCCCTGAGTGCGTGCGACGGGGCGGTGGAAGACTCGCCGGATCAATTTGCACTTACGGGTGACGGGAGGCACGCGCTCTACGAGCCCTAGACGAAATGGGTATTCCCGGGGCGACGTGGCCCAACTCCAAAGACCCGATGCTTCCTCGCAAGCTAACCAAAACCGACCGCGACCATCGTCGGCGGCCCGCCGCTTTCGGGCGGCGAGGGAACGTTTCTGGGCACGATTCTCGGCGTGCTGATCATCGGCGTGATGCGCAACGGGCCTCATGGGGGTCTCCCCCTTCGTTCAGGAATTCATGATCGGCCTCGTCATCGTGATCGCGGTCGGCATCGACAAATGGTCTACGCGCCGGTCGGCGTAGGACGCCGGTTTCAAAATGAGGAAACGGGAGGAACGAACATGAGGATTGCAGCTTTGATGATTGCGGCGGCGAGAACGGCGCCGGAAAATCCATCTTCATGCACATCCTCGAAGGCGATCGTCAGCCGAATGAGGGGGAGATCCTTATCGACGGCCAGGCGACGCGTTTCGCCTCGCCCCTCGACAGCCGCGCGGCGGGCGTGGTCGTCGTCCATCAGGAGCTTGCGCTCTGCCCGACGATGACAATCGCGGAAAACATCGTCATGTCGGACATGGCGCGCCAGGCCGAGCGGGTGCGCATGCGTTGAAAGGCTTCCGCGAGGAAGTGAAGGAGAAATCCTTTCCCTCCGCAGGAGAATATGCGGGCGCCCCGCTTCCTGAGGTTGAAGCGTTCCGCGCCAGACAGGCCGCCGCAGATCAGACGACGCCATCCCCTGCAAGACGGACTGCAGACTGACACGCGCCCGCGAGCCGTCCTGAACCATGTCGAGCGCCTCGCCGCACGTAACGCGGCGCCGGAATGGGTGGTTAGCTTTTATGCTGGTCCCTCTATGAACCGTCATGTTCTCGATTCTGTTGGCGCGCTGTCGCCGGTCGGGCTGAGCCGTGGCGGCGGGCTCGTTTTATGCGGCGGCCCATTATCCCGACGGCTGGATCGCGGTGTTAGAGCCGCAGGGCTGGAACGAGGAAAGCCTTGCTCGCCTGGGCGAGTGGCTCAAGGCGCATGACCCGTGAAGCAGGCTGACGACGGTTCGCGGGAACGGATCGCAGCAAGCGGATCATCCTTGCTGGGGAATCAATCTCCGCTGAGCCTTCTGTCGGGCAAAGACTTCGTGGCCCTCGCGATCGAGAATGCGCACGCCGATCGTCTGAGGCGGCCATTTTATATTTGCGGCAGCGATGATTGCGGCGGGCGCGTCGGCGACTTGAATCTGCTTCTCTGTTAAATTCATTGGCCCCTGATCGAGCGTTCCGCAAACAAACTGGATCCTAAACATCCGCAGCTTTTCCGCCACAATCTCGGTCGATCTGCCGTCTGAACCGTGCACGCGCGTCCGGCGGGCGACGACCAAGGCGACCCGACTCCAGTCTCGCGCCGTTTCGTCCCCGGTGGCCCTCCGCCCCCGGCGGCGCGCCTCCGCATAAGCTTCATCGCCAAACTTGCGCATCAACTCGCCCGCGACGGCGCGTATTCGCTCCATCCTTTCCAGGCGCCAAAGCAACCATGCAAGCATATCCGCGCCCCTTATTTGACGCCGGACCGTGGCTCGGGGCGCGCCCCCTAGCGGCAGCGCGTCGGTTACCCAACGGATTGCCCAATATTCGACCACTCCTGTTGACGGAGAGTTAATGGTAGCCAAGATGAAAGTCTGGGGCGGGAGATAATCGGCTGCACCATCGACGAACCCCATGGCGACGGGCGCCCAATTCCGCGAATTTTGCGCGGTCTGTTCCGCGAAAAACCGTCGCGAACCGCGCTTGCCGCATAGCCGCCTCCAGGCCATGCGAATTGGCGCGCTTTCACGATCAGGCGTTTGGCCGAAGCGCGACCAGCGTCATTCGGTCGCGTGCACATTCGCGAACAGCGCCTCGCGCAGGTCGAGTTCACGCTCGATGCGGCGGCGCGCGTCGCCCTTCAGTTCGTCGTCGAGATAAAGCCTGTTGACCAGGCCCCGCTCGGTTTCGATCAGCGCGAGTTCGAGTTCGTCGCTGAGTTCGGCGAGCTTCTTGTCACGCTCGTTGCCGTCATTGTGACGTTCGATGTCCTCGAGCCGGTTGCGATGGTGGACGCGCAACGGCTCGACCACGGCCTGCGGAAGCTTGCGGCTCTGAGCGAGCGCGTCGATCTGCTCGATCGCCGCCACGATGGCGCGCCTGCGAGCCTTGTACTCCTCCTCCCGCTCGGCCTGCCGCTCGCGGCGGCCAGCGTTTGCAAGGCCGAGCCCCCACGCCACCGCGGGCAAGGTCAGCCCTATGCCGACCAGGGTCACGAACAAAACGCAAAAGGTGAGAATCAGGATCAGATCACGGTCGGGAAATGGGCTTCCGTCCGCCACGGTGAAGGGGATGGCGAGGGCGGCGGCCAGGGAGACAATGCCGCGGATGCCGGTGAACGCCAGCAGGAACGGGTGCTGCCACGGCGGCGAAGGATCTCTCCGGCGGATCGCGGGGACGAACCAGCGCGGCAGATAAGTCCCGGGAAACATCCACACGAAGCGGGCTGCGATGACGACCGCGCAGACGACGGCGGCGGCGAAAGCCACTTGGGCGGTCATGTAATGGTGAATGCCGGCTATAACCGCGCGCGCCTGCAAGCCGGTGATGAGAAAAACCAGGCCCTCGATGAGATAGGTCAGGAAGTCCCAGAACACGACGCCCGGAAGTCGCGTCCTTGCCGGGATCAGGCGAGAGCCGTTCCAACTGACATAGAGTCCGGCCGCGACTGTGGCGAGCACGCCGGAGCCACCGAGCTGTTCGGGCGGCCAATAGGCGATGAACGGCGTCAGAATCGACAGCATGAACTCGATGCCGGGGTCGCGGATCCAGCGGCGCAGGCGAAGCATGATCCAGCCGACCCCGATTCCCCATACGACCTCTCCAGCAAGGATCGCCACAAATGTGCCTGCCGCCTGGACGAACGAGAACGATCCGGCGCTGACCGCGGTGACCGCGAAGCGATAAAGGACAAGCGCCGTTGCATCGTTCGCAAGCCCTTCGCCCTCGAGAATGACAAGCAGGCGCCTTGGAAGCTGCATCCGTTCTGCGATCGCCAGGGGCGCAACAGCGTCGGGAGGAGAAATGATGGCGCCCAACACGAAGCCGACCGCCCAGGGAAAGCCCAACAGAAAGTGGCTCGCCGCGGCGACCGCGACCGTAGTGAATACGACGCAGCCGACGGCCAGCAGCGTTATTGCGCGCAGGTTGAAGCGGAACTCCTTCCAGCTCATTTTCACCGCGTCCCAATAGATGATGGGCGGCAGCACGAGCACCAGGACGAGGTCGGGGGCGAGCTGCAAGGTCGGCAGGTCGGGGATCAGCGCGAGCCCGACGCCTGTGATCACGAGCAGAATGGCAGGCGGAATCTTCAGCCGCTTCGCCACCAGCGCGACCGCGGAAATGACGGCCAGAAGCACGATGAGAAGCTGAAACGTCTCGGTCATCTTCGTCTCTACTCCGCCGCGCCGCGTTCCTCGCCAGGAACGGCATTCATCGAAGGCCATTGTTAGTCGGGATGGGGCGGAGCCGCCAAGCGCCCGGCTCCGCTCACGCCATCCGGCGCTCGCGGCCAGGCTTGAAAAAGGAACTCACAAGGCGCATCGCTTGAAACAATCCGCGCGGCGCGGCGAAGGCAATCCACAGGCGCTTCGCGCGCGCGCCTCGAGTGCGATCCAACCAGGCGCGCCAATCCCCTGCGTGTTGCGCGTAAAAGGTCGAGATGTATGGACGAATTCGTCTACCCCGCTCACGGACCTCGCTACCAGGAGACGTTTCCTACATTGACGGCGGTCGAAATCGATCGATTGCGCCGCTATGGTTCACTCCGCAAATATTCGGACGGGGAGAAGCTATTCGAAGCCGGAAAGCTCAGCCCAGGCATGTTTGTCGTGCTCAAGGGCGTCCTGTCGATTGTCCAGCGCGACGGCCTGGGCCATGTGAATCCGATCGTCGAACAGGGCCCGGGTCAATTCACGGCTGAGGCCGGTCAGCTCTCCCGGCGCTCGGCGATCACGGACGGCACAGCAAAGGGCGACGCCGAGACCTTGCTCATTCCAACCGAAGGTCTGCGTTCGCTGCTGATCGCCGAAGCCGAGCTCGGCGAGCGCATCATGCGGGCGCTCATTCTTCGCCGGGTGGCTTTGCTTCAAGCCGGCCTCGCTGGCCCTGTCCTCATCGGCGCGCCGGGCGCGGCGGATGTGATCCGGCTCGAGGGCTTTCTCGCCAGGAACGGCATTCCGAACCATTTGCTCGATCCGGCCAAGGACCCCGAAGCCAAAGAGGTGATCGGCCGATATGCGGATCTCGCCGGCGGGTTGCCCTTGGTGGTCTGTCCCGACGGCTCGGTGCTCGGCAATCCTTCGGAGCAGGCGCTCGCGCGCCAGATCGGCATGACGCCTGTGTGGCGAACGAACTTCGTCTACGACGTGGCGGTGGTCGGCGCCGGGCCAGCAGGGCTCTCGACCGCCGTCTACGCGTGCTCCGAGGGCCTCTCAGTTGCGGTTGTCGACGCCCGCGCTTTCGGCGGCCAGGCGGGAGCGAGCGCCCGGATCGAGAACTACTTCGGCTTTCCGACCGGAATCAGCGGCCAGGCGCTGACCGCCCGCGCCTTCATTCAGGCGCAGAAATTCGGCGCAGACGTCATGATTCCGGTCGCTGTCAAAGCGCTCGACTGCACCCGCGTCGACGGCGCGTTCGTCCTGGAGGCCGAGGGCGGCGAGCGCATTCACGCCCGGACGGTCGTGGTCGCCAGCGGCGCGCGCTACCGGCGCCCCGCGCTTGCCGACATCGCCCAGTTCGAGGGCCGCGGCGTTTGGTACTGGGCGTCGCAGATCGAAGCGCGCCTCTGCGCCGGCGAAGAGGTTGTCCTGGTCGGCGGCGGCAATTCAGCCGGTCAGGCCGCAGTGTTTCTTTCCGGCCATGCCTCGAGGGTGCGCATGATGGTCAGGGGGCCAGGTCTCGCGGAAAGCATGTCGCGCTACCTGATCGACCGCATCGCCGCTGCGCCGAACATCGAACTCATGACAGAGACCGAGATCATCGCACTGAGCGGTTCGCCCGGCGGCGGCATCGAGGCGGTGCGGTGGCGCGACCGTCGCGCCGGGAAGGAGGCCGAGGCGGCGGCTCGCAACGTCTTTCTGTTCATCGGCGCAGATCCCGCCACCGAGTGGCTGCAAGGCTGCGTGGCGCTGGACAAGGCGGGCTTCGTGACGACCGGCATGGCGCCGGCGAATGGCGCCTCCGCCCTCTCGCCGCTTGAATCGTCCGTGCCCGGCGTGTTCGCGGTCGGCGACGTGAGGTCCGGGTCGGTCAAGCGGGTCGGCGGCGCGATCGGCGAGGGCGCCGCGGTGGTGGCGGCAATTCATAAGTCGCTCGCGCATTCTGAAGGTCCCCACCTCTAACGTTGCGAGCGATCCATGACGACGAAGACGTGCACACATCTGAACGCCATTCGCGACGTGACGCCTAGCGCGCTTGGCTGCGAGGAATGCCTGAAGACCGGCGACAGGTGGGTTCATTTGCGCATCTGCCGCACATGCGGTCATGTCGGATGTTGCGACCAGTCGCCGAACCAGCACGCGACCAAGCATTTTCAGGTCACCCGCCATCCCATCATTGAGGGCTACGATCCCCCGGAAGGCTGGGGATGGTGCTACGTCGACGAAGTGATGTTCGATCTCTCCGACCGAGTGACGCCGCACAACGGTCCGATCCCGCGTTACTATTGAGGCGTCCGGCGAACGTCGAGGCCGCCGGCTCTTCATTCGATCACCGCTGCTTCATTCGCTCGAGGGCAGCGCCGAGTTCCGCTTTCGCCACGACCGCGGCGCGCGCTGAGGCGCAACCAGATAGCGGACGGCGGGGGGCGCCTTCAGGAGCTGGTTCGCCTTGTCTTCCATCATCTGGTCCGCGACGGTCACGCGCGCCTGGCGATATTTGAGTTCGAGCGCGGAATGGATGAGGAAAGTCTCGATCATCTTGCCGGGCTCGGCCGGGTCGTCGAACATATGCCACCCGTAGGCGCCGTCGCGCATCCGCTCGAGGCTGACGTCCTGCATCAGAGCGAGGAAAGCGCTTCTGTCCGCCGGGTCGATCCTATAGTCGATGAGCGCGAGGATCGGTCCCTCATCGTCGGCGAAGCGATGGAGGAAGCCGGGGGCGCGCCAGCGCATCGACGGACTGAGATTCTCCGCTTCGCCCGTTTCAAGCTTCCACCCCCATGTGAGCGCGAGGCCGATCAACGCGCCCACGCCAGCCGATGAGAGCGCGAACGGCACTCCCCTGAGCGCCGCCACTTCGCCCCACACGGCGCTGCCGAGCGTCAGTGCGCCAAAATAGACGGTGAGGAAAATCGCCAGGCCCCGACCGCGCACCCATTCCGGCAAAGCCACCTGAGCGGAGACGAAGAATGTCGTCAGCACGACGATCGACGAGGCGCCGGCGACGAAGCTCGCGGCGAGCGCCATGACGGGCCCGCGCGCGGCGGCGAGCAGAAAGAGCGAGACGACGGTCCCGAACACGCCAAGAGCGGCCTGCCCATTCGCGCCGAGGCGTTTCTTCAGCCAGTCGAGCGCCAATGTGGCCAGGATCGAGCCGACGCCGATGGCGGCCATCAGTTGACCATAGACCTCCGCCCCGTCGCTCCCCTGACGGCGGGCGATCAACGGCAGCAAGGCCAGATAGGCGCTGGCGAAGGGAAAGAAGGCGAATGCGCGGATGAGCGTCGCGTCCATTTCGCGGCTGTGTCGGACGTAACGCACGCCCGTCGTCATGGCGCTGATCAGCCGTTCGGCCGGCAGGGTTTCCTTCGGCCGCGGCGGCGCCCGCCACCAGATCAGAGCCGCAAGCAGCATGAGATTGCCGACGCAGCAGCACCAGAACGGAAGGGCGATGCTGAACCGTGCGATCGCATATCCGGCGATCGCCGGACCGATCGCCCGCGCGACGTTATAGCTCGTGGTGTCGATTGCGATCGCGCTGTCGAGTTCCGACCTCGGCACGAGGATCGGGGTGATGAGGAGCCACGCGGGCGCCGCGAGCGCGCCGCCCATGCCCAACAGGAACGTTGTCGCGAGCAGCGAAAGCGGGCTCGCCAGCCCAGCCGAGACCGCAGCCGAAAATGCGATCGAAACCGCGGCCACGGCCGCCCCAGCGACCATCAGAAGCCGGCGCGGATCCACGACATCGCTCAGCGCGCCGGCAGGCAGGGTCAAGAGGAACATCGGCAAGGTCGTCGCCACCTGAACGGCCGAAACCATGATCGGGCTTGGATTGAGGCGGGTCATCAGCCAGGCCGAACCCGTGTCATACATCGCAAGCCCGACGCTCGAGAGCGACGTCGCGACCAGGATAACCATGAAGGCGGAATTGCTGAGCAGGCCCGAGGGCGCTTCAGCGCTCGGTGGCTGCGGGTCGACGTTCAGTTCGGTGGTCATTTCGGTCATTCGACAATGGCCGCAACGGCTGCCCTGCGCGCGGAAAAAGCGAGGCTTTCCGACTCACACTACCATATCAATTCCTATGAGTTCGCCGCGCGGTCGGCGACCGCGCCCACAATGGCGGCCTCTGTGGACGCCTTCCGAACAATGGGAGCGCTGCGCCTAGAGGTGTTCCCGCAGGAACGCGCCCGCGTGCGCAAGCGCCCGCCGGCCAGGCTCGAGGCGCGCATTCCAGAGCGGCCATGCGTGGATCATATGCGGCCAGACTTCCAGGGTGACCGGGACGTCGGCCGCGCCGGCCGCGGCGGCAAGGCGGACGGAATCGTCGAGCAGGGTCTCGGCCGAACCGACCTGAATCAGAATCGGCGGCAGTCTCTCGAGATTGGCGTAGAGAGGCGAGAGGCGCGGGTCCCTGCGGTCCATGCCCTGAGGCGCGTAGGCGGCGGCCAGCTCCTCCAGATACGCCTTATGAATGAGGGGATCGACCGCGCTCTTGCTCTCAAGCGTCGCGCCCGACATGGCGAGATCGGTCCACGGCGACACGAGCCAAAGGCAGGCGGCCAAGTCCTCGCCTGCGCGCTTGAGCTCCAAGGTTAGGGCGAGGGCGAGATTGGCGCCCGCGCTGTCGCCGCCGACCGCGATCCGCCCGGCGGGGTAGCCCTGCTTGCGTAGCCGCCGCCAGACGGTCAGCGCGTCGTCGCGCGCGGCCGGAAACGGGTGCTCCGGAGCGAGGCGGTAGCCAACCGCCAGCGTGCGCAGGCCCCCTGCCCGTCCGGCCTCGGTCACCAGCCGCCGGTGGCTGACGATCGAACCCGAGCAATAGCCGCCGCCATGAAAGTAAATCAGAACACGGGAGGCGTCGGCGCCAGGGACGATCGACCATTCTCCGGGCACGCCGTCGAGATCGACCGCCTCGAGCCTGACGTCTTCGGCGACCGGCCACGCAGCCCCGACCTCGTCGAGCCGGAGCCGGCGCTCCGCCCAGCCGACCGGCCGCGGCTTGGCGCCGAGCAGAGCGCGAATGGCGTCAATTTCGGTTTGCGGCACGGATGATTCCTCCACCTGCGCCGCATCCTATGCCGGTCCGATTCGATCCGACAGAGCGCGGAGCCGGAAGCTTGGAAGCGAGCGGGATGTGTCTTGAGGTTACGCAATACGTATTGTATATAAGACAAGTGATCGTTGGCTTTGCGGACAGCAAAACCGAGGGATTTTTCCGGGAAGGTGTCTGCCCAGCTCCCTGGCGCGTCATCTCGAAGGCAATCGCTCGAAAACTGGACATGCTAGACGCGGCGCCGACGTTGGCGGCGTTAGGGTCGCCGCCCGGGAATCGGCTGGAGGCCCTTAAGGCTGACAGAGCGGGACAGTTCAGCATTCGCGTCAACCAGCAATGGCGCATCTGCTTTGTCTGGACCGAAGCTGGCCCGGATCGGGTTGAAGTGGTCGACTATCATTGAAGGAGCGTGTCGTGCCCCGACTGCGAACACATCCCGGCGAGGTCCTCGCCGAGGAATACCTCCAGCCTCTCGGCCTCTCGGCGAGCGGACTGGCTCAGGCCATCGGCGTCCCTCCCAATCGCATCAGCGACATCATTCGCCAGAGGCGGGACGTGTCCGCCGACACCGCAATTCGACTCGGCAAATTCTTCGCCGTCGACCCGCGCTTTTGGCTGAACCTGCAAACAGCTTACGACCTGTCGCGGGCCGAAAGTGAACATGACTATTCGAGCGTGCGCCCCCGATCAAAAGCGTCCGAGTAGGAGCGGATACGCGGCAGCAACGCTGCACGCGCGAGACGGCCGCCGCTCACCGGAGCACGCACTTCATGCCGTGTCGCTCGGCCAGGATCGGCACCAGCGCGTGGAACATGAGCGCGGCGACCCTTTCGTCACCCCGTTCGGTGAAGTGGACGATATCGAGATAGAGGTCGTCGTCCCATTGCCCATCGACGGCCGCGGCCATGTCGATCAGCGGCGCGCCCTCCTCCCGGGCGATGAGCTTGACCATCCGATTGTGGGCGGCGTTGGCGGCGATGATGTCGTCGATCGGCTTGAACACCGCGCCGTAGAAATCCTTGACCTTGCGCGGGCTCTGCGCGTTGACCGCCATGGTCGATTCAGCGAGCGCGATATCGGCGCCGCCCGCGCGCGCAAGCGCGATGAGCTTGCGATAGTCTTCCGCGTACCGGGTCTTCATGAGTTCCGCGTCGGTCATCGGCGCGAGCGCCGGCGGCTGGGCGTGAGCCGAATTCCGATCGCGCCACTCGTGGGCCGAGCGTTCGATCGTCAGCGCGGCGCGGGCGATCAGCGCCGAGGCGCGGGGCCTTACGCCCGGCTCATTAGGTTCCGGGACGCGTCTCAAGCCAAACGGCAGGAACCCGTTCATTCCATGCGTGCTGACGATCAGATCGGGCTTCAGCGGCAGAATGTCGCGGCGCATGCGCTCGAGATTGTCCTCGAGCGTATAGGCCTCCGTTCCGGCGTTGAGAACCTCGATTCTGCGGCCGCATGACGCGTGGCGGTCGAACAGGTCCTGCAGCAGTTCGGGCCAGGGCTTTTCCCCGTCGCGCAGCGTCGGCCCGAAGGTCTGGGACTCGCCGAGCGCCACAATGCGGAAGGCGTCGCCCTTGTCGCGCGGCATGTCCGGCCCGCGAAAGCCGAGATTGTTGATGCGGATCGTCGTGTCGAACATTCGCCCCGAACTGTTCGGAACGAGCACGAAGGGCAGCTTCTTCTGCGGGTCCGGGGCGTCGATCGCCGCCCTTATCCCGTCGTCCCGGATCCATTCGTGGAGATAGTAGAACCACCAGGTGGCGAACGCGGCCGGGTTGGCGTGCGCGGCGCGATAGGAATAGGTCGGCGCCGCGACCGTCGCGACGAGGGGCAAGCCGGTCGAGCGGCGGTAGAGACCGTCGGCGAGCGGCAGCGCCAGCGTGAACAAGAGGAAAGCGCGCGCCGCCACGGCGAGTGCGCCCACGGAATGGGGACGCGCTCGCTCCGCGAGCGCCAGCACCAGAAGCGCAGTTGCGGCCAAAAGCGGATAGAACGCGTAGGGCTTGTTGGCCATGAAGGCGTCGCGGGCGAAGCCGCCGCAGGCAAGCGCCGCAACGGCAAGCGCAACGGTGAGCAGCGAGGGGCGCCAGGGCCATGGCTCGCCGCGCGGGACGACAATCGCCGCGGTCGCGCGACGCGCCACGCCGTAATAGGGCCGCGCCGCCAGGATCGGCCGCTCGAATCCGGCGAAGAAGATCGTCGACAGCGCGAGGGTCGCGAGCACGTAGATTGTCAATTGCAGCGGGAGCGGCGCTGTCGCCAGCAGCGGCTTCAGCGCCATGATGACGATCAGGTGGAAGAGATAGACCGAGTAGGAGACGCGGCCGAGAAAGAAGCTTGCGCCTCTGACGACGCGATTGCGGAACAGGCCCTCGGCCCGCCAGAGCGCGCCGACCGCGATCATGCCGAACGCCGCCGAGATGTAAGGAAACGCAAGCTGAGCCGAGGCGGCGCCGTCGACGGCCATGATGGCCACAGCGAGCTCGACGGGAATCGCGACGCCAAGCAGCGCGAGCAATACGCCCAGACGCGCCTGTCCAGAGGCGTCGTCCAAAGCGATCGGCGGACGGCGCTCGAGCGCGAGATAGAGCAAAAAACCCCAGACGATCGAGTCGATGCGAAACAGCGTGACCCGCCGGACATTCAGGTCCCAGTCGTGCGGCGCAATCGAGAACCGCAGCGCCGCAACGACGAGAATGACCAGGACCGCAAAGGTCGCCTCGAGCCGCCGGTCGCGTCTTCCAAGCAGCCTTGCGACAAGAAACAGGGCCGGCGCAAACAGCACGTAGAACCATTCCTCGATCGCGAGACTCCAGGCGACGGGATAGAATTCGACATGGTTGGCGGAGGAAAAAAGGTTCTCGACATAGAAGAGGTAGCGGACAAAGTCCGCGCTCATCAGGTTGCCGGTCAGGACCGCAATGACCAGCAGCGCGACGACATAGGGCGGGATGGTGCGCATCCAGCGCCGGACGAGAAACACGCCGAGATTGCGCCATGCCTTCGCGACCACCCAGTCGACGATCTGGGGCGCGAGCACGAAGCCGCTGAGGACGAAAAAGACTTCGACCCCGGCGATCGCGAACGCTTCCGCGAACGGCTGAAACGGCGCGTTGGCGGTGAGATAATGCGGAATCGCGACCGCGAACGCAGCCGCCCCACGCAGGAAATCGAGCGAAGCGCTGCGCTTCATTTCGGCGCGGTATAGACAAACGGGGCGTTGGCCGTCTGCCCGGCCAGCGCGAACAGAACGACCAGCGCCGCAAGGCAGACGAGGGCCGCGGTCGCCCAGGGGCCTTTGAGGAAACGGAGGCCGAATTCAACCATTCCGACCTGGATCTCCGTTGCGGGCAGATGGCGGCGCGGCGCTGCGCCGAACAACTTGAAGCCGCGCGCGGCCGGCAGGCTTGCGCGGCGGCTTGAGCCGCCTACCTCATCCGTGCGCGCCTGTCATGCGCCGTGACCGGCGTGAAGCCGCGTGACGCCGTGGGAAATCTCGCCAAAAGGAACATTTCTGTCGGTCAGCAGTTTGTCCGTGAGGCGCTCGAGCGAGCGCCAAGCGGGCAGCCTCCGCGCCGGGACCGGGCGGAGAGGCGATAGCGTTGCGAGCCATCCGACAATCGACGCTGAACGCCATGCTTCCCGAAGAGGAGGCGACAATGCTTAGGAAGCTTGCTTATACAACCTTGCTCACGACCGCGCTTGTTGGGTCCGGCGCTTACGCCGCGGACAATCCGCCGGCTCCGGCCAACCCATCGGCGCAAACTCAGGCGCCTTCGGGCGTCAAGTTCGTGACAAGCCAGGAGAAGTCGCAGTGGCGCGCGCCGAAATTGATTGGAGTCGGCGTTTACGGCTCCGACGACAAGCAAATCGGAAAGATCGACGACTTGCTGCTGGATAAGAACGGCTCAGCCCAAACGATCGTGATCGGAGTCGGCGGATTCCTTGGGTTCGGTAAGAAAGATGTCGCCGTTCCGTTCTCCGCAATGCAATGGCGTACGGAAGTCCGGAAGGTTCCGGCGACCGATCAGCCGACCCCAATGACCGCGACAAGCGGACAACAGCCGCCGCCGATGAAGGAAACGGACCCGGCGGCTACCGAGGCGAGCCAGGGCTATCCCGACAAGGCGGTCCTCAACGTGACCTTGGATGAGTTGAAGGCCGCGCCCGACTTCAAATATGCGTCGAGCACGCTTGCAGATTCCGCTATGCAGCCTGCAGGCGCCGACCAGGCCATGAAGAAAACCACTCCATAACCGGCATTTTGGAGAGGTCGATAAAAGCTTAGCGCGCCGAATGGTTTAATCTCCGCCGGCGCGTTGCGGCCGTCAGTCGCTGGAGCAGGCAGGCGAGTTCTAACGCGCTTTATTGCGGTGAAGCCGGAGTGCCGGCTGCTGTACTGGCCGAGCGGCTTGAGGATGAACTTTACTGCGCCGGCGGCGCAACGGACCCAGCCAGAGCGCCAAACGGCTTGAGGAAAGCCTTGACGACGTCTCTGACCGGAGCCGACGGGGGTGCCCCCTTGGCGCCGCGCGCGTCATGCAGGGCCGCGGCCGCCTGCCTGTCGTTGTCGCTCGCCAGCTCGAAATCGTGCTGGTACAGCTCGCGGATCCAAGCCTCCTTCGCATCCGCCGAGGCGTCCTTGGCGACCTCGAGCCACATCAAACCGCGGGAGCGCTGATGCGGCACGCCGTCGCCGGTGAAGAGCATATGCCCGAGCAAAGCCTGCGAGGGGGCATGACCCTTCTGGGCGGCCACCGCCAGCCAGCGAACAGCGGCGATATTGTCCTTGGCGACGCCGCCTGCGCCGACCAGGTACATGTGGGCGAGATTATACTGCGCGTTCGGGTCGCCGAAGATCGTCGCGGCGTACTGGAACAGTTCGTGCGCCCGCCGCGGATCGGGTCGAACGTCGCTCTTCGGTATTCCGTTGAGGCAATAGACGCCGACCGCGACGAAGGCGTTGGAGATTGCGCTCAAGTTCCGCCGATCGGGCTGATCCTCGTCGTAGTCTTCGACCAGCTCGTTGAAGTAGTGGTACGCCTTCACGTCGTCGCGCTGCACGCCCTGGCCATCCGCGTACATCTGGCCAAGTTTCCAGCGCGCGAGATCCTGTCCGCCGTCCGCGGCGTAAGTGAGAGCGGCGACCGACGCGTCGGCGTCCCCCGCCTTCAAGTCGTCAACGCCGGCGCGCAGCGCCTGCTGCGGATTGGTGAAGTTCTTCGGAATCTTCTCCGACGGATTCGAGGTCGTCCCGTCGAAAGCAAGGGCCGGGGCCAATCCGAGCGTCATTGACCCTATGACTGCGAATGCGAAGCGGCGACGCAACGGCGCCTTCTCAACCAGTACCTCCGCACACGCGACCACGCGCATATCGATCCCAAGCTGCCACCCTGCCCCGTCGCGGTCCAGTGAGGACCCTAGGGACACGGGCAATTTCCCTCATTAACGGGGGCGGAAACTGCGAGCCGTTTATGGCGCAATAGCGGCGCCTTCCAGCCGGAATCTCAACTCGCTGGAGTTGCATCAGAGATGTTGCGCAAAAGCAACAATTTGCCTCTTCAGAGGCCACTCAGATGCGCTCCAGACGCTCGCGCGCGTTGTTAAGCTTAACGAGCCGCGCCTGGAACGTCTCGAGCCTGTCCTGATGCTCGGCTATGATCTCTTCGGGCGCGCGGGCGACGAAGTCGTCGTTGCCGAGTTTTGCTTCCACCTTGGCGATTTCGAGCTTCTCCTTGGCGATCTCCCGGTCGAGACGCGCCTTCTCAGCCTCGAGATCGACAACCCCGGCGAGCGGCAGCGCGACCGTCTCGCCACGCACGACGAGGAGCAGCGCGCCGGGCGGCGGGGCCTGCGCCGTGGCAATCGAGCCGACGCGGGCGAGACGTCCGATGCTCTCGCTCCAGGCGCGCGCGCTTCTCCCCGCGCGTTCGCTTGGATCGATGAGAATGAGCGGCGTCAGGTTGGAGGGCGCGACGCCCATCTCCGATCTCACCGACCGGATCTCGGCGATCAGGTCGACGACCCAGCCGACCTCAGCTTCGATGGCTCCGTCGACCTCGAAGCCTTGCGCGGGCCAGGGCCCGAGCGCCAGAGGCCCCGCGCGCCGGGGGCCGGTCTCCCCCGTGATCGCCCAAAGCTCCTCGGTGAGGAACGGCATGAAGGGATGCAGCATCGCATAGATCGTGTCGAGCACATGGGCGATCGTCGCCCGGCTCTCGGCCTTTGCCGCAGGGTCGGCGGGTCCCTGGAGCACGGGCTTGGCGAGTTCGAGATGCCAGTCGCAGAACACGCTCCAGACGAACCGATAGACCGCGTTGGCGGCGTCGTTGAAGCGATAGGCTTCGATCGCTCCCGCCGTTTCCGCCGCCGCTCGGGCGGCCTCGCCGAGAATCCAGCGGTTGAGCGGTTCGCGCGCGGTTGACGGATCGAACCCCTCGACGCGGACGCAGCCGTTGATTTCGGCGAAGCGCGAGGCGTTCCAGAGCTTGGTCGCGAAGTTGCGGTAGCCCTCGATTCTGGCTTCGCTGAGCTTGATGTCCCGGCCCTGCGCCGCCATCGCCGCCAGAGTGAAGCGCAGCGCATCGGCGCCGAAGCGGTCGATCAGGTCCAATGGGTCGATGACGTTGCCCTTCGACTTCGACATCTTCGCCCCCTTCTCGTCGCGCACGAGGGCGTGGATGTAGACGTCGTGGAAGGGAACGTCCGGCATGAAATGGAGCCCCATCATCATCATCCGCGCCACCCAGAAGAAGATGATGTCGAAGCCGGTGACGAGCGTGTCGGTCGGGTAGAAGCGCTTGAGCTCCGGCGTCTCGTCGGGCCAGCCCAAAGTCGAGAACGGCCACAAAGCCGAAGAGAACCAGGTGTCGAGCACGTCCTCGTCGCGCGTGAACGTCTCCGCCAGCCTCGTGGGATCACCAGTCAGGGCCTGCGCCTCGGCCTCGGTCAGGGCGCCGCGTTCAACGCCGTCGGCGAGCCCCGCGGCATAGGCCGCGTCCTCCGTCTCCTCGACAAAGACCGCGCCCCACGGGGCGTACCAGGCCGGGATCTGATGTCCCCACCAGAGCTGGCGCGAAACGCACCACGGCTGGATGGCGCCGAGCCAATCGAAATAGGTCTTCTCCCAGGTCTTGGGGACAAATTGAGTTTTGCCCTCGCGCACCGCCTCGATCGCGGGCTCGGCGAGCGTCTTGGCGTCCACGTACCACTGATCGGTGAGCCAGGGCTCGATCACCGCATTCGAGCGGTCGCCGTGCGGGACGGCGTGCGCATGCGGTTCGATCTTCGTCAGAAGACCGGCGAGCGCCATCATCTCGACGATCCGGCTTCGCGCGAGGAAGCGGTCCTGGCCATCGACGGCGGCGATGAGCCGCGCGTGATCCTGGTCGCTCTCGAGCCCCTCGAAGAACTCGACGTTGCCCTTGAGCGTCACGCGCCCTTGCGCATCGAGGATATTGATCGGCCGCGCGCCCTCGGCCTCGTGCCGTTTCCCGACGTCGAAGTCGTTGAAGTCATGCGCCGGCGTGATCTTGACCGCGCCTGCTCCCTTCTCGGGATCGGAATATTCGTCGGCGACGATCGCGATGAGACGGCCGACCAGCGGCAGGCGAACCCGCCTGCCGAACAGATGCTGGTAGCGCGCGTCGTCCGGGTGCGCTGCGACCGCCGTGTCGCCCAGCATCGTCTCCGGCCGTGTGGTGGCGACAGTCACCCGTTCGCCGGTCTCTTCGCCGTCGTCGTCCACCACCGGGTACTCGAAATAGTAAAGGTGACCGTTGGGGTTTCTGGCGAGCACTTTCGCGAGCGCCGCGGCGTCGAGCGGCGCGCCGTCCTCCCGCGACCATTTGAACGAGCCCTTGCTCTCGACCTGCACGACCTCGAGGTCCGAGATCGCGGTCTGAAACTTCGGGTCCCAGTTGACGAGCCGCTTGTCCTTGTAGACCAGCCCCTCGCGATAGAGCTGAACGAACACTTTCGCGACCGCGCGCGACAGACCCTCGTCGAGGGTGAACCGCTCGCGGCTCCAGTCGCAGGAGGCGCCGAGGCGCTTGAGCTGGGCGACGATCGCGCCGCCCGATTCCGCCTTCCACGCCCAGACGCGCTCGACGAACGCCTTGCGGCCGAGCGCGCGGCGGTCCGGCTCCTGCCGCTCCATGAGCATGCGTTCGACCACCATCTGTGTCGCGATGCCGGCGTGATCGACGCCCGGCTGCCAGAGCACGTCGCGGCCGCTCATACGCCAGTAACGGCACAGGACGTCCTGAAGGGTGTTGTTGAGCGCGTGGCCCATATGCAGATTGCCGGTGACGTTCGGCGGCGGGATGACGACGCAAAACGGCTCAGCCGCGGCCCGGTCGAGGCGACCGGCCCGGAATGCGCCCGTTTCCTCCCAAAGCGCGGAGGCGCGGCCTTCGGCCGCAGCGAAGTCGAACGATTTGTCCATCATGGAATTCTGGTCCGCGCGATACCCGCCTGAGCCGCGTTCAAGATCGGCTGGGGACCATCCGAGCGGGGCTGGCGGCCGCATGCGCAGAAAAGCGCAAGCGCCGGACCGCGCTATAAACGCATCGCCGTCGAAGTCAACGCGCGGCGCGGGGCGCGGGCGCCGTCTACCTTCCGCCGCGCGCGACCCGCTGGATTTCCGCCCGCACCAGACGCTCGACAATGGCCGGGAGGTTCTCGTCGAGCCACTGCTTGAGCATCGGCCGCAAGGTCTCACGCACCAGCTCATCGGCAAGCTCGGCGCTGCGAACCGCGAGATTGGCCGACAAGGCGCCGAATGACAACGCGGCCGCCTCCCCGGCCTCGGGCGACATCAGCGCCTCCTCGTTGCGGTGAGGCGCATCCGCGGCGCGTTCCTCCTCGACCTGCGGCCGACGCCAGACGACCGTCGGCCCGCCGGCGTCCGGGCGCTGGGCGAGCTCCGGGGCGTCGCCCTGCGGCGCGGGGGCGTCCGCGGAATGGGCGATTTGCGGCATGGGCGCGGGAGCCGGGTGCGGTGGCTTTGGCGCCGCCCCCCTGGCGGCGTTCCGTTCGTCGCCGATGATGTCGCGGATCGAGGCGAGGATCTCCTCCATCGAGGGCTCGTGGGCCCGTTGCGCCCGCTCGATCGCCTCAAGGTCGCGGCCGCCGGAATTCGAATCGACCGCGCTCATCCGACCGCCCTGCCCCATCTAGGGGCCTTGTCCCACCGCCTCGCGAGAGGCGTCAACTCAACCGGCGCTGACGCCGACCGCCGAATCAAACGGCGACCTCTTGCACGATAATCGCTTGCGGCCGCCTCCCACAAGCGCGGCGAGCCCAGAGGCGCTTACTGTCCGCTCGGCGTTCTGAGACCGATCCACTTGTTCTTGACCTGATCGAAATGCACACGCGGATCGTACTCGGCGACCGAAAGTCCGAGGGTCGGGATATTGAGCCGGCCGATCGCCGACAACAACGAGTACGAATCGACGACCTGGTCGTGTTCGGCCTGAACCAGCGTCGTTCGCGCCTGCAATAGAGCCTGCTGGGCGTTGAGCACGTCGAGGGTCGTCCGCTGGCCGACCTTGGCCTCTTCGCGCACGCCGGTCAGCGCCACTTCGTTGGCCGAGACCGACGCGCGGGCGGCGCGCACCACGCCGACCGCGGCTTCATTGAGGCCCCAGGCTGCGACGACGGCCTGGCGGACCTGGTTGCGCAAGGAATCGGTTTGGATTTCCTGTTGCGACAGGCTCTCCTTGGCTTGGCGGGTCGCAGCATATTCCGCCCCGCCCTGATAGATCGGGATCGTCAGTTGGCCCGAGATCGTGCCCGACAGCACTTTAAAACCGGGGATTCCGTTTGCGTCGTACTGGTTGGAGACTGAAGCGGAGAGCCCGATGCTCGGGTAAAGCGCGCCCTCGGCGATCTTCACCTGCAATTGCGCCGCGTCGACGCCATGCAGGGAGCCACCGATCGCCGGATGCTCGACCTGCGAGATGGATATCGCCTCGGGCAGGGTTTTGGGCAGCGGCCTAAGAAGCGGCTTCACAGGCGCAAGGCTTTTTGGCTGATCGCCGATGAACTGACGGTAGCGCGCGACCGCGGCCTGCAGGGTCGCCACAGCGCTGAGCGCGGTACCCTGGCCCTGAGCCAGGCTCGCCTCCGCTTGCGCCACGTCGGTGCGCGTCACTTCGCCGACAGTGAAGCGGTCGCGCGTCTCCCGGAGCTGTTCCTTCAACACGTCGACGTTGTTGCGGTCGAGGTCGAGGATGGCCGTATCCTCGAGCACGTCCATATAGGCGGTGACGCCCGAAAGAAGTGTGTTCTGCTCGGTGTTGCGCAATTGCTCCCGCGCCCCGAAGACCTGAGACTCGGCCTGACGGATGGAATTGAGCGTCCTACTGCCGTTGAACACGGTCTCGTTGGCAGTGACGCCGTAGCCCCGCGGTTTGGTAAAGGTAAGTGCGCTGCCGGCGACGCCGCCGTTAGCGCCAAACAAACTCGTTTGGGCGCGTTCAATGCCTATATTGCCCGTCGCCTCGACCGTCGGCAGGTACCCAGCGTTCGCCTTGGGCACGCCCTCGTCCGCCACCCGGACCGCGGCGCGCTGGGTGTTGATGTCGGGATTGGTCAGATAGGCCTTGACGAGCGCGCCGCCGATCGTTTCCGCGCGGCCCGTTCCGGCGCTGATCGCCGTTAGACTAGCCGCCGCAAGGAGCGTCCAGCGAAAGAGGCGTCGCGGCCTTGCGCCGCATCCCGCGGCGCGCCGCTCCCGAATTGCCCCTGAGCCCCAGATCATCCTCGCCTCATGCGCCTTCGCCGCTCGCGGAACGAAGCGGTCGATCCCTCGCCGTCGCCCAACTTGCACCGTCCGACGCGAGAATCAAAGACGCCAGCGCGCCCGCCAAGACAGACTGCAAAAACGCCGCCTCCCGCCCGCTTGCCGAAAGCGGACCAAAACACCGGCATCATAGGCGGAGAAATCCTGATCGCGCTACGGACGCGAAGCCGTGCAACTGCATGACGCCTATTTTTTCGCCGAGCGTCGCAAAGATGAGACACCTCACCGGGAGGCCGCCTGCCAAGTCGCCGCCAAGGCTTAGAAGATAAAGCTGACGCGCGACTGAAAGCCATCGAGGAGGTCGGCCTTGGTCTCGAACAGCGCCCGCCGGCCGACCGCCCCGCCGGATTTCTCGTACAGGACCGCCTGGGACGAGTTGGATGACGCGTCGATGCCGACGAGACGTCCCGGATCGGCGAGCAAGGCGAGGAGACTGTCGGGGGAGCGCCCGAATGCGCCCTCGACGACGATGAGGTCGAAAGGCGCGAGATCGGCGGACCCTCCCTCAAGGGCGCCCACGACCACAACGACGTTCGCCCGGCCGTGAAGCTCGGCTTTGGCTGCTTCGGCCGCGCCTGCGTCCGATTCCAGCAGGACGACCTTTGCGCCCATCCTATCAAGGATCTCCGCGCCATAGCCAGACCCGCCGGCAACATCGAGCGTGCGATCGCCGGCGACGACCATCGCCGCCTGCAGCATGCGCGCAAGCGTCACAGGCGCGAGCAGCCGGCGGACCTTCGCCCCGCGCGCGGGAAATTCGCGATCGAGATACGCCAGGGACTCGCATTCGGGCGCAACGAAGCGCTGCCGCGGCGCCTGAAGGAACGCCGCGAGCAGGGCCTTGTCGACGACTCCGCCGGTGCGCAGCTGGCTGTTCACCATATGCAGGCGCCGGTCACCCATTGTCTCAGCGGAAATGTGCGCCCCCTTGGCTCAGATCCACACTACGGGACGGATGCGCCCGCAAACTCTCTCGATGTTGACGAAAAACCACGATTTCCGGGCCAAATGGCTTGAAATCAAATGGTTTTTCGTTCGCATCGAAACGACGCTCAGGGCGCTCTCCAATATCGAGCGGAGGCTGGCTGCGCTACGAAATGCGACAGCCGTTCCCGCGCGAAAAGCGCCACTCGCCTGGCGGCTAGGATTAGCCGCGCAGGGGTCTACAGGCAAGCCGCCAGGGAGCTATTCTTCCTCGTCCTTGGGAAGGTCAAAGCGCCCGTCTGCGGCTTTTTCTTCCCATTTGGGATCGCCGAGTTGCGCGTTGACAGGCATGTCATGGGCGCGTCTTTCCCGGTCGATCTTGGCTTTCAGTTCGCTCGACTCTTCCTCCAATTCCTTCAGCGATTTGGAGAAGTCCTCTCCCGCTGGCTTGTCAGGATCTTGGCCTTGCATGTTCCACCTCCCGCTGAAAAAGTGATCCAGGCAAAAATGCGCGGCGCTCGAACCCGTTCCCGGGCCGGTACGCGGCTCGCGCCCAGGGCCCAGGCCCAACTCCCGAGGGAAGGCCTAGACCGCCGGGGCCGGGACCTCGAGCGCGGCGGCGATGTGAGCGACGGTCGCCTTCTCTGTTTCGCTGACCTGAGTCCCGCCAAAGCCGAGGAAGCCGCCTTCCGGCGCCGCTTCGGCTACCGATTTGGCCACGCCGGCGAGCCAGGTCTTGAAGGGCGCGGCGTCCGCGCCGCCCCTGGCGTCGAGCAGCGCGGCGGCCGCCTTCAGGGAGTTCGAGCGCCTTCGAGACGATGTCGGCTGGGGCTTTCGCGCCGGAAATGGCGGCCTTCACGCCGTCCTGGGCGAGGCCGCGCCCTTCCGAGGTCTCAAACTCGCTGGCGACCGCCTTGACCAGCGCGTCCGCATTCGGATCGGCCTTGGCGTCAAGCAGGGCGCGCGCGCTCGCCATGCTCTCCCTCAGCATCCCGATCAGGCCGCTCGGATCGGCGGCGGATATGGCGACGCCCGCGAGAAGCGGGCTTTGCAGCAGGGTCTTCCATTCATCCGGCGTGAAATCGGCCTTCGTCGCCATGCTCGCCTCCTGGGTTTCGTCCGAGGCGCGGTCGTCGCCGGATTTGCCGACGCAAGCCCCGACATTTTCGTCCGCGTGAAATGCTTTGTCTATACTAAGTTTAAACGATCTCATTGGAGGCCTCGCCCGGAATCGAACCGGGGTGCAAGGATTTGCAGTCCTCTGCGTAGCCACTCCGCCACGAGGCCGACGATGAAGATGAAGCAGCATCGCGCGGCGCGGGCTATAGCAAGGATTCATTCCCGCTCGCAAGGCGCTTTCAACCGCGCGCCAGAGGCGAACCCCGCAGCAGCGGCAGCCCGAGAAAATAGGCCGCCGTCGCGATCAGCCCCCAGCCGACCCAGGCCGGCGGCGCCAATTTTTCGGCGATCGCAACCGCCGCCAATGCGAACCACGCGAAGGTCATGGCGATGGTCGGGGCCCGCAAGCGGGCGACCCTCAACGGGTGGACGAACACGATCGGCGTGAACATGAGCGCCGTCGCGCCGAGCAGAATGACAGCGCTGACCAGCCATGGGGGGCGAAGCACGAACAGATAGAAGACGACGAGGTTCCAGGTCGCCGGAAACCCCCGAAACCACAAGTCGTCCGTTTTCATGCGGGTGTCGGCGAAATAGAGCGCCGAGGCCATCACCACCACAAGTCCGATCCAGAACGAAGCCTCGGTCGGCATCAGGTCCGAACGCCACAATGCCGCGACCGGCACCAGCACATAGGTGAGGAAGTCGACCACCAGGTCGAGAACGGCGCCGTCGATCGAGGCGGCCGTCACCTGCACCCGCGCGGCGCGCGCCAGCGTGCCGTCGATTCCGTCGATGAAAAGCGCAAGGCCGAGCCAGGCGAAGCAGGCGGCAAAATTGCGTTCGATCGCCGCATAAAGCGCAAGCAGCGCCACCGCCCCGCCGGAGGCGGTGAACAGATGGACCGAGAAACCCGCGGCTCTCGCAACGTCGACGGGCCGCTTTTCGATCGACATTGCCTGCCCCGTCCGCCTTCCGCGCGACTCGCTTATCGCGGCGCCGCCCTCGGCTTGACCTTATAACTTTCGCCTTTATCAAAGTCGGGCCGCGCCGTCTCCCCAATCGCAACTGGGCGCGGCGTCGGAAAGCGCGCGGGATCCTACATGACCAACGGCGATGAGTCTGCCGAGCGCGGCGCGGACGTCCTGATCGCCGGGGCGGGGCTGGCCGGGCTTACCGCGGCTTTCGGCTTCGCACAGGCCGGCTTCGACGTCGTCTCAAGCGGCCCCGCCGAGCGGACCGGACGGGGGCGCACCGTCGCCTTGCTCGACCAGTCGGTCGCCTTTCTCAAGTCGCTTGGCCTCTGGTCGAATTTGCAACCCCAGGCTGCGCCTCTGCGCGCCCTGCGCCTCGTCGACGACACCGGGGCGTTATTCCCGCCACGTCCGGTCGAATTTCATGCGTCGGAAATCGGGCTCGACGCGTTCGGCTGGAACATCGAAAACGACCGGATGGCCGAAACCGTCGGCGCCGCGATCGCTCAGTCTCGCGGCGTCGAGCGCATTTCGACCGGGGTTCAGGCTTATGATTTCGGCGCCGACGCCGTCCGGGCGCGGCTCGAAGACGGACGCGTGGTCTCGGCCCGGCTGGCGATCGGCGCCGACGGGCGCGATTCGAGAGCGCGGCGCGACGCTGGGCTCGAAGCGCGCATCCATCGTTATCCACAGAGCGCATTGACCGCCCGCCTCGCGCATCGGCTGCCGCACGAGGGCTTTTCGACCGAATTCCACACCCGAGGCGGCCCGTTCACGCTCGTTCCCCTGCCGGCCGGCGCGACCGCGCCCAACCGCTCGAGCCTCGTCTGGGTTATGGGGCAAGAGGACGCGCGCCGGCGCGCGGCGCTCGATGACGAGGCCCTTTCACGGGAAATTGAACTTGCGGCGCATTCGCTGCTTGGCGCGATGCGCATCGAGGGCGAGCGCGGCTTCTTCCCGATAACGCGCCAGATCGCGCCGAAAATCACGGCCAAACGGCTGGCGCTGGTCGGCGACGCGGCGCACGTGCTCCCCCCCATCGGCGCGCAGGGGCTCAATCTGGGCCTGCGCGACGTCGAGGCGATCATCGCCTGCGGGGTCGAGGCGCGCGCCTCAGGGCGCGATATCGGCGGAGCGGAGACCTTGCGAGCTTACGAGCGCATGAGGCGCGCCGACATTGCGCTCCGCGCCGGCGCGGTCGACGGCCTCAACCGGTCATTGCTCACGCGCTTTGCGCCCATCGATTTCGCGCGCGGGGCGGGCCTGGCGGGGCTCGCGCGGGCCGGGCCGCTGCGCCGCTTCGTCATGCGCGCCGGGATCGGGCCGGGTCTCATGGGTCGAACGCCTTAATCTGAACCTATTGAAGGTTGACGGCGTTTCCTGCGAAATCGGTCCGTGGCATGCATTGCTCGCCCGCCCGATCTTTGATTCCAACAGAAGAAGCTTAGAAAATGTCGTCAACGACCGCCGACGCCGCCGTTCCGTCTCAGACTGTCGCCACGGGCGACCGCGAAGAGAGGCGCGTCAACCTGTTCAGCCTTTGTATTCTGGCTCTGGGGGTCGGGATCTTCACCGGGATCGGCGCGGTGGTGCTGCGCTCGCTGATCGGCCTCATCCACAACCTCATGATCAACGGCGTGTTCAAGATCGCCTATGACGCCAACATCCTCGAGGGGCCGAGCCGGTGGGGAAACTGGGTCATCCTTTCGCCGATCCTCGGCGGCCTCGTCGTCGTCTATCTGGTGGAGCGCTTCGCGCCCGAGGCCAAAGGCCATGGCGTCCCCGAGGTGATGGACGCGATCTTCTATAAGCGCGGCGACATTCGCGGCGTCGTCGCCGTGATCAAGTCCCTCGCCTCGGCGCTTTCGATCGGTTCGGGCGCGTCGGTCGGCCGCGAGGGGCCGATCATCCAGATCGGCTCGGCGCTGGGCTCGGCCTTTTCGCAGGTGATCGGGCTCTCGACAGGCCAAAAGATCACCCTGCTTTCGGCCGGCGCCGGCGCGGGCATCGCGGCCACCTTCAACACGCCGATCGGCGGCGTCCTGTTCGCGATCGAGATCCTCCTGCCCGAAGTCTCCAACCGCACCTTTCTTCCCGTGGTCATCGCGACGGGCGCCGCCACTCTCGTCGGGCGCATTCTCATCGGCCCCAACCCGGCGTTCGCCGTTCCCGAGGTGTTCTTTCCGGCCGCCAACGCCTTCGGCGTCGAGGAGGCGATCGCCTTCGTCTGCCTCGGCGTTTTATGCGGCGTCGCCTCCTGGGCCTTCATCCGGCTTCTCGTGTTCATGGAGGACGGCTTTCCGAAGCTGCCGGGCGGCATCTACGTCCAGAACATCATCGGCATGACGCTGGTCGGTCTGATGATGATCGGCTGCATGAACGCCTTCGGCCATTCCTATGTCGACGGCGTGGGCTACGGCGTCATCCAGGCGATCCTCGACCACGGCATGACGGCGACCGGGCTCCTGGTTCTGCTGTTCGGGCTCAAACTGCTGGCGACGACGATCAGCCTGGGCTGCGGCGCTTCGGGCGGGATCTTTTCCCCCTCGCTCTTCATGGGCGCGACGCTCGGCGCGGCCTTCGCCTCGCTCGCCGCGCTCGTGCTCCCGAACGCCGGCCTGACCCTGCCGTCGGCGGCGATCGTCGGCATGGCGGCGGTGGTGGGGGCTGGCACCGGCGGCGTCATGACCGCCATCATCATGGTGTTCGAGATGACGCGCGACTACGCGATCATCGTGCCGGTCATCGTCGCCGTCGCGGTCGCGGCCGGGGTGAGGCGCGCGCTCATCGCGGAGACGATCTACACCATCAAATTGCGCCACCGCGGCCACAGCATTCCGAAGGAGCGTTACGTCAACCTCTATCTCGTCCAGCAGACGCAGCAGGTCATGGAGCGGCGCTTCATCCTCGCCAAGGCGGGCTCGACGCTGCGCGAGTGCATGGGCTGGGAAGATATCGACGACCTTCGGGCGATCATTGTCGAGCACGAGGGCCGCATCGTCGGCCTGGTGCCGCCCCGTTCCGGCATCTGGCGCGAAAGCGTGAACAACCCGGACCGGCCGGTTGAGGACTTCGTCGAGAAGCGGATAGTCGTCTGCCGCGACGTCGATCTGTTGAGCCTGGTGCTGGCGCGCCTCAAGCGCCACGGCGCGGGCGCGGCGATCGTCTTTACCGGCACGCACCGGCCGCGCGCCAACGACGTAGTCGGCGTGATCACCAAGCGCGCGATCGCCGACGCGGTGATCGAGAGCTACGAGGACTGAGCGCGGGCGTCAGCCTCGCCTGTTCAGAACCTCGGCGATGTAGAGCGCCAAGAGCGTCCGCGCTTCGCGGATGAGCGCTGCGGCGCGCTCGTCCTCCGCCGCCGCGAGCGCCGGGACCATCTTCATGACCTGGTTCGCGATGAGCGCGGCTGCGGCCGCCTCGTCCTCGCCGAGCGCCGGGTTGGCGGCGCGGAGGATCGCGGCGATCCGTCCGCGCAGCGCGTCGCCGAGCGGTTTGCGGCGCTCGACTATGCTGGCGAGCTCGCTCGAAAGCGCGATTGTCGCGGCCCGGTCGGTTCCAAGCGCGAGCTTATGGTCGATCAGCAAGTCCGCGAGCTCCGCCGGCGACCGCCCAGGAGCGGCCTCCTCGACCCGCGCAAAGGACGCCGCGGCCCGCTCGGCGAAGCGGTTGAACAGCGCTTCCGCAACCGCCTCCTTGGAGGGAAAAAACTGGTAGAGCGAGCCGATCGCCGCGCCGGCGCGGCTCGCGATCTCGGTCATTGTCGTGGCCTCATAGCCCTTCTCGGCGAAGAGCTCGGCGCCGGCGTCGAGGAGAGCGGCGACGCGCTGCTTTCCACGCTCCCGCTTCGGCTCCTTGGCAGCGTGCTGAATTTCGATTGACATTTATGAGGAAACCTCATATTGACGATTTACGAGTATCCCTCATAAATCATTGCCGTGCAACCTCTGCCCCTCCGGAGCCCGCCGATGATCGCACTCGACCCGAAGACGACCGCTCTGGTGCTGATCGACCTGCAAAACGGGATCCTTGGCCGCGCGCTCGAGCCGCTCTCGGCGGACCAGCTCATCGACGCGGGCAAGGCGCTCGCCCGGCGGTTTCGCGCCGAAGGCGCGCCCGTCGTGCTGGTCAACGTGGCGCCGAGGACGAATGAAACGCGCGCCGTCGACGAGCCTTCCGGGCTGCCCAAGACCCTGCCCGCGGGCTTCGTCGATCTTGCGCCCGGCCTCGCGGCGCCGGGCGACATTCTAATCACCAAGTCGACTTGGGGCGCGTTTTTCCGCACCGAGCTCGATTCCGAGCTGAGCCGCCGCGGGATAAGGACAATCGTCCTCGGCGGGGTCGCCACCCAGATCGGCGTCGAATCGACCGCGCGGCAGGCCTGGGAGCTTGGCTACGAACTGGTGATCGTGCGCGACGCGACGACCAGCATGGCGATCGAGCCGCACAAAAGGACGATCCGGCATATCTTTCCCCGCATCGCCCGCGTTGCGGACAGCGAGGCCCTCGCCTTCGCAAGCGCCTGAGGACGGAATGTCGCTCTTCACCCTGCGCGAGCGACCGCCGGCCCTGCAATGGGGCGTGCTTCTCATCGCGTCGGTCATCTGGGTCGCCGCCTTCGAGCTCGTGCGCCTCCCCGCGGCGCTGATGCTCGGCGCGATCGCGGCCGGGATTCTGCTGTCGTGGTTCGAGGGACGCGTCAAGATTCCCTCCTGGACCTTTGTTATTGCGCAGGGTTTTGTCGGCTGTTTGGTGGCGCGAAGCATCACGCCGGACATCCTGACGACGATTGTCCGGAAGTGGCCAATGTTCCTCATTTTGATCGGCGCGGTCATTCTTTTCGCCGCGGTCCTCGGCTTTGTCCTCGCGCGCTTCAAGGTGTTTCCGGGCACCACGGCGGTCTGGGGCTCCTCGCCCGGCGCGGCGACCGCCATGGTGCTGATGGCCGAAGCTTTCGGCGGCGACATCAGGTTGGTCGCCGTCATGCAATATCTGCGCGTCGCCTGCGTCGGACTGGTGGCGTCGATTGTCGCGCGCGCATTTTCGGCCTCGGGGGGCGCGGCTCCCGCCGCGATCGACTGGTTCCCGCCCGTGGCGGCCGGGCCGCTCCTGGGGACGCTTGCTTTGGCCGTCGGCGGCGCGGTCATCGGCATGAAATCCCGGATCCCGGCTGGCGCGCTCTTGCTGCCGCTTCTCATCGGCGCCCCCCTTTCGACGACCCATATGCTCGCGATCACGCTGCCGCCGTGGCTTCTGGCGATCTGTTACGCGCTGGTCGGCTGGTCCATCGGCCTCAGGTTCACGCGCGCGATCGTGCTCTACGCGGCCAGGCAATTGCCGAAGATCTTCGCGTCGATCTTCACCCTGATCGCCATGTGCGGCGGTCTCGCCTTCGCCTTGCACGAGGCGGCGGGAACGGATCCGCTGACCGCCTATCTGGCGACGAGCCCCGGCGGCGCGGATGCGGTGGCGATCATCGCCGCATCGTCCCCGGTCGACGTTCCCTTCGTCATGGCGATGCAGATCGGACGGCTTTTGATCGTGATCCTAATCGGCCCCGGCCTCGCGCGCATGATCGCGCGCTGGACCGGCGCGGCCGGACCCGCATCCTCGGAAGTTCAAGCCGAATAGGAGCCGGCCGCAATGCTCAGCATTCCCTGGTATATTTTCTTGCTCCAATTCGTAGCCGGACTGTTTCTCGCCAATGGCGTGCCGCATTTCGTTCAGGGGATCAGCGGCCAAAGGTTTCAGACCCCGTTCGCCTCCCCGCCGGGGATCGGCGAATCCTCAGCCATCGTCAACGTGCTGTGGGGGTTCTTCAATCTCGCCGTCGGCTTCGCGCTCCTGTTCGCGTTCGCCCCCAAAGGCGCGGATGTCGTTCTCGAATGGGCGTTCGTGGGCCTCGGCGCGCTCGTCGTCGCGCTCTTTTGCGCCTGGCATTTCGGGCGGGTGCGCTCGGGGCGCGGCTAGACTAGGCCCCTTCCAGTTTCGGCGAGCGCCAGTCCCTGGTCCATGGTCGGCGCCGCACCGTCTACGAAAAGGCCCGGTAGCGAACTGCAGAACTCGTCTCGAGCCTGGCCCGTCACGGCGCAAATCCGCCCACGACGGTCGTCAGATCGCTAAATCAGCTCTGTTTGAAGATCTGCCAACTAGTGTCGACAACGCCCAAGTTATCGTAGGTGAAGCCGCCCGAGCTATTCGAGTTCCAGAGCTCGACAGCGCCGTTGACGCGTTCCGCCACAGGATGCCGTCTTCGCCGCTGCCGGTGAAGTCTCCGGTCCCCTGGATCTGCCAGCTCGTGTTGACAGCGCCCAGATTATCGTAGGTGAAGCCCCCCGAGCCATTCGGGCTCCAGATTTCGACGCCC
Source organism: uncultured Alphaproteobacteria bacterium (assembly GCA_963764955.1). Taxonomy (GTDB): domain Bacteria; phylum Pseudomonadota; class Alphaproteobacteria; order Rhizobiales; family Beijerinckiaceae; genus Roseiarcus. The sequence continues at coordinate 211,999 of CAVXVE010000004.1, read as the reverse complement.
CCGGTCGAAGCGGTCCGCCACAGGATGTTGCTGCTTGTCGCCGGCGGAGGGGTCGAGCCCTTGGTTACAAAACCGCTGTTGGTAATTTCGAATTTCGACTGGCGGCGCCGTTAAGTCCGCGCCGCTTCTTCCTGTCCGCTTTCTCTTCGCCGCTCTTCACCCGCCCCGGCCGCCCGCCAAAAGCGCCTTGAGCGCCTCGAGCGTGTCGGCTTCCGCGACCGGCTTGTCGCGCCGCCAGCGCAGCATGCGGGGAAAGCGGACGGCGACGCCGCTCTTGTGGCGTTTGCTTGGCGCAATGCCCTCGAAGCCGAGTTCGAACACCTGCGTCGGCTCGACGCTGCGCACGGGCCGAAGGTCTCGACCGTGGTGCGGCGAACGATGGCGTCCATCTCGCGGATCTCCGCATCCGTGAGTCCCGAATAGGCCTTGGCGAACGGCACCAGCTCCCGGGTCCCGGCTTCTTCGCCGGCGCTCCAGACGGCGAAGGTGTAGTCGGTGTAGACGCCCGAGCGGCGACCATGCCCGCGCTCGGCGTAGATCACGACCGCGTCGACGCTCATCGGGTCGAGCTTCCATTTCCACCATACGTCCGTGCGGTCGTCGCCCTTGCGCCGCCCGATCCCGTAGGCGCCGTCGCGCGCCTTCAGCATCAGGCCCTCGCGCGTCAGCGCCCGCGCCTGCTCGCGCTTCTCCGGCCAGCGCCTCCCAGGTGTCGGCGGAAACCGTCGGGCTGATGCGGATCGGCAGGCGCTCGCCGCGCGTCTTCGCCTCCGCGAAGAGGCGCTCGACCAGCGCTTCGAGCAGAGCGCGGCGCACATGCTGCGGCTCGGCGCGAAGGTCGCGGCCCTCGCTCTCGATCAGGTCATAGGCGATGAAGGCGACCGGCAATTCGCGCAGCGTCTTTTCGCTCACGATCTTGCGCCCGAGCCGCTGCTGGAGGCTTGCGAAGATCGCGAGCCCCTCGAGCGAATCGGGCGCGAAGTCGTGTTCCGGCGGGATCAGCACCACAAGCTCGCCATCGAGCGCGACGCCGCTCGGCAAAGCGCGCGCCAGCGGCTCAAGATCCGGATAGGCGTCGGAGATCAGCTCCTCGCCGCGCGACCATAAGCGCCAGTTCTCGCCGCGCTTGAGCAATTGCGCGCGGATGCCGTCGAACTTCCATTCCACGATCCAGTCCGAGGGGGCCCCAAGCGCCGGCTCCATCTCAGCCAGCGGCCGGCTCCACGATTGCGCCAGATAGAACGGATAGGGCTTGCCCGCGTCGAGCGCGTGCGCCTCCGCGTGGCCAACTTCGCCGATCAGCGCCTCGAAATCCGCCGCTGTCGGGATCCGCCGCGCCTGAGCATAGCCGATCAGCCTCTGCGCCATGCGCCCTTCGTCGACGCCCGCGACCTCGGCCAGCGCCTTGACCACCTGCAGCCGCGACACGCCGACGCGCAATTCCCCCGTGATGAGCTTGAAGAAGACGAGCCGCTCGTCCATCGCGAGGTCCCCGACCCATTGCTTGAGCGCGTGCGTATCGCTCCTCCTCGTCGAGCGACGGAAGCGGAAGCAGCCGCTCGCGCATCCAGATGTCGAGCGAAACCTCCTCGCCGCGCGCGCCCTCGGGCAGAAGCAGCGACAGCATCTCGGCGAGATCGCCGACCGCGCCGTAGCACTCGCCGCAGAGCCAGTCGGGATAGCCGGAGCCTTCGACCGCAAGGCGCCAGAGAAGTCGGGTCGGCGCGGTCTGGCGCGGCTTGCCGCCGCTGAGGAAATAGACCGTCCAGGCGGCGCTCGCCCATCGCGTTGGATCGTCCCTCGCCGCGGCGAAGAACGCGACCATCGCCGCCTGCTTGGCGCGGGTCGAGGTCGCCGAATCGAGTCGTCGGTAGAGCGCGGCGAAGGCCTTCACGCCTCGCTCTCCGCCTGCGCCGCCTTCGCCTTCCGCTGGCGCTTCGGCGCCGTCCTCGTCGTCGCCGTAGGCGGTCTGAAGCGCACGCGCGTCGAGACCCTTCTCGTGCAGGTAGCGCGTCAGCGGCTCCGTGTACCCATGCGTGACGAGAACGCGTTCAGCTCCAGTCGCCTCGATGGCGGCGATCAGGCCCGGCCAGTCCGCATGGTCGGAGAGCGCAAAGCCGCGGTCGAGCCCGCGCCTGCGGCGGTTTCCCCGGACCTGCATCCAGCCGCTCGCCAGCGCGTCGGAATAGTCGCCGAAGCGCTTGAGCCACGGGCTCGCGGCGGCGGACGGCGGGGCGAGAATGAGGGCGCGGGCGAAATCCTTCTTGTTCTCGATCTGCGTCGCGAGCCGCGTCGGCGGCAGAACGATTCCGGCCTCGCGATAGAGCGTATTGATCGCCTCGACCGCGCCGTGACAGACGATCGGCCCCAAGCGCGGCATCGACATGCGCAAGCACGCGCTGCGCCTTGCCGAGCGCATAGGCGAAGAGGAGGCTCGCGCGGCCCGCGGCGATGTTCTCGCGCCGCCAGGCGTCGATCGCCGCGATGTCTCGGCCTGCGGGCGCCAGCGGTAGATCGGCAGCCCGAAGGTCGACTCGGTGATGAAGGCGTGGCAGCGGAGCGGCTCGAAGGGCGCCGAGACGCCGTCGCTCTCGAGCTTGTAGTCGCCCGACGCGACCCAGGTCTCGCCGTTCAGCGCCACCCGGACCTGCGCTGAGCCCAGCACGTGGCCCGCGGGATGAAGCGAAATCTCGACCCCGTTGCGGGTCAGGATTTCGCCGTAGGCCGCGGTCTCGATCGCGACGTCGCCGAGGCGTTTCCGCAGGATCGGGGCCGTGTCGCGATGGCAGACGTAAATATCCGAGCCGAAGCGCGCATGGTCGGAATGGGCATGGGTGATGATCGCGCGCTCAACCGGGCGCCAGGGATCGATATGAAACTCGCCCGCGGCGCAATAGAGGCCGCGGTCGGTCGAAACGATAAGGTCCAAGGGCGCCTTGCGCTCGATGAGGAAGGGGACACCGTAATATGGTGTCGGCGGAGGCGAAATCGAACCGGCGCCTGCGGGGATTTGCCGTCTCGCCTACCTTTGCCCACCCGAGGCCGAAATGCGCTCGCCGGTCACCCACGCGGATTGATCGGAGGCGAGAAAGAGCGCGACCCGGGCGATCTCCTCCGGCTTGCCCAACCGTCCCAGAGGCAGGGAAAAGCCCAACGCCTTCGCCGACTCGGCGCTAAGGCCGGCGGCGGCGAAGCCCTCGGTCTCGGTCATGCCGGGGGCGATGGCGTTGACCCGAATTCCCTTCGGGGCAAGCTCGAGGGCGAGCTCGCGGGTGATCGTGTCGATTGCGCTTTTCGAGGCGGAATAAAGGAGGGAGTTCGGCGACGGATTGGTGCTCGAGATCGTGCTGAGGTTGATCACGGCGCCGCCCGAGCCGTCGAAGGCTTTCACCGCCTCTTGGGTGGCGAGGATCGCGCCCAGCACATTGGTGTCGAAGTGGCGATGGAAATCCTGTTCGGTCAGCGACTCGAACGGACCAAACTGGTACACGCCCGCGTTGTTGACGAGAATATTGGGCTTTCCCAACTTCGCTTTTGTCTCCTCGAACAGACGCGTCACATCAGCGCGCTTGGCGACATCCGCCTGGATTGCGACCGCTTTGCCGCCAGATTTAACGATCTCGCCGACCACTTTCTCGGCGTCGGCCTTGTTCGAAGCGTAGTTGACCGCGACAGCCGCCCCCGCCTCGGCGAAAGTTCGTGCAATGGCTGCGCCGATCCCTTTCGACGCCCCCGTGACGACTGCGACTTTTCCGGTCAGCTCTCCCATGAATTCCGCTCCCTTGATCTCGGTCTTGCGTTTCGCAGATCTGCAGCCGTTGGCGAGAACGAGGTCTTGCAAAGCTGGCGATTGGCGACCCCTATAGGATGAATGCGGTGGGGGTGTGAACGACCCCGCTCCGGGCCGTTCGGTCGCGACTTTCGTGTGAAGCGACCGATCTGCCTGATGACGTGGGGGCCGTCGATCGGGCTGCAGGCGGCCCTGCCGAGCGTCGCCGTCGCTGCGGCCGCCCGGCGATCGACCTTGCCTAGCGGGCCGCGCGGCACGGCGTCGACAGCCCACAGCCGCTCCGGCGCCTTGTAATCCGCGAGCTGCCGCCTGGTGTCCTTCAGAACGGCGCCAGGCGCGGCGTCGCCCGCGGCGCAATAGAGGCCGCGGTCGGTCGAAACGATAAGGTCCAAGGGCGCCTTGCGCCGACGAGGAAGGGGACACCCCAATATGGTGTCGACGCAGGCGAAGTCGAACCAGCGCCTTCCGACCGCGGGCGACACGTTCGCCGGTCGCCCGCGCGCTTACCCCCTCGGCGCCGCCGCATCGGCCGGCGCGGCGAGGCAAGCCCGGCCAAGGAGGTCGTCGGAGCCTACCGGCCACCACGCGCCCGGCGCATGAGCGTAGGAGGCGAGAATCAGGAATTCATCGTCGCCTTCGACACGGACCCCGGCAACCATGATCGTGAGGTCGCCGCGGCTCCTGGCCCTGCCAGCAAAAGCCTCGCCGACGAGACGAAACGGCTCGGCGTTCGCAAGGTCCGTTGCGCGGATGCGGTATCCCCAGAACATCGTATGGGGAACGACCGCGCCGATCCGCGCCCATCCGCCGATCGGGATCTGCGGCGCGGCAGCCTCGAGCGAGCGACGGGCGTAGGGAAGGAGGCAGCCGATGTGGATGTGGAGCTGGTCCTGGCCCCTGACAATTATGGAGTTCACGATAAGCGCGATGTCGTCGCGCTCGGGCGCGCGTCCGTCCGCAGTCTTCAGGTAGGTGCGCGCGCGCCACGCGGCGTCGAAATAATTCGGCGCCTCAGGCGACTGGAGGAACGGGTCCTCGACCCCGGTGATCTTCCGCGTCGGGACCAGGATCGTTTCATCCTGGAGCGGCGCTCGCAGGACGACGTTGCCGCGCGCCTCGCCGCCGGAAATGTTGACCTCAAGGCAGGGAAACGGCGCGCCGGTCAGCTTGTAATCGGCGACGCAGGCGCGCACGACCTGCCACAAAGCCATCCGATGGAGCTCCATCGCGTAGGCCGCGAAGGCCGCCGACATTGTGAGGGCGGCGACGATCGCTACAATCCACACTGTCTTCACGGCGCGCGTCACGGTTTGGCACTGCGCATCGGTCTTAAAGTCCTTCGCCAATGTTCTCAGCACGCAGCATCGCAGGCCGCAATGAAATCACAATTTCCGATTGCAAGGCCTTGAGGCCCGATCGCGGCGCTTGTGCGGCCGGGCAATAGGCGCCTGGGCCCACTCGGAACACGACTTGTTGAGGACTGTGCGCTGAACGGGGCGCCATGGGTCGATGTGAAGTTGCGCGCCGCGCAATGGAGCGGCGGTCAGTCGGGTCCAAGGAGATTTGCCTTCTATGAGAAAGGCGCGGACCACCGATCGAGCGGACGTTCAGCACCATGAATTTATTGTGACGAATTCAGCTTTTGGCCGTATATATTTTCGATATACACCCGTATAGGTTGTAATTGCTCGGTTGCCTCCCCTTTTCTGTTAGTTGCCCGATGCAAACTGGAAACTTATGATGGCGTTAGCGGTGAGCTCGCAGGTTAAAATCGTCTTCAAATACAATGCTGAGAACATTTTGACTTCTGTCATGATGTTTTTGTCCTTTCTGTTTTGCACACACTCTTCCAGGGGAGGTCGCTATGGTGCGCGTAAAAGGTATATGCTACGGAAATGACGCTTTTCCCGCTCCGTACAATCCTTCTATAGCAAACAGCACGCAGGTGTTTTTTGGCAGCGACAATACTGCCGATTATATAGGGGCTCTATTTCGTAGAGACTATTCAAATTCTGTCCAATCTTGGTGTCAAAACGAAGGCTTCCCGGCGCCGCCGCCGTGCCGATGGGACAATATCAAGATGTACAACATGGGTGTCGAGGTTATCAGGCTTTATGACTGGGACCCTCGCAACAGCCATCAATTGTTTCTCGACGGCTGCCATATGGATAAAATAGGCGTGCTGGTCAGTGTTTCTAACTATTTCCTTCAACCCGGCGGCGGCTTGCCAGACATGAACAAGCAGATCCCGGCGCTCATACAATCTTTTTCACAGGGCGGCGATTACCATCCCAGCTATACAGGGGATTGTATTCGGGAACGAATTCGATCTGCCTGGCAATGGTATCAGCGTAGCTAATTGCGTTTCTTTTACAAATACGTGGGCCTCGATCGAGCAACAGCAATTTCCCAACCATCGCAAACTACCAATTGGGCACCCTGTCAGTTTTGCCATGCAGAACAACCGCCCTCCTTGTTGGTACGCATGGGACCAACTCATTCCTCAACTTAGTGCATTGAACTCCCGGCTATTTCTTGCCCCACAAACCTACAACTCCGCCGCCTATCTGTTTCAAAACGATGGTTCTGGCGCAGGCTGGGTCGACCGCACTTACAATCAGTATAAGCTGCCGATCTGGTTTACAGAAATTGGCCAAGACCGCACCAAGCCTGATCACGTCAACATCTTGATGGGCCAGCTCAGCGGATGCATCAATTACAACAAACAAAATCCGGCAAAGTTGATCGGATGTTGCATGTTTTCCTTTGCCGACAAGTCTTGGATGCAGGGGACCAGCGAGGGTTCGTTCGGCGCCTGGACCCATGCCGCCCCGGGTCCCGTGACGGTAACGTACACGGGCAAAGATTTCACGCACTGGGACGCGCCTACGCTCGGCACGCTCAATGTCGATCATATGAATGAAACTGATTTGTACGCCGCCGTAGCCAAGTGTTACAAGGCGCCGTAGTTAATAGAACTTGGCCGGGCCGTTCACTCCTCCTTGAACCCGTATTCCGGCACGCCCTGTTCGGCGCCGTAATATTTGTACGGCAAAAACTTGCCGGACATGGTGAGCCGGACGCGGTCGCCTTTGGCGTGGGCGAGGCGGCCGAGGTCGAGGTCGAAGTCGATCGCCGACATGATGCCGTCGCCGAACTCCTCCTCGATCAAAGCCTTCAGCGCCGGGCCGTTGACCATGATGAGTTCATAGAACCGGTAGATGAGGGGGTCGGTCGGCGGCATCGGCGAGCCGCGCGTCGGGACCTCGTTCAGCATCCGCTTTTCGCTCTCGGATAGCCCGAAGAGCCTGCTCGCCGTCTCGGCGAGCGGCTTGGGCAATTTCATCTGCCCGAGCAGCGCGCCAACGACGAGAATGGGCGACATTCCGCCGATCTCGTCGGTGACGTGCCTCCACGTCCAGCCCTTCTCGCGCTTGATGTCGAGGATCTTTTCGGTGAGCTCCGCTCGGGTCATCTTCGCCATCCAGGTTCATAAAACCGGGTCGCGCCGGCGCTTCGTCCCATGCAAGCGGCGGTCCAGAGCGGGAAGCTGTGGCGCGAGGATCTTGCCCCTCCACCATGCTCCAAAGCGCGGAAAGCGTGACGCGGCGCCCGGCCCTTGGTAGGGAGCCTGATGCGGCTCCTCATTCGCGGCGTGGTCGCGCTCGTCATCCTGCTCGCGGCCTACTGGGGCTGGGCGCTCGCCGGCGCGGCTGAGCTCGCGTCGGCGGCCCAGCGGGGCGATGCGCAAGCTTTGATGGAGCGCGTCGACCTGCAGGCGCTCATCCGTTCCTTGAGTCGTCAGATCGCGCGCGCCTTTCTCGACGAGAATCCGCAACTTAAGAAGCTGCCGGCGGTTCGGGCGGGCGTCAGTCTCAACGGCGCCGCGGCGGAGATGCTGCTGCGCGCCTTTCTGACGCCCGAGACCATCGCGGCGCTCCTGAACCAGAAACGCGTGGGCGTCCTGAACGCGGGCGAAAAGGACGCCGGCGCGGTCCGCGGCATGCCCTCGCTCGGCGAGGCGTTCAACGCCCGCCCCTTGCAGGTCCTGACGCACTCCTATTTCGATGGGCCGCGGAGCTTCGTGGTCGGCCTCGACAGTCCCGATGGGCGCTATCGCGTCCACATGCAACTTTCCGGCCTGACCTGGCTTTTGACCGGCGTCGACATTCCCGAGCCGGTCACGGCCCGGCTGGCGCAACTCATCGCGCAGCGAATCGGGGGAGCGGTGGATCTGCCCAAGGACTGAACCGGATCTCGGCCCTTGAGGGGCGGCGGCCGCCTCGACGCCGAAACAATCTCTTTACTCAAATTCAGAAATCATGCTATCTTTCTTCGGATGGACGCCATGATCTTCGCCCGCCCGGCAATCGTCGCGCACAACCCAGAGGCGAGGTCATGAGGAAGAGGAGAATTTTTTTATTCCAATCGCTCGTAACCCATTGAAAAGTCCCGATTCGGAAAAATAAACGTTAGTAAATTGGAGTCAATTTACTAACGTTTATGCGCGTTTATTGGCGTTTATGGGCGTTTATTTGCGAGGCAGCTCGCCCGCAGGTTGCGCCGCAGGGCGCCGGCCGGTCCCCGCGCCCGAGCGCCCTGAACGGGACAGCGCGCCGTCACCGCGCCGCCTCCGCGATGTCGACCACCCGGATCTGAGCGCGCTCCCGGCCGCCGAACCGGTTCACGGAGAGGGTTCCAGCGAGATGAACCGGCGCCCCCTTGAGGCGGATGAGCGCTTCGCCGAGCTTCTTGCCGGAGGCGCGGAACGCGATTGCGTCGACCGCCCGCCCGTCGCCCGCGACCGCGCGCAGGCGCAGGTGGCGCCCCTCGGCGCCGACCGGCATGACCTCAGCCAGCCGGTGGCGCGGCAGGGCGAACATCGGCTCCGGGGCGCCCGCGCCATAGGGACCAGCCGCTTCGAGGCGATGGACGAGCTCGGGCGTCGCCGCGTTGGCCGTCAGCGCCGCGTCGATCGTGAGACCGGCTTCCGCGCGCGCCTTCGTCACCGCCTCGCCAAGGCGCTCTTCAAGGAAGGCGCGCCAGTCGCCGAGCCGCTCGCTCATGAGCGTCACGCCCGCCGCCATCGCATGGCCGCCGCCCTTGATCGCTATTCCCGCTTCGATCGCCGCGCGCACCGCCCTCCCGAGATCGACGCCAGCGATCGACCGGCCGGAGCCGGTGGCGCGCCCGCCCGCCAGCGTCAGCGCGAAGGCCGGGCGTTCGAACCGCTCCTTGAGCCGCGCGGCAAGCAGGCCGACGACGCCCGGCGGCCATGTCGCCCCGGCCACGACGACCGCGGCGCCCCGCTCCTCAAGGCCGAGCGACAGCAGTGCTTCGGCCTCCGCCTCCGCCAGCGCCTCGATCTCGATCTGTTGACGGATCCGGTTCAGCCGGTCGAGCTCAGCCGCGATCGCGCGCGCCTCGAGGTCGTCGGCTGCGGTCAGGAGCCGCACGCCCAGCGCCGCGTCGCCGATGCGTCCGCCGGCGTTGATGCGCGGGCCAATCATAAAGCCCAAATGGTAGGGCCGCGGCGGTCCGTCCGCGCCGGCGACGTCGAACAGCGCCGCAAGCCCAGGCCGGCGGCGCTCGCGCATGATCGCAAGGCCCCTGACGACAAAGGCGCGGTTGAGCCCGACCAGCGGCACAACGTCAGCGACGGTCGCGAGCGCGACGAGGTCGAGCGCCGCGATAAGGTCGGGACCTTTGCCGCCGTTCCAGAAGCCCGCCTCGCGCAAAGCCCGATTGAGCGCAACGAGCGCCATGAAGACGACGCCCGCCGCGCAGAGGTAGCCCAGGCCCGAAAGATCATCCTCGCGGTTGGGATCGACCAGCGCCGCTGTCTTCGGCAGCGCCTCGGGGGCCTGATGATGATCGAACACGATCACATCGAGGCCAAGCTGGCTTGCGACCTCGAACGGCTCGCGGCTGACCGCACCGCAGTCGACCGTCACCACGAGCGTCGCGCCCTGGGCGGCGAAGCCCTGAATCGCCTCGATATTGGGGCCGTAGCCTTCGGTCACGCGATCGGGGATGTGGACGATCGTCTCCAATCCGCAGGCGTTCAGATATTCGCTCAAAAGCGCCGCGCTGCAGGCACCGTCGACGTCGTAGTCGCCGAAAATCGCCACACGTTCATGGGCCATGACCGCCTGCTTGAGGCGTTGCGTCGCGGCCTCCATGTCGCGCAGGCAAAACGGATCCGGCATCAGGTCGCGGAAGCTCGGCGCCAGATGGCCCTCGACCGCCTCCGGCGTAATCCCGCGCCCGGCGAGCACGCGGGCGATCAGTTCGTCGTGCCCGCCGATTTGCGCTATCGCAAGCGCGCGCAATTCCCCCGTTGCGTCGAGCCTCGGCCGCCACGGCCGGCCGAGCGCCGAGATCTCAACGTCGAGAAAGTAATCGGAGGACGTCAAGACGCCGCCTTCGGTCCCGCAAAGCGGCTGTTCGCGAATCACCCGCCGCATGGCGAACCATGCCAGACAGCGCCGGGATGCAGAAGGCGTTTGGGCTGCGCGGCGGGCCGTCCTCCCCAGGCTTGCTCACCACCACAAGCCCGGCGTCGCCAACTCGACCAATGCGCCGTCGGGGTCGCGCATGTAGAGGCTCGTTCCGCCTCGCGGCCAGCGATACTCGCCGATGATCTCCACACCCTGTTCGGCGAGCCGACGACGCCAGGCGCCGAGATCATCGGCCTTGATCGAGAGGGCGAGATGCAGGCGCCCGCGGCCATCGTGTCCGGGAATCACCCCGCCGGCTTCGACCACGTCCTGCTCGGTCGCGCCGGCCTGAAACACCAGCAAAACGCTGCGCTCGGCGATCTCGAAGGCGACGAGGCGCGGCGAATCGACAAGAGCCTTGAATCCGAACAGATCGCGATAGAACGCCGCCGTGCGTTCGAGGTCGCGCGCATAGAGCGATGTTTCCAGGACGCCTTGAATCGCCGGCGCGCCGCCCTGCTCCGCCATCCCTGTCTCCGGACGCGTTCATTTGACCGTGGCGGGCACTGTGGAGGGCTGCCGGGTAAAAGTCCAAACGCCGGCTTTGAGAGCCTAGAGCCCAGCCGTTCAGAACGCGAGACGTCCGCCGACGACCGCAAGCGTGCCAGCCAGGATGGGGCGCAGGATGCGATCGGGGATGCGAGAGGCGAAGTGGCTGGAGATCATAATGCCCGGAATCGAGCCCGCGAGCAGCGACACGAGCATGTGCAAGTTGACCGATCCGAGCCACCAGTGCCCGGCGCCGGCAATGAGGGTCAGCGGCACCGCGTGAGCGATATCCGACCCTACAATGCGCACGATCGGGGACCGCGGATAAAGCGACAGGAGAATTGTGGCGCCGATGGCGCCGGCGCCGACAGACGAAATCGTCACCAGCACCCCGAGAACCACGCCCAGCACGACGGTGAGAACGCCGACGGTCGACTCGCTTGCGCCGTCCATGAGGCGCGTGAGGCGGGAGAGCAGCGCCTTGCGAAAGACAAGCGTAGCCGCGGTCACGATCAGCGCGATTCCGAGCGTCGTGCTGATGATTCCCCCGCTCGCCTTGGAGGACGAGCCGAGATGCGCGAGCAGGAGGAGCGACAACAGCGCCGCAGGCACGCTTCCATAGGCGAGGCGCCGGGTGATCCGCCAATCGACCGAACCATGATAGGCATGCACCGCCCCGCCGCTGATCTTGGTGAGGCCAGCATAGAGCAGGTCGGTGCCGACAGCGGTCGCCGGATGGACTCCGAACACCAGCACGAGCAGCGGCGTCATGAGCGAGCCGCCGCCCACCCCGGTGACGCCAACCAGCAGTCCGACTGCCAGCCCGGAAATGGCGAAGGCCGGATCTATGCCATGCAACATTTGCCAAGCCTGTCCGGTAGACTAAAATCTAATGTTGATCGAATTACTAGAATTATCGGTCGGCGTCAACCGTCAAGGTCCGCACGACCTACCTTCCCCTGCGCTCCCGAAGCGCGAGATAGGCGCCGCAAGCGACGACCAGCGCCGCCCCGAGCAACGTCGAGGCGGCAGGCCAATCGCCAAAGACCAGCACGCCCGAAACGATCATCCAGATGAGCTGGGTATAGGTGAACGGCGTCAAGGTCGGCGCTGGAGCAAACCGATGAGCGACGATCAGCATTCCGTGGCTAGTGGCCCCGAAAACGCCCATCGCCGCCATGATCACCCAAGCTCCCACTGATCCGGGCTGCTTCCAGACCCAAGGCAAGATCGGCGTCAAAAGCACGAGGCCCGCGATCTGCGTCCAGACAAGCGTCGTCTGCGGCGCGTCTGCGCCGGCGAGCTTGCGGGTCGCGAGCACGTATCCGGCGTTGCAAACAACGCCCGCGACCGCGATGAGGACGATGGGTTGGAACGCAGCCGTCCCCGGACGCGTCGCGATCACCACGCCGAGAAACCCGAGCGCGATTGCGATCATGCGCTCGCCGCTCACCTTTTCGCCCAGTAGAGGCCCGGCGAGAAGCGCAACCAGGATGGGCGTCAGAAAGGAGATGGTGGCGGTCTCCGACAGCTGGAGCTGCCGGACCGCGAGCACGTTCGCGGTCGTTGAACAAAACAGCAAAACGGAACGCAACAGCTGCAGTCGAGGGCGTCTGGAACGTAACATGGCGGGCCGCGACAGCGGACGCGATGCGATGATCGCGATCACCGCCGCCCCCACATAGCGGGCCCATACGATCTGTGCGATCGGCAAAGAGGCGCTGAGCCATTTCGCGCAGGTGTCCTGGCCGGTGAAGCAAATCATGGTCGCGCACATGAGAGCGATGGCGAGAAACCGCATGCGGCGGTCCTCGTCTTCGGCCGTCGCCCCTGCTGTGACCATCGCGGGAGGCGAACTCACGCCGCTTCCCGTTCGATGCGGATAACCTGCGGTCTCTCGCGCACCACCCCGTCTTCCACGGCGCGTGCGAGCGCCTCCCGGATCGACGCTTCGGTCGTGCCGTAGGTCATCAACACGACCGGCGCGACGCCGGCCGCGGCCGCCTGTCTCGTCGCCCGCTTCTGCATGATCGCCTCAAGCGAAATGAGCTGCTCGCCCATTCGCGCTGCGATCGCGCCCATCGCCCCGGGCCGGTCGACGACGGCGAGGCGCACGTAATAGCCCCCCTCGTGCCGCTGCATCGGCACGCGATCCGCCTCCACAAGCGAGGCGGTCGGCCGGCCAAACGGCGGCACGCGGATTCCCCGCGCGATGTCGACAATGTCGCCCGCCACGGCCGACGCGGTGGCGTCGCCGCCCGCGCCCGGCCCGACCAATGTCAGCTGTCCGATCGCGTCACCCTCGATCGAAACCGCATTGAGCACGCCCATGGTCTGGGCGAGCGGCGCGCTCTTGGCCACCATGGTCGGATGCACGCGCTGCTCGACGCCATGCGCGGTTCGTTCAGCCACCCCCAGAAGCTTTATCCGAAAGCCCAGTTCGTCGGCGGCGCTCAGGTCGGCGAGCGTGATCGTCTCGATGCCTTCGACCGAAACCGCGCCCGCGTCCATCTTCGCCCCGAAGGCGAGCGAGGCCAGGATGGCGAGCTTGTGCGCGGTGTCGAAGCCGCCGACGTCAAAGCTCGGATCGGCCTCCGCATAGCCGAGCCTCTGAGCTTCGCCGAGACAGACCTCGAACGGGAGATTGTCGGTCTCCATGCGCGTCAGGATGTAGTTGCAGGTGCCGTTGAGAATGCCGGAAACCCGCTGAATTGTGTTGCCGGCCAGGCTCTCGCGGAGGGTCTTGATGATAGGTATGCCGCCGCCGACCGCAGCCTCGAAGAACAATTGCGCGCCCGATCGCTCGGCCAGGGCCGCAAGCTCGAGGCCGTGCGCGGCGAGCATCGCCTTGTTCGCCGTGACGACGGACGTCCCGCGTGAAAGCGCGGCTTTGACGGCGTCGAACGCGACGCCCTCGGCGCCGCCGATCAGTTCGACGAAAACGTCGATGTCGGCCGAGCCGGCAAGCTCCGCCGCGTTGGCGAAGTAGATCGCGTCGCCGAGATCGACTCCCCGGTCGCCCTTGCGGCGGCAGCTATAGGCGACCAGCGCGAGATCGCGCCCCGCCCGCGTCGCCACGGCGGCGGATTGCCGCTGAAGAAGCCGAACCAGGCTCGCCCCGACCACCCCGAGACCGGCGACGCCCAGGCGAAGCGGGTTCGACATCTTCTCCTCGCTCCGCCCCGCGGAGACCTTGATTCCCGGCGACCTGTCCCTGGTCGTGATTGGAAATCAAGGGCGAAAGGGCGCCTTCAGCCGTAACGTTCGGCGGCCGACTTTTTCTTCTTCTTGCGCTCCTTGCGCGCGGCATAGCGTGCGTCTCGCTCAAGCTTGCGCTCGTATTCGAGCCGCTCCGCCTCTTCTCGCTCGCGCTGGAGTTCGGCCTCGCGCGCGAGCGCTTCGAGCCTCAGCTGTTCCTGGCGGGCGGCCTCCTCGGCGGCCCTCCGCACGGCCTCGGCAGCCTCTTCCTCGGCCTTGCGCTTGGCGCGCTCGGCGTCGCGCACTTTTCGTGCCTCGATGATCGCCTTGCGCTTGGCCTCGCGCTCGACCACCGCCGGGTCCGCCGGATCATATTTCGAATTGGCGAGAAACCTCTCCGCCATCTCCTTGCGCGCCTTGGCCGCTGCCGCCTGGCGATCAGCAAAGCTATTGCCGTTCATAAAAGACATCGGATTCCCATCGAGAAAGACATCGCATTCCTACGCGACCGATTTTTGGGGACGCGCGCTCATTGCACAATGTGGGCTCGACAGCAATGCTTTTCACCGCAGGGCGGCGATGCGCCGCCAGCAAGGCGACACGCTATCGGCCTCGTCGATGAAGCCATCGAGATGGTTGATTGCTCCCGAACGCGGATGGACGCTCGATTGATGATCGTCGGGTTCGCTTTCGCCATGGATTATCCTTGTCTCGCCTCTCCGTTGACAATGGGTTTTGCGCTCTGCGCCTCTTCCCCCGCCGGGCGAGCCTCTGGAGCCGCCGAGCCGGCGCCGGCCGGCGCCCCTTCCGGATACAACCCAAGCGAGAATCCTGCCTGGGACCGGCGCCTGCAAGCGTCAATAAACGCTAGCCAAGCGCCAATAAACGTGAGTAAACGTTAGTAAAATAGCTGGCGTTTACTAGCGTTTATTTTTCCGAATCGGGACTTTTCAATGGGTTACAGCCGATTGGAGTAAAAAAATATCCCCTGCTCCCCCTCAGGTTGCGCCTGCCCCCGGAGCCTGCTTTTTCTCGCCCATCGACCGCTCCCGGACCTTCAAGTTCTATCCTGCAAAAAGATGTAGCACTAATTTCTCTTTTTCGCAATCAAATTCGCGATCAACGCCAAAATCGCCATCGACGCCCCGCTTCAAGCTCGGGCCGCAACCCCGTTCCGATCCTGCGGCGCCGACAGCCGCGCTGCCGGCGTTGCGCCTGGCGCCGGTTTGGGCCAAAAGCGCGGACCTCAAAGTCCCGACACAAAGCTCAACACACCGTCCTCAACGCTCCGCCGCCCATGGCCATAACGCACAGCGCGCCTGCCGCCGCCCAAACCGCAAGCCTCGATGCTCGCGGCGCCATCCGTTTCTGGCTGATCGCCGTCGCGGGCCTGATTCTTCTCATGGTGCTGGTCGGCGGCGCCACGCGGCTCACCGAATCCGGCCTCTCCATCACCCAGTGGAAGCCGGTCACCGGCGTTGTTCCGCCGTTGAACGCGGCGGAATGGCAGGCCGAGTTCGACCGCTACAAAGAGATCCCGCAATACGCCCGGCTCAATCCGGCCATGACGCTCGACGGCTTCAAAAGCATTTTCTGGTGGGAATGGGCGCATCGGCTGCTGGCGCGCATCGTCGGCGCAGCCTTCATCCTGCCGGGCCTGTTCTTCTGGTGGCGAGGCCAGCTCAGGGGCGCGCTCGGGCGGCAGGTGGCCGTCGCGACCGGCCTGCTGGCGCTCGAGCCGCTCGTCGGCTGGTGGATGGTGACTTCGGGCTTGAGCGAACGCACCGAAGTGGCGCCGCAGCGCCTCGCGCTGCATCTGATGATCGCGGCCGCGACCTTCGGGGCGCTCGTCTACGCCGCCGCCGGGCTCGGCGAGCCGCCGAAGGCGAAGACGGCGCCGCGCGGCTTCGCCATTTCGGCGTGGATCTTCGCCGCGCTCGTCTTCTGCCAGCTCGGTCTCGGCGCGCTCGTGGCGGGCCTGCGCGCCGGGATGATCTACAACACCTGGCCGTTCATGGGATCGGGCCTCATTCCGTCAGAGGCATTCCGCCCGAGCCCCTGGGGCGCGATCTTCGGCGACCCGGCGACGGCGCAATTCGACCACCGGACGCTCGCCTACGCCGTCGTGACCTTCGCCATCGTGCAGGCGATCGCCGCGCTGCGCTCGCGGCCTGGCTCGCCGCTCGCAAGCCGCGCCGTCGTGCTCGCCGCCGCCGCGCTCGTCCAGGTCGGGCTCGGCATCGCGACGCTGCTCGCGCTTGTCCCGATCGAGCTTGCGCTCAGCCATCAGGCGCTGGCGCTCGTCCTGTTCGGCCTTGCGGTCGTGCATGTGCGCGCGACCGAAATGGAGGGAGACCGGGTAGCGCGTTGACCTGAGCGCTCCGCATCCCTCGATGACGCGCGCGAGTAGGCCAACAACGCGACGCACCCGCAATCCCCGTCGCCCCTTACCGCGGCGGCGTTAAGCCCCCGGCGGCCCTTCCCTGCTCGGTCGAACTGGTCCAGAATCAAGCGGCCCGATGAGGCGCGCCTCAGGCTGCGTCGGTCTGGATTTGGCCGCAATCGCCGTGTAGTATAAGGGAGCTTATGGCAGCCGACTCGACCTCCACATTTCCCTATGATTGCGTCGTTCTGATCGAGAGCCCGGATCCGACGAACCCAGGATATTACCTTCAGGGTTCGGGGGTCGTCATTGGACCCCACACCATCCTTACCGCTTCGCACGTCCTTTTTGACATCTCCGAGCAGGCGGCCACCAGCAATACACGGCTGTACCCCGGCTGGTCGGACGCCAATCCCGCTCTCGGGGCTGGCTACATCACCACGACTTACACCGATCATTTCAACCAAATAGGCGTTTACGGCAGCGTTGACCTGACCAAGGCGCAGAGCGCTTCAGATTACGCCGTCATTGACACAAGCTATACGTTTTCGACCTGGATGGGGGTCCTCATCAACTATACCGGGGGCGAGGTCCATCTGACTGGATATCCTGCGAGCGCCAACGGCGGGCAGGTCGACGAGGTCGGCTCGGTCACGGCCGACCCACGCTATTCCGTGCTCGACTATGCTGAACCCAACTTCTCAAGCCCCGGGGACAGCGGGGGCCCGATCTGGCTCGATTCCAACGGATCCGACGATGTGGCCGGCATTGTTTCGACGTCGGGCTACGCATGCCAGCTGACCGCAGCCGATTTAAGCCAGATCGAAAGCTGGGTGAGCGAGGACGGCTACAGCCTCGAGTCGCCATCGACGACGCATATCGCGCCCGTGGTCACCACCGTTTCGAACGTATCGCTTGCCGAGGGTCAGGCGATCCCAGCGTCCTCGCTAATCGCGTCGGTTTCGAATCCGAGCGGCGACGATATCACGGAGGACGAGTACGAGGACCTCGGCGGCGGGAGCGGTTATTTCACCGTGAACGGGGTAAGGCAGGCGGATGGCGTGTGGATCTATGCGAACGCCTCCCAGAACGTCCAATATGTCGGAGGATCCTCGCCGGGGAGCGACACGCTCAGCGTTGGAATCTACGACGCTACGACCAATAGCTATAGCTACGCTTCAGCCCCCGTAGTCGCCTCAACGATTGAGGTCGGGGGAAACGCCCCTAACATCCTGTGGCGCAATACGAATGGGGATGCCTACCTCTGGAACTCCAACGGCTCGGGAGGCTTTACGGGCGAAGACTTGGGCGTCGTCGCCTCCAGCTGGCAGATCGAAGGAACCGGGGATTTCAATGGCAGTGGCGAAGACGGCATCCTGTGGCGCAATACGAATGGGGACGCCTACCTCTGGAACTCCAACGGCTCGGGAGGCTTTACCGGCGAAGACTTGGGCGTCGTCGCCTCCAGCTGGCAGATCGAGGGAACCGGGGATTTCAACGGCAGTGGCGAAGACGGCATCCTGTGGCGCAATACGAATGGGGATGCCTACCTCTGGAACTCCAACGGCTCGGGAGGCTTTACGGGCGAAGACTTGGGCGTCGTCGCCTCCAGCTGGCAGATCGAAGGAACCGGCGATTTCAATGGCAGCGGCGAAGACGGCATCCTCTGGCGGAACACGAATGGGGATGCCTACCTCTGGAACTCCAACGGCTCGGGAGGGTTTACCGGCCAGGACTTAGGCGTTGTCGACTCCAGCTGGCAGATCCAAGGAGCCGGCGATTTCAACGGCAGCGGAAGAGACGGCATCCTCTGGCGGAACACGAACGGGGATGCCTACCTCTGGAACTCCAACGGCTCGGGAGGGTTTACCGGCCAGGACTTAGGCGTTGTCGATTCCAGCTGGCAGATCCAAGGAGCCGGCGATTTCAATGGCAGCGGAAGAGACGGCATCCTCTGGCGGAACACGAACGGGGATGTCGCGCTCTGGAACGCCAATACCTCGGGCGGCTTCACCTACGATAACCTGGGCGTTGTCGCCGCCAGTTGGACTATTTTTGGGACCTGACGTGCCGCGGCGATGGAGCGCCCCGATGCGCTTAATGGCCCTGCGCGGCTCACGCCATCGAGCGCGCCGGACTCGCCCGCCACAAAGCGCGGATGGCGACGACGACGAAGATCGCGCCGCCGATGATCGTGAAGATCGAAGCAATCCCGTGCACCGCCATGCCCGCAGCGGCGCCAGCGTCGAGCGACCCGGCGCCGGCCGGCGTTTTGCGTAGCGCCCCGTAGCCGCCGGCGATGAACATGGCGATCGAGGCGACGAACTGGCCGCCGCCGTAGAGGCCGAGGAGAAGGCGGGTCAGGCGCGGCGGCGCGGCCGGCTTGCCCAGTTCCTTAAGACCGAAGGTGAGCAGCATCCCGGCGCTCGAGACGCTGACCGCGGTGATGACGGCGTGATAATGCGCCGGCGTGCGGGTGTCCGAGCGGTCGATCAGGAATCCCATGACGCCGCCGAGCGCGAACAAAGCAAGCGACATCGCGAGCGCGAAAAAGGCCGGATCGCGCCACGGCCATGGGGCCCGCGAGCGGCGAGCGCGGGCGATGAGAGAGCCCGCGAAGAGAAGCGTCGGCGCGGCGATGCCGAACTGCAGCAGGCGGAACGCCTCGCGCTGATTGTCGGAGAACGGCGCGAAGGCCGCGTAGAACGCCGGCGCCGCGAGCGCGATCAGCGCGATGAGCACGACGGACGCGAGGAAGGCGCGGCTGTCGACCGCTTTCTCTCCGAGGCTCAAGCGCGCCAGGATCGACCAGTTCGTCACCATCAGCGTCGCATAGACAAATTGCAGCACGTGGCCGCCGCCCCAGAACAATTCGTCGCGCGACGCAAGCTCGCCCTTGTCCGCGAGCAGCGTTCCAGCGACCGCGAAACAGATCAGCGCCAGGACGTAGACGAAGCCGCCAAGCGCCATCGCGACTGCGAGCGGCGGTGCTTGCATGAGCCGGCCCGGCAGGTTGATCAGAAGGCGAGCGACCGGCGCCAGCACCCCCAGGGCGAGCGCCAGAAGCCCGAAGTCGTAGGCCGGATGGCGAATGATCGGAATGTAATTGGTGAGCACCGGCTGGGTGGCGTCGAGAAAGGCCGGCGCGAACAGGCAGGGAAACGCCAGGAGAACCGCGCCCTGCCCGATCCGCCCGAGGGGCGCGGCGCGCACGTCATCGCCGGCCAGCTTCAGCGTCGCGACACTGACCAGGAAGGCGAATATGCCTTGCAGCCAGATCACCAGCGAGAAGATGACGTGGATGACGAGGCCCTTGTAGAAGAAGTCGATCGGCCAGAACGGCGTCTTCTCCATGCCGGGAATGCGCGAGAGCGCGAGCAGGAGCGCGAACACGCCGGCGACCGCGAGCGCTCCCACCGCCAGCCAGGCCCATGCGTTAAGTTCGCGCTGGACGGCGCCCTGCGCGCCGGCGCGGAAACGCGCGCGATCGAGGGAAACAACAGTTGGCGCCGTCTGAGTCATTGCAAGCTCGAAACGGTCAACTGGCGTTCATCGGATAGAGATGGACCGCCATCACATACACAACCAGGCCGGAAACGGCGACAAAGAGCCAGAGCGGCAGGGTGATCCGGGCGAACCGCTTGTGGGTGGCGAACCGCTGTCGGAGCGCGTTGTAGAAGGTCACCGGCACCAGGACCGCGACGACGAAGGCCATCGCCACATGAACGGCGAGAAGCGTGAAGTAGATTGGCCGTATCGGGCCATAGCCGCCGAATTTCGCCAGGCCCGAGAAGGCGTGATAGACGAGATAGACCGCGAGAAATGCGACGCCGAGGCCGATGGCGACAAACATCGTGCGCCGGTGCCCTTCGCGATCGCGGGCGCGGATGAGGCTATAAGCGCGCAAGAGAACGACGATGGTCGCCGCATTGATCACAGCGAGCACGTGCGGCAAATCGTGAATGGCGATCATTCGGCCATCAACCATGCATCTTGTAGATGAAGCTCGCGTAGATGAACGCCGCCGCCGCTGCGAGGACGACGAGCACAATCCAGTTGCGCCGCTTCAGATTTCGCTCAGAGTTTGGCATGTCGTGATCGTTGGGCGGCAGGGCCGCCGCAGGTTTCAGGCTCCGGAGCGCTTGGCGATTCGGTCGAATCGCAGAGCGCTCTATACTTCTTTGATTTCGCGCGCTTTTTCGCGAAAAACCGGCTTCCACTTTTTCGCAGCGCGCTCTTAAAGCACGCCGGTGAGTTTAGACGCGCCCCCGCAGAATGGCCTCGGCGAGCATCGCCGCGAACAGGATGAAGAGGTACAGGATCGAGAAGCCGAACAAGCCCATCGCCGCCTTGCGGCGCGCGGATTCGTCGCCTTCCCGCAAACGATATAGGACGAGCGCGCGCCAAAGGAACCCCGCGTTCGCGGCGATCGCGACCGCCCCGTAGAGGAAACCCACGCCAGGTATCAGCAGCGGTCCAAGGGACGCCGGAACGAGCAGAACCGAATAGGCCACGATCTGCCGGCAGGTCTTAACGGGACCCACGACATTGGGCAGCATCGGCACCCCGACCCGCTCGTAGTCGCCGCTGCGGCAGAGCGCCAGCGCCCAGAAATGCGGCGGCGTCCATAGGAAAGTGATGAGGAACATCGCGATCGGGCCGGCCGAGACGCTGTTCATCGCGGCAGCCCAGCCGATGACCGGCGGCAGCGCGCCGGCGGCGCCGCCGATGACGATGTTGAGCGGTGTCGAACGCTTGAGCACCATGGTGTAGAGCGGAACATAAATGGCGATGGTCAGCGCCAGCAGCGCCGCCGCCAGGCCATTGACCTTGATCGCCAGCGCCGCCACCGACACGACCGCGAGCACAATCCCGATCGCCAGCGCCTCCAGCGGAGGCACGACGCCGCGCGGAATGGGCCGCATCGCCGTCCGCGCCATGTTGGCGTCAATGTCGGCGTCCCACCACATGTTGAGCGCGCCGCAAGCGCCTGCGCCGGCGGCCATCGCCGAGAGCGTGGCAATGAGCTTCATCCAGTCGATCGGGGCCGGCGCAAGAACAAAGCCGACCGCGCCGGTGAAGACGACAAGCGACATGACCCGCGGCTTGAGCAGGACAAGATGATCGACAACCCCGCCCCACGGCCGCGCAACCGCCTCGCTACCCCCGCCGGCGGCCCTGCGCGCCACCAATGTCGATCGAACCGTCACCCTTGCTCCGCCTGAATAACGCGCCGCGTCGCGGACGCCTTCGAACGCCTTCGCGGCCAAAACGCGTGGGCGGGGATCCCTACCATAAAAGCAACGCGCGTCGACCGCAAAAGTGCCGCGGCGTCAGCTGGCGGCGCTCACCTCGCTGAGCGCGGCCGCGCCAGATTCGAACTGGAGCCGAGCCAGGCGGGCATACACGCCATTGCGCGCCACGAGCGAGGCGTGATCGCCCTCCTCCACGATGCGGCCAGCCTCCATCACCAGAATGCGGTCGGCCTTCAGCACAGTGGCAAGCCGATGCGCGATCACCAGCGTCGTGCGTCCGGTCATCACGTCGTCGAGCGCGCGCTGCACCTGCGCCTCATGCTCCGCGTCGAGGGCCGAAGTCGCCTCGTCAAGCAGCAGGATTGGCGCGTCCTTGAGGATCGCGCGCGCGATCGCGAGCCGCTGCCTCTGCCCGCCGGACAGCGTCACGCCGCGCTCGCCGAGCCGGGTCTCGTAACCCAAGACGAGCTCACGGATAAACCCGTCCGCCGCCGCCCGCCGCGCAGCGGCCTCGATCGCGGACTCGCTGACGTCGGCGCGCCCATAGGCGATGTTCTCGGCGACCGTCGCGCCAAAGATCGCAGCCTCCTGCGGCACGGGAGCAATGTGCTTGCGCAGATCCTCGGGATCGACCGTCTTCACATCGACCCCGTCGACAAGGACCTGGCCGTCTTCGACGTCGTAAAAGCGCATGATGAGCTGGAATATTGTCGACTTGCCGGCCCCGGAGACGCCGACGATGGCGACCCGTTCGCCCGGCGCAATCGAAAAGCTCAAATCGTCCAGAACACGAACGTCGGGCGCGCTCGCATATGCAAAGCCGACATGCCTGAATTCGATCGCGCCGAGCGGCGGCGAAGGCATGCGCGCCGGCCGGGCCGGCGCGACGATGCGTGGCTCGACCGCCAGAAGTTCTGCGATCCGCCCCGCCGAGCCCGCGGCGGCCGAGACTTCGTTCCACACTTGCGACAATTCTCCGAGCGAGGTTGCGGCGAGCACGGCGAACAGCACGAACTGCGACAGGAGTCCGCCGCTCATGCGGCCAGCCAGCACGTCGCGCGCGCCGAGCCACAGCACGAACACCACGCTGCAGAAGGCGAGCGACACCGCAACCGCGATGAGGAGCGACCGGGTGGCGGCGGCGTCGCGCGCCGCGTCATAGGCGCTTTCGACTTCGTCGGCGAAACGCGCCTGGCTGGCGTTCTCGGCGCCGAAGGCCTGCATGGTGCGCGTGGCGCCAAGGCTCTCCGAAGCGAAGGCGGTCGCTTCGGCGAGGGTGTCCTGGGCGCGCCGCGACCGGTGGCGCACCACGCGCCCCGAAGCGATGAGCGGCGCGGCGATGACCGGGATCGCGACCAGCACCAAAGCCGACAGTTTCGGGCTCGTATAGACCATGAGCGCGGTCGCGCCCACGAACATGAACAGGTTCCGGAGCGCGGTCGAGGCCGAAGAACCGAACGCCGCCTTGATCTGCGTCGTGTCGGCGGTGAGGCGCGATACGAGTTCGCCCGTCCGCGCGGTGTCGTAGAACGAGGCGTCGAGGCGCGACAGATGCGCGAACACGTCCCGTCTCAGATCAGCGACCACGCGCTCGCCAAGCGTGGTCACCAGATAGTAGCGGGTCGCGGCGGAGAGCGCGATGACGACGACAAGCGCCCCCATCGCCATGAAATAAACGTTGATCGTGCCGCCGCTTGCTTTCGAAAAGCCGAAGTCGATCATCGAGCGCAAAGCGAACGGCACCGCGAGCGTCGCCGCGGAGGACATCGCCAGCGCGGCCAGCGCGCCGGCCCCCCTGCCGAGATAGCGCCGTCCGTAGCGGACGAGCGGAAGCAGCGCCGCCAAGGACGCCGCGCGTTTTGCCGGCTCAGTCGTCATCCGCTCATCCATAGACGCTTGGCGCGCGATCAGGCAGCCCTGGAAAGCCGGCTTGAAGCGGGCAGATCTGCCCCCGCCGTCCCAGAACGGGCTTTCCCTAACGACAAATGTGGGCGAGTTGAAGGGAGCGCGCCTCGTGCGCCCATTCGATCGCCTGGGGCGGGCCGCTCGAAACTGGGAGACGGCGCCTCGAAGCGGGGTTCAGGGGGTCCACTGGACGAGCGACACCTCGTCGTCAAGCCACTGGCTTTCGGCCGGCTTCAACCCTGCGTCGCGGAGAACCTCCTCGGGCGACTGGCCGAACCGTCCCTGGCAGAAGACCGGCACGCCGCCAGGCAGGCGCACCTGCTCAGCGCGCGCAAGGTAGAAGATATCGTAGCCGATCTTCAGAAAGAGGCTGAAAACCTCAGTCCCTCCCGCGATCGCCAGTGCGCCAGCTCCGCAGTCGACCGCGGCGCATGCCTCTTCGAGGGTCGCGCCGGCCGGATTCCAAAGCCAGGTGTTTGGATTATCGGGGTCAGGCGCGAGGTCGGGCACGCGCCGCGTAAGGATGAGGCGCCGGCGCGTATGCGAGCTCGGGCTGGCCCTCGTGCGACAGGCGCCCGTGCGCGACCATCGCCGCGCGATCGAGCGCCTCGAGAAAAAAGCGCTGGTCGGCTTCGAATTTGAGCGAGTCAGGCATAAATCCGGTGGCGTCCGCGATCATCCCGTCGGCTGACGCAATCGCATAGCCCTCAATCCGAAGGGGTCGCCGCATCCTACGACTGCTCCGCTCGCTCGAAACGCGCCCAACGGTTACGAGCCGAGCGCATGCATCGTTCCAATATTGCTGGGAGATGCAAAACCAATGCCGAATAAGGATTGCTTGGGTCGAGAGTCAAGGGGACTGCGCTAGCGACGGCTACCGCGTTCGAGAGCCCGCTTACCAATTCCGTTCCCTTGACCGGCGAAACCATGCCATAGCGGCGACCTGCAACGACGATCGCCATTATGCGAGAACAAGGCTTCGCAATCATGAACGGCCGCAGGCTTCTTCCCGGGAAGCCTATACCCTTGTCGGAAATCCCAGATTATTCGATTGAGCGCGACACGCTCGACGAGGTCTTCGCCGACCGCTTCCGCCTGCGCCTCAAGCGCATCGCCGACCTTGTCAAGCAGTCCGGCGAACGCCTGGAGGGGAACATTTTTTACCCCGACCTCGAGGACCGCTTTGTCGAGCAACCTCCGGACGCCGCGCTCGCCCCGGCCCGCCGCAATGTCTGGCGCGCCGTGCGGTTCAAGGAGCGCCTGCTCGAAGTCGGTGTCAACGCGGGCCATAGCGCGCTGCTCGCGCTGTCGTCGAGCCCGCGGCTCGAATATTACGGCGTCGACAACATGGCGCACGCCTATACAGCCGAATGCGTCGATTTCCTTAAAGGCGAGTTCCCGGGGCGCGTGCACCTGTTTACCGGCGATTCGCGCGAAGTCCTGCCCTGGCTCGTCAGCCGGCGCGCCGAGCTCGCGTTCGACATCTTTCATGTCGACGGCGGCCACACCGACGCGGTCGCCCGCTCCGACATGGCCAATTGCATTCGCATCGGCGCCGGGCAGCGCGGCCGGCATATGCTGCTGGACGACGTGCATGCAAGCTGGATCTTCGATGTCTATTGCGAATTCGTGTCGCGAGGCGATTTGACGACCGAGACGTTCTACGGCGACTGGGAGGAGGCCGGCCGCAATGTGCTGGCCAGAATCGAGTGAGCCAGACCGGCGGCTTAGAGTTCGCCTCCTTCTGGCAAGGGGTCCTCAATCCGTTCGCCTACGGTTGCCTCGCGTCGTTCCCTCAAGCCGGCGCAAGCTTGCGCGTCTTCAGCTACGATCAGCGCCTCGAACTGCCTCCCGGGGTGCGGCTTGCGGACGCGAGAGCGATTTGCCCGGACGAATCGCTGACCCGCCGGTTCATCGCCAACGGCAAGCCTTCGATCGCGACCTTCGCCGACATGTTTCGTTACCGGATGATCCGAGAGACGGGCTTCTGCTGGGTCGATACCGACATGCTCTGCCTGAGCCAGCCTGCCTTCGACAATGACGGCTTCATATTCTGCCGCCAGGCCGACGCCGTCGGAACGAGCCTCGTCAACAATGCGGTGTTAAGGCTTCCGCCGACGCACCCGGCGCTGGCTGAACTGGTCGCGACTTCTGAGGCCGCGATTGACGTCGACCAGAGATGGGGCGCGGTCGGCCCGTTCCTGTTGACGCCGGTCCTCGCCAGGCACGGCCTCGCTCAACACGCGCTCGATTCGCATGTCTGCTATCCGATCGAGCCGGAACAGTTCTGGAAGCTTTTCCTGCCCGGCTATCGCAACTGGGCCGTTGACGCGGCGCGCGGCGCGACCTTCGTGCACTTATGGAGCGAGGCGATCGTGTGGAGCGGCTACGATTTCTGGTCCTGCCCGCCGGCCGGCTCCTATCTGCACGAGGCGTTCGCGCGCGCCGGCGCGCTTCAACGCTTCCGACGCATCGCGGCTGAGGACGAGGTTCTTCGCCTGATGGCGAAGCCGATCGCCGAATCGGAGCGCGCGGCGCGGCCGAAGGCGATCGGGTCCGATTGAGGCCGCGCGCTCGCGCCTACCCCGCTGGAGCGGGCTCGCGAGCCGCCTGCGGGGGAACCAGCGTCCTCGACCCTTTCCGCCGCTTGTGACGGTGGCGCTTCGGGGCGACAAGAAATTTCACCTTCACCGGCTCCTTAACGAACGCGCGCGCCTTTTCCTCAATCAGGCGGTCGGCGATCGTCACCCGCGTCCGCAGGTGCTTGAGCTCGAGCAGCGACTGGATGAGAAAGGTCTCGACGATCCGGCCGCTGACCTGAATATCCTCGAAAACGCCCCACGCATATGCGCCGTCGCGTTTCCGCTCGAGACCGATTTCATGCATGAGCGTGAGGAAGGGCTTGATGTCCTTCGGGTCGATCCGATACTCGACCGTCAAGAGGATCGGCCCCTCGTCGTCCTCCACCGGATGCACGAACACCGGGGTGCGCCAGTGCATGGACGGCGTAAGGTCGAGTGCGGCGGCGGTTTGCAGTCTCCAGCGCGCGGTCAGGACCATGCCGACCGCCGCGCCCGCCGCGGCGAGATAAAGCGCGGTCGGAACCCCTTCGATGCTGGCCACCTTGCCCCAGAGCGCGCTGCCGAGCGTCATCGCGCCGAAATACGCCGTCAGGAAAAGCGCCAGACCCCGGCCCCGCACCCATTCCGGCAGCGCCACCTGCGCCGAAACGAACAGCGTCGTCATCATCGTGATCCATGACGCGCCCGCAATCAGGCTCGCGGCGCCGGCGATGAAGGGGTCGCGCGCCTCGCCGTACAGCACGAGAGCGAGAATTGTGCCAAGGGTCCCAACCGTCGCCAGACGGTCGGGACCGAGGAGCGCCTTGAGACTGTTGAGCGCAAAGGAGCCAAGGATCGACCCCACCCCGATCATGCCGAGCAGAATACCGTAGACTTCGGGCCCATTATGGATCTGCGTGCGCGCGACCAGCGGCAGCAACGCCCAATAGGCGCTGGCGAAGAGGAAAAAGGCGAGGGCGCGGATGATCGTGGAATCAATGTCGCGATTGTTTCTGGCGTAGCGCAGGCCGGTGCGCAGCGCGCTGACAAGGCGCTCAGCCGGCAGGGACTCTCTTGCCCGGCGCGGAGCGCGCCACCAGATGAGCGCCGCGAGCACGGCGATATTGCCCACGCAAAAGCACCAGAACGGCGCCGCGATGCTGACGGTCGCGATCGCCAATCCGCCAAGGGCCGGGCCGATCGCGCGGCTCACGTTGTAGCTTGCGTTGTTGATCGCGATCGCGCTGTCCAGGTCGTGCTTCGGCACCAGCATGGGCGTGATCACGAGCCACGCTGGCGCGGCGAGCGCTCCGCTTCCGCCGAGACAAAAGGCGGTCGCAAGCAGCACAGCCGGCGTCGCCCAATGCGTCGTGACCAAGGCGGCGAAGACGATCGAGATCGCGGTCACGGCGAGCTGCGCGCCGATCAGCAGCCTGCGCGCGTCGAGGATGTCGGTCAGCGCGCCGGCCGGCAGGGTCAGGAGAAACATCGGCAGCGTGGTCGCGACCTGAACCGCCGAGACCATCATCGGATCGGGATTAAGGCTGGTCATCAGCCAGTTCGACGACATGTCGAACATGGCGAAGCCGACGTTCGACGCCGAACTCGCGACCAGCATGACGGTGAACGCCAAACTGCTGAAAACGCCCCAACGCACGTCCCCGCCTGCGGGCGCGTCCGAATTGATGCTGGACTCGCTGGACAAAAAGGCCTCGTGGGAAGAACAAAAGCCGGAGGGCCAACGCCCGCCGAAATCCTAGGTCAAATGGCGAACATCGGTAGAAGTTTCAAGGCGCCTCGGCGCTCCGGGTCAGCCGCGTGAAGACGGCGCAAAACTGCCCCGCGGCGCTGAATATTTTGATTTCGACCTCGGCGCCAGTCGAATTCCGACGGCTGAGGGCTATATTCCCACCCGTATCGCGTTCCGCCTTGGCGGCGCGGCGTTTTAATAATTTGAATCGGCGGGCGGATGCAACCGCACTCGCCCATGGAGAGCCGGTTGGCGAGCGTTTCCACTCTTCTGGCCTGCATGCGCACGGATCGGTCCAATACCGAGCTCCTGGAGGTCGTGGCCGACCTGGCGCAGCGTTTCTCCGCCGCGGTCATTGGCGTCGCCGCAAGGCAGCTTTCGTTGCACTCCTCGATCATGGCCATTGGCCCCGGGGAGCCGCGCGGCCGCGAGTTCGAAAAATTTCGAGAGCGGGCCGCCGCTGTCGAAGCGGAGTTCCGGTCCGCCTTGTCAGGGGTGGACAATCTTCAGTGGCGCTCGCACGTGGCCGCCGGACCGGCCTCGGAGCCTGTCGCCAGCGAGGCGCGCGCGGCCGACCTGATCGTCGCAGCGGTTGTGCCCGACGAGCGGATGTTCTCACCTTCGCCCGAAATCGACGTCGCCGATCTGCTCATGCGCGCGGGGCGCCCTGTTCTTTTGGCGCCGCCCGACGTAACGGGGCTCAAATTGACGCAGGCCCTGGTTTGCTGGAAAGATTTGCCCGAGGCGCGACGAGCGGTCGCGGATGCTCTCCCGATCCTGGAAGCCTGCAGCAAGGTTGATGTCGTCGAGCTCGCCCATGAGCATGAAATCGAATTGGCGCAACGACATGTCGCCGACGTCGGCGACTGGCTTCATCGCCACGGTGTAGAGGCGACTTGCGTCGCGACGCCGCTCAGCGGAACGGAGGCGGCGCATCTCTCCAGGATCGCCGAGGGCCTCAAGGCCGACCTGATCGTCGCAGGCGCGTTCGGCCACAGCCGTCTGCGCGAATGGGCGTTCGGCGGAGTGACGCGCGATCTCCTTGTCAGGGCCGAGCGCTGCACGCTCGTCTCACACTAGGCCGTAAGAGGTCCGGCGAGGAAGCAACTTGAAGATGCAGTTCCGTCCCACACACCAGGCCGAGGGCCGAGCAGCGCCGATGCTCGGCGCATTCGCCCATCCGGCCTTCCTGGTCGTCTGGATGGCGAGCACATGCGGGTTGATCGGCATCGCGATGTATGACACCGCGGCCGGCTGGCTGATGACCACGTTCGGCCTGGACCCCTTCGAGGTTGCGCTCTTGCACGCGGCGACGACGCTGCCGATTTTCCTGTTCACCCTTCCCGCAGGCGCGATCGCCGATATCATCGATCCACGGCGGATGATCATCGCCGTCTCCTACGCTATCGCTGCGCTGATGGCGGCTTTCGCCGCCGTGGTGGCGCTCGATTACGCGTCGCCGCTCGTATTGCTGCTTACGACATTCGTCCTCAGCGCGGCCTGGTCGCTCAACATTCCGGCCTGGCTGTCGATCTTGCCGCTCCTCGTGCCGAAGCCCCTGGTTCCCGGAGCCATCGCCGCCCACAGCGTCAGCTATAATCTCAGCCGCACGGTGGGTCCGACGCTCGGCGGCTTCGTCATCGCGGCGCTCGGTGTGGCCGCGCCATTCTGGATTTTCGTCGGCGCCAATCTGGCGGTGATCGCGGCGCTCACCTGGTGGCGCGCACCCGCGAGGCGATCTGCGTCACTGCCCGCCGAAAGATTGAGCAGCGCGCTGCGCACCGGCCTTCGGCACGCAGCCAACAACCGCCTCCTCTGGGCGACCCTCGCGCGGACCATAGCCATCTATCCGTTCACCGCGGCCTACTGGGGTCTTTTGCCTTTGATCGCCCGGCGAACCGGCCAAGGCGCTGAGCACTACGGCCTCTTGTTGAGCGCGATCAGCGCCGGAGCGGTTCTCGGGTCCCTCGGACATGAGCAGTTGCTCCGTCGATTCGGCCCTGACCGGCTGATCGCCGCCGGGACGATCGTGACGTCAGTCGCGCTTGTCGTGTTCGCTTTTGCGCACGACCTGGGCATCGCTCTCGGCGCCGCGCTTATCGCCGGTGTCGCGTGGGTCAACAATCTGACGTGCCTCTACACGTCCGCCCAGAATGTCTTGCCCGATTGGGTGCGCGGCCGCGGCCTCGCAGTGTTCCTGACCGTCATCTACGGGACAATGACCTTGTGCAGCGCGGCGTGGGGCGAGATCGCGGCAAAAACCGGGCTCCCGACCACTCTCCTCATCGCCGCTGGAGGCGCGCTCGCGGCGCTTCCCCTCACCTGGCGATGGAGGCTGCAGCAGGGCGCGTCGCTCGACCTTTCGCCGTCCCAACACTGGAGCATGCCGCAGACCTATGCGGAGATCGACAACAATCGCGGGCCGGTCCTGGTGAAGATCGAATATCGGATCGACCCCAAGGACCGCGTCGGGTTTCTGCGCGCCCTGGACGAACTGGGGTTCGAGCGTCGCCGCGACGGCGCGTTCGCCTGGGGCATCTTCGAGGACGCCGGCGACGAGGGGCGGTATGAGGAAGCCTATCTCATCGACTCATGGCTCGAGCTCATGCACTTGCGCGAGCGGGTCACCAACGCCGATCGGGTGCTCGAGGACCAGATCCGAGAGATGTTGCTCGAGCCGCCGCGGATCGAATTTCTCATAGCCGCCGAACGCGGAGGCGAGTTTCTGAATCGCTCCGCAGAGCCGGCCGGAGCATAGAGATTGCGAATTCTTGTCGTCTTCGCCCATCCGTTGGAAACGAGCTTCGTATCCGCTTTGCACGGCCGCGTCGTCGAGATCCTGCGGGCGGGCGGGCATATCGTCGACGATCTCGACCTCTATGCGGAAAAGTTCGATCCCGTCATGTCACGGGAGGGACTCCTCCACTATGTCGACACGAACGCCAACACGCGCGAGGTCGAAGGATACGTTCAGCGCCTCCGAGCGGTCGACGGGCTCGTGCTTGTGTTTCCCGTTTGGTTCGACGGCCTGCCCGCGATCATGCAGGGCTATTTCCAGCGCGTGTTTCTGCCGGGCGTCGCCGTCCGCATCGACGAGGCCGGGCTCTTCCATCCCAACCTTCATCACATCAAGCGCATGGCTTCGGTATGCGCCTATGGCGAAGGCCAGCGCGATGTCTCCGCAAAGGGCGACCCTCCGCTCCGGTTCGTGCGCGACAACATTGGCGCGCTGATCGATCCGAAGGGCCGCTTCGAGTATCTCGCCCTCTACGACATGAATTTCACCGCCGCGCCCCGGCGCGCGGCGTTTCTCGAGCGCGTGACGCGCGCGCTCGAAGCCTGGTGAACGGGCGGAAAAGCTGTCGGATCAGAAGCTATATTTGAACCCAGCGAAAGGCCCGTACATCCACTGCTGGTAACGGAAGCTCCTCGGTTCGAAGGTGATGGCGTTGATGCCGGTGTCCTGGTGGGTGTAGTTGTACATGACGCGATAGCCGACGGTCGTAGCAATGTTCTGTGTCCAGTTGTAGCCGACGGAGGTGAGCGCCTGTCCGGTGGCGCTGTCGGACCACCCGCCGAGGTCGGCCAGCATATTCATGAACCAGCGGTCGTCGTAGCGATACTGCGCGGCGAAGCCGGCGACCGGATTGACCCAGTCCTTGTTCACGGTTTCAGTCCCGTTGAACAATCCGAACGGGCCGCTGACAGTGAGCTTTGTCCCGGCGTAGAAGTTACGGGCGCCGACCGTGCCGTAGAGAGAAAGGTTCGGTATGCCGAGCGGCACGCGAACGCCGCCGAAGGCGGTGATGAACCCCTCGTTGAGAGTGAGGCTCGTCTTTCCGCCGTAGAGCACGCTGTCTGGGTTTTGTAAGATTGCGGACCCGCCGATCCGCGCCCAGACGAAATCGATCCCGCCGATGAACGTGTCGTTGCGGGCGACGAAGCTACTCATGATGCCGCCCTGGAAGTGCTCGAGCACTTTGGCGAAAGGCGCGTAATAAGGTAGCGTCGGCAGGGAGCCGAAGCCCGTGCTTCCAGCGATGCTCGACGCCCAGCCATAGCCGGTGATCTCGAAATGCCAGCTCGAGGGAAGGACTGGCTCGGGAACGGGCGCCGGCGCCAGCTTCTTCGTCGGTAGGTCCGCGGCTGCCGCCGGTGCAGCGCAGAGTCCCGCCACGAGTAACAACGCGCACTGGTAGTTTCGCATTTCCGCGTCGCCCCCGGGGTCTCCATACACCGTCGCCACCTCGACAGCGCTGCCCGCCCCCCAGCGGTAGAGCGCGACTCGACCCTTTGGATTCATAGAAGGGAAGCGCGCGGCCGGCAATAGCGCTTGGCTTGTGGTGGAAGGTCGGAGTTATCGTCGAAGATCTCGCCGCGCCCATCGCGGAAGCCGGATCGTTCAGTCGGCGAACGCGCGCGTTCACCGCGGGAGTGGCCGGTTCTAGCGCCTTCCGAGGCTTCGGCCTCCCCATACCAGGTGGCGCCGGCAAACACGTCAGCGGACCAACGATCGTGATGAGCAGCGCTGCTTATAAGCGGCGCCGTGCGTCTCAGATCGGCTCTCCGATCTTCACGCTCTCGCCTTTGCCCACCTGAACCAGCATCGACAAGATGAAATTGGGCGCCAGGAACCGCGCGCAGGTCTCGCCGTCGGATACAAGCGGCGATCATCGCCTTCCCGTCCGCGCTCGCCACGATCGCGCTATCGCCCGGAGGTAGCTCCCGCGACACCGGAGGAATGGCGATATAAAGCGCCCGTACGAACTGGAACTGCGCCGGCGTAAGCTTGGTTAGCCGCGACACCGACGCGATGTCGGAGACCGGCACGCATTCCGGGGCGTTCGGCTTGAGCCACCGGTCGAAAACGCCAGCCTGCTCGGGGCCCTGCTCAACGCTGTAGTCTTGAGAACGCACTCCCTGGGTGCGCGTGTCTTGCGCCCGCATGCCGAAATTGCCGAAACCAACAAGACCCGCGGCCAACAGGGCCGCCGTGAACAAAAGTCCTTGCATGACGCCCTCCTCTCGCGCGCGACCGAGACTCGCAAAAGTCGGAATCGCAACAGCGAACGGAAACGCGCGGATTGGGGCTTTCGTTCCTCGTCGTCGCGCTCGCGTCGCTTTCCGCCTCTGCGCTATCCTTACCGCGCGCATGCTCCACGCCTTGATCCGTGCGCCTCGATTCGCCTCGAGATCGAACGCTCAGCGCCACCCGCAGCGGCGAAGGGCTGCGACCGAGCCCCGAGAGCGGGAAACGAAAGGCCAGGAAACCGTCCAGAAGCGAGATACGCGAGCGCGCCCAATAGCGTCGAAAAGCTGAGCAAAAATCTGTCGGCGCGCGATGGGCAAAATCAAATCGGCAAAGAAAACACGGACGCCGCCCCACTTGGGCGGCGTCCGAAGCAAAGTGGACCCCCGAGGGTTACAGACCGCAGAGGGAGGTGTACCTGCCGTTGAAGTCCTGAACCACGCCGCACGGTGCGCCGCCGGCCGGCGCCGCAGCGAATTGAGCAGTCACCGGAGCAGTCAGGACGCCAATGGGCCCGAGCGGCCCGCCATAGCCTGGGGCATAGCCATACGTCTGAGCCTGAACCTCGCTCGTATAGACGGTCGGCGTATGGAGATCGCCGGGGTTGCCCGCCACTTGCGCAAGGGCCGGAGTCACGAGAACGAAAGCGGAGGCCGCTCCCGCCAATAGAAGTCCAGTAAGCGCGTTTCTCATTAAGATAACCTCCTGTGGCTGTCACCACCAACGATCAAAATCGCGGGCAAGTTCCAGCAGACAGCTAAATTTAAACTTTCAGCACCGATTCGATCTACCGTTTCAACTCAGATGCATCGGCGCATAGACGCTGGATTGGAATGTATTTGCACGATATCCCGGCGATATAGGTTCAATTTTGAGGCGATACCAAGGCAAGGTTCACGTTGACGTGACCTATCCGACGCGATCTTCGCCATGTACTTGCTAGGTGTGAACGATTACTTAGCGAATAAGGAGCCGCCGGGGCTGTGCAACGTTCCTTTTTCGAAAGAACACGCCGCCGCTTCGCCCCAAACTTGGCGCGCGGTTTCGAGGCGGCTCTGTTCGCCCCTCTCGTTCAAGCGGGAACGGGGTTCTCTTGATGCGAAGGGAAGTGGGGTTTGAGGCGCCTTCCCGCAAGTGGCGATCGAGACCTATCGCCGCCGCGCGGCCTGCGCCCTTCAGGGGCCGACCGGGATCAGTTTGCCAACGAACGCCGGCGGCCCGGAGGGCTTGCCGTCTGGGGATCCGCCCGGCGGCTCGACCGTCACGGCGTAGGTCGCATTCGCGACCACCCCCGGCTCGTAGGCGGACAAGTTCGCGGCGTGCGCCCCCTCGCCGATCACGCCCAGCGACCGCGGCGCGCCGAGCTTCGCGTCGATGATCCAGAGCTCATAAGACTTGCCGGGCGGAACTCGCGCCGCGACCGGACGAACGGTGAGCTCTTGCTTATCGAGATTGACCGTCACCTCGAAGGCCGGCGAAGCGGCGTCCTTCTGCAGGATCGCCACATATTCGCGCGGCGTGGACCGCCGGGTCGTCTCGCGCGCGACGAAGCCGATCGCGAGCACGGCCGCGAGGACGGATGCGGCGATCGCCGTCGTACGCCAGAGCGCGACGCTTCGTCGAAGGGCGATAACCGCGGCGTTCATAGGCGCTCCGGGCGACGTAGCTCGGATGCGCGCCTCGATTGCGGGGAGAAGGTCGCCCGGAGGCTCGATCTCCGGCGCCGCCTCCACGAGCGGAGCCAACCGCTCCTCCCAGGCCCGGATCGCCTGATCGAGCTCGGGTTCGCGCAACCGCCGCGCGGCCAGCGTCGCCCGCTCGCTCGCGTCGAGTGTGCCGAGCGCATATTCGGCCGCGGCGAAGTCGTCGTCGGGCGAGATCGTCATGACTTGAGGCAGTCCCGAAGCTGCGCGAGGCTGCGGTGGAGCCAGGTCTTGATCGTTGGGACCGGCCGTCCGAAGCGCTTGGCGAGCGTCTCGCGGCTCAAGCCGCGGTAATAGGCGAGCAAGACGATCGCGCGCTTCTCTTCGTCCTCCCTTAAGGCAGTTGATGAGCCTCGCGAGCCCCTCGGAACGTTCGCGCGCGCCGAGCGGATCGACTTCCTCCGCGGCCGGTTCGAACCCCTCTGTCTGATCGTCGAGCGAAACGGGGCGCACCCGCCGAACTTCGTCCAGCGCGCGGTTGCGGGCGATGGTCGCCATCCAGGCAAGAGGCGAGCCCTTGTTGGAATCGAATTCGCCCGCCTTCTCCCAGACGCGCACGTAAGTCTCCTGAAGCACGTCAGCCGCGACGTCGCTTCGCTTGAGGATACGCGCGACAACACCATAGAGTTTCGCGCTTGTCCCTTTGTAGAGCGCTGCAAAGGCCGCCGTGTCGCGCAGGGCGACGCGGCTTAAAAGGCGCGTGAGATCGTCTGCCCCTGCCGCCGTCATTCCAGCATCCTAAGATAGCGGATGTCGCCGGCGCAAACCGACGCGAAAAAGCGGGCGGACGCTAATGGCGTCCGCCCGCTGCCACCCCCATGAGCCGTAGGAGGAGGGCTCAGCTCGGGAGTAGAACCTTGTTGATCACCTGAATGACCCCGTTCGACTGCATAACGTTGGGGATCGTGACTTCGGCCTTGTCGCCCTTGGCGTCGATGACCCAAAGATGGCCGGCGCCGCGCGCAAAGGTCAGGTCTTCGCCCTGGACGGTTTTCATCATGGCCTTTCCGCCGCCTTGCTTGATCTTGGCGTCAATGTCAGCCTCGGTTAGGCGCCCCGCAACGACGTGATAGGTCAGGATTGTGGTCAGCATCTGCTTGTTTTCGGGCTTCAATAGGGTGTCCACCGTGCCCGCCGGCAGACGGGCGAAAGCCTCGTTGGTCGGCGCAAAGACGGTGAATGGCCCGGCGCCCTCCAGCGTGTCGACGAGGCCAGCCGCCTTGACCGCGGCGACGAGCGTCGTGTGATCCTTCGAGTTGACCGCGTTTTCGATAATGTTCTTCGATGGATACATCGGCGCGCCGCCGACCATCTTGGTCATTTCGGCTAACGCGGGGATCACGAAAGAAGGCGCAGCGAGGCCAATTCCGGCGGCGAGCGCGGCGGCGCAATACAAAAGCTTGGCGTTCATGTTCGTCTCCATTCATTGTTCGAACCGATCGCTAGTCGCGCGCCTTGACCGGAATGAACAGGTTACGGAGGGATCCCCGCGAGGTTTCACCTTGAGACGCAAAAAAACGCCCAACAAAAATCACGTTTCCGGCGCGAAACGCGCGCCCAAGCGGGAACGTATTGGCCTTTAGCTAGCCTGTGGAGACCTGAGGTTGACGTCCATCTCTTCCGCCCTGCCCGTGCGCGCGGCCCCCGAAGGCCGCGTGATCGTCAGACATTCCGCGCTGGTGCGCGTCTGCCACTGGGTCAACGCCATCTGCTTTGTCGTGCTCTTGATGAGCGGGATGCAGATCTTCAATGCCGACCCGCAGCTCACCTGGGGACAGACGACCAACTTCACCCGGCCCTTCTTCTCGCTCTCGGCGCACGAGGACGACAATGGCGATCCGACCGCGGGAGTAACCACCATCTTCGGACACCCCTTCAACACGACCGGCGTCCTCGGCGCCTCGCGCGGGGACGACGGAGACCTCGAGGAACGCGGTTTTCCCTCCTGGGCGACGCTGCCCTCGTACCAGGATCTGGCGATGGGACGGCGCTGGCATTTCTTCTTCGCCTGGATTCTGGTGCTGAACGGGCTTGTCTATTTCGTGAACCTCCTGCTTGGCCGCCACATCCGCGACCTCTGGCCGAGCGGCATGGAGTTGAGAGAGATTCCCCATGCGGTCGTCGACCATCTGCGCCTGCGGTTTCCCTCGGGCGACGAGGCGCTGCGTTACAACGTGTTGCAGAAGCTCGCTTACCTCAGCGTCGTGATCGCCTTTCCGATCCTGATCCTGGCGGGACTGACGATGTCCCCGGCGGTCGACGCAGCCTTTCCGTGGCTGCTCACGCTGTTCCACGGACGCCAGGCGGCGCGGGCCGTGCATTTCCTGCTCGCGACCTACCTCGTTCTGTTCATCATCGTGCATCTCGTGATGGTGGTCCTCTCGGGCCCGATCAACAATTTGCGCTCGATGATCACCGGCCGCTATCGGATCAAGGAGACTCAGCCATGAGCGGTGAGCGTCTGATCCGCCCGGCGCCGGCGCGTCTCACCCGACGCAAGCTGCTCATCGGGCTCGGCGTCGGCGTCGCGGCCGCGCCTCTCTCGGGCTGCGATACCGGCTCGCCTGCGGCCCTCAATATTCTGGAAAAGGCCGAGGTTTTGACCAAGGCCGCCCAGCGCGCTCTCCTTGGGCCGCAAACGGCGATGGCGGCGGAGTTTCCGCCCGGCGCGATCTCGCCCTGGTTCAAGCCGAACGGCTCGATCGATCCTCAGGATCCCGCCTATGTCGCGCTGCGCCAGGACGGCTTCAAGGACTGGAAGCTTGAAGTCGGCGGCCTGGTCGAGCGGCCGATGAAGCTATCGCTTGCCGATCTCCGCGCCCTGCCCTCGCGCTCGCAGATCACGCGCCACGATTGCGTCGAGGGCTGGAGCTGCATCGGCCAGTGGAAGGGCGTCCAGGTGTCGGCTCTGCTCCACACCGCGGGCCTGAAGCCACAGGCGCGCTATATCGCCTTCTTCTGCGCCGACACGCTCGAACAGACGACCGACAACACCGGCCGCTATTACGAGACGATCGGCCTCATCGACGCGTTTCATCCGCAGACCATCCTGGCTTACGAGATGAATTACGCGCCGCTCAAGGTCGAGCACGGCGCCCCGCTCCGACTGAGGGTCGAGCGCCAGCTCGGCTACAAGATGGCCAAGTACATCATGCGGATCGAGGCGATCGACGATTTCGCCAAGATCTCGCGCGGCCGCGGCGGCTTCTGGGAGGACCGCGGCTACGAGTGGTACGCAGGGATCTGAAGCGCTCGGCGGCGGGTTTTCGCGCGCCAGACTTCGGTCTTTTCTATGTCCCTCTTTCCCCCGCGCCCTGATTGTCCGCCGTGATCTCATCGAGGCGAATCTTGGCGAGCGCACTGAACTCCCCGTTGGGATACTTTTCGAGATAGGCCTGGACGAGCGCGGGATTGTCGCTCCCGCGTACGGTCTCCCAAAACGACAATTCAATGTCCCGGTCATGCGGATCGCGCATGCTGACGGCGTCTCGGCTGATCGCCTCGAGACGAACTCGGGCGAGAGCGGCGAAGCTGCCCTCGGGGTATTGCTCAAGATAGGCTTCGTATTCGTTGGCGAGAATGCTGTTCTTGATTGAATCCCAGAACTCGATTTCCACCGATTGCGGATCGGAGGCCGGAGCGACAGGCTCGTCTTCAGCCAGCGAGGGAATATCGGCCCCAACCTCTGGCGAGGGCGACGCAGATTGCCCCGATCCCAGCTCCGGCCCTCGCCCGCCCATGACCAGCCGATAGACGCGGACGGGCTGCGCGATGTTCTTGACGCTTTGCTCGCCGAGGTCTTCGAAGTCGAACGGCAACTTTTTCATGACGTGATCGTGAATGCCGCGCGAGATGCAGATCCCGCCGGGATCCGCCAACCCTTCCAAACGCGCGGCGATATTCACCCCGTCGCCGAAAATATCCCCGTCCTTCAGCATGACGTCGCCGACATTGATTCCGATGCGAAACTGCATTCGGCGGTCTTTTTCGAGGTCGTTATTCGAGTGGGCGAGTTCGTTCTGGATGTCGATCGCGCATTGGACCGCCGCAAGCGCGCTGCCGAACGCGGCCAGAATGCTGTCGCCGGCTGTCCCGCAGATTCTTCCGTCGTGCCGCGCGATAAGACCATCGGTAACGACCCGAAAAGCCGATAAGGTGGCCAGCGTTCCTTCTTCGTCGATTTCCATGAGCCGGCTATAGCTTGCGACATCGGCGGCAAGGATGGCGACGAGTTTTCGTTCAAGGGGAGGCGCTTCCAAGTGTTCTCCTATTTCGACCGGCCGCGAGCGCAATCGCGCTCGCTCTTCGAAGGCGCGTGGCGTCGCGTGTTAACGCGCTGAACGGCGAAAGGTGACGAAGACAAATTCAGAAAACCACCCACATCCTGTCGTATTGGAGCGGATCGCATGACCCCGACCCTCACCCATGTCGCCGATGTCCTGGTCGAGGTCGGCGAGCCGATCGCCATCGGCGAGACGCCGCAAGGCTTGCGGCGCGTCGTTCCGATCACCGGCGGGACCATTCGGGGCGAGAGGCTCAACGGGACGGTTCTCGCTGGCGGCGCGGACTTCCAGATCATCGGCCCGGACGGTTTCACCCGGCTCGAGGCTCGTTATGTCATCCGGCTGGACGATGGGGCGCTGGTCTATGTTGACAATCGCGGCGTGCGCTTCGGCCCCCCTGATGTCATGGCGCGGATCACGCGCGGCGAGCCGGTCGATCCGGCTCAGGTTTACTTTCGCTCGACGCCGCGCTTCGAGACCGGCGCGCCCGCCCACCAATGGCTGACGCGGCCCTTGTTCATCGCCTCGGGCGCGCGCCATCCCGACCGGGTCGCCCTTTCGGTGTTCGAGGTCGGCTAGGGCCTGGCGAGCGGATCGAACGGCCGCGCTGTGTAGAAAAGCGCGCCCGGTTTGGATTTTCTTGGGCGGCGGCCATCTCGCGGCGAAAAGCCCCGTTTTTGAGGGTTGGAAAAGCTTGGATTTCCTTGGATTCTCTCGTCAGAAATGAGCCTTTTCAATGGGTTACGCAGGATTCTCGCTGAAAAAATTTCTTGCGCCCTTTGGCCGCCCTGCACGCCGCCCGGGGCGGACCGGCTCGAGCCTAGGGGATTGCGGAAGGGCGCAATTGTTCATGGGGGAAGCCTAACGTCTTTTCTGACTTTCCGCAACAAATTGTCGCCGTATCACGTCGGGCCCGTTGGCGTAGTTTC
This sequence comes from uncultured Alphaproteobacteria bacterium, assembly GCA_963764955.1. Lineage (GTDB taxonomy): Bacteria > Pseudomonadota > Alphaproteobacteria > Rhizobiales > Beijerinckiaceae > Roseiarcus. The sequence continues at coordinate 172,224 of CAVXVE010000004.1, read as the reverse complement.
GCTTTGGATGGAACGGTCATTTCCCGGGGACGAGATTAGCGCGCCGCCCCGATCGTATCGGCCATCACCGCGCCTCGCTCGCCAAGCGGCTTTTCGGCGCCGACGGTTGAATCGTGGGCGGTTTGATGTTCGATCTCGGCGTTGAGCTCGCCGCCGAGCAGGATCACGATCGCCGAGATCCACATCCACATCATCATGCCGACGGCGGCGCCAAGCGACCCGTAGGTTGCGTTATAGGCGCCGAAATGGGCGATGTACCAGGAGAACAAAACCGAGGTGATGAGCCATCCAAGCGCCGCGGCGACGCTTCCGACCGAGAGCCATCGCCAGCGCGCCTCGGTGCGGCTCGGCCCATAGCGGTAGATCGCGGCCAGGGCGACGGCCGCCACGATCATGAGCAACGGCCAGCGCAGAATGGCGATCGCGCGCCCCGGCAGGGACGAAAGCCCGACGGCGGAGAAGACGATCGGCGCAACCACAATGGCGGCGAGCGCAAGCATCAGCGAGAAGATCGCGACCAGCGTGAAAAACAGGGAGACGAGATTGAGCTTCACAAAGCTTCGCTTTTCCTTCTCGTCGAAGACGACGTTGAGCGCGTCGATGATGGCCTTCATTCCGGCGTTGGCGCTCCAGAGGGCAATGACAAGCCCGGTTATGAAGCCGAAGCTGAGCCTGGCGTCGCCTTTCGCCGCGAGCTTCGTGATTTGCTCATGCAGAAGCTCGACCGCGCCGGCGGGGAGAACGCCCGCAGCCAAGGAAAGATGCGCATCGATGGTCGATGCGTCGGCGATCAATCCGTAGAGCGAGACGAAGGCCGCGACGGCGGGAAAGATCGCCAGCAACGAAAAGAAGACGACGCCGCCCGCGACAGCGAGCAATCGGTTGTCGTTGAAGCTCGCATAAACCCGCCAGAAAATGTCGTTCCAGCCCCGCCAGGGGATTTGCCAGGGCGCGGTCGCCCGTCGTCCCCTGCCCTTTTCCCTCGCCCGGCTCAGTTGCGCCACGATCGGCTGGTCGTTCTCGAATTGCTCCCTCGGCCGCTTGTCGGGATCGGGTGGCTTCGCCGGCGCAGGAGCGCTCGGCGAATCTCACTATGCCGTGCAGGCGCGGGATGACTTGTCCGATAAAGGTCGCGGGCCTTCTCGCAACCTCCGACAGCGGGCGTTCGCTCAGGCGGCGGGCGGCGCGCCGCGGCGATTGCGACAAGAACTCCATAGGCCAAAAGCGACCAGATCCATCGACGCTCGGCCATTCCTGTCTTCCTGCTCGCCTGAATCTGGGGAACGACGTGGAATTGTCAAACCCGCCGATGCACCTAAATTCGCGACAGAACCCAGCCATTGTCATAGCCGGCGTAGCGTCCGGGCGACGTGGTCGGCAAGCGGGTGCTCACCGCGCCGTTGAACGTCATGTCGTATTTCTCGAACGGGTCCATGGTGAGGTTGTAAGTCGAGCCGATCGCGCCGAGGTTCGCCTGCGGGCCAAGCCAAGTGTCCTTGGCCGTGTAGAGGTACTTCCAAGCGATGTGCAGGTCGGGGTTCTCGGGATCGTCGCCGATGTCGGCGCGAGCGCCGGCGAAGGTCTCTCCGTCGACGTAGATCCACGAGGTCCGCGCTGAGTGCTTCGCCTTGCCAGTGATGTAGGCGCTGTTGTCGATGCTATCGAAATAGATCGGCTTGCCGTCGTTGTCCGTCCATGCGCCATGCGGCGGCGGCGTGAGGCCGACCATCGTCGCCAGCGTCGACCAGAGGTCGATGTGCGACATCATCTCGCCATAACGCGCGCCCGCCGGAATCTTGCCGGGCGCCCACATGATGCCGGGCACGCGGAACCCGCCTTCAAACGGCGAGCCTTTCTCGCCGCGAAACGGGACCACGCCCGCGTCAGGCCAAGCATCCTGCCACGCCCCATTGTCGGCGGTGATGATGACGATGGTGTCAGGAGCGTCGGCGCGGATTTCGTCGATGACCTTGCCGATGTTGGAATCCAGTTCCATCATGGAGTCGGAATAATTGCCAAGGTGTGATTTTCCAATGAACGCCTTGGCCGGGATGTTCGGATTGTGCATCTTCATGAAATTCACATCCATGAAGAAGGGCTTCGTGTCCTTGGCGTGCTGTTTGATATAGTCGACGGCCGAGTCAGCCTGCCGAACATCGAACTCGTGCAGATAGTCGTAGTCGATGCGGGCGACTTTGGTGGCGGGCTGGCCGGCCTTGCCTTCCCACTCGTACAGATTGACGATTTTTTGATATTCGTCCCAATAGGCGGCGTTGAACTTCGGAACCACGGTGCGGTTGTTCCCTTTTGCCTCCGAAGCCGTCGGCCGCCGCAAGATGACGAACGCTACCGCGTGCCCTGTGCCGCCGCCTTGAGGAAGGCGGCGCGCGAGTCCGGCAAGGGCTCGCCCCGCAGCGCGAACAGGTCGCGCGCGAGAAAGAAGCCGGTCAGCCGGAAGGCGTCGGCGATCTCATGCGCGCCAGGCCTCGCGTCGGGCGGCGCGCCCTCGCGCAGGAACGCGGGCAATGGAAGCAGCCGGTCGCGCCACGGCGCCCCAGCTTCGGCGCTCACCGCCCGACCGGATTTGGGCGAGACATAGACGAGGCGATCGGTCGCGCCGGTCGCGGCGCAGCGGGAGAGATCGAGCTGGAACCCGCACTCGGCCAGGATCTGCGCCTCGAACCGGGCGATGAGCGTCGGCGCGAGCGCGCTGTCGTCGAGCGCCTCGGCGATGAGGCTCGCCGCCTCGTACACGCCCTCGTGCGGATCGCGCTCGGGCAGGACCCGCAGGAGCGCAGCGAGATAGTTGATTCCGGCCAGCGCCAGCGGGCTTTCCATCAGCCTGCCGGCGCGCAGCGCAAGCGGCTCGACGGCGAATGAGCCCAGATGCTCGTCGAGCCGGGCGCGCCAGACGAGCCCGATCGTATTGCCGGGCTGGAGTGTCGCCCGGAGCCGCGCCGACCTTCCGCCGCGCACAAGGCCGAGATGGCGCCCATGCGCGCGGGTCATCGCCTCGACGATGGTCGAGGCCTCGCCGTGCTTGCGGGCGCCGATGATCAGCCCCTCGTCGCGCCATTCCATGCCCGGCGCCTTCTCTTTTAAGAAGCGCGAAGATGCGCCGGCGGGGCGACGCGCGTGAGCTTCATGGCGATGACAAGCGCGAGCACGGACAGCGCGCCGACAAAGACGGCCTCACCCGGCCACGCGGCGAGCGAGAAGACCCAGCCCCCAATCAAGCCCGCGAGACTCGAGCCTGCGTAGTAGAAGAACAGGTAAAGCGCGCTCGCCTGCGCCTTCCCCGTTTCGGCGCGCAGGCCGACCCAGCTCGAGGCGATCGAATGGCCGCCAAAGAAACCGACCGTCACAACGCCGACGCCGAGGATGACGAGCCACAGATTGTCGGGCAAGGTCAGGACGACGCCGATCGGCATGAACGCGATGGCGAAGCCGATGACGCGGCGCCGGCCGTAGCGCCCGGCCAGCTCGCCGGTCACGGTCGAACTGACTACGCCGACGAGATAGATGCAATAGACGAAGCCGATCAGCGCAGGGCTCAGCGAAAAAGGCGGCGCCTCCAGGCGAAAGCCGATGTAGTTGTATGTGGCGACGAAGGCGCCCATCAACAGAAAGCCCATCGCGAACAGGTATCTCAGTCCCGGATCGCTGCAATGCGTGGCGATCGCCGGAAGAAGCGCGGTCGTTCGCGCCTTCGCCGGCGCCCGCCGCTCCTTCGGCAGCGCGAAGACGAACATTGAAGCGCAGCCAAGCGAAATGAGCCCGACAACGCCGACGGCGCCCCGCCAGCCGCCGAAGTCAGCGATCCCGGCGCTCGCCAGGCGCCCGCCCATGCCCCCCAGCGTATTGCCGGCGATATAGAGACCCATCGCCAGTCCGATCGCCGAACGATCCATCTCCTCGACGAGATAGGCCATCGCGACCGCCGGAACGCCGGAAAGCGCAAGGCCGGTCAGCGCGCGAAGCGCGACGAAGGCCGTCCAGCTCGGTGAAAAGGAGGCAGCGAGCGTCGCCGCCCCGGCTGCGGCCAGCGACGCCGTCATCATTGTCTTGCGCCCCACGGCGTCCGACAATGTCCCGGCGAAGACCATCGCGACCGCCAGCACGCCAGTCGCCGCCGACAGGGACAGGCTCGCCGCGGCGGGAGAAATCGAAAAGGCGCGCGCGAAGAGCGGCATCAGCGGCTGGACGCAATAGAGCATCGCGAAGGTCGCGAAGCTGCCGAGAAACAGGGCGAAGTTCACCCGCCAGAATCGCGCGCCGCCGAACGCGATCAGCGGGGAATCGTCGGCAGGCGCCTTAAACCTTGAAATTGTCGGGCTGGACGTCACCTGGCCAGACTTCCCGCCGGCGCAAGCGAAAGGCAAGCAGATTCGAGAGACTGCGGCGCGGCGCAGCGAACTGGCCTTACTCCTTGCCCATGACGTCCAGCACCTGTTCAAGCGGCGCGGTCGATGGGCGAAAGATTCCCGAATAGGGACTGCTCAAGTCGAGGATCATGTAGACCGAGGTCGAAACCGCGATGGCGCCGACTAGCACAGCGATGACCGACATCGTATGGCCGCGGGACATCAGCCCGAAGCCGCAAAAGAGAGCCATCGCCCATCCGACCACAATCAATATGAGCGGATAGGAAACCGGATTGCTCAACGCGAAGGACATCTGCAGACGCGCCTGACCGATCGCCTCGACAATTGCGTTTGCCTGGGTGAGCGCCTGCTTCTGCGCGTCGGTCTCGGGATGGAGGTTCGCCAGGTCCCCCTCCTCCTTTCGAAGGCCGCGCACCGCCGCGGCGAAGTTCTCCGCAACGAAATTCTTGTCGCTTTCCCTGTCCCCCCAGACCTCATCGATGGCCCGTCCGACCGCCTGCCGCAAATGAGCGCGTTGGGGATTGGCGTCTGGCCCATAGTCGGCCAGCGCGAGATCAAGTTGCAGAGCCTTGGCGGAAAGGGCCTGGATCGCGGTGTTCTGGCCGGCATAGACGCCGTAAGCGGTCCAGATCAAAAGGCCCATTGTCAGCGCCGACAATAAGGTCAGAAGGCCGACGACCGCGCCGATCATGTCACGGGGCCCGCCGGTCGTGAATGTCTCGGGGAGGAGGCGTTGAAGGATAAGGCCGATGACGCCCCCGCCAAAAACGGCGAGACCGACCGCAACGGCGAACGATTCAGGAACTCATGGGCCCCCCAAGCCGAAAAGGCCAGTTATCCGCTGCGCCTTCGGAAGGCAACTGCGTCGAGCGCGCATTTCGGCGGTAGGAAATCGGGTCTCGGGGGATCCGGACGGATCGAAGCGACGCGTGGCGATCGCAGGCGACCGCCAGCGACTACGGAACGACTGCCTGACCTCTGGCGCCAAACACGTCCGCTTCTCCGCGCCCAGCTCCGAGGCAAGCCTCGATGAAATCGTCCATCTGGCGCGCCACCGTTCGGATATCGAAAAGCTGCTCGACGCGCTTGCGCCCCGCGCGCGCCAGCTCCGCCCGCCGTTCGGGCTCATCCATGAGTTGGCCGAGCGCGGCGGCGAGACGATCCGCGTCGCCCGGATCGACCGTGACCGCGCATGGGCCGCAGATCTCGGCCAGGCCGCCCCGCCCCGAGGTGATGAGCGCGGCGCCGCTGGCCAGCGCCTCGAGCGCCGTGCGGCCGAACGGCTCCGGGCCAGTCGTCAGCACCATGCCGACCGCGGCGTTTTCCCAAGCCGCCTTGACCTCGGCATAAGGCACGTTCGAATCGACCCGGATCCGGCCGTTGAAAGCTTTGGCCGCGTCGCGAAGCGCCTGAACGGTCTCAGGCTCGCGGTCCGCGGCCACGGGGTCGGACACCATGAAGCGCGCGGTCCATTCAGGCCTCGACGGCAGAGCGCGCACGATCGCCGCCATCGCCTCGAGATGGCCCTTGCCTCGCAAGGCGCGGCCCACACAGAGGATCGACCGCTCCTTTGGCTGTGTCGCCGACCAGGCGCGCATGTCGAGCCCGTTGGGCACCGCGCGCTGAACCGCGCGCAGATGAGGGAAATCGCCGCGGAACCGGTTCCAGGGCGTATTCGCTGACGAAGGCGAAGCCGGAAAGCCGGCGCAGCTCCTGCCCGCGCACGGCCCCGTCAAGCGCGCTCGACGGCGCCTTCACATAGGCGTGGGTGTGCAAAATCACCCGCGCCCCCGAGGCCAGCGCGATGAACGCGGCCGCCGGCAGGTGATTTTCGACGATCGCAAGGTCGACGCCGCGGCGCCTGAGAAGCCGCGCGACGCCCCAGGCTTTCCCAAGATTGCCGCTAACGCCTGGATCGGGAATCGTCGCGATCTCGACGCCCTCGAAAGGCCCGTCCACCGGCGGGCAAACGACGAGCGTCGAGCGCGCATGCCGGCTGTGCAGCACGAGGTCTCGGACGCAAAGCTCGACCGAGGCCGCAAGCCGCGGCCCGAAATGCGCGTTGCGCAGCAGGACGTAGGCGATTTTCGGCTCGCGCGTCATCGTCACACTGGAAGCTGAAGGCGCGCGCGGCGCCGGGCGAGCGTCCTTACACGGAACGGTCCGGCCGGACAATTGACGCGAACGCGGTTGCCGCTGCGCGCGGATTTTGCTTGAAGGGGCGCCCGGACGAACCGTCCGATCGACAGAACGCTCATGCGAAGGCCTTGAGCGGAGGCGTCCCCGACGATGGTCTCATTCGCAGACAAGTCCAAGCCGCTGAGCCATCTGGGCGCTGACGGCGAAGCCCGCATGGTCGACGTATCCGGGAAGGCGGCGACCGACCGGGTCGCCATCGCCGAGGGACGGGTGCGCATGGGCGCGTCGACGCTGGCCGCGATTCTTGCAGGCGACGCCAAGAAAGGCGACGTGATCGGCGCGGCGCGCATCGCCGGAATCATGGCGGCGAAGAGGACGTCCGACCTCATTCCGCTCTGCCACGCCCTCAACTTGGCCAGGGTTTCGGTCGACATTGCGCCGGACGAGGCGCTGCCCGGCCTTGCGGTTCGGGCGGAGGCCCGATGCGTGGGGCCGACGGGCGTCGAAATGGAGGCGCTGACCGCCGTCTCCGTCGCCTGCCTCACCATCTACGACATGGCCAAGGCGATCGACCGGGGCATGAGCATCGAGGGGTTACGGCTGATCGAGAAACGCGGCGGCAAATCGGGCGAATGGCGGGCAGCTGAAAAGCCGAAGGACAAGCGCCCATGAGCCCAAGCCCGATGATCACGGTCGAGGAGGCGCTCAGACGTGTGCTCGCTTCCGCCGAGACGCCGCTTGGAGAGGAAAACGTAGCGCTTGAGAAGGCTTACGGCCGGGTGCTCGCTAGCAACGTTAAGGCGCTTCGCACCCAGCCGCCGTTTCCCAATTCCGCCATGGACGGCTACGCGCTGCGCGCCGCCGACACGGCCTCGCCGCCGGCGACGCTGAACGTGATCGGCGAGTCGGCCGCCGGACGCGCATTCGCAGGCGCCGTCGGTCCCGGCGAGGCGGTGCGCATCTTCACCGGCGCGCCGATGCCGGACGGCGCCGACGCGATCGTTATTCAGGAGGACGTCGAGCGCGAGGGCGAGCGCATCCGCCTTTCGGCGCCCGCGTCGGAGCGCGATAATCTCCGCCCGGCCGGCATGGACTTCCGCGCCGGCGAGCCCCTGCTCTCGGCTGGCCGCCGTCTCACCCCCCGCGACGTCGCGCTTGCCGCAGCGGCCAATCACAATGCGCTCGGCGTGCGCCGGCGCGCCCGGGTCGCGATCCTGGCGACCGGCGACGAACTGGTCGCGCCCGGCGGCGCGCTGGGCCCGGCGCAGATCATCGCCTCCAACAATTTCGCCGTGGCCGGAATCGTCGAAGCGTGCGGCGGCGTCGCGATCGACCTCGGCATCGCGGTCGATGAGCTCGGCGCGCTGAAAGCCGCCGTTGCCCAGGCGCGCGACGACACGGTCGACGTGCTGGTGACGCTCGGCGGCGCGTCGGTCGGCGACCACGATCTGGTGCAGCAGGCCCTCGTCTCGTCGGGAATGGAGCTCGGCTTCTGGCGCATCGCCATGCGGCCCGGCAAGCCGCTGATGCATGGGAACCTCGGGCCCCTGCGCGTCCTGGGCCTGCCTGGCAATCCGACGTCGTCGGTGGTCTGCGCGATCCTGTTCCTGCGCCCGCTCCTGCGCGCCTTGCACGGCGAGCCCGGCGCGGGCGCCGATCCCAGCCAGCCCGCCCGCCTCGCCGTCGACCTGCGGGCGAATGGCGTCCGCCAGGACTATATGCGCGCTACACCTGAGCCGTGACGGCGAAGGCGTTCTCCTCGCGACCCCGGTTGCGGACCAGGATTCCTCGCTGGTGAAGACGATGGCGCGCGCCGACGGCCTCATCGTGCGTGCGCCGCACGCGCCGTCGGCGAAGGCTGGAGAGGCATGCCGCGTCATTCCCTTTGACGGGCTCGGAGTGTAGGGGGACAAAACCTGATGTGCATGGAGACGACCGGATTTGGGCGCGTCAACCGGCCATTCCGTCAGACCCCAATTCTGACAGGCCGAGTCGAACTCGCCTCCTGAAGCGACCGCGAGGAGTGTGGGAGATGAAGCATAGAAAACTAGGGAATACCGGCCTCATCGTGAGCGAAGTGGCGCTTGGCACGATGCAGTTCGGCGGCAAGATGAACATGGGCAACCTCGGCCAGGAGGACACCACGCGAATGGTGAAGCTAGCCCTGGATAAGGGCATCAACTTCATTGACACGGCGGACGTGTACAGCCTCGGGGAGAGCGAAACTCTGGTCGGCAATGCCTTGAAAGGCGTGAGGACGGAGATCGTCCTGGCTACCAAGGTCCGGCTTCCCATGAGCGACAATCTCAATCGGAGCGGCGCCACGCGGGTCAACATCATGCGCGAAGTGGAGGCCAGTCTCCAACGGCTGCAGACCGATTACATCGACCTCTATCAAGTGCATGGATGGGACAGCAACACGCCTCTCGAGGAGACAGTACGGACGCTTGACGACGTCGTGCGCCAGGGAAAGGTCCGCTATATCGGGCTTTCCAACTACATGTCATGGCAGGCGGCCACCGCGGTGATGCTGCAGGAGCGCATGGGATTGGAGAAATTCGTTACTGCGCAGATGTATTACAGCCTCGTCGGCCGAGGCCTTGAATATGAGTTCCAGTCATTCGCCGAGTATCACAACATCGGTATCCTGGTTTGGAGTTCGCTTGCCGGCGGCTTCCTCGCGGGTAAGTACAGCCGCGCCAACCCTGCCCCTGCCGGCACACGGTTCGCGGAGGCAGGCTCGTTTGTGCCGTTTGATAAGGATTTAGGCTACCGCGTCGTGGACACGCTAAAGCAGGTGGCCGCGCGGCATAACGTAAGTCCGGCCCGCGCCGCGGTGTCGTGGGTGCTGGGCCGGCCTGCGGTCAGCAGTGTGATCGTGGCGGCCCGGACGGCTGAGCAACTGGAAGACAACATCGGCGCCGTAGACCTTCGGCTCTCGGACGAAGACGTTCGGCTATTGGACGAAGCCTCGGATCCTGGCGTTCCGTACCCGAAGTGGATGGTGCTCCAGCTCGATACAGCGGAAGACCCGCGTTCGAAGGCCCTTTATCCGGAGCGCTATGCGGATGGCGGTCCCTGGAAGGATCTCCGCGGGACGCGCTGGTCCGGCTGAGCGGAATTCTCGTCGCGACCCCGGCCTCGGCGCAGACTGCGGCGACAAGACGCGACCCGTCGCGAATCGGCTTGGATCTTTTGGCGACCGAGCAGGCATTCTGTTCGAACCTTCGTCTCGGGCGCCCGAGCGTCCGCCGGTGATCGCTTCGCTTTCTGCGGACTGCGATTGGGTCGCGCCTGACGGAATCTCGGTAAATTCAAGGAAACGAAACGAAAGCTGCCTTTCTTTGGGGACACAAATTTGTCAGCGAGCGTTCCATGAAGGTCGGTGACAAACTGACGGGCAGGAGCCCAGATGAAACACCGATTCGTTGCGCTCACCGCACTCTTAACGCTCGCGACCGCGTCAGCCGACGCGGCGGATCTGTCCCAGCCCACCCTGCCCACGCCGGCAATGCCGACCGGATCGACTGTGCCGAACAGCGCCTTCTTCCTCGGCCTTGGCGCAAGCGCCAACTGGACCAACTTCGGCCACCAGCACGTCTATGCGATCGGAACTTCGAACGTCTACACGGATGGCGTGCTGTCGGCCTCGGGAAGCGCCCAGGGGCCGACCAATATTCACATGGAGGACAGGTTCGCCTTCGCGCCGTCGTTTCAGGGCGGCTACTTCCAGCGTTTCGGCGCGAGCGACTGGCTATGGGGAGCGAAACTCTCGTACAATTATCTGGGAGCGACTTCGACCAATTATAACTCGATCATCCCGCAATTCGGGACATACACCACGATACTGAACCCGACGCCCGTGCCCTTCAGCGGCCCGGCTTACGTGCGCGCCGCTGAGACGAGTGTTTTGCAGGAGATCGATCTCATCCCGTTCCTTGGCCGCGCTTTCGGTCAGAGCTACGTCTACGCCGGAGGCGGTCCGACGCTCTCGCAAACCCGGACCCGGTTGAACGGCCTCGTCGGCTTTGCCTTTGTCGATGGCGCGATTGTGGATCAATCCGGCGCGCCCCAGAATTTTTCGAGCTCGAGCTGGCTCGTCGGCGGCGCGGCTGTGGTCGGCGTCACCTACTTTCTGACCCCAAACTGGTTTCTCGATCTGAACTACACTTACGCCGCAACGGCGGGCCACACCGCGAAATTCGCGAGCCCGTTTGTCGATATGAGTTCGACAAGCGTGGGAACATTGGTCGGCAATTCCGCCTGGAGGGCGGAGACGCAGCGCGTGGCCCTCACGATCAACAGGGCTTTTTGATCAGGCCCGCCTCACTCTGAAATCGAGCCTGGAGCGCTTGGCGTTTCGGTCGAATCGCCAAGCCCTCTATGCTTCTTTGATTTCGCGCTTTGATCCACGAAAAACCGGCGTCCACTTTTTTCGCGAGCCGCGCTCGAGTCCGTTTGACAAGGGCTGAGGGTAATAACGCCGCGAGGGCTGGGCGCGCCGATACCCGTTCAGCGCAGACCAGCGGGTCGAGCTGATCGAGCGTCACCCGCATTCCCGCTTCCATGCCGACGCGAGCGCCCCTTCCAGCGCTTGGCCTGCTCGGAAAGAGCCGGCGCAGCGTGAGACGGGTCCGACCCTGGCTCTCCTCGAAGTCAGCGGTCGCGACCGCTTCGCCGGCGTCGGCCATCCGCTCTTAGAGCTGGCGCAGAGCGGGAGCGAACGGCGCGAATCTATCAGTACCAGCCGGGTGCGTAGGGGCCCCACACGCCGCCCCAGTCCATCGCCGCCTCCTGGTTCAGCATCGCTGTCGTCTCTTGCATCTGCGCGATGTTGTTGGCGGCGTGAACCTGCTGGTACTGCTGAAAGGCGGCGGCGTTGCCGATGAACGCGCAGCCGCAGCCCGCCGCGTCCGCATAGATGTAGACGGCGCCGTGTTTACGCTGCGCAAAGACAAACGAGTTTTGCGGCAGCGCCTGAAGCTTGGCCATCTTCTGCGGCGTATCGGCCTGCTGCCGGGTAAAGCCCGCCGCCGCGAGCTGCCCCTCTTTTTCTTGCATCCCGCCGACCGTCATGCAGCCGACCAGAGCCGCCGACGCGGCCAGCGTCGTCAAGACCATCCGAACCGTTTTGATCACCACTACCTCCCTCTCGCCCTTGAACGGCGACAACGAAGGCATGGACCCAGGCTTTTGATGATTCTCCCGGCCCCGCCCCTCAAGGACTCTCGCCCCCTGGCCCGCCGCCTGTCAATCGCGCGGCCGCCGCCTCGTCCTCAATGCGGGGGAACCGCCGACGTCTGCGCCCTCACGTCCGGCAGCATCGACTGGCTCCATCCGCCGCCGAGCGCGACAACGAGATCGACCGCCGCCGTCTGGACCTGCGCCTGAGTGGACAGAAGAGCTTCTTCGGCCGTCAGTTGCTGGGTTTCCGCCACAATGACCGCGGTGAAGGCCTGAGTGCCGGCCTGATATTCGTTGAGCGTGATCTGCGTCGCCTGGCGGGAAATTCGCACGTTTTCGGCCTGCACTTTGATCTCGCGCGAGAAGATGCGAATCCCCGAAAGCGCATCCTCCACCTGCTGGATCGCATTGAGCACCGCCGCGCGATAGGTCCCGACGTCCGCCTGATAGGTCTGGCGCGCCGCCTCGACCTGGGCCGTGGTCAGGCCGCCATTGAACAGTGGCTGCGCGAGCGACGCGCCGAACGACCAGACGGGGTTGTTTGGGCCGAACTCGGCGCTGAACGGATTGCCGGAGTAACCGACAAGGCCGGAGAGCGACACGGCTGGAAAATAGCCGGCGAACTCGACGCCGATCTGAGCGTTCGCCTGACGCATCGTCTGTTCCGCCGCTGCGACGTCAGGCCGGCGCTCCAGTAGCGATGAGGGCAGACCGACCGGGACCGAGGGAACGCGGGTCTGCAAGCTTCCATGCGGGATCGACAGGCCCGCGGGGGGCCGGCCCATCAGCACCGCGATCGCGTGTTCGCTCTGGGTTCGCGCCACTCCTGCCGCGATCAGCTGCGCCTGGGCGTTGAGCACTTGCGTCTGCGCGGTGAGGACGTCGGACTTCGCCGCCGTCCCGGCTTTGTACTGGTTCTGCGTGATGGTCAGTGAATGCTCGAATTCGGTGACGGTCCTGTTGAGCAGGTCCTCGAGCGAATTGGCCTGCCGAAGCGTCACATAGGCGAGCGCGAGCGCCGATTGCGCGGCGAGCAGCGCGTTGGCGAGATTGGCGGCGCTCGCTTGCGCGACCGCTTGCTGCGCCTCGACCTCGCGCCTGACCTGGCCCCAGACGTCGAGCGTCCAGCTCCCGGAGGCTTCCGCGGTCAGATTCGTCTGCGAGGGCGAAGAGCGCGTCGCGGATCCAGTGCCCTCGACTGTGGGAAAGAGCCCAGCGCGCGCCTCGTTGATCAGCGCCAGCGCCTGACGATAATTGGCCTCGTCCGACTTTATCGTCTGGTTGGACACCGCGACGACCCGCTCGAGCTGATCAAGTTCCGGATCATGAAAGACGGACCACCAGTCGCCTTTCGCCTCGTTTGCGCGGGGTGTGGCGATCTTCCAGCCCCTGATCTCCTTGAACTGCGGCGACACGATCGCCGCCGGGCGCTCGAAGTTTGGACCGACCGGCGCGCATCCCCAAAGGAGAAACGCGGCGAGAAGCGGCGCCGCGCGCAGGGCAGCCGAACCTCCCCCCGCATATCCGTTCAGCGCCGGGCGCAATGATACGGGGCGCGCGAGCGACCACGCGCCAGCGCGCTGCGGCACAACAATCCTCATCCTCGCCCCGGTGATGCGGGCCAAGTTGTAAAGGCGCCAAGCAATCGTGAAGCTCCCCCTCCCGGCCAGCCTGCCGCTCCCGCCCTTTTCTCACTAGCTCTTTAGGCGCCAACCGGTTCGGCAACGCAAGTCCCCGGTCGGACGATCACGAATACGTGTCACGGCCGCCGGACCGCTCAGGCCGACGGTTGTGATCGCGGCGGGTTCCCAACTCAGGCGTCAGCTTGGCTTATGCCTCGCCTCAGTAACGCTCCACCTGCCCGGCGAACACATATCCGACGCCTCGTTCGGTTTGGATAATCTCGGGCGTGCTCGGGTCGCGCTCCAGCTTGCGGCGAAGGCGGAGAATCTGGACATCGATGCTGCGATCGAACACGTCTTCGTGGACCCGGGTCCACCCGTGGTCGCGACGACCAGCACATCAGGCTCGTCGCCAAGCGCGGCGAGCGTCGGGGCGATCAGTAGGCCGAAATTGTGATTGGCTACCGTCCCCTGCGTCACCAGCACGACCTTGCGCGAACCATCGAGGTCATGCGCCAGGGCGGCAGCGGCGCCTGACCTGGAACGATCGGAGGAGCGCCGACGAAATGCACCGAGGGCGGGATCTGGCGTGGATATTCGAAGCGTGGCGCGGACAACTGCATATAGGCGTCGGCGAACTGGACCACGGAATGGAAAAGCGGCGCCGTTACCGGGCCGACATCAAAGCTGCTCAGCTCCTTGTTCAAACGAAGCAGCGCCGGCTGATCAACCCCTTCGTCAAACTCCCGCGCGATGGCCGCGTATTGCCGCCGCTCCGCCTCGGTTGTCGCAGGCGGCAGGCCAAGGAAATTCGGCGCGCCGTCAAAGAGAACGATGGGAGGTCGCTTTGATTGCGATCCAAGCAGCATCGGTAGGACGCCAAAGAACATATCGTCGCCAACGATAACGTCGGCCCGACATTCCCGTACCGCCTGTAGCAAGCCCCGGTGCTGTGCCGGGATGTGATCGAGGAAGAATTGTTCGATAGCAACCCGGAACCATTCGAGTCCCGGCGAATGTTCTTCCGTTCAGGAGCCACCGAGAGAATATCGCGCCCATCGAATCAGCACCCGGGGGAAGCGAAACGAATTTCGCTCCGCTGTTTTCGATGCGGTCGCGGAAGAGCTGCCAGTCAGGAAAGTGATCTCGTGGCCTTCGGCGCGCAGCATAAAGGTCGTCGATTTACGCGCGGAGATTTGACCTGGGATTTTGGCGGAGAACTGACCCGGCTTGATGATGGTTTTGGGGTCGGGCCTTCGTCAAGTCTCGAGGTTTCTCCTTTGCCGGCTTGGCGGTTTTCGCCGAGCCATTTTCGAAGCGGAAGCTGTCGTTTCCAGTTTCATGGATGTGACAGCGGTGGGTGAGAGGTCGAGCAACGCCGTGGTCATCTGCATCGCCGACAAGCGTCCTTCGTCGGCGACAATGACCATCCCGTGGATCGCCCTGATGTCGTTTGACGCCACGAAGAGCACGTCAGGGGCGGATCTCCTCCGGCGGAGAATGAATGCGAATGGAAAATTCGTAGACTCGGGTGACGAACCCGCGACCGCTTGAAGCGAAGTACCGGTTTTAGTATGCTGGTACTACCGGTCGGAGGGCAGCGATGAGCGAGACCCGCAAGCTCGCCGCGATCTTAGTCACCGATATTGTTGGATTCAGCCGGCTAACCCGTATTGATGAGGAGCGGACGCTTGCGCGCCTACGCGCGCTGCGGGGCGATCTCATCGACCCCGCCGTCGCCGCCCACTACGGGCGCGTCGTCAAGGGCACTGGCGACGGCTCTATCGTCGAATTCCGCAGCGTGATCGACGCAACGCGCTGCGCCATCGAAATGCAGAATGGCCTCGTCGAGCGCAACGCCGAGGTGCCTCCGGAAAAACGGATCGAATTTCGCGTCGGCATTCATGTTGGGGAGGTTGTCGAGGAGAGCGACGGCGACCTCATGGGGGATGCCGTCAATGTCGCGGCGCGGCTGGAAGGGATCGCGAAGCCAGGGGCCATCTGTCTCTCAGAGGACGCCTATCGACAGGTAAAGGGGCGGCTTGAACTGGAGGTCAGCGACCTTGGCGCCATCCAGCTCAAGAACATCGCCGAGCCGATACGCGCCTATTTGGTCGAGGTCGGCAGGCCCGGCAAGCCGCTGAGGCGGCGGTCCGCCCTCCGCCATCGGCGCGTCGCCTCTCTTGCCACGCTCGCATTCCTGGTCGTCGCTGGGGTCGCAGGTTGGGATTCTATCGCCGGCAAGCCCTCAACGACCGTGAGTTCGCCCACAACGCCGATGGCTTCTTCGTTCGATCCAGCCGTCGACATCATACCCGCCACGGGCGACCAGCCGACGGCGCCGTCGCATTCGCAGACCCGACGTCCGGTGAGGTCCGCATTGACCAGCCAGCCTGACGCCCAGCCTACGGCAAGAAAGGTAGTACACTCTTCAGCAGAGCAGCAGCCATCAGGCTCAGAGCTGACACAATCCCCCCCTGTCGAAAGCGCTTCGGATTCTTCGCAATCTTGTTTCGTCTCGGCGGCGCAGATCGACGGGAACCACGTGTCCTGTGCGTATTTGCATGGCCTGCCATCCAACGCAGAACCGGAACCATCTCCCTCTGCAGAGAGCGCTTCGAATTCTACGCGACCTTGCTTCAATTCGGCGGCGCAGATCAACGGGAACCACCCGCCTTGCGCGCGGTTGCGTAGATATTGAGTACCCAAATCCGGTACGATTCTCCCGCCTGCGAGCCGGTTCTGACGCCAGATCACCTGCTCCACTTCGGCTTGCAGGCCCGCCATCCTGCCAGTTAGCGCCTTTTTGGCCAACGGTCGCTCTCCGCTGGAAGCCGACGTCCTGACGGACGGCCAGTGTTGTTCGGAAGTGGTCGAAAAGTGGCGCGCCCGACAGGATTCGAACCTGTGACCTCTGCCTTCGGAGGGCAACGCTCTATCCAGCTGAGCTACGGGCGCATCAATAATTAAGACGGTAAACGATGACCGCCTAGAGAGCAAATAGGGAGCACGACCACCCTGCCCTGACCCCGCAGCGCCCATCAGGTTCGATCCGGGCCGACACAGCAGCTAGGCCACCGATAGCGGTCCTGGCTCGTCTGTGGACAGCCTAGCGGCCTTCGATTCCCTTGACGCACACCCGCGAAACGGTATCATAACCATCAAGTACCGTTGCTCCTTTAGCCCTTTCCGGAACGGACCGGGCTCAAATAATAGGCCCACCGACCCCATCGGATTTAATCCTAAAGCATCGACGGCGCCCAGCGCAGCTATCCATCGGTGTCTCTTTAGGAAATCCAAGGGCAGAACATGGGAAAGGCCGCCCGGGAACCGCCAGGAACAAAGCCGGTGCTGTGGCGCGCGGCCATGCCTGCGACCCTCCGTCAATCGTGACGCTTCCTCAGCTGCGCCCCAGTGCGCCGCTCTGCGTCCAATCGCAAAGGGTCTTTCCACAATGCCAATCAAACATCCTGTTACTGGTGAAACGCTGTATTCCGTCGAGGAAGCCGCGCCATATATGACCGCTCTCGGGCTTCAAAGCTCCGTAGGTGGCCTCAACTCGATGCGCTCTAACGGGAATGCACCTCCGTTCCTCCATATCGGCAAGCGCGTTTGGTACCGTCAAACAGCACTCTATGATCATGTTTTATCCAAAATAACGGACGAAGCTTCCAGCACAAGCGAGATGGCTGGCCGAAAACTTTTAATCGAGGATAAGGTCCACCAATCGCAAACAAACGCTGATAATTCTGAGGCGCCAGAAGCAGACGCTGATAATCTCGACCAAGCAGCGAAATGAAGTTATAACTTGCTGACACTAAGAAATGGGCGCTGCTAAGTGTGACCTCTTTTCCTAGCAGCGCCCGGAGGACTCCATTAGGTACGCCAGTCCCAATGGAGTCCTATTCGATTCAGGCGGCTCGCATTACTCGGCTTTTGCGCTCAATCTCGGCAATCTGTTTCTCCAGATCCTCCGGCGACATATTGGCGGGATCGAACTCATCAGAAGATTTTGCGATGATCGTCGCGCTGTCGCCCCATTTCTGCGGACGGCCAGCCTTTAGGTGCAAGCGCCTTACTTCCACCTGCAACTTAGCCGCCTGCACCTTCCCAGTATCCTGAACGCGCTGGACGGTGTTCCCCTTTTTGACCTCGATATATTCGTGCGCCGCCTCATCAGGAAACTGGATTATCTGTTCCTCGAAGATGGTCAGCCTATCCTGCAGTGACTGCTCGAACAGGATTTTGAAATCCGTATGTTCATGCAGCCACGTATTTGCTTTGCGAACCGTCGGCATGTGTTCATCAAGGCAGATCACCGTGAGCAACTCGCCCGACGCAATGCGCTCACAAATCTCCTGCGCTAACTCGTCAGAATAAGTGACGGCATTTTTGCGCTGCTTGAGGCGCTCCATGCGCTCCCGTTCAATTCGCTGCCTTTCCTCATCAATACGCTTCTGGCGTTTAGCTCGTTCAACCTTATAGAACTCACCCTCACCTTCCCAGAACATATTCAAACTGAACAATTCATCGTCAGACATGGCTGCGAATTTTGCTGCTGCATTCATGTACGTGCTCATTTCTCTAACCTCCGTCAGTGTGTCTTTCGATTGGGAAACCAAATACGTCTCTTTCTACGGGCTTATTCTTTTCAGCTTCTTCCTTAGCCTTCAATCGCTTTAGCTTTTCCCTCAATAACTTAATTTTGCGGCGCTCCAGGAAGTCCGCATAAATTGCCAAATTCTGATTTGCCTTGCTCTCCATCATTTCTCGTATTTCACGCTTAAATTTGCTTTCAAATCGTTTGACCTTGCTGCCCAGCCGCTCCGCGTTCGTGACGACCTTCGCAATCTCTGTCTGACGTTCTTTCTCAGTCGGATCATCACGTTTAGGTAAATTGCGTTCTGCCAGGATTTTCTTGCGAATATCATTGTTCCGCCACTTGCGCTTGGCGATCTTAGCCGCTGGTTCCTTTAGCGTATCGAGGTCTTTCATCACATTAATCACGTCATGTTTTATGCTCTACACAATACACCCGCCGCCCGCCGAAAGCGGGGGCCACGCCATTTGTTCTACCCCCAGGGTCCAAAAGTCTAGAGCCAATGAAATCTCATCGGACTACTCTAAGCCGTTAAAACGATAGAACACATCACGAAGTGTGTACTAACCACTTGCAATACATATTCTTTTCTTGTTCTACCATATTTAATAAAGGGATAGAACATGGATAGAACAGGGATAGAACAGATAGAACAGATGGGGCGCTACTCAGAGGCTGAATTTCCGAATGTGAATATACACCCGCTCTAACGCGCAACTATACGCAAACGCCAACGATCAATCGGCCATGCTCACCTATACAGGCGCCCAAGTATGGCCTATGGAGCGCATCCGAGGGCCTGGCCTAACGTTCGGCGTCTCCCTGCCCTGCCCCTTTGCCACGATCCTCGCCGCAACGAGGCCCGAACTTCGTGTGGGCGGGCGGGCGAACACGAAGTTCGGGCATGCGCCAGGTACTCGATGGCGCGACTTAGCAGGGCCGGAGGTGCTACGAGCAGTGCGCCAGTAGTTAAACGAAGCACCCGTTTAGGGGGTTCCATTCTTTGCGCTTTCGATTTTACCCAGATCGAGGGCAGAACTCCCACAGATAAATTGTGCGCTGCTAGCTATCCACATACTAATTATGGAGTCGCTATTGTAACCCATTGTTATTGTTGCGATTTTTGTGCGCCAATGGTGCCTATACAGGGCAACATTATTCAACAATTACAAACGCTTAGGCCCGGACACCCTCGAAAGTGGAGGATTGTAGCACGGTGCCAGCACGTAGTCGATGGGAGAGCGGCAGAGGTCGGTAGACTGTGGAACTTGGGTCGAGGATCACGGTTTTTACCTGTTTCAACGTGGTCCGTGGAGGTGAACCCCCGAGAAATTCCCACAAATTTTAAAACAACGAACCACGCACTTGCTTTCGCCCGATCCATCATCAAAACAGAATGGTGGCGCAACCATAGCCAACATGCTGCATCACTGTTTCCATTGATCTATTTTTTGGTTCTTTAAACAGGTCGTCTAGCTCAAAGTCCGCGTCATTTTCATCCTCAATCGTATTCTCTGCCACTGGGTCTATTGGCATGATTCAACTCCATCAGTTATCATTGCTTCACTGCGCCCCATGATGTGGTCCTTCGATCAAAGCCCCCCCGTGGAGCTTCGAAGGCTTTCGCCGATTCGCGTATCCTCCTATGATTGTGGCAGCGCCCACGGCCCCCCATGTTGATCAGATGACTCTTTGGTACGCATTAACGCACATCGCTGCTCACAGACCAACAAACGGCCTCATCTTGTCCTGTCTGGCACGCTCATCATCCGTTGCCCGTAACTTGTGGTCCTTTGCAGATCGCGCCTATAACACTTCATTGCGGCTATTGGCTGAAGGCTCCGCAACTCCCTGTTAACTCACCACATTGTACTGTGCAAGCTAGCAATCCGCTTGCTAGAAATGAGCAATCGCGCATAGGAGCCCGCCTAAGGCGATCCAGCGTCTTGAAGAGCGGATCAAAGCCCTGAGGGCCAAGAGCAAATAGATCTGTTTTGTCAGCAACCGAGTCCTTTCTGGGCGCGCAACAAACACCTACAATTCGCTCATTCGATTCGACCAAAATGGAGTCGTTATGGCACTGGCTGATAAAGAGGAAACGTCACGGATAATTCGAGAGATGACTACGCCTTTCGTCGATGACCCGCCCTATGCGGTTGATTTCTACAATGCAATCGGTCGTATAGTCTTTGTCTGGGGACGCTTGGAACACTCCCTGGACGATTTGGTCACATTCGCTTTCGTGACCTCAAATGCCCGCGGTGGTTCACACAAATGCAAACAGCGCTGGGTAGTAGACTTGATCTCTTAAAGTCACTTTACCATAGTTGTGAAGTGCTTAGACCGCTTCACCAACGAGTTGTGGATCTTACCGCTAGGGTGAAGGAAAACGCTGGCCATAGGAATTTGGTACTCCATTCAAGTTGGAAAGGATTTGCGGATGGAAACCCTCCGATCCTAAAAATGCACAATGTGAGACACTACCAAGGTGAGGTAACAGTAAGCGATTTTATGGCGTCTATTTCGAATTTGGAGAAGATGATCCATAATTTCCACTTCTGTACGTCAGAAATAGCAGCATTGGTACTAGCTACCGCCGAGATAACCAATCATAAGCTTTGGACAGAAGCTCAAGCTGGCCGACTATGGGATGTAGCGCCAAAAAACTAATGAAGTGGACGCTAGCCCAAAAACCAAGAATCATCTATGAAAAGGGCGCAACCCGAATCACTTTCGTAGGAGCCATCATTGACAACCGTTCTAGAGAAATTGAAAGCCCTCGATGCGCAGCGCGCTCAGCTTCTAGATGGCGCTAAGAAAGAGGCCCTTGATAACGCCGAAAAGGCCGTGGCCGAACTTAATGAACTCGGGTTCCACTACAGCCTGGTTGAGGGCGCAACAGCATCCGCAGCACTACCAGCAAGAGCGCCGCGTAGGGGCGCCGCTCACACTGCAAAGCGCCAACCGAGAGACATGCCCTGCCCGATCTGCGAGTTCAAAACGACTCCGCATCACGATGGCCGGATGCACCGATCACAAAAGGCCAAACATCCATTCTCGGTCGAAGAGCTTATGGAAAGGCATCTCACGAAGGTTGGGTAATGTGCGACTAGTCCTCTTCTGGGGAATCAAAGTCGAATGCCAGCGCGTCATACACTGTCCGTCTGCTCTTCTCACAATGTGACCCAATCTCTGTTGTGGTTATTTCTGGTGCCCCTGCCAGCATCGTTCTGGGCGAGCCAGTAATCACTCTTGAAGCCTTCTTGTTGACAACGTTGTGATCACTAAAATTGGTAAACAATATTGTCTTCCCTTGTACTTTGCCAATGTGCAGACTATCATGCAAATTCAATAATCTACTATTATTCTCGTCAAATCATATCCGAGAATATAAACGACTTTTGCGTCCTTAATTGCTTTCTTGGCCTTTGTTATTTCTCCAGAGGCTACCTTCTCATGTGGCGCTATTGTGCGGATTGTTTTTGACGCTTCATATGAAACGTCAAGCAAGGTGTTAAATTCTCGGCTATCTAAGAGATTTGGCGGAGAGTGAGTACCTTCCATTATTCTGTGAGCAAAAAGATCCAGCGTTGTGTCTGGAATATCCTGAGTGAAGTCTTCGCGTATTTTTCCATATACATGAATAAAGCGGTCACCTTCAAAGAACTTGTCTATTACATTCCCCTCAGAAAATTGAGAAATCGCCTTGAGTGAACGATATAGTTCATACTCAAGAGAGACATCATAGTTAAACGTAACGAATGAAACCTCGTTGCGCAAAAGGTCACTTTCGTCTGAGCATCCTGTAACCAGCTTGTGGACCAGAAACCGATACCAGTTGTCAGCAGACTTAGTGTAATCGGGGTTTTCGCGACGATTGACGTTGATTTTGTATTTGCGATAGATTGCCTCGCACTCCAATATTACCCACGCTATCATTAGTTTGCCGATATCCGACAAGCGGGGATTTTGCCCCAAGAAGTAGTCTATAACGATGGGATCAACAGTTGTAAGCCTATCAATTAAATCGTCGCATTCTTGAAGCGCTCGTCTCCAATCATTTTTCATCCCGCTGAGGCCGCCCGAATTTGGCGCGGGAGAGTTTCGCGTCACGTACTTTGGGAGGTTTGTTGTGGCGCTTGCGTTCTGCAATACGGCCTGGATGTTTTTGCGCGCGAAAAGGGCTTTCGCAATTACCTTTTTTACTAAACTTTCCCCGGTGGGGTATCCGTAATGCCAGCTAGCCCCTGCGCCCAGTATGAACGCCGTCTTTCTCGGAAAGAACATTGCCCGTCGCGCCCGTGGAGTTTCAACCTACTCTAACACGGTGGGGCGGTCATTCGAGGTCCTCTCACCTACTTTCCACCGCCGCATTGCTGGGCGGCTCAAACACCACCGTCACTCACTGTGGCGCACGGAATTGTCACTTGGTTGGGGCCGAATCGCCGACAGTCGCGCATGGCCCGACGCAACTCGCCAGTTGAGAAATTCAATTTCCCCGCGTGAAAGCGGTTGACATTGCCATAAATTTGTCGGACTTTGGACTGGAACGGTCCAGGCTATAAAGAACGTGATAACTGCGGTCTCACATTGGAAGAATGGTATGACCGACCGGAAAGAAATCTGGGCTTCCTGGCAAAAAGCGATTTCAGAAGAGTTCATACCATTCGAACTACCCCAATCAGATGGGTTCATTGTGCCGCCGGATACATCCAGCCGCCAAGGGGCGCGAGCGGCAGAGTATTCAGCCGCGCAACTCGGCCAGATAAATCACAAGCTGGACAAACTCATCGCGGCGATTGAGCGCCTCGCCGAAAGGTTGTGGGAAGCCTCTCGTTCGGTGCGTATTGAAACTGACCTCACCCGATTTTTCTAGCTTTAGTCTCTTTCAAGCTCGTGCAAAATGAGCTACGGCCATATTGGTTTTACCGCTGACTAAGATACTATATTTGAATTTCAATTTGGTTGCGTTTATGGTGCAACAAACTAAGTTGATTGATAATCTCCTGTGCCTAACTGAAAGACCTATTGCCTCGGCAATATCTGTGACTGAATAATCGCCTGGTCCTTTTTTCTCTAGCCATAGTAATATGCGACCATGATTGCTATTTGGCTTTACTCCGTTAAATTTCATATGAAAAAACAGTTGTTCAATTTCACAATCTGGATTTAGCGTCTTAGTTTCCATTTTTATATTTCTTCCGAACAAATATTCTAGTACGGACACGCATCATTTCAATCTACGAGTCATTACCCTTGCAAGCGGACACAGTGAAATGGGCCGGACGGGAATCCTCCGGTCCATTTCACTGTGTCCGCCCCCCCATTTTTAGCGGTTGGACTTACCCCCGTTCCCGCAGCAGACGGGCGAGCAACGCGCGGCGGCCACCCCGCCGACGCATCATGCGACCTCCCACGAGCAGGCGCATCAACTTGCGCTCTCCGCCGTCGCCATCGTCATCCTCCTCATCGTCGTTCTCATCATCCTCCTCCCCGCGCTCGCGCGTGACGAGCCAGCAGCGCACGGCGGAAGCGGCGGCGGCGCAGCACGCGACTGGCGATCAGGAGACGCAGGATCCTGCGGTCACCGTCACCGTCATCGTCCTGGTCGTCCTCGTCGCCGCCTTCCTCGTCATCCTCGTCATCCTCGTCGTCGTCCTGGCGCCGTTCGCGCAGGAGGCGCGCAAGCAGAAGCCGACGATGCGCGTCGGCGCAGCAACCCGCGCGCGAGCAAGAGCTTCAGGATACGATGCTCCTCATCACCGTCCTCTTCGCCGCTTCTCGTCATCTCGTCTTCATCCGCGCGCCGTTCGCGCAGCAGATGCGCAAGCAGAAGCCGACGGATGCGGCGGCGGCGCAGCAGGCCGCGCCCGATCAACAGGCCCTCAAGTTCGTGTTCACGTTCGTTGGTAGCCATCGCAACCTCTCACTTGTCTTAAGTTGAACCCTTCGAACCTTTTCGACCCTCCTTCTGGGTTTTCGCCGACTCGGTCTCGGGCTCTGGGGAACCGAGGACGTCGCGGATCAATGACCGCACGATGGCGCGTCGAAGCGCGTCTCGTCGCAGCGCCGGAGCAGCAAGGCTCTTCTCGATCAGGGGACGGAGCAGCGCCCGGCGGAAGCTGGCGTCTTCTTCCGTCTCGCTTTCGTCTTCAGGCCCGTCCGTTCCTCCGAGAAGGCAGGCGAGCCCCGCTTCAAAACCACGTCCTTTTATTTACTCTTATGATAATATGTTTTTAGCGTATGAGGTAGCTTCTGATATTTGCGTTGCGCCGTTTGCCGCGAATATGCTACTATCCACCTAAATGATCCTCTTGAACTCCTCCAAATATATCTAATTTTGCAGCTAGAGATGCGCCACACCGTTGAACATATCGTGCATTAGGTGGCGCTCCCATTGTCGTTAGTTAATTCTATTCGCCCCACTTATATAAACGCTATAGTGTGATCTATTCCTGTCATCTAGCGGAAGTGAATTAATGTAGCGCACAAGAATTCTACATTCACAAACAATTCCCGTTGACAAATACCTTTTATTTTTCTTCTTAATTATATCGACGCAACATCAAACACAAGTCTGCATTTAAGATATGATCCAGAAACGGGAGATTTTTGGTGGATTAAAAGAATTACACATGGTGGTAGGCTATTCAGTAGACCTGCCGGTTGTATCAATTCTAATGGGAGAAGAGTGCTAAAATTTCATGATATTATGTATTACACATCGCATTTAGCATGGCTTTATCTGACAGGTGAATGGCCAGAGTTAACTGTCGATCATGAAGACCGTAATAGGAGTAATGAGAAATGGGAGAATTTGAGGCTTGCTGATATGAACGGACAAAACAGAAATAGACATTTTAATTCAGTTGCATCGTCTGGAGTTAGAGGCGTAAAGAAAGTTGGTGACAAACCCAAGGGTCGCAATCTGGCGCGGCAGGTCCAACTCACTCCACAGGAGGTTTTTGGCTTCTGACGATCTCCAGCCCGTCAGAGCTAACAGCCTAATTACCGATGCGGCTGTGGGCGCTATTTTTGCGGTATTCAGTGCTGCCCCTAGCTGGGCATATTCCACCTCTGACAAGCGCCGCATCTTCCGCGTGTCTTTTGGCTTTTCGACCTTAGAAACAGGGTTGTCTGGGCGCCACCCTTTCTTAACCGCAAAGCTAAAGATGGCTCCTAGCAGGCCGGTAACTCGCCGCGCGCTTCCCGGCGACAACGAGTGCATGAATGTTTCCACGTTCTCGCTTGTGACCGAAACGACCTTTAGCTTTCCCAGCTTCGGCTTGATGTGCGTTGAGATCCGGCTGGCGTCGCTCTTTAGCGTTGAACTCTTTTTACCGTTCGCGCGCTTCTCATATTCGGAGCACAATTCCGCGACCGTAGGCCCATGCCTGAGCGCCTTTAATTCCGCTGCTGGGTCTCTCCCTACCGCCACGTTTCTCAGCACCGCCTTGGCCTCGTCGCGCGCTTGCATAGGCGTGAACACCCCATGCCTTCCAATTTTGTAAAAATGCTGTTGTCCGTCACGCGTGCGGAAAAAGACGCTGTAGGTAATTACAGTTGAGAACTGTCGTCTGGCGCAGAACCCACGCGTTTCCAAATCCCACAAAATCGTATGTGGCTGCATGGCCGCGATTTCTCTTAAACCGATCCTCAGTCGATAGCTTGTCGCCATTTCCCTGAGCTACGGGCGCACGGCCGGCGTGGAAAAACCGGTCGCTCCTCTTAGCCGAATTCGGCGGCAAGGGAAACAAGCTCGGCCCAGCGTAAGGGGACGGCGGCTCGGACGAGGACATGGGGCCGGGGCGCGACAGCCTAGACTAGGACGCGCGCAGGCGCTCGCGCCACGGCGCGGCCCCCGCCGCGCAAACCCGTTCCACGGTCGCCGCCAGCGCCCCGAACTCGACCGGCTTGACGAGGAACGCGTCGAATCCGGCCGCCGAGGGAGAGCCTCGTCGCTCGTCGAAAGCGTTGGCGGTGAGCGCCACAATGGGCGTCGGCGACCAGCCGCAGGCGGCCTCGAGCCGCCGCAAGCGGCGGGTGGCCTCATATCCGTCGAGGCCCGGCATCTTGAGATCCATCAGGACAATATCGAATGGACGCGACTCGAGCGGCGCAATTGGCGAAGCGAGACGCAGCGCCTCCTCCCCGTTGTTGGCGCGAACAACCTCGAAGCCCAGGCGTCGCAAAGCTTTTTGGCTAATCAGGGCGTTGATGTCGTTGTCCTCGGCGACGAGGGCGCGGCGAAACGCGGTCGGCGATGGGCGCGACGCCGGGGCGGCCGGCGGAAAATCCCCGGTCACCCGCTCGAACAACGAACGCGCCCGGACTGGCTTGACCAGCCAGCCGTCGAAGCCTTTAAGCGCGGTCTGCCCAAAGGCCCGGCGTTCGAACGGCGAAAACAGCACGAGGCTGCGCCCGACCCCGGCCTCGCGCGCGGCTTCAGCCAGCAGGTTGGTCGCCTCGGGACCAAGCGCGCAATCGACAATGACGACGTCGGGCTTCTGCGGGCCGCTTAGCGCCTCGAGGCCGGAATCGAGGCCGCGGGCGCGTTCGACGCTGACGCCTGCTTCCGCGAGTTGCGCTTCGATGGCCTGAGCCTCGAAGGGCGAATTGGCAATGATGAGCGCCCGCGTCCCCTCGGGAGCGCGCCGCTTCGTCTCCTGAGCGGCGGGCTCGACCGCGGCGCATTCAGGCAACCGAACCGCGAAGGAGAAGATGGATCCGCCACCGGGGTTGTCGGCCAGCGTCAGGTCGCCATCCATCAGGCGGACGAGCTCACGCGAGATCGAAAGCCCGAGACCCGCGCCCTCGAAGCGGCGCGCGTGCGAGCCGTCCCCCTGCTCGAAACTGTCGAAAATAGCCCCTCGTCGGTCCGCCGGCACGCCCGGCCCGGTGTCGATCACGGAGAATTGCGCCGCGCCCCCTTCGCCGCGCTCGACCGTCACGCAGACGCCTCCGTGATCGGTGAATTTGACTGCGTTGCCCGCGAGGTTGGTGAGGACTTGGCGCAGGCGCATGCCGTCTGCGCGAACGAAGCGCGGCGCGGCGGCGCTGAACGAGGAGGCGATCTCGATGCCCTTGCTCTGGGCGCGCGGCGCCAGCAGCTCGACCACGCCCTCGGTGAGCCGACGCAGATCGACCGTCTCGACCACCAGATCGAAACGCCCGGCCTCAATCTTCGCCAGATCGAGGATTTCGTCGATCAGCGCGATCAGCGCGCTCCCCGAGCTGCGAATCGCATCGACGTAGCTTGCGTGTTCCAGATCGAGCGAGGCCTCGCGCAACAGGTCGGCCATGCCGAGAATGCCGCTGATCGGGGTGCGGATCTCGTGGCTCATCGTGGTCAGAAAGCGCGACTTGGCCTCGCTCGCCGCCTCCGCCCGGTCACGCGCGTCAGTCGCCTCCTTGAGCCGCCAAAGCTCGTCTCGCAGCGCTTCGTTCTCCGCGGCGATCCTTGCCGCGCCCGCTTCGGTCTGGCGCCGGGCGCGAGCGACAGACGCGGCGAGCGCAAGCGCCAACGCGATCATCGCGCCGGCCTGAACCCAGAGCGCATGAACCCCGAAATCCGCCAAGCCGGCTCCCAGATCCATTCGCAATCCCGCCCAGCCCGGCCCCGCGCCGATCCGCTGTGCGGTCCATGGTTTCAGGCGGCGCTTGTGATTCCCTTGCGGAATTCGGCGCAATTGTATGGGTTCGCGTCCATTTCAGGCTCACGCCGCGGCGGCCGAGCGGTCCGGCGCGCCGCGGTAGGAAAGCGCCTCGGCGATATGCGCGCGACCGGTCGGACCGCCGCCATCGAGGTCAGCCAGCGTGCGCGCAAGCTTGAGCACCCGATGGTAGCCGCGCGCCGAGAGGCGCAGCCGCTCGGCGGCGTCGCGCAACAGCGTGAGCCCGGACGCGTCCGGGTTGGCGATCTCCTCGACGAGGCTCGCCGGAGCGCGAGCGTTGCACACAACGCCGTCGAGCCCGAGCGCGGCGTAGCGCGCGAGCTGGATCTTGCGCGCCGCCGCGACCCGCGCCCCCGCTTCGGCGGAGCCCTCTTGGGCCGGCGGCGTCATCAGGTCCGCGGCCGAGATCGCCGGCACGTCGACCACCAGATCGAAACGGTCGAGCAGCGGGCCGGACAGGCGGCCGAGATATTGCGCCACGCACCGGTCGTTCGGCGCCCGCTTGCAGGCGTACCCCGGCTCGTTGGCCATGCCGCAGCGGCACGGGTTCATCGCCGCGACCAACTGAAACCGCGCCGGATAGACGACGCGATGGTTGGCGCGCGCGATCGCCACTTCGCCGGTCTCGATCGGCTGGCGCAGGCTGTCCAGGACCTGGGGCTGGAACTCCGGCAATTCGTCGAGGAACAGGACCCCGTTGTGAGCAAGCGAAATCTCGCCGGGCCTGGCGTGGACGCCGCCCCCGACGAGCGCCGGCATGGAGGCCGAATGATGGGGGCTGCGGAACGGACGCCGGTCGGTGAGCGCCCCTCCGGCGAGCGCGCCCGCGACCGAATGGATCATCGACACTTCGAGGAGCTCGCGCGGAGTGAGCGGCGGCAGGATCGAGGGCAGGCGCTGGGCGAGCATCGATTTTCCCGCGCCGGGCGCGCCGCTCATCAGCAAGTTGTGGCCGCCCGCCGCAGCGACCTCGAGCGCCCGCTTGGCGCTCTCCTGGCCCTTGATGTCGCGCAGGTCAGGCTGCGGCCCGGCGGAGACGCGCAAGGCGGGTTCGGGCCTGGAAAGAACCTGCGAGCCCTTGAAGTGGTTGGCGAGCTGGATCAGCGAGCGGGGCGCGAGGATCTCGAGATCGGCCGACGCCCATGCGGCCTCCGGGCCGCAAGGGCCGGGGCAGATCAGGCCCTTGCCGGCGGCGTTGGCGGCGATCGCCGCCGGCAGCACGCCCGCGACCGCGCTGATCGTCCCGTCGAGCGCAAGCTCCCCGATCACGGCAAAGCCGTCGAGCGCATCCCCCGGAATGGCGCCGATCGCCGCCATCACCGCCAGCGCGATCGGCAGATCGTAGTGGCTGCCCTCCTTCGGCATGTCGGCCGGAGCGAGGTTGACGGTGATGCGCTTGGCGGGCAGCGCGAGGCCGGAAGCGATCAGCGCCGAGCGCACCCGCTCGCGCGACTCGGCGACCGCCTTGTCGCCGAGTCCGACGATGGTGAAGGCGACCGTACCCGAGGCGATCTGCACCTGGACGTCGACCGGCCGGGCCTCCACGCCCTCGAAAGCCACCGTCGAAACGCGCGCGACCATTTCCGCCCCCCGCCCGGGCTCGTGAACAGCCGGAACGTATGCAGAACAATAGCCAGAGCGCAAGGGGCAAATCAGCGGGGCCCGCGAGCCCGCCCAA
The DNA here is from genome assembly GCA_963764955.1 of uncultured Alphaproteobacteria bacterium. Classification (GTDB taxonomy): domain Bacteria; phylum Pseudomonadota; class Alphaproteobacteria; order Rhizobiales; family Beijerinckiaceae; genus Roseiarcus. Next base: position 142,942 of record CAVXVE010000004.1, on the reverse strand, counting down.
GATTCAACGAGAGCGAATTCCTCGAACGCCAATGCAACCCAATCCGCGCAAACGCAGGCAGATGCTCGGTAAAAGCGGCAATTGGGTTCGTTCCGCCAATTTCGGGCCGGCGAACCGCTCCGGCTAGACCGCCCTGCCCTCCCGCCGCATGAGCCGCAAGACGGCGCCGAGCGTGGCCTTGAGCGAGGCCATCACGATGTTGGGGTCCATCCCCACACCGTGCACGGCGCGGCCTTCGGCGTCCTGGATCTCGACATAGCTCGCCGCGGTCGCGTTGGCGCCGCGGCCGACCGCGTGCTCGTGATAGTCGATGAACGAGAACTCGACCCTGAACGCCTTCTTGAGCGCATCGACGAAGGCGTCGATCGGGCCGTTGCCCTCGCCTTCGAATCGTGAAGGTCGAGCCGTCGGCCTTGCTGAGCGTCGCGACGAGTTCGCGATTGTCCGGGCTGGTTGGAACCGTCTGCTGCTTGAGAAGCGTCATCGGCGCGCCGTCGAGCAGGAAGGCCTCGCGAAACAAAGCCCATAATTCGGGCGAGGTCAGCTCCTTGCCATCCGCGTCCATCCGCTCCTGGGCGATCTTGGAAAACTCGACCTGCAGCGAACGAGGCAGATCAAGGCCGTAGTCGGCGCGCAGGATGTAGGCCATGCCGCCCTTGCCGGACTGGCTGTTGATGCGGATCACCGCCTCGTAGTCGCGGCCCACGTCCTTGGGATCGATCGGCAGGTAAGGCACGAGGAACAGGGGCTCGTTGCGCTTCTCCTGGGCCTCGAAGCCCTTCTTGATCGCGTCCTGGTGGGAGCCGGAGAACGCGGTGTACACCAGTTCGCCCGCGTAGGGGTGGCGCTGATGCACCGGCAATTGCGTGCAATGCTCGGCGACATCCTTGATCGCGTTGACGTCGCTGACGTCGAGCTCCGGATCGACCCCTTGCGTGAACAGGTTCAGCGCCATGGTGACGATGTCGACGTTGCCGGTGCGCTCGCCATTGCCGAACAAGGTGCCCTCGACCCGCTCGGCGCCCGCCATCAGCGCGAGCTCCGCCGCCGCGACCGCGGTGCCGCGGTCGTTGTGCGGATGGACGGAGAGGATCACGCTCGAGCGGTCGGAGATGTGACGCCCGAACCACTCGAACTGGTCCGCATAGGTATTGGGCGTCGCCATCTCGACGGTCGCCGGAAGGTTGAGAATGAGCCGGCCGCGAGGGCGTGGGCCTGATGACGTCCTTAACCGCCTCGCAAATCTCGAGCGCGACCTCGAGCTCGGTCCCGGTGAAGCTTTCGGGCGAATATTCGAACTGAAAGTCAGTGCCCCGCGCGGCGTCTGCGAGCGCTCTGACTTGCTTGGCCGCATCGACCGCGATTTTCTCGACACCCTTCGGGTCGGTGCGGAACACCACTTCGCGCTGCAAGGCGGACGTCGAATTGTAGAAGTGGACGATGACCTTCTTCGCGCCCTTGACCGCCTCGAAGGTGCGCTCGATCAGTTCCGGGCGGCACTGGGTCAGGACCTGGATCGCGACATCGTCCGGAATGGCGCCGCTCTCGATGATCGAGCGGACGAAGTCGAAATCAGTCTGCGAGGCGGAGGGAAAGGCGACCTCGATCTCCTTGAACCCCATGCCAACCAGAAGCTGGAACATGCGGTTCTTGCGCTCGACGCCCATCGGCTCGATCAGCGCCTGATTGCCGTCGCGGAGATCGACCGAGCACCAGATCGGGGCCTTGTCGATGATCCGGGAGGGCCATTGGCGATCGGGCAGGATGATGGGCGCGTAGGCGCGGTACTTTTGAATAGGCATCTGTGTCATGACGGACCCTGGGAAGATTTGCGGCGGCCTGGCTCACAATCAGCCGGCCGAACGTGCCTGTCGTTTTCGATAAGGCGGATGCGAAACTGCTGTCCCGGCGCGTCAGCGCGCCGGGCAGCTAAGGATGAGGGTCGTCGACCACGTTCGCATGGGCGCCCTTCAAGCAGAGAACAACGGAAAAATCAACCCGCCCAGTCCGTCGCGATGGACAAGCGCGTCCCCCGGATCCACAAACGACCCGCAATCGGGGAGATAAAATGCGATCATTGGTCTGCTATCGGCCGGGCGCCATCGCGATAGAGGAACGGCCGCGACCCCAGCCCGGAGAGGGCGAGGTTGTGGTTCGAATCCGCCGCGCCGGCGTCTGCGGGACCGATCTTCATATTTTCCAAGGTTCGCATCCGTTCCTGGAATATCCGCGCGTCATCGGCCACGAATTGTCCGGTGAAGTGGCGGACAGGGGCCCGGGATGCACCATTCCGATCGGCCAGCAGGTTTACATCATTCCCTATCTGGCCTGTGGCGTCTGTGTAGCGTGCCGGCGCGGCAAGACGAATTGCTGCCAGCGCATCCGCGTCTTGGGCGTGCACGTCGACGGAGGGATGGCCGACTACGTCTGCGTCCCGGAAGCCAATGTCGCGCGGGCCGATGGCGTCACGCTCGATCAGGCGGCGATGGTGGAATTCTTGGCGATCGGCGCCCACGCAGTGCGACGCGCCAATCCGCTGCCCGCCGACCGTATTCTGGTCGTCGGAGCGGGCCCGATCGGGATTGGATGCATGCTGTTCGCAGGCTTGCAAGGCGGTTCGGTAAGCGCGCTCGACCTCCGCCAGGACCGTCTCGACTTCTGCCGCAAACGGCTTGGCGTCCATCACGCCGTCGCAGCGGGACCGAATGTCAGCGAAGTCCTGTCCGAACTCACCGGAGGAGACTTCTTCGATATCGTCATCGACGCGACCGGAAACGCCAAATCGATGATGGCCGGGCTCGATTATGTCGCGCATGGAGGAACCTACGTCCTGGTCAGCGTCGTGCGCGACACGATCTGCTTCGCCGACCCCGAGTTCCACAAACGCGAGACGACGCTCATGGGCAGCCGCAACGCGACACCGGAGGACTTCTCAAAGGTGTTCGACGCGATGCGCGAGGGTCGCGTTCCCGACCGACGCGCTCGTCACGCACCGCGTCGCGCTCGCAGACGCGCCCGGCAGCTTTCCCCTCTGGATCAAACCCGAAGCCGGCGTCATCAAAGCGCTTATCGAGATTTAGGTCGTGGCCGAATTCCCCATCCTCCAATTCGGCGCGAGCCGCTTCCTTCAGGCGCATGTCGACCTGTTCGTCAGCGACGCCTTGCCGCGCGGCGAGGCCATGGGGCGCATCGCTGTCGCGGGGACGACGGGGAGCCCGGAAAGCCGCCGGCGGGTCGCCGCCTTTGCGGCGGGCCAGCCCTACCGGGTTCTGGTCAAAGGCCTCCGCGACGGCGCGATCGTCGATGAGAGCGTCGAGGTCGAAAGCGTCGGCGTGGGCGTGGACGCCCAGACCCAATGGGACGAGCTCGAGCGCCTGTTCATCGCCGCGCGCTGCGCGGTGTCGAACACCGCCGACCGCGGCTACGAGACCGAGCCCGCCGACCGGCCGGACGCCGGGCCGCCACGGTCGTTCCCGGCCAAGCTCGCCAAGCTCCTGCTCGCGCGCGTTTCCGCCGGCGCTGGGCCGATCACGCTCTTTCCCTGCGAGCTGACGCCCGGCAACGGCCGGGTCCTGCGCGGCGTGGTGCTCGAAATGCTCGATCGCTGGCAGGCGCCGGAGACCGCGCGCCGCTGGGTCGCGGACGAATGCGTCTGGGTCAATTCGCTGGTCGACCGCATCGTCTCAGAGCCGCTCGAGCCTTTGGGCGCGGTCGCCGAGCCCTATGCCTTATGGGCGATCGAGGACCAGCCCGGCCTTGAGCTTCCTTGCCGGCATCCCGCCATCGTCGTCGCCGCCGACCTCAAGCCGTATGAGCGGCTGAAGCTTTTCATCCTCAATCTCGGCCACACCTATCTCGCCGAGACCTGGAAACAGGGAGGCGGCGCGCCCGCGCTTACGGTCCGCGAGGCGATCGCGGACGCAACGATGCGCGCGAGGCTCGACGCGCTCTACGACGAAGAGGTGCTCCCGGTCTTCGCGGCGATCGGCATGGGAGACGAGGCGAGCGCGTATTTGAAGACGGTGATCGAAAGATTCTCCAATCCGTTTCTCGATCACCGCCTGTCCGAAATCTTCACCAACCACGAGGCGAAGAAGCAGCGCCGCTTCGGCGGCCTGATCGAACTCGCCGAGGCGAACGGGGCGCGGGTCCGCCAGCCGCGCCTCAAGGCCGCGCTCGCCTCAGCTTGAAGCGGTAGCCGCCCTTGTCGCCGCCGCCGTTTCACGAGGTTTTGTAATTGTCCGCCCAGTAGGTGTGGACCATGCCGCTCTCACCGATGCGAATTTCCGTCTCGGTATGGCCGCTCTGACGCGTGGTCGGCGCGGGACCCGGACGAACCCCCTGCGAGCGCAAGCGCAACAGGGCTGGATCAATGGCGTCCACGACCCGCTGGGCCGAGGCTCCTGCGCCGGCGTAGACGGTGATGAACTTGCCGCGCTGATCGCCATTGTTCATTTGGCGATAAAACCCGCCGGCCAGCACGACCTTGTGGTGAACGCGCAGGAGCCGCAATTCCGGAAGAATGACGCGCGCCAATCGATCGGCGTCGTCCGTGTCGACCGTCACGTGCAGCTTGAAACCACCGATCTGACCGCATTTCAGCCGCGTCTCGGCGAACGGCATGAAAAGTTCGTACTCGCGTTCGGGTTGGCCGTAGATCACGCTCATCGCGGTTGTCCCGATTCGTCCCTCTGTTAGTCCATAACAGCCGGGCCCAGGACGGGGCGTGAGCGGGATCACAGGGCCTACGCACGATCGAGCAGGCGTGGGCATCGGCTTGAGGCGCTCATTGATGGCACAGGACCCCCTCGCCTCCGACGATCTCATCGCCGCGCGGCGCTTCGCCTACGCCAGGGCCGCGGCGGCGGAGGGCGACTTCAGCGCTGCGGCGGAACTCTTCGAGCAGACGCTGGAGCGGGCGCCGCGCTGGGCGGGCGCGTGGTTCGCGCTTGGCGAAGCGCGGCAGAAGCTCGGCGACCTCGACGACGCGGCCCATGCGTTCCAGATGAGCCTCGCGGCCGATCCCGCCGACGCGCAGGGGGCAGCGGCGCGGCTTGCGCTCATCGGGCGGGCGGACGCGCCCGGCGCGCTGCCCGAGGCCTATGTCGCGCGGCTGTTCGACGACTATGCGCCGCGCTTCGAAGCGCATCTCGTGACAAATCTCGGCTATCGCGGGCCCGCCCTGATCACCGACGCCCTGGACGCCATCGCGCCCGGCCGACGCTTCGCCTCCGCCGTCGATCTCGGCTCGGGCGCCGGCCTCATGGGCGAGGCGCTGCGGGAGCGCATCGACCATCTGACCGGTGTCGATCTTTCGGCGGCCATGATCGCGAAAGCGCACGAGCGCGGGATCTATGACCGGCTCGCCGTCGGCGAAGCTGCGGCGATGCTCAGGAGCCAGCCGTCAGGCGCCTTTGACCTCGTGGTCGCGGCGGACATGCTGGTCTATGTCGGCGATCTCACGCCCCTGTTCGCCGCGATCTCCGCTGCGCTGATCGTGGAGGGCCTGTTCGCCTGCTCGGTCGAAAGCTGCGGGGGCGACGGGTTCAGGCTCGAGCCGACGATGCGCTTCGCCCATAGCCGCGCTTATGTCGAGGGGATCGCTGGCGAAGCGGCTTTGAGGCCGCTCCTTATCCGGTCCGCGTCGGCGCGGCGCGAAGCGGGCGGGGACGCGCCCGGCCTGATCTGCGTCTTCCAGCGGACCTAGCCCCGGCCCTCAGGCCACCCGCCACGAATTCCCGATGGCGCGATATCCCTGCCGGTCGCTCACGCTCTGCCTCGCCTGTGGGGACCGGTAGGCCATCCGGCAATGGCCGGCGCAATAGGACTGGCCTTCCGCCGGCGTGAGCCCGCAATAGGCGAAGTCCCCGCTTCTCGGATCGCCGAGCGGCCACCGGCAGGCGGATTCGCGAATCTCCTCGAACCGCAACCGCCGCATCTCTCCGACCTCGGCTTCGCCAAAGGTCCTCGCCTCCCTGCCCTGCCCGGGTTCGGCCCGGGGATCGCGCGCAAGGGCGACGGCCGAGCCTGGCTTGGCGGCGCCCGGCGGATGGTTGGCGATCGTCGCCCATTGCGCCCGGCGCGCCCCCGTCTTGCTTGACGCAGCGGCGCGCCCGCCCCCGTTCAGTTTGATCCCGATCCGGCTCGCCTTGCCGATGACGGCGTTGCGCGACCCGACCCCCAGCGCCGCGGCGATGCCGGCGGCGCTTTTTCCTTCGAGAGCAAGCTTCTTGAGATCCTCAACAGCTTCGGCCGTCCACAGCATTGGGTGCTCCAATAGCGATCGCTGCGGCGTTCCGGCCGCGCGGAATGGTTTGAAGAGCGGATATTCTTTTCCCACACGGACGCAGAGACGCTGCGACCGCCATAGCCCGCCTGACTTGGAAGAATTTCCAATTCCTTCAGCATCTTAAAAAAACGAATCAGGCTGCAATCACCTATTTAGAATTGTCCGCCGCAAGACCAAAATACGGTATAGTGGTGAGGCGGTGCGGAATACGGAGGGCAGCGTTCCGAACCGCCGGGAGATCGTGATGCTCGAACGGACGAGGTCGCCGGGAACGCCGCCGTATACGTCGTACCGAACGTTCAAGACGTTCATCGAGGATCTTCAGGAGCACGGCGTCCCGTCGCACGTCGACCGCAGCGTGCTGACGCGCTTTTCAGGCGTGGTCGGCACCCAGCTCATGCATGCGCTGCGGTTCCTCGGGCTTATCGAAGACGATGGACGCCCGACGCAGCGCCTCAGGGAGCTTGTGAGCGCGCATGGCGCGGGGCATTGGCCCGCGAGGCTTCTGGAGCTGCTGCGGGAGGAATATGCGCCGATGTTCGCAATCGAACTCGAGACCGCCACGCCCTCGCATTTCAACGAGGCGTTCAGGAAGGCCTTCCCCGCCGCCGACGCCGTCGTGCAGAAATGCGTGACGTTCTTTCTTTACGCCGCGAACGACGCTGGCGTTAAAATCAGCGGCCGGGTGCTCAAGGGCCGGAAGCCACGCTCCCTCGCGCCGCGCCGGAAGCCCACGCGGCCGGCATTCTCGCCGCCGCCGGCAAGCGAGCCCGCAGCCGCGCCGCCGCAGCCTCAACCGGCCCTGGTCCCCACCGAGGGCAGAAAGCCGTCGGAAATCCTCCTCGCGCACCTCGACTTGAATGAGATGGACGAGGAACAGCAGGCGGCCGTCTGGACGCTGTTGAAGTACTTCAAGGCAAGGCGGTTGTGAGGATCTCCTAGGACCCGTTGTCGAGGATCTTGCGAATCTTCGCCGCCAGCGCCTCGATGGTGAAAGGCTTCGTCAAGAGGTTGGTGCCGGGATCCAGCATTCCGTTGTGCACGATGGCGTTGCGCGTATAGCCCGTCGTGTAGAGCACCTTGAGCTTGGGCCTTTTCTCCCGCGCGCGGTCGGACAGTTGCCTTCCGGACATGTCCGGCATGACGACGTCGGTGAACAGAAGGTTGACCTGCTGACCCTCGTCGAGCATGCGCAAGGCCTGCGTCGGGCCCGAAGCCTCGACGACGCTGTAGCCGAGCTCCCTCAAGGCTTCGACGGAAAGTGCGCGGACGCGCTCGTCATCTTCGACAACGAGAACGACCTCGCTACGCAAACCGCGGTGAATGGTGACGAGCCGCTTCGCCTGCTCCGTCGCCGCGGCTTCGCCGTAGAGGCGCGGCAGATAAATCTTCACCGAGGTCCCGACCCCCGGCTCAGAGTAGATTTTTACGTGGCCCCCTGACTGGCGAACGAAGCCATACACTTGACTGAGGCCGAGACCCGTTCCCTTTCCGGCGCCTTTGGTCGTGAAGAAGGGATCGAAGGCCTTTGCGACCACTTCCGGCCCCATGCCCGCGCCCGTATCGGCGACCGCGATGAGCACATATTGGCCGGTCTCGATCGCGTATTCCTGGGCGTAGGCGTCATCCACAAAAGCATTCAGAGTCTCGATCGTGAGCCTGCCGCCGCCCGGCATTGCGTCGCGCGCGTTGACCGCGAGGTTGAGGATCGCGTTTTCGAGTTGCGCCGGATCCGCCTTGACCTGCCACAGACCGGCGGCAAGCACGGTCTCAACTTTGACCTGCTCGCCGAGCGTCCGGTCGAGCAGCTCGCTCAAGCCGGCGACCAGCTTGTTGACGACCAAAGGCTCGGGCGAAAGCGCTTGCTGGCGAGAGAACGCCAGAAGCCGCTGCGTGAGCGTCGCCGCGCGCTGGGCGCCGTCGATGGCGGCGTCGACGAACCGTCCAACGTCGGTCTCGCCGCGCGCGAGCTTGCGTTGCAGGAGGGTAAGACCGCCCATGATCACGGCGAGCATATTGTTGAAGTCGTGGGCGATGCCGCCCGTGAGCTGGCCGACCGCCTCCATCTTCTGGATCTGGCGCAGCTGCTCCTCAACCTTGGAGCGGGCGTAGACTTCGTCGACAACCCGCTGCTCCAGCGTGTTGTTCAAAGCCTGATAGGGCTTCCTCCGCGCGGCGACGCTCCGCCATTTCGCGTTCCGTGGCCCGAAAGAGGCGGGCGTTGTCGATCGCGGTTGCCGCCTGGCCGGCAATGCCGACCAGAAGCTCCTCGTGCTCGTCGACGAACCTTGCCGGCTCGGCGTGTCCGAAGAACAGTCCGCCAATCACCTCTCCGGATCGCGAGGTGACCGGCACAGCGAGATAGCTCCGCACCGGCAAATGTCCTTTGGGCATGCCGTAATGGGGTTCATTCTTCCCGTAACGAGGATCTTTGCGGATGTCATCGGAGCGGACGACGCCGGCGCCCTTGAAAGTCGGTTCGAACACGGCTGTGTTGCGCGGCATCGGGAATTTGTCGAAATGCTCCCTCGACACGCCAGAGAGAGCGTACAGCATGTAGCTCTCACCCTTGTCGTTGATGACGTTGTAGAAAAAGGCGCCGAATTCAGCGTCCACGATCTCGGTGCAGGCGTCGGTGGCGATCTGCACGACCTTGTCCACATCGAGTTCGCCGGCCAGCGCGGCACCCGTGCGGTTCAACACGTCGAGCTTACGGGATTCGGCGCGGATCGCCTGCTCTGTTTCGTGTTGTTCCGTGACATCGTGGCCCTGGATGAAGATGCCGGTCGTAGCGCCTTCGTCGGCCACGATCGGCTGGTAGATGAAATCGAGATAGCGCCCATTGAGCGCGCCGTCCGGACCTTGCTGCAGATTGACGCGTTCGCGACGCCCGACGTAAGGCTCGCCTGAAGCGTAGACCCGATCGAGCAAGCTCACGAAACCCTGCTCGACCACTTCCGGAAGGGCCTCGACAATGGTCCTGCCCACCACATCGCGACCGGCGACCAGCGTCCGATAGGCCTCGTTGACCATGGTGAAACGATGCTCGGGCCCGCTCGCCATCGCGATGAAGCCGGGCGCCTGCTCGAACATGCGCTTGAGGCTCTTGCGCTCGGCCTCAAGCTCGCGCTCGATCCGCACCTTGTCCGTGATCTCGACCACGATCGCCATGACGCCGGCGGGTCCGCCGTCCTCACCCAGGATCGGGGAATAATCGAGGTTGAGCCAAACCTGCTCCGGTCTAGCCCCATGCCTGTAGAGGGTAAGCGGGAAGTCCCTGTAGGCCAGCGTCTCGCCGGCAAGGCCGACCTTCATGACATTGTCGTTGAAGTCGGCGACTTCAGGCCAGCCCTCGCGCACCTTGGAGCCGAACAGATCTGGATGACGGCCGCCCGCGAACCCGGAATAGGCGTCGTTGTAGATCATGATCCCGTCCTCGCCCCACAAGGTGACGATGGGGACAGGCGAGCGGAGGATAAGCGCGACCCCGCTCTTGAGGCTGACTGGCCAGCTCTCTATCGGGCCAAGCGGCGTCGCGGCCCAGTCGAAACCCGCAATGATCTCGGCGGCTTCCCCTCCACCCGTCAAAAACGGGTGGCGAGCTGGGTAGGGCATGTTCAAATTGGTCCTCCGACCGCTTGGAGTTGGAGCCGACGCGCGCGCAATGTAACGCGCCGACATAACGCGCGGATCCGGAACTTAGTCGTGAACGGGTCGCTTCTGTAGTCTTCCCACAGAAATTGGCGCGGATTCCCCCAAACCGTCGCCGCCGCGACGGACGACGAGGTTCTTGGGCTATCCCGCCGCCCGCTGCTGGCGGGCCCTGATGATCGACGCGTTGAGCTCGCCGCCGAACACGAACAGAAGCGCCACCCAATAGAGATAGACGAGCGCGATCATGACGGACGCGAGCCCTGCGTAGGTCGAAATGTAGTTGCGCAGATACTCGCTCAGATAGGCGCCGAAAAGCTCGCCGAAGGCGATGCTGGTGACGAAGGTCAGGACGACGCCCGGCAGGATGTCGAGAAACCCGACCCGGTGGGCCGGCAGGATGAGGTGGGCAAGAATGAGCGAGGTCGCCACCATTGCGGCTGCGATCGCGATGCGGAGAAACGTGAGCAGGCTGTGGGCCTGCTCCACCGAGGGAAAGAAGGCCGCCAGCGTGTCCACGATCAGCGGCCCGAGCACGACCAGGAAGGCGAGCGCGAGCAGCGCCACCGAGCCGACCAGCACCAGCCCCAGCGACTGGAGCCGCAGCATCCACCAGGGTCTCGGCTCGACAAGGCCATAGGCGCGATTGAGGCCGACTCGAAGCGCTTCGATAGCGCTGGAGGCGAAATAGAATGAGAAGACCGCGCCGAAAGTGAGCAATCCGCCGCTGCGCGGGGTCGTCAGGACCCGCTCGACCTCGCCGGCGATCGGGCGAGCCACAACATCGGGCCACTCGGCGAAGACGAGGTTGGCTGCTTCGTGTGCGAGCTGCTGCGAACCGAGGAACCCCGCGAGCGCGGCCACGAAAATAAGGAAGGGGAACAGCGAGGTCAGGAGAGTGAGGCCGATGTAGCTGGCGATCGCCCAGCCGTCATCGGCGGCGAATTTCTCCGCCGCCTGCCAGACGATTCTCATGCGTGCGCCCACCCTCGCTCGAGCCTCCCCTCATCAGTCGCCATTTTGGCCCGGCGCGGCGGCAAGCGCCACCCGGGCCAAACCGATTGTTGTGCGACGGCCTCCGAAAGACGGATTGCCATCACGCGCGCGGCGACGCATGTTGCGCCGCAGCAATGGCCGCCCGGAGCAGAGACGCGCCCGTGACTCTCGACGACCTCGCCGATAAAGCCCATTTCGCCGCCCAGGGCCTCATGGATTGCGCGCTTGACGCCGTGCGCGCCCGGGTCAGCGAAAACGGCAAGCCCGACGCCAGCCAGGATCGAAACAGAACAGCACGCGGTCCACGGGCTGGCCTGGCTCGCGACCTATGTCGAAGCGATCAAGGAAATGGCGGCCTATGCCAGGCGCATGAACGAGGAGGGCCGCTTCGGCGAGACCGAGCAGCTCCTGACCCGGATCGGGCTCGGCGAATATCTCGCTCAAGCTTTCAGCGCCATCCCCATGAACCAGAGTGAGATGGTGCGTCCGTCCGACTTCGGCCTCGCGCCTCAGGACGTGGCGTCCTTTCGCAACGAAATCGTCGAGTCCCTGATCGCCGAGGGCAATACCCGCGAAAATCGCGCCGCCCTCGCAGCCTTGATCGGCGAGGCGCGGCAAGGCGCGATCGGCGATCCCGGTCTCGACGACACCTTCGAGGCGATCCGCGGCGAGATGCGCCGCTTCGCCGACGCCGAGGTCGCGCCCCACGCGCAAGGGTGGCATCGCGCCAACGCCTACATCCCGCTCGAAGTCATCGCCGGGCTTGATCGAAGATGGGCGTGTTCGGCCTCACCATCCCCGAGGCTTATGGCGGCATGGGGCTCGGCAAGGTGGCGATGTGCGTCGTGTCGGAGGAACTGTCGCGCGGCTATATCGGCGTCGGCTCGCTCGGGACGCGCTCCGAGATCGCGGCCGAGCTCATCCTGGTCGGCGGGACCGAAGCGCAGAAGCAGAAATACCTGCCCCGGATCGCCAGCGGCGAAATCCTGCCGACCGCGGTGTTCACTGAGCCCAACACCGGCTCCGACCTCGCGAGCCTTCGCACCCGCGCCACCCGGGACGGCGACGACTACGTGGTCAGCGGGGCCAAGACCTGGATCACCCATCCCGTGCGCGCGGATCTCATGACGCTGCTGGTCCGCACCAACCCGGAAGAGCGCGGCTATCGGGGCCTGTCGATGTTTCTGGCCGAGAAGCCGCGCGGGACGGACGCCGAGCCTTTCCCGGCCAAGGGCATGTCAGGCTCCGAAATCGAAGTGCTCGGCTATCGCGGCATGAAGGAATACGAGATCGCCTTCGACGGCTTCCGCCTCCCCGCCGAGGCGCTGCTCGGCGGGGTGGAGGGCCAGGGCTTCAAGCAATTGATGGAGACCTTCGAATCGGCGCGCATCCAGACCGCGGCGCGCGCCGTCGGCGTCGCCCAATGCGCCTTCGAGCTGGGCCTGCGCTACGCCAGGGAGCGGGTGCAGTTCGGCAAGACGATCATCCATTTTCCCCGCGTCGCCGACAAGCTCGCGATGATGGCGGTCGAGATCCACATCGCCCGCCAGATGACCTATTTCGCCGCCCGCGCCAAGGACGAGGGCCGCCGCTGCGACCTCGAGGCCGGCATGGCGAAACTGCTGGCGGCGCGGGTCGCCTGGGCGGCGGCGGACAATGCGCTGCAGATCCACGGCGGCAACGGCTTCGCGCTCGAATATCCGATCTCGCGGGTCCTGTGCGACGCGCGCATTCTCAACATTTTCGAAGGCGCAGCCGAGATCCAGGCGCAGGTGATCGCGCGCCGCCTGCTCGAGGGCGGGAACTAGAGCGGCGCGCGGGCCTAACCGCCATTTTACCGGCGCGGCCTAATGCTTTCAGTCGGTTACGACCCCGTTTAGTTCCGCGCTCACGATTGCGCCCGTTTGAGCCTCAGAGGGCCGCCCGCTCGCGCCTGACGGAAAAGCGAACTCAGAGCCGCTCGATCCGCACATGCGCCAGACCCGCCTGGCGAAAGCCGAGCGCGCTCGCCGCGGCGGGCGAGACGTCGATGATGCGCCCGCGGATGAACGGCCCGCGATCCACGATCTTCACCACCGCGCTCCTGCCGTTATCGAGATTGAGCACCTTCACCCGCGCTCCGAATGGAAAAGTCTTATGGGCCGCGATCAGACCGCTGTAATGTGGATTTTGATAATAGGAGGCTATACCCAATTCACTTGCGGCCGATACGTTCGTAAACCCAACAATGGCCGCGCACAAAAGCATGACTTTCTGCATCTACTACACCTCTGTTTTTCTGCCGTTACAAGGCCCCTCTGGAGACTATATGCGGCAGAAACAAGGCTACCCTATTTGCCACATCGCCAATGTTTCATTATACTTGACAATGGAACAGGAATATGCACGGCGACAAAACCGCATTAGATTGCGCCGCCCCGCGAGTTGCAGGAATCCCGCGGCGGCGGTGAAGGGAGAACGTTTGGATGAAGGTGCTCATCGTCGGCGCGGCAGGCATGATCGGGCGCAAACTGACCGCCCGCCTCGTCGCAGACGGAAAACTCGCCGGCAAAGCGATCACGCACGCCCATCTCGTCGACATCGTCGCGCCTGAGAAGCCCGCCAGCGCGCCCTTCCCGGCCGCGGTCGACGCCTTCGACATCGCCGCGCCCTATGTCGCGCCGAAACTGATCGCGCCCCGGCCGGACGTCATTTTCCTGCTGGCCTCCGTGGTCTCGGGCGAAGCGGAGGCGGATTTCGACAAGGGCTATTCCATCAATGTCGGCGGAACCCAGTCCCTGTTCGAGGCGATCCGCCGCGAGCAGGCCCTCGCCGGGGGCGCCTACCGGCCGCGCCTGATCTTCACCTCCTCGATCGCCGTCTTCGGCGCGCCGTTCCCTGACAAGATCGGCGACGAATTCCTCACCGCTCCCCTGACCAGCTATGGAACCCAGAAGGCGATCTGCGAGCTTCTGCTCGCCGACTATTCGCGCCGCGGCTTCTTCGATGGCGTCGGCCTGCGCCTGCCGACGATCTGCGTTCGACCCGGCTTGCCCAACAAGGCCGCGTCCGGGTTCTTCTCCGGCATCATCCGGGAGCCGCTTAACGGCAAGGAGGCGATTCTGCCGGTCGATGATTCGGTCCGCCACTGGCACGCTTCGCCCCGGGCGGCGGTCGAGTTCCTCCTGCGGGCGGCGGAGCTCGATCTCTCGGCTCTCGGCTCGCGCCGCTCGATCACGCTGCCGGGCGTGAGCGTCACCGTCGGCGAGCAGATCGAGGCTCTGCGCGCCATAGCCGGCGAGAAGACGGTCGCCCTCATCAAACGCGAGCCCGACGAGACGATCGGCAAGATCGTGGCCGGCTGGGCGCGGGATTTCGATCCCGCCCGGGCGAAAAGCCTCGGATTTCGCGCCGACGCCAATTTTTCAGCTATAATCAACGCCTATATAGAGGACGAACTTAAGTCCTGACGCGATTTGAGGAAATCATGCTCGACCTCACAGTTCAACGGCCAGCGCGGCGCCGAAGCGTCCGCGCCTGGCGAAGCGCTGGAGCGACACGCAAGCGCGCCCGGACTCATGCTGCACGGCTTTGGCCTCGCCGCGCGCGTCCTTGCGGTCACAATCGGGTTCGTCTTTCTGGCGATGGGCCTCTTCTATGTGACGCGCCTCACCGCCCATCGCGAAATGTGGCTGCACGGAAAGATCAGCGCTGCGCAGACGACTGTCGAGGCTTTCGGGCTCGCCGGTCCAACGCCCCCGCCCCAGGATCTGGCGCAGAAGATCCTCCATAGCGTCGACGTGAAGTGGCTCGCGGTCGAAACGCCCACGGGGCGCCGAGAGTTCGTTCTCGCCGGCGGTCCGCCGGTCGGCGCCGAGTCGATCACCGCCGACGACAGCTCGTGGCTCGAGAGCCTGACGGCCACCTTTCGCGCCGTGTTCGCCGCGCCTCATACGATCGCGAAGCTGAGCGCGCCTGCCCAGGGGAACGAACCGGCGATCGAGTTCGCCTTCGACGAGCAGCCGCTGATTCACTCGTTGCGGCGGGTGTCGGGCAATTTTCTGGCGATTTCGCTGACCATCGCGGCCGTCGTCACCTGCGTGCTCTGGGCGGCGCTGTGGCGCATGGTGCTGTGGCCGGTGCGCCGGCTCACCTCCAACATCATCGCCTTCGGCGAGAATCCGCAGGACGCCACGCGGGTGATCACGCCTTCCGGGCGGGGCAGCGAGATCGGCCGCGCCGAGGCGGCGCTCGCCGTCATGCAGCGCTCGCTCGCGCACGAGCTGGCGCAAGGCAAGCGGCTCGCCGAACTCGGCATGGCGGTCGCGCGCATCAATCACGACCTCCGCAACATGCTCAGCGCCGCCCAGCTCATTTCCGATCGTCTGGCGGCCATCCCCGACCCGCTCGCCCAACGGCTCGCGCCGCGTCTGGTCGCCACGCTCGATCGGGCGATCCAGTTCTGCCAGGCGACCCTGACCTATGGCGCGGCCCGCGAACTTCCCCCCTTGCGCCGGCGCTTCGACCTGAGCGAACTGGTGGGACAGGTCGTCGAGTCGGCGACAGCCGAAAACGACGCCGCGATCGACTACAACATCGACATTCCGCCGCGGTTCTGCGTCTACGCCGACCCCGATCACACGCTGCGCGTGCTCGAGAATCTGAGCCGCAACGCCGCCCAGGCGCTGTTGGCCAAGGGCGCGACCGACGGACGTCCGAAAGCCATCCGCTTCGCGGCCATCCGGACCGACGGGCTTGCGCTGATCGAGATCAGCGACACCGGCCCCGGATTCCCGGCCGATCAGAGCGAGCGGATCTTCGAGCCGTTCCACAAATCGACGAGCGACGCCGGCGCCGGCCTTGGCCTTGCGATCGCGGCTGACCTCGTGACGCGCAACGGCGGGGCGATTGCGCTCGCGCCGGCGAAGGCGGACGATTTCTACTGCGGCGCGCGGTTTCTGATCAAACTGCCGACCGCCGAAGCCGCGGCGCGCAAGCCCGCCCGCATTCTGCCTGACTCCCGGGAGCTGCTGCCATAAGCCGTTTCCCCTGAAGCGGGGAATTTCCGACCTCGATCGGGTGGCTCACGACCGCGCGGCCGGTAGCTGGCGTCTTCTCCACGCGCAAGCCCCGACTTTCAAGCGTCGAAGCGCTCGGCTAAGACTGCGCCTGGCGGGAGAGCCCGCGAAGCGATCACGCGCCAGTCCGCCGGGACCTTGCGCGTCTCGGGGGAGTGCGCATGACGGCCGTGACGCCAACCGCGCGAACGCAGACGATCGCCTTCCTGTCGTCGGGCGCGAAGGAAGCCAACGAGGCGCTGGAGAAGCTCACCGCCCTCTATGGCGCGAGCCCGCTCGACAAGGCCGACGTCATCGTAGCGCTCGGCGGCGACGGCCTGATGCTGCAGACCCTGCACATGGTCATGAAGGCCCCAAAGCCGATCTATGGGATGAACCGGGGATCGGTCGGCTTTCTGATGAACGAATATTCCGAGCACGGCCTGCGCGAACGCCTCACCGCCGCAGAGCCGTCGATCATTCATCCGCTCATCATGCGCGCGCTCGACGTCCACGGGGCCGACACCACGGCGCGGGCGATCAACGAAGTGTCGCTTTTGCGCCAGACCTACCAGGCGGCGAAGCTGCGCATCGAGATCGACGGCCAGACGCAGCTTGAGGAGCTGATCGCCGACGGCATCCTGGTTTCGACTCCGGCCGGCTCGACCGCCTACAATCTTTCCGCCAACGGGCCGATCCTGCCGCTCGGCGTGCCGCTGATGGCGCTGACGCCGCTCTCGCCGTTCCGCCCCCGCCGCTGGCGCGGCGCCCTCCTCCGGGATTCGCAGCGCGTCACCATCGAGGTTCTGGAAGCCGACAAGCGTCCGGTCGCCGCCGCCGCCGACCATTTCGAGATCCGCCGCGTCGTCGCGGTCGACGTGGCGATGGACAAGGCGACGTCCCTCATTCTGCTGCATGATCCGGGCCATTCGCTCGATGAGCGGATCCTGCGCGAACAGTTCCGCTACTAGGCGAGCCCCATGGCCAAGGCCGCGCGTATCGATCCGCGACACAGTCCTCGCGACCGGTCGGTTCGACCTGACCCGCACCGAGATCGAGGTCACCGAGGACGACGGCGCGACGCGCACGCTCACGCACGATGTCTACCGCCATGGCAAAGCCGCGGCGGCGCTGCTTTATGACCCGAAGCGCGGCGTTGTCGCTCTGGTCAAGCAGTTTCGCGCCGGCGCCTATCTCGCGGACGGCGCGCTGGCGACGATCGAAGCCTGCGCCGGCATGCTGGACGGCGATGCGCCGGACGTCTGCGTCATCCGCGAGGCGCAGGAGGAGACGGGGATCGTCATCCGTGAGCCTGTCCACGCCTTCGACGCCTACATGAGCCCCGGCGGCATGACCGAGAAGATCGCCTGTTTCGTCGCCCCTTATGGCGAGGCGGACCGGACCGGAAAGGGCGGCGGCGTCGACGAGGACGAGCACATCGAAGTCATCGAGGTTCCGTTCGACGAGGCGCTCGCGATGATCGAGCGCGGCCTGATCGCCGACGCCAAGACGATCGCGCTCCTCTACTACGCCGAGGCGAAGGGCCTTCTGGGCTAAGGTTTTGGGCGCTGACGTGATGCGGATCTGGTCGCGTCACGAGACGTCATCGCGAGCGTAAGCGAAGCGATCCAGGAGCCGTCAGGCGCCCTACGCCTCGTGGATCGCCGCGTCGGCCTTCGGCCTCCTCGCGATGACGGCGGCAATCTCAATCCGACTTTCGGTGAGGAGAGCTGGAATCGCCCTCGCTAAAAGCCCGCCGCCCTTTTCGCCGCCAGAGCCGTGTTGGCCATCAGCATGGCGATGGTCATCCGGCCGACGCCGCCAGGCACAGGCGTGATCGCGCCGGCGACCGCGGCCGCTTCTGCATAGGCCACATCGCCGACGAGCCGCGTCTTAAGCTTGCCCGACGTGTCAAGCCCGGAAGCGGGGACGCGGTTGATGCCGACGTCGATCACGATCGCGCCGGGCTTCACCCAATTCTCCCGCACCATCTCCGGCTGGCCGACCGCGGCGACGAGAATGTCCGCGCGGCGCGCGACTGAAGGCAGATCGAGCGTTCGCGAATGGGCGATGGTCACGGTGCAATGGCGCGCGAGCAGGAGTTGCGCCATCGGCTTGCCGACGATGTTCGAGCGGCCGACGATCACCGCCTCCATGCCCGGCAGGCTGCGGCCAAGCCGCTCGCAGCCCTTGTCGATGAGGATCATGGCGCCGGCCGGCGTGCAGGGGATCAGCGCGCGTCGCGTATCGCCGATCGACAAGAGGCCGACATTGATCGGGTGAAAGCCGTCGACGTCCTTCATCGGTGCGATCGACTCCAGCACCCGCGCCGAATCGATGGGCTTCGGCAGCGGCAATTGCACGAGAATTCCATGCACGGCCGGATCGGCGTTGAGCGCGCGGACGAGCGTCAGCAACTCGGCTTCGGGCGTGTCGGCCGGCAGATTATGCTGGATCGAATGGAAGCCGCACGCCTTGGCCGCCCTGCCCTTGCCCGCGACGTAAGTCTGGCTCGCCGGATTGTCGCCGACCAGCACGACCGCGAGCCCAGGCGTCAGCCCATGAGCCATGAGCGCGCGCGTCTCCTCGGCGACGCGAGCGAGAACCCCCTCCGCGACCGCCGCGCCATCCAGGACGAAGGCGCCGCTCATGGATTGTCCTTGCGCAAGTTCGCCCGCACCTTCATTCGGGCCGGAAGACATAGCGCGCTTCGTGACGCGCGCGCTCGCCCGGCTCCAGCACCCGCATGCCGGGCTTGTCGAACAGATCGCCGTCAAAGCCGTCCGGATCGCTGTAGCCGGTCCAGGCCTCGAGGCACAGGAACGGCGCGTGCGGCCGCGTCCATAGCGCGGCGTGCTGGAAGCTTTCGTATTCCATGGTGATCGACGCCCCGGAGGCGTCGAGGAAAGCCAGCGACCGGCTCTTGCAATCGAGGAAGCACAGCGCGTCGTGCTCGAACAGGGCGTCCGACAGCGGCAGGTTGCGGCCGCAAAGCGGGATCAACCGCGTGGTCGCGCGAACAAGACCGCCGGGCGCGAGTTCCGGAACCTCGGGCCGCTCGTTCTTAGCGAACTGAACGAGAGCGCCGGCGCGGCCGGCCGCGCCGAAGGGCCAGCGGAAACCGGGGTGCAGCCCGCAGGCGTAAGGCGCACGCTTATGCCCGGGATTGGCGACCTCGATGGCGATCGAGAGCGCGTCGGCGGTGAGCCGGTATTCGATCGCAAGCGCGAAGGCGAACGGATAGACCGCGCGGGTGCGCGCATTGTCGCCGAGCGCAAGGCGCGCGAAGTCCGGCCCGGAGCTCTCGACGGCGAAGGTCTCGAACCTGGCGAAGCCGTGCAGGCCGAGCTTGTAGCTGACGCCGTCGACCCGCTCCTCGCCGTCGCGGGTCCAGCCGACGACCGGATAGAGGATCGGACTGATGTCGCTCCAGATCGCCGGATCGCCTGGCCAGAGCAGATCGCGCCCGGCGATCCGCCAGCTGGCGCGCCTCGGCGCCGAGAAGCGCGATCGTCGCGCTCGCGTCGCCATGTGTGAGCGTGATCTCGGTCATGCCAGGATATCCTCGAAAGCCGCGGCCGCCACGAGGGCGTCTCTTCACCCCGGACGCGCAAGCGATCAGCGGGGCGCCCTTGGCGAGCCCGCCCGCGCGCAGATAATCGCTCACATACGCGCCCGCTTCGCTCGCCAGCAGGATCCCGGCGAGACAGTCCCACGCATGGATATGGCGTTCGACATAGCCGTCGAGACGGCCGGCCGCGACATAGGCGAGGGCGAGCGCGCCGGAGCCGGTGCGAAACGGCGCGGCGCCGGTCACGACGACCCGCCGCACGAGGTCGGCGTATTGATCGGGGCTCGAGCGCAGGTTCCAGCCGACCTCGATCGCGGAGTTCGCCAGCGCGCTCGCGCCTGACGCGCGCATCGGCGCGCCGTTGAGCCGCGCGCCGCCGCCGCGCCGGCCCGAGAACAATTCGTCGCGCATCGGATCGTAAATGACGCCGACCTCGACCCTGCCGTCGGCGACGCTGGCGACCGACACGCAGAAGTGCGGCACGCCGCGGGCGAAATTCGCGGTGCCGTCGATCGGATCGACGACCCACGACGCCCCGCCCTCGCCCGCCGGGCGGCCCTTGCTCTCTTCGCCGATAAACCCGTCGGAAGGAAAAACCTGCAGCAGGCGCTCGGCGATGAACACCTCCGTCTCGCCGTCGACCTCGGTCAGATAGTCCTGGCGGGCCTTGAAGCCGACTGTGAACGACCGGTCGAGGAAACGGCGCCGCGCCATCGCGCCGGCCTCGCGCGCGACCGCCTGCGCCGCGAGCAACCGCATATCCACGAGCGTCTGGGCGCCTTCCGGCATCCGTGTCTCCGTCAAAAATGGCTGTACGCGCCGCGCTCAAAGTGGACCGGGTCGCCGTCGGCGCCGATGAAGCTCGGCGGCCGCCGACCCGCGACCGCTTCGCCGACAAACGTCAAAGGCACGCCGGCGGCGCGAGCCGCCGCCTCGAAAGCGGGCGCGGATTCGCGCGGCGCCGAGGCGAGAAGCTCATAGTCGTCGCCGCCGGTCGCCGCAACTTCGAGCAGACCGGAATCTGCGGCGATCGCCGCGCGCGCGGCCGGCGACAGCGGCAGCCGGTAGATCGGCACACGCGCGCTGACCCCGGAGACGTCAAGCATCTTGGCGAGGTCGCCGACAAAGCCGTCGGAAACGTCCATGCCGCCGCTTGCGTGTGCGGCCATCGCGTCGATCAGCTTGAGGCGCGGCTCGGGAACGAGATAGCGCTCGAGCAGGAACGCCCTGTCCGCCTTCGGGATGTCGGGGCCCCGCCCCTGGCGGATCTTAAGCCCAATCGCGGCGTCGCCGATCGTGCCGGTGACATAGAGGCGGTCGCCGGGCCTGACGCCGGTGCGCCTGGGCATGCGTCCCTGCGCGACCGAACCGATCGCGGTCACGCTCAAGGTTAGGGGCCCTGGCGTCTTGACCGTGTCGCCGCCAAGGAGCGGGCATTCGAAGGCGCGGACGTCGGCGCCGAGACCCTCGGCGAAGGCCGCCAGCCACTCGTCGCGCCAGTCGGAGGGCAGCGCGAGCGCGAGCAGAAATCCAAGCGGCCGCGCCGCCTTCGCGGCAAGATCGGAGAGATTGACCCTGAGCGCCTTGCGCGCGATCGCGCCCGGCGGATCGTCGGCGAAGAAATGGACGCCCGCGACCAGCGCGTCGGTCGTCAGCACGAGGTCTTCGCCGGGAGGCGGGCGCATCAGCGCGGCGTCGTCACGCAGCTCAAGCCCTCCCGGCCCCGCAAGAGGGGCGAAATAGCGTGCGATGAGGTCGAATTCGCCAGGTCGGGCCATGCCGGTCAAGGATGGAACACGTCGCCATGGCCCCCGAGAACGCCGATCACCGTGGCTGGGATCGGCGCGACGAGCTTCCACTGCGGGACGCCCTTTCCAGGCGGATATTGATCGTCGTCCTTCATGCCGGCGTCGTGAGCCGTGACGGCCATCACCTTGATCAGGCGGTCCGGCCCGCTCGGCGCCCAGGCGGCCATCGCCAGCCGCTTGATCGCCGCCATATCGAGGCCGGGCGGCGTCGCATGCCGGTGGTCGGCCACTTGCGAATAGCCTCGTGTTTCGAACTCCTGCGCCTGCGGCGACCGGTCGAGCGCGGCGAAGGTCGCCCCGTTCGCAAGCCGCCCTGCGTGGAACCCGAGGAGGCCTTCGAGCTCGAGCAGCGACCTTCCCGCGAGATATTTCTGCTTGGTCACGAAGCCCCGGACGGCGATGTTCTGGCCAACGACCATCAAGGCCCCCTTGCGGCGCCGAAGCCCCATTATTGCGACCGTCAGCCGAGCGTCAAATGCGAGGCGCGCGGTTGCGTGCGAAGCACGATGCGCGTAGAGGGGTCGGCCCGATTTCAAGCCGCCCTTGCGAGCCCCAGCCTTGACCGATCCGTTCCAGCCGCGATCCGACTTCCTGCGCGTGATGCAGGAGCGCGGGTACATCCATCAATGCTCCGATTTCGCCGGGCTCGACGAAAAGGCGCGCTCAGGCTCGCTCGTCGCCTATATCGGCTTCGATTGCACCGCGCGCTCGCTCCATGTCGGCTCGCTCGTCCAGATCATGATGCTGCACTGGCTGCAGGAGACCGGCGGCAAGCCGGTGGCGCTCATGGGCGGCGGCACCACCATGGTCGGCGACCCGTCGGGCAAGGACGAAAGCCGCAAGCTCCTGACGCTCGCCGAGATCGAGGCCAACAAGGCCGGAATCCGCAAGGCGTTCGCCCATTTCATCCGCTTCGGCGACGGCAAGACCGACGCGATCATGCCCGACAACGCCGAGTGGCTCGCCAAACTCAACTATATCGATTTCCTGCGCGACGTCGGACGGCACTTCTCGGTCAACCGCATGCTGGCCATGGATTCGGTCAAGCTGAGGCTCGAGCGCGAGCAGGAGCTCTCCTTCCTCGAGTTCAACTACATGTGCCTGCAGGCTTACGATTTCACCGAGCTTTACAGGCGCTACGGCGTGACGCTGCAGATGGGCGGGTCCGACCAGTGGGGCAACATCGTCACCGGCGTCGATCTCGGGCGGCGCATGGGGCTCGAGCCGCTCTACGCCTTGACCTCGCCGCTCATCACGCTCGCCTCCGGCGCGAAAATGGGCAAGACCGCCGCGGGCGCGATCTGGCTCGATGAAACGATGCTCGCGCCTTACGAGTACTGGCAGTTCTGGCGCAATGTCGACGACGCCGACGTCGGCCGGTTCCTGAGGCTGTTCACGCTCCTGCCGCTCGATGAAACCTGCCGGCTCGAAAGCCTGGGCGGGGCCGAGATCAACGAAGCGAAGAAGGCGCTAGCCAACCAGGCGACCGCGCTCCTGCACGGGCGCACGGCGGCTGAGACAGCCGCGGCGACGGCGCGCAAGACCTTCGAGGACAAGGAACTCGCCGAGAGCCTGCCGACGGTCGACGTGCCGGGGGCGGAGTTCGACGCGGGGCTTGGCGCGCTCAGCGCCTTCGTGCGCGCCGGTCTCGTCGCCTCGACGGGTGAAGCGCGCCGCCAGATCCGCGGTGGGGGCTTGCGGGTCAACGACGCCACGCTTGGCGACGAGAAGGCGCTCATCACCCGCGAAGCTCTGACATCGGGCGGAATTGTCAAGCTGTCGCTTGGCCGCAAGAAGCACGTGCTGTTGCGGGCGGTGTAGCGCTTTTTTAGATTTTCGCGCGCTTTTCGCGAAAAACCGGCGCCCACTTTTTCGCCGCGCACTACCGCGCCGGGCGATGCGCCGGCGCGTCGCCCGTCTCCGCCGGCTCAGCGAAATCGCCGTGACTTGTCGTCCCGTCGATTGCGCCGAGAATGCGGCGCAGGATGCCGGGCGCAATCGCCGACAGGGGATTGATGGTCAGCGTCGGGCCGCTCATCGCCCCATGCACGCGATAGCTGACGCCGAAAACCCCATCGTTCTGTCCGCCGCTGAGCAGGACGCCGACGAGCGGGATTTTCGTCAGCATGGTGTTGACCGCATAGGCGGGCACGAAAGAGCCGCTGACGTCGATCTGGCTGTGATCGAAGTCGATCGCGCCCTGGGCGGTAAGGCCCATGCTGGGGTTGTAGATGACCCCGTCCTGGATCGCGAGCTTGCCGGGCGTCCGCTCGAAGGAAGCCGTCATCTTGTCGAAGCGCACGCGCGACGGGTCGACAGTCACAGAGCCGTTCTCCGATACGTGCTGTCGCCCGGCGCTGACCAGCTGGCGCAGCGCCGGTTCGTCGCGCAGGACGAAATCATTGAGAGTCGCCTCGCCAGCGCTCATATCGCCCTGGGAGCGCACGCGCAGATTAAGGTTGCCGCCCTCGAGCCGCCCATAGAGATCGACGAAGCGGAGAAGTGCGCCGGCGTCGGATGTCATGAGCCGCGTCTCTCCGCCAGTCGCTGTCGCGCTCACGGCGCCGGCCCCGATCCGTCCGCGCAAGCTCTTCAGCCGGGTCTCGCCGCCGCGCCGGAAAGCGGTGAGCTCGACGCCCGTCATCGCCTGTTTGTTGGCGCCCATGACGCTCGAGACTTTGGCGTCGAGGTCGAAGTCCTTCGCCCCGCTCTGCGTCGATGAGGTTCCTTCCCACAACGATTTGACTAAGGCGCGCGCGTCGACCGACGCGCCACGCACCGAAGCATGAAGTGAGGTCGGACTATTGACGACGTCAACCCTGAAATCGTCGCCGGGCGCGATGCGCGCTTCGGTGATCGTCGCGCTCTGCACCGCGCCGGCGGCGTCCATTTGCGCCGAGCCGCGCATCATCGGCACGCCCATGTCAACCGCGATATTGCTGAGCAACGCGCCCTGTGGCGTGGGCTTGACGACGAACGTCGCCTTGCCCGCCTTTCCCGCCGGCTTCGAGAGGCCCGGGATGGGATTGTCGACGCCGGCGGGCGTGAGGTCGATTTCGACTTCCGCGCTCGCGCGGGACAAGGGCGCCTTGAGCTTGATCGGCAGGGATCCGGTCAGCCACGAGCCGAAGTTGAGGCCCCGCTTGGCGCGCGCAGCCGCATCGAGGGCGAAGGTCACTGTCGCGGACCCCTCCTCGCCCGGCGCGCGTTCGACGTCCACGTGGGTCGGGGCGCCGAGGAGGTTTCCGTCGCCCACGATCTTCAACGTATTGCGATCGGCCTCGAACGCGGCCGTCGCCTGCTCGAGCTTCTCGTCGGCTATGAACTTGTCGATCTGGAGATTGGCGAGCGCGCCGGTGGCGTGAAACTTCGAGTCCTCGGGGCGCGCGGTCTTTCCCAGCTTGAGATCGAGGACGAGATTGCCTTCCGCTTCCCCTTTGACGGTCGCGGGGTCGATGGTGAGGCCCGCCTGGCGGCGCAACGGTTCGCGCATCAAAAGATCGGCGAGCGAGTCTGCCGTTCCGGTCATGTGCGCCTGCGCGGAAGCGTCGACGATCGGTCTGGGGGTGATGTCGGGAACTGTGAAGACGAGATTGTTCGCCTGGACGCGGCGCGACGCGGAGAGGACCATGGTCGCGCGATTGCCGGAGACGGTGAATTCATGACCGGTGAACGAACCCGACCCTTCATCGGTCATCATCGGCGGCAAGCCGGGCATGAGGTCGACGCTGACGTCGCGGGTGGTGAACTCGCCGTGCAGGCTCTCGCGCGGCAGGCCGCGCTTGTGCGCCATCGCGTCCATGTCGGCGGCGGTCCAATTGGCTTTCATCGATCCTTGCAGCTGCCCGCCGTGGAGGTTTTCGGCGCACCATTGGCGCACGTCCGGATTGATGAATTGCGGCCACAGGCGGATGAGATCGGATGTGGCGCTGGGGCCGGCGTCGATGGCGAGCTTAAGCGAAGAGCCATCGCCGTCCGGCGCGGTCTCGGCCTTGACCGCCACGTCGACGGTCGGCCCCCGGGCCGTCAGGCGATCGATGAAAAACTCAGACGTCGTTTCAAGGAAGTGGGCGTCGAAGACCATCGAACTCGAGGCCGACCGGGTTGGCGCCGGGCCGTTCGGGGCTGAATTGGGCGCCGTGCGACTCGAGATGCGCGCGCCACGCCCTCGCCGCATCGCCCGGCGGGGCGATCCAGCCTTGCGCCTCGACATGCGTCAGTCCGGCTAGAATCTGAAACCTGTCGACGCGAAACCGCCGCGCGGCTTCGTCCCAGGCCATGGCGCCGCTCGCTTCGTCGATAAAAAACGGCGCCGCGTCGGGATTGTTGATTTGCACCCGTCCGGCGCCGACGGTGAACCTGCCGGTGAAATCCCGCAGCGCCGAATCGGACGTGAGCTGGGCGTCGAGCTTGAACGCGATCGGGCCCTCGGCGGTAAGGGGCGGAGGCTTCCTGTCGAACGCCTGGAGGTCGGCGAGGCTGAGGTCGCGCCCCTGGACCGAGAGGGTCGGCGCATCGCCGTCCGAGGCCTGCGCCGAGATTTTCCACGGTCCCGCCGGACCGGTCGCCGAGATCGTGGCGTACGCCCGCGAGCCCGAATGATCGAATGTGACGGCGAAGTCGTTGTAGACGACGGAGTGTTGCGTCGCTTGGTTTTCGACTTCGAAATGGCCACGGGCGAGCGTCAGGCGGTCGAGCGCCTGAGCGGCGCCGGCCATACCTTCGGCCGCGGCGCGGACGAAGGCGGCAAGTCCGGCGGCGTTTCCGTCCGCGGACGCCCCGCCCGGCAGAGGGATCGGGGTCGCGCCCGTATCGCCGGCGACCGCAAGCGAGAGCGCGCCGTCGGCGGCGACGCGCAGGCGCAGGTCGAGCCCATCGAGTTCGAGCCTGCTCACCCGGACGTCCATCAGCGGCAGGGTGAACGGATCGAGGCCAACGCGTCCGCTCGGCGCGGAAAGGACGGTGTGGCCGGCGGCGTCGCGCACGGTGAAGCCCTTGAAGCCCAGGCCCACGCCCCACGAATTGTGCATGAGGTAGGTCGGTCCGAGCGCGATGGCGTAACGGTCGCCGACGCGCTCCTGAAGGGAGTCCTGGATCTGGTCGTGCATGCCGACCAGACGGAGAGGCCCGCGCGCCAGCAGCGAAGCCAGCAGGAGGCCGCCGACGATGAACAGGGCGGCGGCGAACTCGACGGTGCGGAGGCAAATGTGGGTTAGCCGACGGGCGCTGAACACGCGCCAACGCGAGCGCAGGCGGGGACCCTGGGCGTCCGTCGCCATGCTGCGCATGGCGGCCCGGGCGCGAGCCCGCGTCGTCATACTATACCGGAGCACCAATACCGATCACCCTCCGTGGCGCGAGCAAGTTAAGCCGAATCTTCGTTGATTCGAAGGCGCCGCGGCGACCGTCACAGTCGCTCCCGGCGCTTGCCCCAACCCGGTTGAAACGCTGAGCGCCGCGGGCCAATGTCGGCCGGCGGCTAAGCCGCGTTCGGATATGACGGCGATGACGCCACAATGAGACGAAACGAGGGCGATATGGCTAAGGACCTGGTTGAGGGCGAACCGGCGCCCGATTTCGAGCTCGCGACCGACGGCGGCGGCCGCGCCCACCTCAAGGAGTTTAAGGGCAAGCCGGTCGTGGTCTACTTCTATCCCAAGGACGACACCTCCGGCTGCACCGCCGAAGCCATCGCTTTCAACGGGTTGCGCGCGAAATTCGCCGCCGCAGGCGCAAGCGTCGTCGGCGTCTCGCCCGACAGCGCGGCCGCCCATGACAAGTTCAAGCACAAGCACGATCTGAAAATCGCGCTCGCATCAGACCCTGAGCGTTCGGCGATCGAGGCTTACGGGGTATGGAAGGAGAAGAGCATGTACGGCCGCAAGTATTTCGGCGTCGAGCGCTCAACCTTCCTCATTGGCCGCGACGGCCGCATCGCCAGGATCTGGCGCAAGGTGAAGGTGCCTGGCCACGCGGACGAGGTTCTGGCGGCGGTGAAGGCGCTCTGAGCGAGGACGGTTTCCTCTCTGCCGCAACGTCAATTTGCGGCGCATTAACCTTAATGCGCTTTGCTCGGCGCTCCCCTTGTTCGCCGGGCTGGAGCGCTGGTTCATGTCGTTGCGAGAGGGCCATCCGCGGCCGAGGCCCCACTACCGCCTTTCGTTCGCGCGGGGCGATGCGGTGCGCACAGTCCGGCTGCCGCCGGCGGGTCTCTGGGCGATTGCGGCGGTCGCGATGCTGTCGCTCGCCTGGACCGCAGCCGTCACCCTCTATGTTGTCTTTCACGACGACGTGATGGGCGCGGTCCTGGCGCACGAGGCTGACATGAAGGCGGCCTACGAGGACCGTCTGGCCGAGGCGCGGGGCCAGCTCGATGAAGCCGCAAGCCGGCGCCTCCTCGAGCGCAACGCCTTCAAGAGCCAGGTGAGCCAAGTCATCTCCCGCCAGGCCCGGCTCGAACAGCGCGGCGCAATCGTCGTCGCGCTCGCCGCCGAGACGGAAGCGGGCAAGCCGCGGCGTGAAGCCGCAACCTTAGCGCCTGCGGACGCGCTGAGCGCCATCCAGGCTCTCGGCCCGCCGTCAGAGGCCGGCGCGAGCGCCGGCGACTCGGCGCGCGCCTACGCCCCGCTTTCCGACCCTGGCGGCACCCATCGCAGCGTCAAGCCGCATCCGATCGACGACCCAGGGGAAAGCGTGAGCGCCCTGCCCTCCGGGGCACCTTTCACGACGGCGAGCCTGCCGGCAACTGCTGACAATGGCGACCCCTCCGCGCGCCTTGCGCGGGTGGGCCGATCGCTTGATGGGATCGAGAACATCCAGACAAAAGCTCTCGCCGCCATCGACCGCGCTGCGGAGCGCAGCGCCTCGCGAGACGCGACGATTGTCGCCGAGGCCGGACTCGATCCGGCGAAGCTCTCTCCGCCGCATGGGCAGGGCGGCGTCGGCGGCCCCTATATCCCGGTCGAAATTGACGCGCATGCGCTTGCGCGCGACCCGGCGCTTGAGCGTGTCGCGCGCGACGTGGCGACGGCCGAACGCCTCAAGGCGCTGCTATCGTTTGTGCCCTTGCGCATGCCGCTCTCCGGCGAACCGAGCCTCACCTCGTCGTTCGGCTATCGCGTCGATCCGTTTCTCGGCCGCCTCGCGCTGCATCCTGGCGTCGATCTCGCCGAGCCTTACGGCGCCGAAATCCACGCCGCCGCCGCCGGGCGCGTGGTGCACGCGGGACCCGCGGGCGGGTACGGGATCATGGTCGAGATTGATCACGGCAACGGGCTCGCCACCCGCTACGCGCAC
Source organism: uncultured Alphaproteobacteria bacterium (assembly GCA_963764955.1). GTDB lineage: Bacteria > Pseudomonadota > Alphaproteobacteria > Rhizobiales > Beijerinckiaceae > Roseiarcus. The sequence continues at coordinate 114,295 of CAVXVE010000004.1, read as the reverse complement.
ATGTCGGAAGCGCTGGTCGAGGAAGGGGAGGAGGTCGACAAGGGCGCCGTCTTGGGGCGGCTCGGTTCGACTGGCCGCTCGACCGGGCCGCATCTGCATTACGAGGTGCGCGTCGACGGCGAGCCGGTCGATCCTGAGCGCTTTTTGCGCGCGGGAGCGGACATGGCCTCGGATTAGCGGCGCGCCCTACGGTTCTCTTTCCAGAGCGCGCCGCTAAACTGGGCGGCATGGACGTTCTGCTCTTTCGCGCGCTGAGCCTGCTTGGCCTTGCGATATTGGTCGCGCTCGCGGCGCGACGCCTGCGTCTCCCCTACACCGTTGGGCTCGTGCTTGCGGGCGCGGCGCTCGCCGCTACGCGCAGCCACGCTGGCCTCGCGCTGACGCATGATCTCATCTTCGACGTCGTCTTGCCGCCGCTCCTGTTCGAGGCGGCGCTCAACCTGCGCTGGAGCGATCTCAGACGCGATCTCGTTCCCGTCGTCGCGCTGTCGACCATCGGGGTCGTTTTGTGCGCCGTCATCGTCGCGGGCGGACTTGTCGCCTTGCTCGGCTGGCCGCTTGAATCCGCGCTCGTCTTCGGCGCGCTGATCGCCGCGACCGACCCGATCGCGATCATCGCGCTCGTCAAGGAATCGGGCGTGACCGGCCGCCTCAGCCTCCTCATCGAAGCCGAGAGCCTGTTCAACGACGGCGCCGCCGCGGTCCTCTTCACCCTCATTCTCGTCTGGGCCGCCCACGAGCCCGCGAGCGGGCTGGACCCGCTCGCCGCCATCACGACATTCGGCGTCATCGCCGGCGGCGGCCTCGCCGCCGGCTTCGGCGTCGGGCTTATCGCCATCATGATCGGGGGAACCTCGGACGACCATCTGGTCGAGACGGCGCTGACCGCGGTCGCCGCCTTCGGCTCGTTCCTGATCGCCGAGCATTTCGGCGCCTCGGGCGTGCTGGCTAGCGTCGCCGCCGGCATGACCATGGGCAATCTCGGCGTGCTGACCGAGAAGGAGCGGTTCGGCATCTCGTTCACGCCGCACGGGCGCGCGTTCGTGCTCGAGTTCTGGGAATTCGCCGCCTTTCTCGCCAATTCGCTAGTGTTCCTGCTGATCGGCTCGGCTCTGGCGACCGTCGATTTCGCCCGCGAGGGGTTTCTCCCGCTCGCGCTCATCATTGTGCTTGCGCTCGTGGGTCGCGCGGTCGCAGTCTATCCCGTCTGCCTGGCGCTCTTGCGCACGCGCTGGGCGATCCCGCTCAACCAGCAGCACCTGATGTGGTGGGGAGGCCTGCGCGGCGCGCTGGCGCTCGCCCTTGCGCTGGCGCTGCCGACCGATCTCCCCCGGCGCGACGACATTCTCATCGCGGCCTTCGCCGTTGTCGCCTTTTCGGTGATCGTGCAGGGCTTGACGGCGCCGCTTGCGCTGAAGGCGCTGCGCGTGACACCGGCGGGGCGCGGACGAACCGCGATCGGAGAGCCTCGCCGCCGGCCCGTGCAGCCGCGGGGAAAATAGAGCGCGCCAGATCGGAGCGGCCCCTGGTTAGAGAGCGCGGCGAAAAAGTGGACGCCCGTTTTTCGCGAGAAAGCGCGCGAAATCAAAGAAGAGGAGAGGGCTTGGCGATTCAACCGAATCGCCAAGCCCTCTGGCGCAGACCTGCATCTGCTCAGGCCGCGACGGCGGCGCCTTTGCGGGCCCTGCGCCAGCCGAGGTAGGCGAGGCCGGCGAAACCGGCGATCAGCATCGCCCAGGTCGACGGCTCGGGGACCGGCGCCGTCACAAGCGCCGTCGTCGGGAGCGCGCCGTTGAAGAGATTGTTGTTGTGCAGTTCGCCGCCGCCAAGGAATTGCTTCGCGAACAGGGAACCCTCGATATTGCCGCCGGAGGTGATTTTCACCGCGGCGTCAGGCGCCAGGATCGAAGCGCCCCACTGCCCGAGATTGACCATGGTCGCATTCTCGAAATTGAACAGCGCATCCTCTTGATCGACGTTGAAATGCGTGCTGCTCGGATCGGTGAAGTCGCCGATGACGTTGATGATGTAGGACGTCACGCCCGTGCCGGTGAAGCTGATGTCGTGGTTGACGAGATCGCGCGCGAGCTCGGCGCCGGTCATCTCGAACACGACGACGCCGCTGTTGGAGCCGGCGTTGAACTTGCCGTTGACGAAGGACGTTCCCGTCGTCGCGGTCAGGTTGGCGAGCTGCGCCGAGAGATCGGCCAGCGGATCGGTGTAATAGCCGAGCGAGTTGGGCAGCGTGGTATAGTGCTTGCCGCCGCCATTGTAGTTGACATGCGGGGTCGAGGCGTCCGCATCATACAGGCTGCCCCCTGCGTTGAGGTTGAGCGAGCCCTTGAGCTTGCCGAACACGTAGAGGGTCGGCGAGGCCGGAACATTGGAGCCACCGCCAAAGAAGGTCGCCCCGTTCAAATCGCCGCCGACAACCGCGTCGCCCACGATATCGGACTGCGTCGACACGTTCCCGGTCGTGACCAGGTTGAAATTGGTCAGGATGTCCTTGGCAGTCATCGAGTCCGCTCGCGCGGGCCCAGCCGCAGCCGCAGCCATCAGCACAAGCGTCGAGGCTAGGCCCAACGCCCGCATGGAATTCGCCATTTCCGTCTAAGTCCCCAGAACGCCGCCGCCCATGGATAGGCCGGCCTCGGCTGGGCGCTCACATGCGAATGCTGCGCTGCAGCATCAAGGATTTTTGGGGATTTTCTTTTGGAAATGCTTTCGCAAGGATTCGGTAATGTTGCGCGCTGGCCCTCAGGTCGCATCTCCCATGAGCACGCCCGCCTTTTCGACCTTGGCGGCGCGCAGCCGCGCGACCTCGATCACGTCGGCGCCAAGCAGCGGCCGCAGATAGTCATGGAAAGCGGGGGTCACGTCGTTGCCGGCCGCGTTGATGAGACGATCCTCCATCACCCGCGTCTTGCCGGCGACCGTCTCGAGCGGGATCAGCGGGTAGTCGACCGCATAGTCGCCAACCCGCCGGATTGCGACCGACCCCTCCCCTGCCCCGGCCATCGCGTATTGCACCGCCTTTTCCCCGACCTCGCGCGCCTCGCGCTGATCGACCTTGCTCACGCAGCCGACGAACGAGCGCTGCAGATAGCCGAACGTGTCGCCGCGCACCCGCTTGATGCCGAGCTTTGCCTTCACCTCTTCGCACAGGAGATCGGCCAGCGCGCCGGTGCCGGAGAGCTGCACGTTGCCGTGCGCGTCCTTCTCGGCCTTGCCCATGAGCTTGGTGATGATCGCCTCGCCCTTGTCGTCGTGGATGCCCTCGGAGACGGCGACGATGCAGCGGCCATGGCGCTCGAAGGCCGCCTTGACGTCGGAAAGGAACGCATCGACGACGAAAGTGCGCTCAGGGACGTAGATGAGATGGGGGCCGTCGTCGGGATATTTGCGCGCCAGCGCCGAGGCCGCGGTGAGGAAGCCGGCGTGCCGCCCCATCACCACCGCGACATAGACGCCCTTCAGCGCCAGATTGTCGAGATTGGCGCCGGCGAAGGCCTGCGTGACAAAGCGCGCCGCCGAGGGATAGCCCGGCGTGTGGTCGAAGCCGACGAGATCGTTGTCGATGGTCTTGGGGATGTGAATCGCGCGCAGCCCATGATCGCCTTTCTTCGCCTCCTCGGCGACGATCCGCACCGTGTCGGAGGAATCGTTGCCGCCGATATAGAAGAACGTGTCGATCGCGTGGGCTTTGAGGACCTTGAAGATCTCCTGGCAATACTGGCGGTCGGGCTTGTCGCGGGTGGATCCGAGCGCGGCGGCCGGCGTCGCCGCGACCGCCTCGAGATTGGCGACCGTCTCCTGGCCGAGATCGACGAGATCATCGTTGACGATTCCGCGCACGCCCTGCAGCGCGCCATAGACATGCGTGACATCAGGAAAACGCCGCGCCTCCAGCGCCACCCCGGCCAGCGACTGGTTGATGACGGCCGTCGGCCCGCCGCCCTGGGCGACAAGGATCTTGTGCGGCATGGACTTTAAGCCTCCCTTTGACACGGCGCTCGCGCTCCAAGGCTTTAGGCGCCGCCCGCGCCCCGCGCAAGCTTGCGCGGCCGGAAGTCGCCCGCTGCGAATGAACAGCCCGTTGAACTTGCCAAGACGGGTTTTTGGGAGGCAGAATCTCGCGGCGCCCCGCGACGTGACGAGCCAAAGGTCGGAGCGTTCGGGCGCCGGCGGAACTCTGGCTGATTCCATCCTGGAGCGAATTTCGTGAAGTCGGACTCTTTCGTTCGCGTCGCCAGCTCCAGCGATCTTGTGGGCGATGGTCCCTTTGCTCTGTCCGCCGGCGGCGTCGATGTGGCGCTGGTCCGCACAGGCGCCGGTTGGCGCGCCTTCCAGGGGCGCTGCCCGCACCAGGGCGCTCTTCTGGGCGAAGGCGAGATCGAAGGCGACACGCTCGTATGCCGCAACCATCGCTGGAGATTTTCGCTCGAGTCGGGCCAGCGTGATGGCGGACCGGGCTGTCTGGCGTCGTGTCCGGCCGTCGAGCGGGCGAACGTCATTTTTGTCGACCCGACCGGGCTGGAGCCAACGTCCGCGAAATCCTCTGGCAAGCGATCGCTGGATGAACTTCCGGGGCCCAAGCCGCGGCCGATTGTCGGCAACGTCCATCAGATCGACCTTTCGAAGGCCCACCTCGTTCTTGAGGGCTGGGCAAGACAATATGGCCCGACGTTCAAGCTCTACCGCGGACCCACTCGCGTCGTCGCGACCAGCGACGCCGCGATGGTCCACGAGGTGCTGCTGGCTCGGCCGGACACGTTCAGGCGCAGCGCGAGGACCGACGAGGCTCTCTCGGAAGTCGGCATCAAGGGCGTGTTCAACGCCGAAGGCGCCGCCTGGCGCTCGCAGCGCAAGCTGGCCGTGGCGGCGCTTGCGCAACGAAGTCTGAAGCAGCTCTATCCCCACATCGAAACCGTCGCCGCTCGTGTGAAGCGCAGATGGGAGAGAGCCGCGGCGACTGGCGAGCCGCTCGACGTCGTCGACGAGATGAAGCGTTTTACGGTCGACGTCACGATGCTGATCGCCTTCGGCCACGACGCAAACACGGTCGAGGCGACCAACGATGTCATTCAGCGTCATCTCGAAATCATCCTGCCGGGGATAAGCCGGCGCGTCTTCGCCACTTTCCCGACATGGCGCTTCATCAAGCTCCCGGGCGACCGGCGGCTGGACCGGGCTTTCGCCGCGGTGAGCGAATGGCTTCGAGGCCTGCTTGTCGAGACGCGCCGGCGCCTCGAGGCCAGCCCCGGTCGGGCGGAGCATCCTGCGAATTTCCTGGAATCAATGGTCGTGGCGGTGGACGAGAAAGGCGAGCCGTATTCGGACGCCACGATCATGTCGAACCTGATCACGATGCTCCTCGCGGGCGAGGACACGACAGCGTTCACCCTGGCCTGGGCCGTTCACGAACTGTGCGACAGCCCCCAATGGGCCAAAGCCCTTCGGCGGGAGGCGGACGACGTGTGCGGCGCATTGGACGTGGCCGCGGACGTCGACGCCGTCAACCGGCTCGCAGTCGCCGGCGCGGTCGCCAACGAAACGTTGCGCCTCAGGCCGGCGGCCCCGTTCGCAAACGCGACCGCGAACGTGGACACGTCGCTTGGCGACTATTTCGTGCCAAAAGGAACGACGATCCTCCTGCTTTTCCGTCCACAAGCCCTCGATCCGAAAAACTTTTCCGATCCGCTTGCGTTCAAGCCTGAACGGTGGCTCGAAGCTTCGTCCGACCCGCATAACCCGTCGGGGCAGATTTCGTTCGGCTCAGGTCCGCGAATGTGCCCCGGACGCTCGCTGGCGCTCTTCGAGATGAAGAGCTTGTTGTCAATGATGTACAAAAGCTTCGACGTCGAGCGGGCAGGACGTGCCGAGGACGTCACAGAGCTGTTTGGCTTCACCATGTCGCCGGCCGGGCTCAAGGTTCGATTGAGACCGCGAGCGGCGCATTAGCCGCCCCAGGGCGGGCGCCGACGTCGCCCGCGAGATGCGCCTCTGCAGTTCCTGATAGACGAGCGTGCGCGCGGCCTCTATCCGGAAGCGAGAGAGAGGTTGGGGCATGCGCATCCACGTCGTCAATCCAAACACCACCCGCTCGATGACGCTGAAGATCGCCGCCGCCGCCAAGGCCGCAGCCTCGCCCGGCGTCGAAGTGACGGCCGCCAATCCGGACTTCGGGCCGGCCAGCATCGAGGGCTATTTCGACGAGGCCTTCTCGGTTCCAGGCCTCATCGAGGAGATCGGCAAGGCGCGCGAGGCCGACGCATTCGTCATCGCCTGTTTCGACGATACCGGACTCGAAGCGGCGCGCTGCGCGACTCCGGCGCCGGTCGTAGGCATCGGCGAAGCCGCGTTCCATATGGCGAGCCTCATCGCCGCGAAGTTCAGCGTCGTGACGACGCTCGCCCGATCGATCACGCCGATCGAGCACAACCTGACGAAATATGGGCTCATCACGCGCTGCGCGCGCGTGCGCGCCGCCGACGCGCCGGTGCTGTCGCTTGAAGATCCGAACTCCGGCGCACGGCGGCTCATCGAACAGGAGATCGAGCGCGCGCTCTCGGAGGACGGCGCGGAGGCGATCGTGCTCGGTTGCGCCGGCATGACCGATCTTGCGCGTGAGCTTGAGCGCAAGGTGGGCGTTCCGGTGCTCGACGGAGTCGCCTGCGCGGTCAGGCTCGCGGAAAGCCTGGTCCGGCTTGGCTTGAAAACGTCCAAGCGCAATACTTACGCGGCGCCGCTCGCCAAACCCTATACCGGCGAGTTCAAGCGCTTCTCGCCGGCTTAAAGGGGATTGCCTGGGAGGACTGGCGTCCTCGTCGCGGCGGCAGGCAAGCTTACAATACGTCGATGGGTATAAACAGAGACTGCGATGGCCGCAGTCTGAACCGGAGAAGATCCGACGTGCGTATGGTCCTCATGCTTTTCGCGATCACTGCCGGCGCTCTTCAGCCGCTTCAGGCCGCAGTCAACTCCCAGTTCGCCCAGCGAGGCGCGACCGTGCTCTGGGCCGCCGCGATTTCCGGCGCGGTCACCTCGCTCACGCTCGCTGCGGCGGCGCTGATCGTCTGGCGGGCGCCGCCGCCGCCACTTGCTTCATTCGCCGCAGTGCCGCCGTTTCTGTGGACGGGCGGGGTGCTGGGGGCCGTCATCCTCGGCATGATGACCGTCGTCGCGCCACGGCTCGGGGTGGCGCTGATGTTTGTCTGCTTTCTCGCCGGGATTATCGTGTGCTCGCTGCTTCTCGACCAGTTCGGCGTGCTCGGGCTGCCGCAGCAACCGCTCACCCTGGGCCGCCTGGTCGGCGCCGGCCTTGTGATCGTAGCTGTTCTCCTCGTTCGCCTCACCTGAGAGGGGTGGGAAACGAATGCGGGAGAGGCGTGGCGTGTCTGTGACTGGAAGCGAGGGCGCGCCTGCGCGATCCCCCCAGCCATTGCCGGCTTCGTGCATAACGAGCCTCCCGCCCGGAGTGACCCCGCCTCGCGCCGGCGCGGCCCCGCTCAGAGGGCGTGGGCCGTCTTAAGAGCGTCCGCGAGATCGTCGTAATATTCGCAGTCTTTCGATCCGCAGAGTTTCTCGATCGTCGCCAATTGGTCTTTGGCGAGATCGAATTTGCCCTCGGTGACATAGGCCTCGCCGAGATACTCGCGCACCTGCGCATAAGTGGGGTCGAGAGCGACAGACTTGAGATAGTAGCCGATCCCTTCCTCGGTACGCCCTAGTTTGCGGGTCGCATAGCCGCGATAATTGAGGGCGCGCGGGGTGTTCGGATTGTCCAGGAGGTCGAGCACGTCGATCGCCTCCTGGTATCGGTCGGCCTTGGCGAGCGCATAGGCGTACTCGGTCAAGTCTGGATCGGGCAGGACTCCGCTGTGTCTCTCCAGGCACTTGTGCTTCTTCCTGTCCCAAACCTGACCCGGAGCGCATGCGGTCAGGTCGGTCTTCTTCATGCCGTTGGCTTTCTTTTCCATTGTGCCGCCGGCGCTGGCGCCTGCTCCGCTGTTATCGTCGCCCCCGGCAGCCTTGGCCGCGGGCGCGGCGAACCCCAGTCCCACGGCGACAATCCCACAGAAGAGGATCGATGCGAGACCAGGATGGCTTCTGGGAGAGGGTTGACTGAAAGCAGACATGATTGGGTCACTCCGTTTGAGGTCAGGAGCCCAGGAAACGCTTGAGGCGGCGTATTTATTCTCCGCGAATTCCGCGCTCAAGTCGAGAAAGGTTGCGGCGAGCGCGATGAATGTGCCGCGTCGCGCAGGAGTTCGCGCCGGGCGGCGCCCGGGGGCTTCGCTCTCGGCGGGATCCTACGGCATCACATAGGTCGCCCGCCCCTGGCCGAGCAAGGCGGAGGGAATGGCGCCCGGCTCGTCGACGGAGAAGACGACGATCGGGATGCCGTTGTCGCGCGCGAGCGCAAAAGCGGCCGTGTCCATCACCTGCAGGTTGCGAGCGATCGCCTCGTCATGGCTCAAGCGGTCGTAGCGTTTGGCGGTTGGGTCCTTCTTCGGGTCGGCGGTATAGATGCCGTCGACATGCGTCGCCTTCATCACCGCGTCGCACGAGAGCTCGGCTGCGCGCAGCGCCGCGCCGGTGTCGGTGGTGAAGAACGGATTGCCGGTGCCGGCGGCGAGGATGATCACCCGCCGCTTGACGAGGTGCGCGAGCGCGGCCTGGCGCGAGTAGGGCTGGCATAGCGACGGCATGGCGACCGCGGAGAGCACGCGCGCCGGCTGGCCCATCTGCTCGAGCGCGCCCTCCATCGCGAGCGCGTTCATCACCGTCGCCAGCATGCCGATCGAGTTGGCGCGGGCGCGCTCGATGCCCTTGTCCGCGCCCTCAAGCCCGCGAAAGAAATTGCCGCCGCCGACGACGACCGCCACTTGCGCCCCGAGCCCGGCCGCCTGCTTGAGATCGCCGGCAAGGCGCGACAGGGTTGGCGCGTGCAGGCCGTGCGTGTCCGGCCCCATCAGCGCCTCGCCCGACAGCTTGACGACCACGCGCTTGAACAACGGCTGTGGCGCTTTCGACATGGGCTCAATCCCCTCCCCGAACCGTCAACTGCAGCCCGCCGCCGCGCGATCGCCGGTCCGGCCTTCCTTCCGATAAAAAAGCGGCCCAGGGGCCGCTTTTTGACGTCGCCAGGCGCTCAGGCCTCTTCCGCCGGCTTCTCAATACCCTCGCCGAGCGCGTAGCGGACGAAACCTGTCACGGCGATCGGCGCGCCGACCGTTTTTTCGGCTTCCTTGACCGCCTGCGCGACGGTCTTCGCCGGATCATGAACGTAGGCCTGATCGAGGAGACAGACCTCCTTGTAGAAGGTCTTGAGACCCGAATTCGACGATCTTCTCGATGACGTTCGCGGGCTTGCCGGCGTTCTTCTCGGCGAGCACCGTTCGCTCGCGCTGAACCGTCGCCGGATCGAGCCCGGCGGCGTCGAGCGCGATTGGGCTGGCGGCGGCGACATGCATCGCGATCTGGCGCCCGAGCGCGGTGAGCTTCGTCCGATCGCCGCCGGAATTGAGCGCGACGATCACCCCGATGCGGCCTAGCCCGTCGGCGACCGCCCCGTGCACGTACTGACCGATCGCGCCTTCGGTCACCTTGAGCCCCTGCGCACGGCGCAGCGTCATGTTCTCGCCGATGGTGGCGATGCCGTTGGCGATCGCCTCGCTGACCATGCCGCCGCCTGGATAATGCGCGGCAAGCACTTTCGCGGCGTCGACGTCAGGTGCATGGTCGAGCGCAACCGCCAGCACGCCACGCACCAGCGCCTGGAAGTCGTCGTTGCGAGCGACGAAGTCGGTCTCGGAATTGACCTCGACCAGGACGCCGATATTGTCCTCAACCGCGGCGCCGACGAGCCCTTCGGCCGCCACGCGTCCGCTCTTCTTGGCAGCCTTGGCCAGGCCCTTCTTGCGCAGCCAGTCGACCGCCGCCTCGATGTCGCCGTCGGTCTCGCTCAGCGCGTTCTTGCAGTCCATCATGCCCGCGCCGGTCTTTTCGCGCAGATCCTTGACCAATCCCGCGGTAATCGTCGCCATACGTCCCTCTTTTGCTCCGAGGCGCCGCGCGCGCGGCCTAGACCTCAACCTCCGCGTCCATCAGCGCGCGCGCCTGCTCGCTCCACTTGTCGCGCGCGATGCGGCCGTTGAACCTCAGATCCGCGTCGAGCTTGGCGGCCTCCTCCGGATTCATCGCGGCGAGCTGCCAATAATGGAAGACGCCATGCTCGTTGAGCTTCTTGACGATCTGCGGGCCGACGCCAGTGAGCTTGGCAAGGTCGTCCGGCGCGCCGCGCGGCGCAGCCAAAAGCTCGAACCGGTCGGTCGAGGTTTCCGGCTCGGGCGCCGAGGCCTCTGGCTCGACTGTTTCCGGCAGCGCTTCCGCGACCGGCGCTTCGGCTTCGCCCAGGTCGACGCCCTGCGCGCCCTGGCTGCGCGAGATGCCGTCGATCGCCGCGCGAGCGACGAGATCGCAATAGAGCTGGATGGCCCGGCCGGCGTCGTCGTTGGCCGGAACCGGATAGGAGATGCCGTCCGGATCGCTGTTGGTGTCGAGGATCGCGATCACCGGAATCTTGAGGCGGTTGGCCTCCTTGATCGCCAGCGCTTCCTTGTTGGTGTCGATGACGAACACGAGATCGGGAACGCCGCCCATGTCCTTGATGCCGCCGAGCGCCGTCTCGAGCTTGTCGCGCTCGCGCGACATCATCAGGCGCTCTTTCTTGGTTAAGCCCTTCGCGCCTTCGCTCAATTGCTCATCGAGCTTCCGCAGCCGCGAGATCGACGCCGAGATGGTCTTCCAGTTGGTCAGCATGCCGCCGAGCCAGCGGGCGTTGACGAAATATTGCGCCGAGCGCCTGGCGGCCGTTGCGATCTCATCCGACGCCTGGCGCTTGGTGCCCACGAACAGCACCCGGCCCCCTTTGGCGACGGTGTCGGAGACCGTCTTCAGCGCCTGATGGAACAGGGGCACCGTCTGGGCGAGGTCGATGATGTGGATCGAGTTGCGCGCGCCGTAGATATAGGGCGCCATCTTCGGGTTCCAGCGGTGCGACTGGTGGCCGAAATGCGCGCCGGCCTCGAGCAGCTGGCGCATGGTGAAATCAGGCAGAGCCATGGATCGCTTATCCTTGTCCGGTTGAGCCTCGGCGGATCATGTGAAGCGAGAAGCCTCGCCACCGGAGCGACGCCTTGAACCAGGAGCCGCGTAAAATCCGCCTGTGGAATGGCGCGCCATATAGGGGAGGCGAAGGGGAAACGCAAGCCGGCGTCCCGGCTCGCCGCCGAAAGCTGTCGGGAGCCAGCCTACCCCGCTCGGCGGAGACGCGGTCAGCGGCCCCGTGTCAAGAAGCCCGATCGACGGTAATTCCAATCTGCTTTTAGGGACCGCCCGCCGCCGGGGGCGCAAAGGCGCGTATTGGCAAACTTCTGGCCTGAAAAAGCAGGCGGGGTCGGACGCGATCGATCATATCGGCGCGCCCGCTGGGACGGTGTCGGAGAGGGAGACTTCGCATTGCCCCGCGCGGTTCGAGGCGCGCCCGGCGCGTTCCCTTGCCGGCGCGTCCCGCCGCCCGTTCCCTTCTTTCTTGCACCGCCGGAGGGGGCGGGCGGCGCTTTCGACTGTGTGCGCGAACCCGGCGTCATTGCCGGCTTGGGCTGAAGCGGCATGGCGAACCGGTCGCAGCCGTTGAAATCGGGCGGGACGGCGGCCTCGCCGCGGGCGGGACGGCCTTGCGGCAGGCCGAGCCGGAGGCCCTTTTCGGCCGGCGCGGAGCCTTTCCGCTGCTGCGTGACCCGTCGTCATACTGTCACAAGCGCCGCTCATGGCTGGTCTTGGGGGTTACGGACGCGCCACTCAAATTCCGATTGCCTCAGTCGAGGCAAACGTGTTTGAGCTTCTGGAGCGTCCGTTTGGCCGCCCGGTCTTCGCCCCCCGTGTGGCTCGCGCAAGCGGAACTCGCCGATGCCTCTGACTACGTTTGTCTCCGCCGGGCGCCGCGTTCTGCCAAACCAATGGGATCTCGTCGCCTTCGCCGCGATTCTGGCCGTCCTGACGGCCGTGGCCAAAAGCTACCACGGCTTTTCCGCGCCTCTCCCTGCGCCGAGCGAGTCGCCGGTGTCGCTCGACTATTGGCAATTGCCTTATTACGCGTTCCGCACGGTGCTGCGCATGTTCGCAGCGCTCGCCGCCTCGCTCGTCTTCACCTTCACCTATGCGACGCTCGCGGCCAAGAGCCGGCGCGCCGAAATGGTGCTGATCCCGGTGCTCGACGTGCTGCAGTCGGTGCCGATCCTGGGCTTCCTTTCCTTCACCGTGACCTTCTTCCTCGGCCTCTTCCCCGGCAATACGCTGGGCGCCGAACTCGCGGCGATCTTCGCCATCTTCACCAGCCAAGCCTGGAACATGGCCTTTTCCTTCTACCAGTCGCTGCGCACCGTGCCGGACGATCTCAACGAGGTTGCGCGCGGTTTCCGCCTGACCGGCTGGCAGAAGTTCTGGCAGCTCGAAGCGCCATTCGCCATGCCGGGCCTCATCTGGAACACGATGATGTCGATGTCGGGCGGATGGTTCTTCGTCGTCGCCTCGGAGGCGATCACGGTCGGCGACACGACCATCACCCTGCCTGGCGTAGGCTCCTACATCGCCAAGGCCAACAACGAAGGCAATTGGTATGCGATCGGCGCGGCGGTGCTGACCATGGGGATCGTGATCCTGCTCTACGATCAGTTGCTGTTCCGCCCGATCGTCGCGTGGGCCGCGAAGTTCCGGGTCGAGCTGTCTGAGAGCCAGGATGTCGAGTCCTCCTGGGTGCTCGGGCTGATCAAGCGCACACATTGGCTGAAACTGGGCTTTGCTCCCATCTCCGCCGGACTGCGAAGCTTCAGCTTCCTGCCAATCAGTTTTCCTCGCTTTGCGCCGCAGAGCGGCAAGGGGAAAGCGCCAGGCCCCTCCCGCATCGTCGACGCGCTCTGGGTCCTCATCATCGTCGCCGTGGCCATCTGGGCCGCCTGGCTCACCGTCTCCTATATCGCCACCGAACTGAGCTGGGACGAAGTGGGCCGGGTCTTCGTCCTGACCTTCTACACCTTTCTCCGCGTCGTCCTCCTGATGGCTCTGGCCACTGTGGTCTGGGTGCCAATCAGCGTCTCGATCGGCCTGAGGCCTCGCCTGGCGGAAGCTTTTCAGCCGATCGCCCAGTTCCTCGCCGCGTTCCCCGTCAACCTCCTGTTCGGCGCTGCGGTCAGCCTGGTGCTCGCCTTCAATCTCAACCCGAATATCTGGCTGAGCTTTCTGATCGTTTTCGGCACCCAATGGTATATCGTCTTCAACACCATCGGCGGCGCGGCGGCCTTTCCCAACGACCTGCGCGAGGCGGCCGCAAACCTTCACGTGCGCGGCTGGCAATGGTGGAAGCAGGTCATTCTTCCGGGGGTCGCCCCTTACTACCTGACCGGCGCGATCACCGCCTCGGGCGGCTCGTGGAACGCCTCGATCGTCGCCGAATACGTCAAATGGAAGGACCACAGCGTGGTGGCCAAGGGCGTCGGCTCCTATATCGCCGAAGCGACCGACAAGGGCGACTTTCCACGCATCGTGCTTGGCGTCGCGATGATGTCGCTGTTCGTGACGCTGTCCAATCGGCTGTTCTGGCGCAGGCTCTACGCCTACGCGGAGCGGCGCCTGCGGCTCTAGACATCGTTCCTCGGGGAGTTCGCCATGCTGGACCCAGCGATCGCTACGCTTCTGAGCGTCGACCATGTCACTCAGGTCTTCCAGACCGGGTCTGGCGAAAAGCGTGCGCCGGTGTTGAGCGACGTCTCGCTCAGTCTGAAGTCAGGGCAGATCGTCGCCCTGCTCGGCCGCTCGGGCTCCGGCAAGTCGACACTGCTGCGCATTATCGCCGGGCTCACCCGCCCGACCGAAGGAATGGTCACGATCTCGGGCGAGCGGGTCGACGGACCGGCGAGGGACGTCGCAATGGTGTTTCAAAGCTTTGCGCTCTTTCCCTGGCTCGACGTCCTCGACAACGTCGAGATCGGGCCGCGCGCCAATGGCGTGCCGCTCGATGAGACCCGCAAGCGAGCGCTGCAGGCGATCGACACCATCGGCCTCGACGGGTTCGAATCGGCCTATCCGAAGGAACTGTCGGGCGGGATGCGCCAGCGCGTCGGCTTCGCGCGGGCGCTGGTGATGCAGCCGAAGATCCTGCTCATGGACGAGCCGTTCTCGGCGCTCGACGTGCTGACCGCCGAGACCCTGCGCACCGATCTCATCGACTTGTGGCAGGACGGGCGCATTCCGATCAAGTCCATCCTGATGGTGACCCACAACATCGAGGAAGCGGTGCTGATGGCCGACCGCATCCTCGTGCTGTCGTCCAACCCCGGCCGCATCGCTTCCGAGATTCCGGTCGACCTTCCGCATCCGCGCGACCGCCTGGAGCCGGAGTTCCGCGCGCTGGTCGAGCAGATCTACGCGCTGATGACCCAGCGCCCTGTGGCGGCGAAGCCAGCGGCGCGCGAGGCCGCGGCCGCGGCGATGGGCCTCGGCCTTGCGCTGCCGCTCGTCTCGACCAATTCGCTCGCCGGCATGCTCGAGGAGATCGCCGCCCCGCCCTACGACGGCCGAGCCGACCTGCCGCATCTGGCCGACTCGCTGCAGCTCGAAGTCGACGACCTGTTCCCCCTCGCCGAAACCCTGCAACTGCTGCGCTTCGCCGAACTGGAGGAAGGCGACATCAAGCTGACGCCGCTCGGCCAGCGCTTCGTCGACATGGACGTCGACCAGCGCAAGAAGGCGTTCGGCGAGGAGGTGCTGGCGCATATCCCGCTCGCCTCCCATATCAAGCGAGTCCTGGACGAACGCCCCAGCCATCGCGCGCCGGCCACCCGGTTCCGCGAGGAGCTCGAGGACTACATGTCCGAGGATTATGCCGAGCGGACCTTGAGGGCGATCATCAATCTCGGCCGCTACGGCGAGCTGTTCGCCTATGACGAAAACAGCCAGACGTTCAGCTACGAGAACCCGCAATAGCGAGGCAAGGCACGATTCTCTCGCTTCTTTGTTTTGACTTGTAGCGCATAATGCGCTGCAATAAGCCTATTGCAGTGCAAGAGCGCTTAAGCCCTATAGGAGACGCTCGATGACGCCAGCTTCCGCCACCCTTGCCGTCAGCGACAAAGTCGTCGAGGCGTCGCCCCCGGCTTCGGCAACCCTCACCGTCGGCCAGAAATCCGTCGAACTGCCGATCCGGAAAGGCACGATCGGTCCATCGGTCATCGACATCGGCAAGCTCTACGCCCAGACCGGCATGTTCACCTACGATCCGGGCTTCACCTCGACCGCCAGCACGGAATCGGAGATCACCTACATCGACGGCGACGAGGGCGTGCTCCTCTATCGCGGTTATCCGATCGACCAGCTGGCCGAGCACGGCGACTTCCTCGAGACCTGCTACCTGCTTCTCTATGGCGAGCTGCCGACCGCTGCGCAGAAGGCCGACTTCGACTATCGCGTGACGCGCCACACCATGGTCCACGACCAGATGAACCGTTTCTTCAACGGTTTCCGCCGCGATGCTCATCCGATGTCGGTGATGGTGGCGTGCGTCGGCGCGCTCGCCGCCTTCTATCACGACTCGACCGACATCAACGATCCGTGGCAGCGCGAAGTCGCCTCGATCCGCATGATCGCCAAGATGCCGACGCTGGCGGCGATGGCGTTCAAATATGCGATCGGTCAGCCGTTCGTCTATCCGAAGAACGAGCTCGAATACTCCGCGAATTTCTTGCGCATGTGCTTCTCGGTCCCGTGCGAGGAGTACAAAGTGAACGCGGTGCTGGCGCGGGCGCTCGACCGCATCTTCATCCTCCACGCCGACCACGAACAGAACGCCTCGACTTCGACGGTTCGGCTGGCGGGCTCCTCCGGCGCCAACCCGTTCGCCTGCATCGCCGCCGGCATCGCCTGTCTTTGGGGCCCTGCCCACGGCGGCGCCAACGAGGCGGCGCTGAAGATGCTTGGCGAGATCGGACGGGTCGAGAACATTCCCAAATTCATCGCCAGGGCGAAGGACAAGAACGACCCATTCAGGCTCATGGGCTTCGGCCATCGCGTCTATAAGAACTACGACCCGCGCGCCAAGATCATGCAGAGGACAGCGCATGAGGTCTTGAACGAGCTCGGAATCAAGGATGACCCGCTGCTGGACGTCGCGGTCGAGCTCGAGCGCATCGCGCTGCACGACGATTACTTCATCGAAAAGAAGCTCTATCCGAACATCGACTTCTATTCCGGCATCACGCTGAAGGCGATGGGCTTCCCGATGGACATGTTCACCGTCTTGTTCGCGGTGGCGCGTACGGTCGGCTGGATCGCCCAGTGGAAGGAGATGATCCAGGATCCGGAGCAGAAGATCGGCCGGCCCCGCCAGCTCTACACCGGCTTGACGCTGCGCGAATATAAACCCACGAGCAAGCGCTAAGCCTCGCAGCACCGCCCTGCGGCCAGCCGGATCGCCGCGTCCCCGCGGGTCAAGCTCACGGGGAGCGCCGATTTCATTCAAAGGCAGGGCGCTAGCCCCTGAGGCGTCTGGATTGACGCGCTTGGCGGCGTCGCCGGGTCGGGAGGCGGTGGACCATCCCGATTGCAACCAGGGCGCGAGGCCGCCGAAAAGCCGATGCGAATAAACACCCATAAACGCCAATAAACGCGCCTAAACGCTAGTAAATTGACTCCAATTTACTAGCGTTTATTTTTCCAAATCGGGACTTTTCAATGGGCTGCAAGCGATTCAAATAAAAAAATCCGCCTCGTTTCCGGAGCTCGCGCGCCGGTTGTTGAGCCAGCTTGTCAAACAGCTAGAATCCTCGTCGCCCGACTTGTGGACCGGCGAGATGGATTCAGATAATAAGAACATATAGCGCTAATTTCTGATTTTGTCAAGGCGAAGTCCCGACAATGTCCATAGCACACGATATGTCCGGTTTAGGCAGCGCGCGATCTGCCGCCGCGTAGCCCGTCGAGAGACGGGCGTCCTTTCGGACGCCCTTTGCGCGGGGCCGTTCGGAGCGGGCGTTCGGGATGCTTCAGGACCGGCTGCCGAGGGAACTGAGGCTTGCCGGCATAACCTCATCAGGCAATTGCACGCTGATCTGGCCGCTCTCGGCTACGACGGCTCGTACAATCGCGTGGCGGCTTCGCTCGCGACTGGAGGGCCGCGCGGCAACAGGAACAGAAGACGTGCGGTCGCGGCGCGTTCGTGCCGCTGGCGTTCTTGCCGGGCGAGGCGTTCCAGTTCGACTGGTCGGAAGATTGGGCGATCATCGGCGGCGAGCGAACCAAATTGCAGGCCGCTCACTTCAAGCTCTCCTACAGCCGCGCCTTCATCCTCCGGGCCTATCCGCGGCAGACCCAGCCATGTCGTCTACGGGCGCGGAGAGGGATTGTCTTCGCGGCGACAAGCGCTAGGATCCGCGGTTGTATCAATCAATAGTCTGGGTCGATTTTCGGGAGGGGAATATGACGTCCTGCGACCGAGCGCGCTTCGGACCGAAGTCTGCGCTGAGGATGGCGCGAGTTAGCGCGATCACCGCCGCAGCGATAACTCTCGCAGCTATGCTCGGGATCGCCAGCGCCGCCGCATCGACGCTTGTCGAAACCACGAATGGCTGGGTGCAGGGGAAAACCGTCGGATCCGTCGATCAGTGGTTAGGCATCCGTTACGCGGCCTCGCCTGCCGGAGCTGGCCGGTGGACGGCGCCCAAACCCCCAGGATTCTATGGTGCGCGGCAGGGCCCCTACGCCGCGACCCAATTTGGCGCTCCCTGTCCGCAGAACATCTCCCAATTCGGCAACTCGATCCCGCTTCCGACACCGCCAAACACGGTCCCGGCGCCCGGCAGCGCCGACAGCGAGGACTGCCTTTTTCTTAACGTCTATGTTCCGGCCGATCGGCACGATGACCGCGGCGAGCCGCTGCCGGTCCTCTTCTGGATCCATGGCGGCTCCAACGAATACGGCGAGGGCAGCTCCTACGATCCGACGCCCCTCGTCACCCAAGGCCACATCATCGTCGTCACGATCAACTATCGCCTGGGCGCGCTCGGCTGGCTCGCTCACCCGCTGTTGGACAACGGCAGCCCCAACAGCTCGGGAAACTACGGGCTGATGGACCAGCAGTTTGCGATGCGCTGGGTCAACCGCAACATCGCCGCCTTTGGCGGCGACCCGCACAAGGTGACGATCGCCGGCGAGTCCGCCGGCGCGATCGACAGCTGTTCCCACCTCGCCTCGCCAACGGCGGCGGGGCTGTTTCGCGGGGCGATCATCGAGAGCGGGTGCATCGTCTTCCAGTACCCGCAAGCCGTGCTGGCGGCAGTCAGCGGCGCCCCCTTTGTCGATGCTTTGGGATGCACAACCCTCGCCTGCTTACAAGCCGCGCCGGTATCCGAGGTTCTCGCCGCTGAATTGCCGCTCGGCTGGGTCGTCGTGGAAGGACCGAACATCCCGACATTGCCGGAAACGCCGCAGCAGGCCTTCACCGACGACAGCTTCAACAAGGTCCCGGTGATTCAGGGGACCAACCTCGACGAGGGCCGGCTCTTTGTCCCGCTGTTCAACGGGGTCCTGACCGGTGACGACTATGCGAGCGCGGTCGCGGGCCTGTTTGCCGCATACAGTCCTCCGTTGGCGACGATCGCGTCTATCGAGAGCCATTACCCGATCGCGAACTATTCGACCGACGGCGCGGCGGCGGCGCCGGGAGAGGCGGTGGCAGCGATCGTCACCGACTCGCTGTTCGCCTGCACGGCGCACACCGCCGACCAACTCCTGAGTCAATACGTCCCGGTATGGGCGTACGAGTTCAAGGACACGAGGGCGCCAGAACTCTTCAACCTGCCCACGGTCTTCCCCTACGGGGCGACACATGCCAGCGAGCTGCAGTTCGTCTTCGATCCCAACGCGTTTTTTCCCAACGTCGATTATCCGGTTGCGACCGATCCGTTCCCGCTGAGCCCAGACCAACAGCGCCTCTCGCGGCAGATGATCCGGTATTGGACCAATTTCGTCACGACGCTCGACCCTAACCGTTCCGGAACGGCATGGAAGCCGGATCCAGTGGGATGGGGCGGAGAGCGCAACGGAGATTTTTGGCGGCGGTATGACAGCACTTCCGACGACGTCCAGGCGCTTATAACGCCATATCCACACCCAGAGTTCGGCTTTGGGACGGAGCACCAGTGCGCCTTCTGGGAGCAAGTCGGCCTCGAAAGCGGCCTTTAAGATCTGGGTTGAAGAAAAACGGCGCGACGCTCATGTCGCGGGAAGTGCGCCAGGTGCGGTCGTTCCCTACGTTTCCCGCAGATTTCGGCTGGTTTTGCGCGGCGAGCCCAAAGCCTAGACGAAAGGCTGGGCGAGCCGACCCGGGCGATCGATGCGCTCGGACCTATCCTAAGCGCCGCGCGCTTTGCGACTACGGAAGACCCAAGTCGCCATCAGGTCAGGGCGGACAGTAAGCTCGCAAGTTCCTGTCGGTCGGCTCGAGGATAACAGCGCGGCGGCTGAAGGCCTCTGGCTTCATCGAGGCGCTCCTTCCGAATCTGCAAGAGAAAGCTTGGGCGCATCCCTCGAAGGCCCTCCCGCCGTCTATGTCGCAAAACGCTTGCCTAACTCGAGTAAGCGGTTCTTCCAGGCCGCTGTTTGGAGGACGTCGCGGTTGACGACTACGCGCGGCTCGCGGCCGTGCCGGACGTCAAGGACAGCGCGAACGTCTGCAGCCCCGTTGCCTGCGAAGCACTGGTCCGTCCAGCAAAGCGCATGTGGAGCGAAAATCACATTTTCGAGTTTGAGAATGGGATCGTCGGCGTCCGGCGGCTCCTTCTCGAGCACGTCGAGCCCGGCCCCGGCGATCCGCCGCTCCTCAAGCGCCTTCGTCAGCGCTTTTTGGTCGACGATCGGGCCTCGAGCGGTGTTGATGAGATAGGCGGTCGGCTTCATCAAGGCGAGGGTGTCGGCATTAACGAGGTGGCGGGTTTCCGCCGTCAATGGACAGCTCACGCTGACGAAGTCAGAACGCCGGAACACGTCTTCCAGGCCAACGAGCTCGATTCCAAGCTCGGCGGCGAGCTTCGGGTCGGCGTAAGGGTCATGCGCGATCAATTTCATGTCGAAGGGCTTGATCAAACGGAAAAGCTCGGCCCCGATATTGCCGATCCCGACCGATCCGAGAGTGCGTCCGACGAGACCGACGCCCATGTATTCGCCTCGTTTGGCAAAACCGGCCGCAGCTTCGCGGGTCAGCCGATCCTTCACCATGAGCTTGCCGCTGAGAGCCAGAATGAATGTGATGATCGAAACCGCGACCGGCCTGCGCACGCCATCCGGAGTGATGACGAGCGCGATGCCCGCCCGTGTGCAGGCATCCACATCGACGGTGTCGTACCCGACGCCGAAGCGGGCAACGACAGCGAGGCGACCGTTCGGGTGGATGCTCTCTTTCGTGAAGCGGTGCGCGAGAAGAATCAGCGCGTCGAAATCCGCAAGCTGGTCGGCTTCCAATGGATTGCGCGGCTCAAGATAGGCAAACTCGACATTCGGCGCCTGACGCAGCGGTTCGAGGTCGAAGTCGGGATAGACAGGCGATCCGTCGGGCTTGCGGAAATCGCCTGAGAGGGCGACGCGAAACGGCGCGCTCATCGCTTGCTTACCCGTTTCTTCGGCTTCTCCGCCGCGACGCAGCCTTCACGCAATTTGTCGATCGCGTCCTTGAGCGCATCGTGCAGCACCCAGACATCGCCGGAATAGCAGATGAAGTCGAAACCCTGGCCAAAAAGATCGATCCCCTGCTGGACTGTCGGGACGAGGCGCCCAAGCGCCTTTCCATGCTTGCGAGTGGCCTCGCTGACGCGCGCGATTGCATCGGTGAATGTCTTCGAGCCAAACTCTCCCGGCACGCCGAGCGAAACCGAAAGGTCGAAATGGCCCACCCACAGGCAATCGACTCCCGGCAACGCCGCGATCGCGTCGGCGTTCTCAACCCCTTCCGCCGTCTCGATCTGGCAGAAGAACGTGGATCGCCGGTTTGCGGCGACGAACTTGTCCACGACCGCGCCGGGGCGATAACGATCGTGTGAGACCTGCAGGGCGACGCCCCGCCCGCCATCCGGCGTGTACTTCATCGAGTTAAGGATGTGGCGGGCTTCGTTCACGTTGCCGACCATAGGCAACATGAGGCCCTCGGCGCCCATGTCCATAGCGCGAGCTATATGATGATACTCCTTCGACGGAACACGCACGATCACCGGCAGATCGGCAGCCTCGAAGTAGCGGATGGCGCTCTTCACTGTCTCGAAACCGAATCCGGAATGCTCGAGATCGAAGAGCACGAAGTCGCAACCGGCCGATTTGAGAATATGCCCGATCCCGGGCGTCGCGAATTCGACGATGAAATGCCCGAACTTCGGGACCTTGGTCTGAGCCAGTTCCTTCAGGCCTTGCGCTGCCATGCTTTTCTCCCTTACCTCGCCGCTCAGGGCGTTTTCTTGTCGCTGACTTCGACCCGTGCGACTGCGTAGGCGTCGAGGTTGAGCTCTGCCTTTTCGAGCGGGCGCCTCAGCGCGTCCAGCGGGTCCAGCGAGGCGACAGCTTGCTCGAACGCGGATGCGTCGACCACGCTTGCTTGCAGGCGCGCGCCCTCGAGGCCTCCCACGCGAACTGTCTGCGGCTCGGCGGTGAAGTTTGCGATCCAGAGCACAACGCGCGCGCCTTCGCGCCACGCGAGCCCGGTCGCCTTGCGCGGTTCGGACGATCGCGTCTCAATGAGATGACGGCCGCCGCCATTGGCAAGGCCGGCCATCACATGGAACGCGGGATAGACGGCATGGCCATCGAGCGAATCGAAACAGGGTTGCGGATGGTCGGCCGCAGGGTGGTGAATGAACCCAAGCGGGCCCGATCCGGCGCCCATCGCGACGGACGCGGCTCCGCCATAGGCGCAGGCGGCGACATAGCCAAGCGTCCAGGCGGCGTTGAACAGGCCGCGCTGGCGAGGGTCGCGATTGGTGAGGCAAACGCGGCGGTTTTCGGGATTGTCGAGGACGCCCTTGCCGTAAGGGTTCATACGCGCCGCGATGGCGCTCGGGCCTACGCGATAGGGCGTCTCGCCGATCATGGCTCGGGTCGATCCGATGATCGCGGGGAGGGTTTCGAGCGTCTCCATCACCGACCGATCGTCCGCCGCGTGGACGATCGAACAGGTGGTGTGGGTGATGAAATCGAACAGCTCCGCTTCTGGCCGCTTGCGGTTGAGCTCGGTGAAGGTGGAGAGCATGCCGCCGCCGAGCTTCGCCTCCGGAAACGCCGCGCGCGCCGCCCTGGCGATCGCCTCGACCGTCGGATTCTCGGGACGCTCGGCGCCGGGCTGCCAGGATTTCAGGTCGGCCGCGCTCGAGACGATAATCGAATCGATGTTCAGGCCCGCGCGCTTCGCAGCCGCGGCGGCGGCCTCGAGCGACACGCTCGGGTCGACCTCGTCAGGAACAACGATCTCGAGGACGATTTTCGCTGCTGCGGCTTCGCCGACTTGCCTGATCCTTTCGAACTGAGAGACAGCCGCGCTCGTCCGCATATCCGCATGGCAGACGAGAAAGCGCGGCTTAAGCGCCCGCATGGCGTCACCGGCCGCCGACGCCGCCTCGACCTCATCGCTGGGCAGCGCGACGCCGAGTTCGGGCATGCGAAGCGGAAGGTCCCGACCCAGTTCGATCGCGATCGCACCGCCCGCTGTCCGCGCGCCGCCGGCGCCCGCGCCCGTGAACGACAGGCGCACGGACTGCTCGTGCCGGCTCCCTTTGGCGAGCGTATATCCCCAGGGCAAGGCGAGAGGCCGCACGTAGGTCTTGTATGAAGCGTCGGTCCAGTTGCGCTGGTCCTCCATCTCGAACGCGTCGCCTTCCATGCGACAGGTCGCCCACAGTCCAGCCGCCGCCTCGTGGCAGAGCGCGCGGATATTGAAAACTGGCTGCGATGGACTGATCCGCTCGGGAAAGCGAGTCTCCTCCTCGCGGCCATCGACATGCGTGACCTTGAGTTTCTGTCCGGCAAGCCGGGCAGGATGCAGGACCACGAAGCCAGCGCGATTGGTCACGAAATCGGACTGCGGCGTCGCAACGGCGTCGAAGGCCAGGGAGCCGTCACTCGACCCGGTGATGCGCGCTTCGTACTCAAGCCGCTGATCGGCGTCCTCGCAGATCGCTTTGTACTCGACGGTGAAGCTTTCCTCTTCTTCCTTGACCGACAGAGAGTTGATCCGCGGCGTGTATGTTCCCCAGTTCTGATCGCGAACCAGAAAGGCTATGCCGCGAAGCGCCTCGACGCCCTTGAACGCGACATAGCGCAATTGTCCATTTTCGAGCTCTACGGTGAGCGCACCGGCGGATAGTTTTCGGCTCGGCGCGTCGATCTCTTCCGTTCCGCAGAGTTTGACCGCTCGCGAAGGCTCTGCGCTCTTGTTTGCGTTGGTCATCGCGGTCATCCTGGCAAAGCCATTCCTGTACGGGCTTCGAACAGGACCGCGCGGCGCAAGTTGATGTCGAACTCTATCCGCTCCCCCGCTCGACTGACGTCCTGGGTTTGCAGTTCGGCGATCGCGGGCTGCCCGCCAAGTCTGAATGTCGCATAGGAGCGAGACCCCGTCGGCTGCACGAGTTCGATCTCCGACTCGACGCGCGCCTGCCCATCGGGGACGGCGCCGTCGGCCGCGCGCCTGACGTGCTCCGGCCTGAATCCGAGGATCACGTCCGCGCCCTCGCCCGTTCCCGAAACGCCTTCTTGCGGCATGGCGAGGATTGGCCCGCCATTGCTCAGTTTCACCCGCGATCCTTCCGCTGTCCGCTCAAGTGTGCCTTTGACGAAGTTCATCCGCGGCGAACCGAGGAAACCCGCGACAAACAATGTCGCCGGCCGTTCGAAGAGATCGAGGGGCGCCCCCTGCTGCTCGATCCTGCCGTCGCGCAACAGCACGATGCGGTCGGCGAGCGTCATCGCTTCGACCTGATCATGGGTTACATAGATCATTGTTGTCGCGACCTCCTGGTGAAGGCGCTTGATCTCTCCGCGCATCTCGTCTCTGAGCTGCGCATCGAGATTGGACAGCGGCTCGTCGAACAGGAAGACCCTCGGATTGCGCACCATCGCGCGTCCGATCGCGACGCGTTGGCGCTGGCCGCCGGATAGCTGGCGCGGATAGCGGTCGAGAAGGGGGCCAACGCCCAGCATGCCGGCGACGCGCCTCACGCGCTCCTCGATCTCCTGCTTGGGCATTCGACGCGCCCGCAAACTCAGAGAAATGTTGCCGAACACGGTCATGTGCGGATAAAGCGCGTAGTCCTGGAACACCATCGCCACGTCACGGTCGCGCGGACGCATGTGATTGACGATTTCCCCGCCGATTTCGATCTCCCCCGCGTCCGCGTCCTCGAGCCCGGCGATCGTGCGCAGAAGCGTGCTCTTGCCGCATCCGGACGGTCCGACCAGCACGGTGAATTCGCCATCCGGGATGTCGAGATCGACGCCTCGGACGGCCTGAACCGATCCGTAGCTCTTGTGAAGGGAACCAATTCTGACGCTCGCCATGGCGGTTGTTCACCTCATCCCCTGATCGCGCCGAGGGTGAGCCCGCGTACGAGATGGCGTTGGACCAGCATGCCGAGAACAATGGAAGGCACGAGAGACGTCGTCGCCAGCGCGCACGCTTCGCCATATTGCGCGCCCTGAAAGCCGAGGAAAGCGCGAAAGATCGTCGGCAGCGTGAACGCGTGGCGGCTTGTCAGGATCAGCGCAAAAAAGAACTCTGTCCAGACGGCGATGAAGACGAAAACAGCGGCTGCCGCGACGCCGGGCGCAGCGAGCGGAGTTGCCACCATCCAGAAGGTTTGCCAGCGGCTCAAGCCGTCGACCCACGCCGCCTCCTCGAGCGACTTGGGCAACTGCTTGAAATAGGCGAACATCATCCAGACCGACAGCGGCAGCGTCATGAATGTGTACGCGAGTATGAGGCCTGTAAGGGTGTCGTAGAGACCCCACGTCCGAAAAAGGAGGAAGATCGGCAGCACGATGGCCACCGGCGGGAGGAAGCGTTGCGAGAGCACCCAAAGCGCGAGATGCTGTCCTCCGGTGTTGAAGCGTGCGAGGCTGTAGGCCATCATCGTGCCTATCAGCGTCGAGAGCACGGTCGCTGCGGATGCGACGATCAGGCTGTTGATGAGCCCTTGCAAGCCCCGGTAGGAGAGGAGCGCCGCCGTGTAATGCACAATCGTCGGTTTTGCCGGGAACCAGACCGGGGGCGTCGTCAGATAGTCGCTGCTCGGCTTGATTGAGGTGATGACGACCCAATAAAGCGGCACGAGGACAAAGATCACGAACAGCCCTATCGTAAAAGCGCGCGCCAAGCCGGCGCGGCGGCTCTGCGCCTTCAAGGAAGGGAGCGCCTTCGTCATGACGCCGTCTCCGCTTTCAAAAGACGCCGTACAAGCACGATGATCACCGCGGACAACAGAATTAGAAACATCCAGCTTCCCGCCGTCGCCATCGACAGGTGAAATTGCTGGAACCCGATCTGGTACAGATAAAAAGAGGCCGTGTAAGTCGACGTGCCCGGGCCGCCCCCAGTCAACATGAAGATGACGTCAAACAGCTTCACCGCGTCGAGCAGGCGAAGGGTGACAGCGAGCAGCATGACCGGAGCGAGTTGTGGCAGCGTCACATAGCGGAAGGTCTGGATCGCGCCGACGCCGTCGAGCTCCGCCGCCTCGTAGAGGTGCGGCGGGATGGCCGCCAATCCCGCCAAAAGGATCACGAACATGAACGGCGTCCATTGCCAGACGTCGGCCACAACAATCGAGAAATAGACCCAAGGGACTTGGCCTACCCAGCTGATTTCGACTTGCCGGCCAAGCAACTGGCTCAACAAGTAGTCGGCGGGACCGAATGGCCTTTGCAGGAAAAGCGCCCACGACTGGCCGACGATGACCGGGCTGATGAAAAGAGGAATGATGAGGATCGACATGACGGTCCCCCGTCCCCGGAACGTCTTCACCATCGCCAAGGCGAGCGCCAGACCAAGAACGAACTCGATTGCCACGACCGTTACAGACAACGCGATCGTCAGGCCAAGCGACGACCAGGCCAGGGGATCGTCGATGATTTCTTGAAAATTCTGCAGGCCGACGAACGCGTGGCCGGGAACCTGGAAGTCGTAGTTGACGAAGGCGACCCAGAGCGAGAACAGGAGCGGGTAAATGGAAAACACCAGGATGATGAGAACGGCGGGCGCGACCATTAGCCATTTGAAATGGCGATCGGCCCAGGCGGAAGTGCGTCCGCGCCGGATTGGCGAAGCCAGGGAAGCCGCAGTCGCAGTCTGACCCATTGGCGTCTGCTTGAACTCGCGCTAGCGAAAGGACGGAGGGCGCCGGAGCGCCGCGAAGACTTGCTCTGACCGCGCGACGTTTGCGCGCCGCGCGGCCGGAACCTTCGGAGCCTTCAGGTGATGTGCACCGCCTGACCGAGCTTCTCGACCGTGTGGTCGGCGTAGCAGCCGGGTATCTTGAGAAATTCCTGATAGGCCGCTTTTTGCGCCGGCACGCCCAGCCTCTGGGTGGACGCGTCCCACTCAGCTGCCGCTTTCTGCAGAGCCGCCTTTGGATCCTGGCCGCCCCACACCGCCGAACACATCCGGTCGATGGATAGCGCATAGTCCTGCCAGCCGGGCATGATCATGTCGACGACGCCCGAGTTGGCGCATTCGCACAGGTTGACCAGATACTCCCTGGCTGCTGGCCACAGCGCCCGATACTCGTCGGACTTGTAAGTGGAGAGTCGATAAGGATCGCGCAGCGTATACGGGAGCATCGTGCGCACGAGAGAGAGCGGCGGCGCCGTGACCCATTGCATGAAGAGATAGGCCGCCTCTTCGCTATTGGACCCGGCCGCAAGAGCCCGCACGTAGCCGGACGCCATTTCTCCGTTGCCGCCCGGCACGACCGCATAGCCGACCTTGTCGGCGATGCTTGATTGGGGAATGAAGTTGATCGCCTTATCACGTTGCGAATAATTCGACGACATCCGCCCCGTCGGCGGCCATGAGAAGATCATCGCGACCTTGCCTTGCAGCCACGCTGCCCATTGAGCGACTGCGTCGAGATCGTTGTTGCCGGGGATCGACGCCTTGTTTTGGGCGATCATTTGGTTGAGCGTCGTCTCCGCGGCGGGCCCCATGAGTTGTGCTTTCATGTCCGCGTCGAAGAATTTTCCTCCGTTGGCGCGGAATTGCTGCAAGAAGGCGAACTGGTTGCCGGGACTGCCGAACTTGCGGAAGTGAGCCGCTCCATAGATGTTGGGCGCGAGTTGGTCGGTGATGAATTGGGCAACCTGCGAATAATCGTCCCACGTCGTAGGCACGGCTAATGGCTTGCCGAACTTCGCTTGGTAAGCCGCCTTCAGCTTCGGATCGTCGAATACGTCCTTGCGATAGTACAACGCCCATTGATCGCCGTCGTCGAACACGCCCCAGCGCTTGCCCTTGTATAAGGTGATCGATTTGTAGAGCGGGTGATAATCGTCGAGATCCGCCTTGTTCATATATTTGGCGACATACTCGTCGATTGGCAGAATGACGCCGCCGTTCGCAAGGGCTGGGATCCAGGCCGGCTCGATGTCGAGAACATCATATGCGCCAGAGCCAGCGATATGTTCGGCAATCGGCTTGGAATATTGGTCGGGGTGCGGGAGCTCCACGACGTTGAAATTGATGCCCGTCAACGCCTGCCACAAAGGCCCGGAAAAATTCTTCGGCTCGAGCGCTTGAAGGCCGGCCTCGTAGGTGAGGTTGAGCGTGACGCCCTTGTCCTTATACAGCTGGGCGGCCTGCACCGCGCGATAGGCCGACCCCTCTGTCGGGCCCTCGCTCGACGCTTTCACAGCGGCGGCCTGCGCTTGGCCCAGCGGGGTGCTCTTGTCGGCCAGCTCGACCTTCGACACGTCCGCCATCGCCGCCCAAGCCTTCGAGCCGGACGCGGTGTAGCCCAATCCTGGAATCATGGCCGCTCCGCCAAGGAGCATGAACCTCGTCAGGAATTCGCGACGCGAGGTATCGCCTCTGAGCCACGCGTCGACTTCCTCAGATAATCCGGCGTTGAATTCGCGCCGTTCGCGCTCGTCCGTCATTCCGTTTCCTCCCTCAATGCTCGCCGGCGATGTGCTCCGCCGGTCGCGCAATTTGTGCCTAGTTCACAACTCACCCCACCGATGGGCGTGTCAGTGCGGCGCCAGTCGTCACGTGGAGATCTCGTCGTTCGTCGCCATCTCCGTAGAGAAGGCAAGGCGCCTGATCGAGCGCTCTTCACTCTCGTTCTCGGTCGCGTCAGCGACACTTAGGCAAGAGCTCAACGCGAGATGGTCGTCGAATGCGGCTTCATCCTCATAGATTTCGTAGAGGACGAAACGTTGCCGATCCTCGGGCTCGACGAGAACGTCGAAACGCCTGCAACCCAGCTCGCGCTCAAGTGAAGCTCTCGCGTTGACGGCGATCAGATCGCGAGATTGCGCCACGAACGAGGGTTTCTCAAGGACTTCGACAAGCACGACAAGGGGCCGCATCATTCCTCCTCCCAGCGTACCTTGCCACCCGCAAGCGGATTTGGAAAGCGAAGCGATCCGGCGCCCCAGGGCTGCCAAATGCGGAACTGGGTTAGCTGGACCACCGCCTGTCCTTGCGGCATATCGGAAAGATCTGCTTTTTCCTAAGGACGGTCAGAGCCGAAGGTCCGGTTCGGGACAGACTCCGGACCTACAATGTGTGCTCGAGGAGGGCGGGGATCCGCCCATCGGAGACGATCGCTGTTTGATCGGCAACTCCCTCCCTCACACGAGTGGCCGTGGGCTGCCATGGTCAATTGGCTGGTGGGTAACGATCGTTGGAGACGTAAAACCTGATTCGGAATGCCTCAGTGAGATGCCTGGAGGCTTCGCATCTCCACTGACGGCCCGTTACTTTGCCGTCATTGTCCGATGCGTTTGCTCCATTTGCTTTCGGAGCGCCGAGATGAAGAACTCGGATGGACCAGAGAGCGTGGTGTCTTTGCGATAGGCGACGTAAGTCTGGAAGGTCGTCGTCTCCTTGATGGGAATCGTTCGGAGACCCGCGCCGTTTAGTTCAGCCAGCGTAAATTCGTCGATCACCGCGATGCCGAGATTCTGACGGACGAGAGCGCAGACCGTGACGCCGAAGCGCGCTTTGATCGGAACGCGATATGGGACGCTTGCGCGCTCAAAAAGGCGCACGACGATCTGTCCGTAGGGATCGCGCGGTTCAATTCCAATCAATGGATGACCCGCAATCTCCGCCGCGGCTACTCGGCTTCGCGACGCCAACGGATGCTTTTCCGCCACGATGCAAAAGAGTTGCCCCTGCGCCAGCGGTTCGAAGGTTATCGCGGGATGCTCCAGACGAGAGCTCACCGCCGCCACTTCGCCCCGCCCCAGCAGAAGAAAGTCGATCGCGTCCTCGATCTTGAGGACGTCAAGATCGATCAGGAGATCGGGATAGCGTCGGCGCAAGTCCGCCACCGCCAGCGGAGCCATCACATGGGCGATGCTCGGCGTCGCGCCGAACTTAAATTCCGCGCCCTCGCCCCGATCGAGCGCTCCGATCGCGAATTCAAGGTTTTCGAGGTTGCGATGAAGCTCATTGATCTGGGCAAAAATGGGCCTGGCCTCGGGCGCCGGAATGAAACGCCCGCCGCGCCGTGAGAAGAGTTTCGCGCCGAGCGAATCCTCGGTGTGTTTCATGAGCCGGCTAAGACCAGGCGCCGCGACGTTGAGAAGCCGCGCCGCTCCAGCGATCGTCCCCGTCAGCATGACCGCGCGGATAACTTCGATCTGCCGCAGGGTGAGCATGGCAATCTCGATTGGCGGACGGAAGCTGGATGATCATTCGGTGGACCGCCGAGACGCTGGGCGGCAAATCGGGTCCTGCATTTGCATCGCAAGCGACCTAACATAATGTTACGTTAGACGCCACTATTGGTATTTGACGGTCAGCCAAGGCGGCGCCAGGGTTGTGAGGCGCGATTGGCTTTCTCATAGGCAGGAAACGCTGGCATAGGAGTCGCTCAAGTGCTCAGGTGGTCGATCGCCTCGGTCTGCATGGGCGGCGCGCTGGAGGACAAATTCTCCGCCGCGGCCAAGGCCGGCTTTCGCGCTGTCGAGATCTTCGAGAATGATCTGACCTTCTTCCGCGGCAAGCCCCGCGATGCGCGGCTTCTGGCGGCCGATCTCGGGCTCGAGATCGTCGCCCTCCAGCCGCTTCGGGACTTCGAGGCGGCACCCGATCCTACCCGGGCGAAGAACTTCGAGCGGGCTAAGAGAAAGCTCGACGTCATGCACGAACTCGGCGCGCGCCTGCTGTGCCTCTGCTCCAATGTTTCCCCCGAAGCGATCGACGACGCCTCCCGCGCCGCGGAGGACCTCGCCGAGCTTGCCGATCTCGCCCGCCGGGAAGGCATGCGGATCGGCTACGAGGCCCTCGCCTGGGGACGCTGGGTCAAGGACTGGATCGCCGCCTGGGAGATCGTGCGCGCCGCCGATCGCGATAATCTCGGGATCGTGCTCGACAGCTTTCATATTTGCGCCCGCGGCAACTCGATCGAGCCGATCGCAGCTCTGCCGCCCGAGAAAATCGCGCTCGTCCAGGTGGCTGACGCGCCGGCGCTGGTCATGGACCCGCTGTCGCTGAGCCGGCACTACCGCTGCTATCCCGGCCAGGGGGACTACCCGATCGTCGACTATCTCGACGCCGTGACCCGCTCCGGTTATCGCGGCCCGCTGTCGCTCGAAATCTTCAACGACCAGTTTCGCGGCGCCTCTGTCGCGGCGATCGCGGTTGACGGCATGCGCTCGCTGCGCGCCGCCGGCGAGGCGCTGGCGGCAAAGCGCGCCGCGCGCGGCGAGCCGCCGCTCGCTGACCTCCCGCCGCTTCCGCCGGCGCCGGTGGTCGAGCGGGCCGAGTTCGTCGAGTTCGCGGTCAGCGACGCGGCGGCGAGCGAATTGACTGCGTTGATCGAGGGCCTCGGCTTCCGCTGCGCCGGCCGGCATCGCTCGAAGGACGTCGATCTCTACTCGCAGGGCGAGATCAACTTTATCCTCAACCGCGAACGCGAGGGCTTCGCCCACTCGTTTTCCCTGTTGCACGGGCCCTCGGTGTGCGCGATCGCGCTCGGCGTCGATTCCATCGACAAGGCGCTCGAGCGGGCGAGCGCGCTCGAGTGCCAAAGCTACGTCGGCAAGATCGGACGCGGCGAAGCGACCGTGCCCGCGGTCGCCGGCGTCGAGGGCAGCCTCATCTACTTCGTGGACGCCGGCGACCAGGCGTGGCGCGGCGATTTCGTGTCCCTCCAGCCGCTCGCCGCCGAAGGTCGTCTCATTGGGGTCGACCACGTCTCCAACGTCGTGCGCCGCGGCGAATTCCTGACCTGGTCGCTGTTCTATGGCGCCGTGCTCGGGCTCAAGCCGCAGCGGCAGGTCGAGATCGCCGATCCGCACGGCGCGTTCTTCAGCCGCCTCTTGCGTAGCCCGAACGGCCAATTGCGCATCGCGCTCAACGTCGGCGAGGGCGGCGCAACCGGCGTCTCGCGCTTTCTTGACGCCTTCGGCGGCGCCGGTTTCCAGCAGATCGCGCTTGCGAGTGACGACGTCTTCGCCGCCGTCGAAGCGGCCAAGGCGAGCGGCGTCGCCTTTCTGCCTATCCCTGACAATTACTACGACGATCTCGCGACCCGCTTCGACATCGCCCCCGACCTGCTTGCCCGCATGCGCTCGCTCGGCATGCTCTATGATCGGGTGAAGGATGGGGAGTTCTTCCACATCTACACCCGGACCTTCCAGGACCGATTCTTTTTCGAGATCGTCGAGCGCCGGAATTACGATCTGTTCGGCGCCGCCAATACACCCGTCCGGCTCGCCGCCCAAGCTAGTCTTACCGACGCCGAGCGGCGGGCGGAGATCGAATTCGAATGAACGCGCAGTGTGTTGCGCGTCGCGTTCTGAAGGGAACATTGTCGGCATGCTGAACGGCGACACCAGGATCATCGCGCATGTCGGCTATCCGACGACGACCTTCAAATCGCCGATGATCTATAACCCGTGGTTCGATAAGCGCGGAATCAACGCCGCCGTGGTGCCGCTCGGCGTCAAGGCCGAAGATTTCGTTCGCGCCTTTCCCGAGATCTGCCGCTTCACCAATTTCCACGGCGCGCTGATCACGATGCCGCACAAGATCGCGGTCATCAGCCTCATCGACGACGCATCGACGGCAGTCAAGGTCGCGGGCTCGTGCAACGCCGTGCGCCGGGACGATGACGGCCGGTTGGTCGGCGACATGTTCGACGGCGAAGGCTTCGTCCGTGGCGCGGCGCGGCGCGGCCGCTCGCTCAAGGGCGGGAAGGTTCTCGTCGTCGGGTCCGGTGGAGTGGGCTCGGCCATCGCCGCCTCGTCCGCGGCCGCAGGCGCCGCCCAGATCGCGCTCTACGACGTGAGCCAAGCCGCGATGGAGGCGCTCGCGAGCCGGCTCGGGCGAAACTATCCCAAACTCAAGGTCACGACCGGATCGAACGACCCGGACGGGTTCAACGTCGTGGTCAATGCGACGCCATTGGGAATGAAGGCCGGCGATCCGATGCCCGTCGACGTCTCGCGCCTTTCGCCTTCGACCTATGTCGGCGAAGTGGTGATGAAGCAGGAGACGACAGCCTTTCTCGCCGCGGCGCGGACGAAAGGCTGCGAGATCCAATTCGGGATCGACATGCTGTTCGAGCAGATCCCCGCCTACCTCGAATTCTTCGGCTTTCCGTCGGCCGATCCTTCGGAGCTCAGAGCAGTCGCCAAGGTTGATTATTGAGCCAGAAACGGCCGATATAAGGGAGGAATACGATGACTGCAGCGACCCTGCACGAGCCGCAAGGCCGGCATCAGACAAACATCGCGGCCGCCAGTGGCTGGATCGGCTCGGCGCTCGAATATTACGACTTTTTCATCTACGCGACCGCGGCCTCGCTCGTCTTCCCGCAGATTTTCTTCCCGTCGAGCAACCCGACCGTCGCCATTGTCGCTTCGCTAGCGACTTACGGTGTGGGATATGTCGCGCGACCCATCGGCGCCTTCGTGCTCGGCCATTGGGGCGACACCCATGGCCGCAAGAACGTGCTCCTTCTCTGCCTTGTCCTCATGGGCCTCTCGACCATGGCGGTCGGGCTGGTTCCCACCTATCACCAAGTCGGGATCTGGGCGCCGATTTTGCTCGTGGTCTTGCGGCTGATTCAGGGGTTTGCGGTTGCGGGCGAGATTTCGGGCGCGAGCTCGATGATTCTCGAACACGCGCCGTTCGGACGGCGCGGTTATTTCGCGAGCTTCACTCTGCAGGGCGTGCAGGCGGGCCAGATCCTGGCGGCGGCGGTCTTTCTGCCGTTGAGCTATGGGCTGTCGAACGATGCGTTCATCGCCTGGGGCTGGCGGGTTCCGTTCCTGCTGAGCGTGCTCGTGCTGATCGCCGGGTATATCATCCGACGCGAGGTCGAGGAGACGCCCGCGTTCACCGAAGAGCGGGGGCACGGCGACACGCCGCGGAGTCCGGTCCTTGACGCATTGACCAACCATTGGCCGGACATGCTGCGGATCGTGTGCATGGCGCTGATGAACGTCATTCCGGTAGTGGCGACGATCTTCGGCGCCGCCTACGCGGTTCAGCCCGCCTATGGCGTCGGCATGGACAAGACCGTCTATCTCTGGATCCCGGTCATCGGCAACGTCGTCGCGATCGTCGTGATCCCGTTCGTCGGCGACCTTTCCGACCGCATCGGCCGGCGGGCGCCGATCATCGTTGGCTCTCTCGCGGCGGGCCTCATGACCTTCGGCTATCTCTATGCGATCAGCATCAAAAGCGTGCCGCTCGCGTTCGCGCTCTCGATCTTGATGTGGGGCGTGGTCTATCAAGGATATAATGCAGTGTTTCCGAGCTTCTATCCCGAGCTCTTCCCGACCCGCGCCCGAGTCTCCGGCATGGCCATCTCGCAGAATGTCGGCACCATGCTGACGGCGCTGTTGCCGGCGCTCTTCGCCGCCGCCGCGCCTCCGGGTTCCCCCAACGTGCCGCTGACGGTCGGCGCTTTGGCTTTGGGCGTCACAGTGATCGCTTCCATCGCGTGCTGGACCGCGCGCGAAACCTACCGCATTCATCTCAATGACCTTGGCGAGCCCGGCGCGCCGCCAGTCGACAAGACGGAGTATGATCGCCTTCGCCAGCAAAGCATCGTTTCGCCCGCGTGACGGGGTCTGTGGAAGCGATCGGCGTCTTCACAGAGAGACGCGGCCGGGAGGAGAGACGATGACCGAACTCGGCGTCGTCAGACGCAAGATCAAGGGCGCCGAGCGCGCCGCCGTCGAGGCGCTCGGGCGCTATGGCGTCGCGACGGTGCATGAGGCGATGGGACGGGTTGGCCTCATGAAGCCATATATGCGGCCGATCTATCCGGGCGCGCTCGTCTCCGGCACGGCGGTCACGGTTCTCCTGCACCCGGGCGACAACTGGATGATGCATGTGGCCGCCGCTGAGATCGAGCCTGGCGACATCGTCGTCGCGGCGCTGACCTCGGACTGCACCGACGGCTGTTTCGGCGATCTGCTCGCGACCAGCTTCAGGGCGCGGGGCGCCAAGGCGCTTATCATCGACGCTGGCGTGCGCCCTGGTCGACGCGCTCATCTCCAGCGACGGCAGGGCGCGGGTTCTTCACGTAGGGAGGATTTCTGGATCATCGTAGCTGCAAGGAGCGAAGATGAGACAGAAATCCGGGGCGGAAGGAGGCGCCTCCACGTGGGCGGCAAGGCTAGAGCAATGCGCAATCAGGCCACGCCGGCCCGGTGTCATGCCGTGCAAGCGGTGCATTGAGCAAGACATTGATCGAACTATGGATTCCAGGTCAAGCCATTGAAAAGGCTTCCCACGCGCAGAATTGCACGCCTGTCCCCGCGTGGCCAGCCCTGCGGCCCGCGCGCATCAGGCGATCAGCGGGGACCCGCCGCCACGCGTCTCGATCGTCTCCAGTACTGCGCGCGCGGCGTGGTCTGATGGCGCTCCCCCGTCGCGGAGCGCCATCAGCCGGTCGAGCCGGGAAAACGCTTCGAGCTGGCGCTCACGCGCCGGGCCGTCCTGCACGATCTCCGCCAGCGCTGCGCCCAGTGCGGCGGGCGCGCAGTCCTTCTGCAATCTTTCCGGGATGGCGCGCTCGCCGAGGATGAGGTTCGGCAGCAGGATCGAGGGAACCTTGATCAGGTATTTGAGCTGCTCCTCGAGGCGCGAGACCTTGTAGGCCCCGACCATGGGCACGCCGGCGAGCGCCAGTTCGAGCGTCGCGGTGCCGGAGGCGGCGAGGCTTGCGCGCGCGGCGCGAAAGGCGGCGTATTTCGCCGGTTCGCCGAGCGCGATCGTCGGCGGTTCGGGCCAGCGGGCCGCGAGGGCCCGCACCTCGCGCTCGATATGCGGCAGAGTCGGCAGAACGAGCGAGAACGGGCCGATCGACTGGCGCAGCGCCGCAAGCGCTCCGCCGAAATCCGCCATGAGCCGGGTGACCTCGGACCGGCGCGAACCGGGGAGCACCACGATGAGCGGCGGCGCGGAAGCGGGCCTGCTCGCCTCGCCTGCACTCGGCCGCAGGTCGCCGAGGCGCTCGATCAGCGGATGGCCGACATAAACGCAACGTGGCCCGTCCAAACGCCGGTAGGCCTCGGGCTCGAACGGCAGCAGCGCCAGCACGCAATCGACGTAAGCCCGCATCGCCCTGGCGCGGCCGGGCCGCCAGGCCCAGACGCTGGGACTGACGTAATCGACGATCGGCAGTTTCGGCAGCGCCGCCCGCACGCGCCGGGCGACGCGGTGCGTGAAGTCGGGGCTGTCGATGATGACGAGGGCGTCGGGCTTGGCCGCCACGATGGCCGCAGCTGTCGTGCGGATGCGCTTAAGCAGCATCGGCAGCCGCGCCAGCACCGGCAGGATGCCCATCACGGCGATGTCGCTGATCGGAAACAGGCTTCTCAAGCCCTCGGCCTCCATCGCCTCCGCCGCCGACGCCGGAGAAGGCGACCTCGCCGGAGCATGCCTCCCTGAGCGCTCGCATGAGCTTATAGCCAAGCTGGTCGCCCGAGTGCTCGCCGGCGACGAGCGCCACACGCAAGGACCTCATCCGGACGGGCCCGCGCGCGCGAACCCGGCGACGAACAGGCCGGCGGCGTCGGCTTCGCGGGCGCATCGGTCGCGCTCGAGGACGAGCACATGGCCAGCCGCGACCGCGACCCCCCTGAGTTGCGCCCTGACTGCGCCTTCGATCGTCTTCGGCCCGATCGCCGGCATGTCCAGCCTCAGATCCTGCCCGCGCTTGGGGGCTTTGACCAGAACGCCCGCCGGACCGGCGAAGCGCAGCCGGCCGCCGGCGCGCATTTCGGCCACCCGCGCGAGCATCGCGTCGGTGCCTTCCGCCGCCTCGATCGCCACGACCCGGCCGCCGGCGACGACCGCCCCCTGCCCCGCATCGAAGCTCGACAGCGCTTCGAGCAGGCGCGCCCCGAGCGCGATGTCCGTCTCGTCTTCCGCGGAAGCCGCGCGCGCGCCAATCGGGACCAACAGGCGCGAGGAGACGCGGGGCGATTTCGTGAGCCCCGAGCACGCGGACGCCCTCGCGCTCGAAAATCGCCGCGATGCCGGCGAGCAGCCCGTTGTCGCCGCGGCGAAACAGTTGCGCGAGCCCCGCCGCGCGCTTCACAGCGCCCCAGTCCAGCCTGAGATCGGCGAATTCTGGCCTCGACATGGCGCCGATAATCACCATCTCGGCAATGGCGCGCGTCCTCAAGGCGGCGAACAGTTTGCCGACCTCGCCCATCCGGACCCAGACATGCGGATAGGCCTCGATCGCTGAATCGGTCGCGCCAACGACTCCAATCAGAAACGGCTCGCGGCCGGCGCGGCGCGCCTCACCGGCGACCTCGAGCGGAAACGCGCCCGCCCCGCACAGGATCGCCAGGGGACCTGAGGCGCCGACGACCGGCGCGCGGCCCGCCGCGCTCACCCCTCGTCTTCCTTTCCGGCGCGCGGGACACAGATCGCGCGGTCGCCGCCCTGGCGCAGAAAGGTGACGATCTGCTGCACCGCGTCCTGGCCGGCGAACGCCTCGGCGACGTCGTCAATCCGTTCCTTCAGCGTTCCCCCGCCGTTGAACAGCATCTTGTAGGCGCGCCTCAGCTCGTGGATCGCCTCGTGCGAGAAGCCGCGGCGCTTCAGGCCGACGACATTGAGCCCGGCGAGACCGGCGCGGTTGCCGAGCGCAAGCCCAAAGGGGATGAGGTCATGCTCGACCCCGGCGAGACCGCCGACGAACGCGTGGGCGCCGATGCGGACGAACTGATGCACGGCGGCGCCGCCGCTCAGAATCGCGAAATCGCCGATGTGGCAATGGCCGGCCAGCATCACATTGTTGGAGAGAATGACGCCCTCGCCAATGCGGCAATCATGCGCAACGTGGGCGTTGGCAAGGAACACCGACCGCGGTCCGACGATCGTTTCCGAGCCGCCGCCGGCGGTGCCGGGGTTCATCGTGACGCCTTCGCGAATGATGCAGTCCTCGCCGATGATGAGGCGGACAGGCTCGCCGCGGTACTTGAGGTCCTGCGGCGGCTGCCCGATCGAGGCGAACGGATAAATCATCGTGCGCGCGCCGACGGTAGTGTCGCCGGCAAGGCTCACATGCGAGACAAGTCGCACGCCATCGCCAAGCGCCGTCTGCGGCCCGACATGGCAAAACGGCCCGATCTCGACTCCCGCCCCGAGCCGAGCGCCGTCTTCGACAATGGCGCTCGGATGGATCGCGCTCTTCATTCGCGCACCAGCATCGCCGATACTTCGGCCTCGCAGACGAGCGAGCCATCCACTTTCGCTTCGCCCCGAAACCACCACATGTTGCGACGCTTGGCGATGCGGGTCATGTGAAACCGGACTTGATCGCCGGGAACGACGGGCTTGCGGAACTTAGCCTTGTCGATTGTCATCATGTAGACGACGCTCGGCGCGGTATTGTCCAGCTGTGAAGCAACGCAAAGCGCGCCCGCCGTTTGCGCCATCGCTTCGATCAACAACACGCCCGGCATGACCGGCCGGCCTGGAAAATGGCCCTGGAAATGAGGCTCGTTGGCCGTCACGTTCTTTACCCCGACGCCATATTCGTCGCCGCGGGCTTCGACGATGCGGTCGACCAAGAGAAATGGATAGCGGTGCGGCAGGAGCGCCAGCAGCTTCTGGACGTCGTAGCTGTCGAACGTCCGGGCGGTCGGTTCGTTCATCCCGTTTCCCTCTCTCACCCGTCCGCTCGGCGAGTGTCAATCGGCATTGGTTTCGCCACGTCCGCTCTCCGCCAGTCGTTTGATCGCGGCGACTTCACGAAAAAACTCTCTTACGGGCTTCGCCGGGGCTCCCGCCCAACGCTCGCCGGCGGGAACATCGGTCATCACACCGGCCGCCGCGGCGACCTGGGCGCCCGCGCCAATCCTCAGGTGACCGGCGATGCCCGCCTGCCCGCCCAGAGCGGCGAAATCGCCGATGGCGCTCGATCCCGAGACCCCTGACTGGGCGACCAGCACCGCATGGCGGCCAACGACGACGTTGTGGCCGATCTGCACGAGATTGTCGATCTTCGCCCCCTCGCCGATTACGGTGTCGCGGTTTGCGCCTCGATCGATCGTCGCGCCGGCGCCGATCTCGACATCGTCCTGGATGATGACGCGCCCGATCTGGGGCACTTTGAGATGCCCCCGCGCCCCAAGAGCGAACCCGAAGCCGTCCTGCCCAATATGCGCGCCGGGATGAATGATCACCCGGTCGCCGATCAGCGCCGCCACGATGGTGGTCGAGGCGCCGACCGAACCATTGCGCCCGATGCGCACCTCAGGTCCAATGACCGCATTCGCGCCAATAATCGTGCCAGCGCCAATCTCTGCGCCATGGCCGATCACCGCGCCGGGGTCGACGACCACGCCAGCCTCGAGCCGCGCCGAAGGGTGAACCAACGCGGTCGGGGAGATCCCGGTCTCGCCAAAGACCGAGCCGGGCCTGGAGGCCGAGGGATAGAGTCTCGTCATCACCACGGCCATCGCCCGGTAGGGCTCGGGGGCGACCAGCGCGGCGCAGGCCGCGGGCGCGGCGCTCGCGTAGCGCGGCGCAACGAGCGCTGCGGCCGCACGAGTCCGCTTGAGCGCGTCGAGATACCGGGGATTGTCGAGGAACGTCAGATCGCCGGGCCCCGCCTGATCGAGAGCGGCGACATCCCGGATCACGCGGCTGGGGTCGGCGTCAGCCGCGAGCGTCGCGCCGCACCAGCTCGCAACTTCGGCCAACGAAGGCGCCGAACTCGGCGGGAAAAAGCGAATTCTAGCCAAGGAGGAGTTCCGTCAGAAGCGACGGCGGGCGCGCCAGCCTCTGGCGCGCCCGCTTCGAGGAGATGCTGGCGGTCGCCGTTAGAACGTCGTGCCGCCCGAGAAGTTGAAGAACTGGGTCTGGTCGTATTTGCCCTTCGCAACTGGGATCGCGAAGTCAAAGCGGATCGGACCCATCGGCGACGCCCAGATCAAACTCGCGCCCACCGACGCGCGGATCTGGTTCGGGTCCCACACGTTGGCGCAACTCACCTGTGTGATGGGCAGGATAGACCCGAGCGTCCCGGGAGGCGGGCAATAGGTATAGCCGAGGAAATTTGAGAAGTCGGTCGGCCCTGAATATCCGATCACGTTGCCCGCGTCGGCGAACACCGCGCCCTTCAGCCCGATTTCTCTCGGCAAGCCGAAGATCGGAAAATCCACCTCGGCGGAAGCGCCATAGTAGGACGTCCCGCCAAGCGCGCTGGCCTCGATATTGAACGGGTCGGAAATGTCGCGGGGACCGATGCCTCCCGGAGCGAAGCCGCGCACCAAAGACGGACCCTGCACGAAGTTATTGATGATCAGCGCCTGTTTCGAGCCGAATGAATTGATCTGGCCGGCTTGCAGATGAATCAGGCCGATGAAATCTTCCGTAATCGGATGATACCAGCGGGCGTCGAGCGTTTCGCGGATGAACTGCGACTGCCCGCCGAGGCCGGCGACATCCTGCTTGTAATTGACGACGTAGCCGGTGGTCGGGTCCTTCCGGCTGTCAAGATTGTTGAAAAGGACCGAGAATCCCGCGAGCGAGGTGACGATGGCCCCTTGCGCGGCCGCCTGTTTGATTTCGACCGGCGCCTCGCCATTGGTCAAGCAGTTGATAAACGGCGAGGGGACAACCGGGATGATGGTCCCGCCCGGAAACCAGGTCTGATCGGGTCCTACGCAATCATCGAAGGGCTGAGACGCTGTATTTGGGATGGTGATCTTCGACTCGTAGAGCGAATAGTTAGGCTGCAGCGTTAAGTCGTCAGTGATCGGGATACCGAGCCGGAGGGTTCCTCCGGTCGTCCAATTTTGATAGAGGGCAAATTGGTTGTTGCTGTTGACCTGATGGTAAAGGTCAAAGCCCGCGGCGAGGCGCTGGCCGAGGAAGTAAGGTTCGGTGAACGAGGCCTTCCACCCCTGGGTGTATTGGCCATCGGAAACGCTCAAGCGCACATACTGGCCGCGGCCGAGAAAATTCGTCTCGGTGTAGGCGAGCTCGGCCAAAAAGCCCTGAGTCGTCGAATAGCCGCCGCTGAGGCTGATCGAGCCGGTCGGTTGGTCCTCGACCTCAACGACCACAATGACCCGGTCTGGCGAAGACCCTGGCCGGTTCGAGATATGGACCTTCTTGAAGTAGCCAAGACTGTTGAGTCGCCGCTCGGCCCGCTCGATCAGCACGTGGTTGTAGGGGTCGCCTTCGCCGATATCGAATTCGCGGCGGATGACATAGTCGCGTGTGCGCGTATTGCCGACGATGTCGATGCGTTCGATGTAGACTTTTGGACCGTTGTCGACCGAGAACGAAATCGCGATCGTGTGATTGACAGTGTCGCGTTCGCCGTGCGGTCGCGCCTCGGAAAAAGCGTAACCTTGCCGGGCGACGTCTCGGGTGATCGCCTCCACTGACTTGTCCACGCTGCTCGCGTCGTAGACGTCGCCGGGCCTGAGAGCGACGAACCGATTGAGCGCCGGCCCGTCCACCTTCGGAATGTTGGAAACCACTGAAACCGAAGAGACGTGATATTGGGGGCCCTCATTCATCGTAATCGTAATGACATACCCGGGAGGGTTGGCCTGATAAGCGACATCGGTATTGGTGATCTGGAAATCCGCATAGCCGTTCTTCATGTAGTAACGGCGGATCGCTTCCAAATCCGAGGCTAAGCGATCGGGATCGTAGACGTCAGTGCTCTTCAGCCACGACAGCCAATTCATCGTGGTGGTCTGCATGAGCCCGCGCAGGCGATAGTCCGAAACGGCATGATTGCCGACAAACTTGATCTCCCGAATCCCGGTCTTACCGCCTTCATTGATGGTGAAAACGAGATCCACCCGTCCATTCGGCAATTGAACGAGCCGTTTGGTCACGGTCGCTTCGTTCCTGCCGTATTTCTTGTACGCGTCCTTGATTCTGCCGATGTCCGCCTCGGCCGTCGCCTCGTTGTAGGCGGTGTGCGGCTTCGACTGCACCTCGACTTCAAGCTGCTTCGATTCGATCTGCTTGTTGCCTTCGAACGCCACTCTGTTGATGATTTGTTCGCCTCCAGCGAGGCTCACCACGATCCTGCCGTTCTCCACCCTCGCGCTGACATTCGAATAGAGCCCGGTCGCCCTCAGATCATCCACGCCCCGCTCGATCGAGGCTGGATCGGTGCCGCTGAAATACGGCTTGAGCGTCGAGGGGTCGACGTGGGCGCCTTCGACCACGATCTGTTGCGCGTTCGCCGGCGCCGCCCAGCTCAACCCGCACAGACTAAGGGTTACCGCCAGAAGAACGCCGACACACCCGCGAATCCAATCCATATGGCCCACAGCCCCTATCCGCGCCAAAGCGGCGACCGCCACTTCGGCGCGACCCTGTCTGCACCCCCCGCGTCGCCTCGCGGCGCCAGTCGCGGGCGACGCCGCAGACGCGACGCTCGACTCCACCCACCCGGCGGTGTCGGAAAGATTAAGGGCGTTTTACAATTTTTGCTCGCGCCTGCAAACCGTTCTTGGCGGAGCGTACACCATTTATCGCGACCGTTGCGTCAAGGACACGCAAACATGGTCGACCGTTGGTTAATTGCCGTTCGTCACCAGGCGGAGAAGGTCGTGCGAGGTGGTGAAAACCACCAAGAGCGCCACCAGGGCGATTCCGATCCGGAGGCCGATTTCCTGGGCCCGCTCGCTCAAAGGGCGTCCCCGAAGGCCCTCGAAAGCGTAAAACGCGAGATGGCCGCCATCCAGAAGCGGTATCGGCAGCAGATTCATCAGGCCGACCGACACCGAAAACCAGGCGGCGAGGCTGAACAGCTCCCAAAAGCTGATTTTCGCCATCTCGCCCGCCATTTGTGCGGCGCCGATCAATCCCGACATCTGATCGGTTGATTCCCGCCCGGCGAAAATCCCGACGACATAGCTCGCCGTCGCCTTGACGATGAACCATTCCTGCGCGCCGCCCCAGACGGCGCAGGTCAGGAGGCCGCACCGTTCGACCTTGGCGTCGCTACGGTCCGACGAGGAGGCGAGCCCGAGATGGCCCATGCGGCGTTTGCCGAACACCCCCTGGTCCACGACGGTGACCCGGGGCGTCGCCGTCAGGTGGAGGTCATGGCCCTGGCGCTCGACGACGAAGTCCATTGGCAGACCGGTGCTCATCAGCGTCGATTTCCTGAAGCGCTTCAAAGCTATCGATCGGATCCCCGTTAATCGACTTTATCAGGTCGCCGGCCTGAAACCCGGCCGCCGCCGCCGGACTCCCCGCCTCGACCCGCCCGATGCGCGGCGTATGTTCGACCCGGCCAAAGGCCATGAACATGCCGGCGAAAATGACGAGAGCCAGAATGAAATTGGCGACCGGCCCCGCGAGCACGATCGCCGCCCGGTTTCGCAACGGCTGACCTGCCAGCGTCAACGATCGATCGACGGAGATATCTCCCTCCGGACTATCCCCCACGCTGGCGGCGTTGGCGTCGCCGTAAAACTTGACATATCCGCCGAGCGGCAGCGCGCCGACCCGCCAGCGCGTGCCGCGCGCGTCCACCCAGGCGAAAAGCTCAGGGCCGAAGCCGAGTGAAAACGCGTCAATTTTGACGCCGCACCATCGGCCGACCAAATAGTGTCCGAGCTCATGGACGGATACGATGACGCTCAGAATGATGATGAAAGGGACAACGTACCATCCCAGCCAACTCAAAAGGGCCGCGATTGCATTCACTCCCGCCATCTGCGGCCTCCAATTCCGCCGCCGCGGTCGAAAGCCGCCGAACGATGGTTACTGAACGGTTATTAGATTGACGCAAGTCAGCGCTTACGCCAATAGGCTCACCGTCCTATCTGTGGCGATATGGTGAATTGTCAGCGCTTCCGCAATGTCAGTCGGCGTCCTGACCTCGCCGGCGGCGCTCATCGCCGCCAGTGTTTTTCCGACCAGGGGGGCGATGTCGCCGAAGCCGATTCGCTGATCGAGAAAGGCTGAAACGGCGACTTCATTGGCGGCGTTGAGCGCGGTCGGCGCGCCGCCGCCGGAGCGCAGCGCCTCGATCGCCAGGCGAAGCGCGGGAAAACGCTCAAGGTCCGCGCGCTCGAAGGTCAATCGGCCAAGCGCGGCAAGATCGGGAGGCCGAACCCCCGACGCGATTCGGTCCGGATAGGCCAGGCAATGCGCAATCGGAGTGCGCATATCCGGCGACGCCATGCCGGCGATCAGCGACCCGTCGGCAAACGATGATGAGCCCATGCACAATCGACTGGGGATGCACGAGGACATCAAGCCGGTCGGCCGGCAAGCCGAACAGGTGGTGCGCCTCGATCAGTTCGAGTCCCTTGTTCATCAGACCCGCCGAATCAATCGTCACCTTCGGGCCCATCACCCAGTTGGGGTGCGCGAGCGCCTGCTCGCGGGTGGCGGCGGAAATGCGCGTCGCGCTCCATTCCCGGAACGGTCCGCCAGAAGCGGTGATGGTCATCATCTCGATAGCGCCTGGATCACGCGCGCCGATCGCCTGAAACAGGGCGTTGTGCTCGGAGTCCATCGGCAGAACGATCGACCCCGCGCGCCGCGCCGTCTCCATCACCACGTCGCCGGCGCAGACCAGCGTCTCCTTGTTGGCGAGCGCGACCGTCCGCCCGGCGGCGACCGCGGCGAAGGTCGGCCGCAGTCCCGCTGCTCCGACGATCGCCGAAACCACGA
Organism: uncultured Alphaproteobacteria bacterium; assembly: GCA_963764955.1. Lineage (GTDB taxonomy): Bacteria > Pseudomonadota > Alphaproteobacteria > Rhizobiales > Beijerinckiaceae > Roseiarcus. The sequence goes on along the minus strand of CAVXVE010000004.1, from coordinate 69,837 downwards.
GATCCGCCTCGCGCAGCGCGGCTTCCTCGACCGCCTCCGGACCGGCGCCGATTTCGATCCTGGAGCCCGCCAAGCCGGCCTTCAGGTCGGGATAGCCTGCGGGATCGGCGACGGCGGCGAATTCGGCGCCGAGCGCGAGCGCGCATTTCGCCAGGGCGGTCCCGTCGCGCCCGCTCGCGACCGAAACAACCGAGAACCTGCCAGGCGCGGCGGCGATGACTTGCGCGCACGACCGTCCGATCGAACCCGTCGCCCCCAGAATCGACAAACGCTTGACGGGCGGACTGGTCGCGCGCGTACGCGATGAACGAGGCTTAACGCCAGCAACAACGCTCACCATTGAAACAATCCGCCGCCGATGAATGAACCCCGAGAGTTTGCGCTCGCCACCACGGCGGCGAAGACCGACGCGGCCACGAAAGCGTCGAGTCGGTCCATCAGCCCGCCGTGGCCAGGAATGAGGCTGCCCGAGTCCTTGACGCCGAACCGGCGCTTGAACGCGGATTTCGAACAGATCGCCAAGCTCGGACACGATCGCGGTCACAAGCCCGAGGCAGAGCAGCGCCGCGGGCCGATTGGTCCACGCACTGAGCATGAGGCCGAGGATGGCCCCGGCGAGAGCGCCAATGATCGCGCCGGCCCAGGTCTTGCCGGGCGAGACGCTCGGCCAAAGCCGCGGGCCTCCGACCAACCGTCCGCCGAAATAGGCCGCGACGTCCGCTCCCCAAACGACCGCGAAGAGCCAAAAAATGGCGGCGAGGCCGAAGCTTGGGCTGATTCTCAAGAGCACGACGCTGGCGACGAGCGCGCCGGCGTAAACCGCGCCTCCGGCGGCCCATGCCCCTCCCCTGCGTCCGGTCAGCCAGCCGACGGCGGCCGCGCCGAGAGCGAGCGCCGCGATGGCGCCGAGGATCGAATTGTGCAGGGCGAACAGCGCGGCGAGGGCGACCATCACGCCGCCGACCGCCACCCGCTCGGCGAGGCGCGAGCCGCCGACCAGCCGCTGCCACTCCCATAGGACGACAACCGACGCCAGCCACCAGAAAACCGCGAAGATGAAGCCGCCGACCCACGCCGTCGCCAGCGCAAGACTTCCCATCGCGACAGCCGCCGCCACGCGCGGCCTGAGGTCGGAGCCAAAGAGGCTGCGCGGCCGGGATGGAGTCCCCTCCGATTGCTGGCCCCTCCCCGCTCACCGCCATCCGCACGTCCTCACGACGCCGATTTGACGGCGGCGGGCTCGACGACCGCGCCGAACCGCCGTTCGCGCGCCGCATATTGATCAAGCGCGGAGAGGAAGGCCGCGTCGTCAAAATCGGGCCACAGAATGGGAAGGAAGACGAGTTCGGCGTAGGCCGCCTGCCACAGCAGGAAATTCGACAGCCGCATTTCGCCGGAAGTGCGGATTATGAGATCGGGATCGGGAAGGCCGGCCGTATCGAGCCGCTCGGCGAATTCGTCCGCGCCGATAGCCAGCGCGTCGAGGCGCCCGTCGCGTATGTCGATCGCCAGGCGCCGCGCCGCCTCGACGATCTCTCGGCGCCCGCCGTAGTTGAACGCCACCGTCAGCGTCAGTCCTCGGTTTTTGGCGGTCAGCGTTTCGGCCTCGACGAGGAGCCCCACAATATCGCGCGACAGATTGTCGCGTTCGCCGATGATCCTGACCTTGACGCCGTTGGAATTGAGCTCGGCGAGATCGTCACGGATGAACCGCTTGAGCAGGCCCATCAGCATCGCCACCTCGTCCGGCGGACGGCTCCAGTTCTCCGACGAGAAGCTATAGATGGTCAGGAACTGCACGCCGCGCTCGATCGCTGAGCGGACGACCCGGCGCACCGCCTCGACGCCGCGCCGATGACCCTCGAAGCGCGGCAGGCCGCGCGACTTCGCCCAGCGGCCGTTGCCATCCATGATGATGGCGACGTGGGCCGGCGTCCGAGCCGAACTGGAAGTGGAGCGGTGATGATGCATGAGGGCCCCGGACAGGGAAGGCGATCGCCTAGACCTGCATGATCTCCTTTTCCTTGGCGGCCAGGGAAGCGTCGATCTCCTGAATGGTCTGATCTGTGGCCTTCTGCACCTCCGCCTCCTGGCGCTTTTCTTCATCCTCGCTGATCGCGTGCTCCTTCAAGAGCTTCTTGAGCGTATCGATTCCGTCGCGGCGCACGTGCCGCACCGCGACGCGCGCGTCCTCGCTGTACTTGTGGGCGATCTTGACCATTTCCTTGCGCCGCTGCTCGTTGAGCTCCGGAATGCGGATACGCAGGACAGCGCCCTCGACCGTTGGACTGAGGCCGAGATTCGCGTCCCGGATCGCCTTGTCGACCGCCTGCACCATGCTCTTGTCCCATACCGAGACCGACAGCGCACGGGGCTCCGGAACGCTGATCGTCGCCACCTGACTGATCGGCATCCGCTGTCCATAGGCCTCGACCTGCACCGGCTCGAGCAGGCTCGCGCTGGCGCGGCCGGTGCGCAAACCGCCAAGTTCGTGTCTGAGCGTCGCGTGCGCGGCCTGCATGCGACGTTTGAGTTCCGCAAGGTCGAGTGGAGGCAATTGCGCCATGTGCGTCACACGAAATCAAAAGCCCAGTCGCGCCAGGGCGAGCGGGCGGCCAAAAAACAAGTCCTACGGCGATATTCCGCCCACCGCCTCATTAGCATAAGCTTAGCGCACTAACAGCGTCCAAAGAAGGGCGGTGGCCCGAGCCGCCGAAGGAACCCGCCAGCATCGCGCGGCCGGCGGCTGCTTTACGGCCCCGCGCCGGACGCCTGCGTCTCCATCGGCGCCCTCGCGAGCCTCGCCGCCTCCGCCATCGCGGCGAGCGCCGCCTGACCTTGCGGCTGGATAAGGCCCGCAGACATGACGAGCTTGGCGGCCTCGTCGGCGGAAATCGGCAATTCGATCACCTCGTCGGCCGGCACGTAGAAGAAGAAGCCGGTGGTCGGGTTTGGCGTGCAGGGCATGAAGGCCGAGATCATCGGCCGCTTTTCCGGCAGGGCGTCGGCGATGATCTCGGCCGGCGCCGAGGAGATGAAGACGATCGACCAGCTCCCCTTGACCGGAAACTCGACCAGCCCGACCTTGCGGAATTGACTGCCGGACTGGCTGAAGATGGTCTCGAACACCTGCTTCAGGCCCTTGTAGACGCCGCGAACAAGCGGCATGCGATCGAGCATCGCCTCGCCGAACCTGACCAGCGATCGGCCGACGAAATTGGCCGTCAGGAACCCGAGAAGGGTCAGTCCGGCAATGGCGATGACGACGCCGAAGCCGGGAATGTGGAACGGCAGATAATCGTCGGGCCAGAGGGTCCTCGGCAGCCAGGGTCTCACCCAGTTGTCGATCGTGTCGATGACCCACCAGGCGATATAGGCGGTCGCCGCAATGGGCCCGAACACGACGAGCCCGGTGAAGAACCAGGAGCGGAGCCGCTGGGCGAGCGTGCGGTGGACCGGCGGCGCGAAGGGATCGGACATGCGTATCTCAGCGCGGTGCGCGCGGCGACCAAGATGGCGGCTGGCGGGGCTTGTTGCAAGGCGGCGCTGAGGCCAAGCGAAAGCCGGGCGCGACCCCGAGCCTCCATCTTGGCCGCCGCGCGCCCAAGGGTCCCCGGCCCCGCCCCGGCTGAGGCCCGGCGAAGGGTCCGGGCGCGACCCGGACACAACCGGGAGGCGAGTTTGAGCGAAAGAAAACGAAAGGAAAAGAAAGCGAGATTGCTTTCTTTTGCTTTCTTTCGCTTTTTTTTAGTTTTCGGAATCGGGACTTTTCAATGGGTTACGAGCGAAAAAAGTGAAAAAATTTTCCCCCTTTCACCACTCGCCTATGAGGTTGCAGGCCAAGCATCCTCAAAGCGCGCGCACCTCTCCGTCTCCCCGCCGATCGCCGCGAGCGGGGTTAATTCTGATCATCGGAATAAATGGTACCAGCACTTTCGATTTTTGCAAGACAATTCGGGGCTCTCATAGCGATATCTGTTGTTAATCTCTTTGCGGCGCCCGTCTTTCGGTTTTCCGTCATGGCCGGGCTTGACCCGGCCATCCACGTGAACACTGGCTGACGAAACTAAGAGTTTGATGGGTAAGATAAATTATGAGACACACACGCAAATATCACTGGCGATGCGTGGATGGCCGGGTCAAGCCCGGCCAGACGGACCCCTGGGATTCTGAAATCGGTCGAATTACACAACTATATATCGCTATAATGATCCAATTCGCGGCTCGTATATCGTCAGGCATTGATCGCCCGGCTTTTTCGTTCGAGCGCGTCCGCGCGCGCGCCAGGCCGCTCGGAACCGCTTTTCAGCCTTCGTCCGCCGACCCCAGACCCTCGCAGGACCGGCCGAAGGCCGAAAGCGCGTCCTCGAGATAGTCCGGCAACAGCTCGAGCCCGAGGAGATATTTCCAGGTTGGAGCGTCGGCGCGCTGGTTCGCCTCGGCGACCGCGGTTCGCCAGTCATCGGGCTCGAAATCGCCGCGCCCGATCCAGGCCAGCGCGACCAGCGCCGCGGCCTCGTCGACGTCGAGATCGCGGATGAATTCGATGAGCTCCCGGCGGATCGAGGGACCGGCGGCGTCGGTCAGCATGACCCGCTCGCCGTCGTCCGTCGGGTTCGAGTCGTCGGGGTCGACGCCAACGTCCTCGCCGAGATATTCGCGCGACTTTTCAATGATGAAACACACCTTCGCCAGATTGATCTCCGGCATCGGGCGCTCGGTCTCGTCAATTCTGCGCATGAAGACGCCTCCCGTGCTCAAGGGCTCAGACAAAACCCGGCAATGCCCTTGCGCGTTGCGCCAAGTCAAGAAAAGAGCGTCGCTGGAGCGCGCACAGCAATTTGCGCTCGAGGGTCAAAGATCAATCGGTTCGACGGGTTTCGACGCTGACAAGACGGTCGCCCGCGAACAATTGAACGGCGGGGGTCAACGTCAAACGGACGTTCCGACGACCGGCGCAGGCGCTCCAGCGGATCGCGGCGCGCGCGGATTTGACCCGGTTACGGCCTTGAAAGTGAACTGGAGATTAGGCTGGCTCGCCGCCGAAATGCGCCCAAAATTCGTCCCGCGGGTTGACTGCGCGGAAAAGGCGTGAGCTGGCTCTGGCTTCTCCAGAAAGCGGCAGAGCGGGCCCCAACCCTCGGCGACATTGAACACAAGCAGCCGCTCAGCCGGGATCGTATCGCGGACTTCCTCATTGTTCCGGCGATAGGCGGATATTGCGCACGTTCGATCTGTGTGGTCTGCGAATGTGTTTTTCATGAACCAACCCGACATGGTCTGAAAAATTTCCGCGATATGCGGCGGCAGCGCCATATTGGGCGAGTGGTCGAAGAACTTGCCGATCGTCACGCTGAAGCTGTTCCACCATTCGTCTTCCGGCCGCTCGGTATGCAACACCTTGGCGTCGGGAAAAGCGACCGAGGTCTCCCGCCAGACCGCCGCGCCGGGCCAGTCGACTTGCGAATTGTAGCCCTCGAAGACCTCGGGCCAAACGACTTTTTCACCCGCGGCGATCGCTTTCCAATGCGCGGGCTGCGCAGGGTTTTCAATGACCTCGATCATGTGGTGGCACGGGCCGAAGCCGAGCTGTTGCAGCGCGATTTTTGTCGACATTGTTCCGGTCCGGCCGAAACCGGAACCGATGATCTCAAGCGCCATAGTCCCCCCGAGACGCCGCCAGGTCGCGGCCAAGTTTTCTAAATTCTCGTTTTAGTTTTTCGAGTTTGACATGTTAAAGGCGGATTGCCTAGCGCCACACGCAACAATTTCATGCCGAGGCGCCCCCCAACATTTTTGACGTTTTGGAAGCTTTATTCCGGCGCCTCCAGCAGGCGCGCGCCTTCAGCGAGCTTGGCCACGAGTTCGCGCGTCATTCCTGTTTGAGCGAACATTTCGACATATCGGCTCGGTCCGCCCTCCAAATGTTGTTTCACGAGCTCGCGGCCTGCGCCCGCGCAGCCGTCCAGAGCCAAGGCCGCGGCCTGCGCGAGGATGGAGTGCGGGGCGCCGCCGTTCGCCTGCGCGGCCCTGCCGAACCACGTCGCCGCTTCGCCGGGACGCCCTTCGTGCAACGCGGTGAAGCCGTAGGCGTAATAGGCCTGGAAAGCGAGAGGATCGCGGGGACTCAGCCGCAGGGCGCGGTCGGCGTGGAGCGTGCTTTGGGCGAAATCGCCGCTCAAATAATAGATGTGACAGGCGTGATAATTGACCGTCGCGGAGGAAGGATTGATCGCCAGCGCGCTCTTGATCGTGTCGATCGCCGCGCGGTGATCCCAGCCAAGATGCCCCATCACCAGCGCCGCGGTCGCGAGGGCTGTGGCGTCGTCTCCCGCGCCGGCGATGGCCGCCCGCGCGTGCTGGAGGCCCGCGGTCTTGTCCTCCTCGCGGTGGCCGCCCTGGACGAAGATCATCTGATAGCACAAGGCGAGCAGCGCATGAGCCGTCGCGTAGCGCGGGTTCAATTTGAGGGCGCCCTCCAACAGATCGGCCGCGATCCTTGCGTCGGCGAGCTGGCGGGTCGCGGAATAGGGAAGAGCGCGAAGGTAGAGATCATAGGCGTCGAGATTTTCAGGGCGCTTCTGCCGGGCGCGCTCGATCTCCGAATGTTGCAGGCTCGGCTCGACGATGCCGACGACGCGCTCGGTGATCTGATCCTGAAGCTCGAAAACGTCGTCCAGGGCGCCGTCGAAGCGGTCGGCCCAGAGATGCGCGCCCGTTTCCGCTTCGATCAACTGCGTGGTGATGCGGAGCCGATTGCCCGCTTTGCGCACGCCGCCCTCCAGCACGTAACGCACGCCGAGTTCGCGCCCGACCTGCCGGATGTCGACCGATCTGCCCTTGTAGGTGAAGCTCGAATTGCGCGCGATCACGAATAGCCACTTGATGCGCGAGAGGCCGGTGATGATGTCCTCGACCATCCCGTCGACGAAATATTCCTGCTCCGGATCGCCGCTCATGTTCTGGAACGGCAGCACCGCGATCGAGGGCTTGTCGGGGAGGGCGAGCGACGCCGCGGGCTTTTCCTCGTTGTCCGCGCGGGCCGTCGCCATCGGCGCGGAAGGCTTCGCCTGCGCTGGCAGCCCGACCTGAAGCGAATAAACGCGCACGGGGTCGACGATGTTCTTGAGCTGGGTTTGGCCCAGGTCGCTGACTTCGAGGTCGAGCCTTGCGCGCACCTGCCGGTAAGCGTCCTCCGAGAGACAGATCGCGCCCGGCTGGGCGATCCCCTCCAGTCTCGCTGCGATGTTGACGCCGTCGCCCATGAGGTCGCCGTCGCTCTCTTCCACGACGTCGCCCAAATGAATGCCGATGCGGAATTCGATCTGGCGATCGGTCGGCACGCCCGCGTTGCGCTCGACCATCGCGTTCTGCACTTCGATGGCGCAACGCACCGCATCGACCACGGAACGAAACTCGACGAGCGCGCCGTCCCCCGTGCGCTTGACGATGCGCCCGTTGTGGACCGCGATCGTCGGATCGATCAGATCGCTGCGCAGGGCGCGCAAGCGTGCGAGCGTGCGGTCCTCGTCGAGGCCGGTCAGCCGGCTGAAGCCGACCACGTCTGCGGCTAGAATCGCGGCGAGTTTTCGAGATTCGGTCATTGTGCCCCAGGCTCAAATAGCACAATAACTTGCTCAGAGCGCCATTTTCCGCGAACAAGTGGCAATTTAGGGTCGTTGCTCGAAAGGTTGTTAGGGTCGGTTCCCGCGCGCCTTCGCGGAATGGCCGCTATTTGCGCAACCTTGTCATTGCATCGCGATCGCTGAAAGGCCGGAATCCGCCAAACGCGGCCCGCCAGCCGCAACAGCCGATCGGGTATTGACCCTATGAAGTATTCGGCTACCTAATGACAGTCTTGGAGGACGGTTTGGCAGGCCTCGGGCGCGCGATATTTGCGCTTGGGACGTGGCGCGCGAGGCGCGGCGCGGGCGAGGTTCGCTCGCCGCTGACCGCGTTCGTCGTCGCCTTCGCGCTCCTCGTCCAGCTTTTCGCCGTCGCGACGCCGCCCTCGCTTTCGGCGCCCGCCTTCGCCGGCGCCGATGAAACGGCGATCGCCGCCGAGCTCAAGGCGCTGTTCGGCAATAATGCCGAGCTCTGCGCCCACATCAACGATCACGGCGCGCCGGGCAAGCATGGGCCGTGCGGCAATTGCTGCGACCAGTGCCCGCTCTGCCGCGGCGCTCTGCAGACCGTGGCCTTTGTGCCGCCCGACCTGCCGGTCCTGCCGGAACGGCTCGAGAGCGACGCGCACGCCATTCGCGCGCCGCCTGGCGAGGACGTTCTTCCCGCCTATCGCGCCCAGCCCAATCCCGCGCGGGCGCCGCCCCTCGCAGTCTGACGATCGTTTGGCCCACGCGCGCCCTCCGGCGCGCGCCATTCCTTCAGACTTGGGGACTTCCTTCCATGACTATGCTGAGAATCCGTGCGAGCGCGGCCGCCTGCGCGGGCGCAGCCGCAGCCCTATGGCTCACGCCTGCCTACCCGCACGCTGTTTGCGGCGCGCGCATCTTCCCAGCCACGCTCGCCATCGACGATCCAGGCGTTCTAGACGAGCTCACGCTGCCGGCCGTCAGTTATGTTCCCTTCAACTCCGACGGCGCCCACGAGTGGGACGCGAGCTTCAGCTGGACCAAGACGATCACCCCGGGCATGAGCGTAGTCATTGGCTCCGGGCCGACATGGGAGCACCCAGACGGCTACGGCTGGAACGCCCTCGACACCGAGCTGCAGTGGCAGGCGCTGTGCATCCCAGACGCCGAGTTCATGTTCAAGGTCGGCTTCGACATATCGTGGGCAGGAACCGGCACGGGAATGCTGGCGGGCTCGGCCGGGCAAAACACCTACTCACCGCTGGTGGTCGCAGGTCTCGGCTTCGGAACGCTGCCGGAATCCGTGAAGTACCTGAGGCCGCTTGCGATCACGGCGGAGCTCGGTACGTCCACGCCGGGACAGGATTGGACGAACGGCAACCCCAACGTGTCCACGTTCAACTGGGGGTTCACCCTGCAATACAGCCTGCCGTACTTCAACACGCAGCTGGCTGAGATCGACAACGACTTCCTCAAGCATCTCGTCCCAATCGCCGAGTTCAGCTTTTCAGACGCCGATCTACGATGGGGCGGCCGCCGGGGTGACGACGACAGGATATTTCCAACCCGGCGTCATCTACGAAGCTGTCAAATGGCAGATCGCCCTCGAGGCCATGGTCCCGATGACGGGCGCAACCGGTCACGGCGTCGGCGTGATCGGCTCGCTTGATTTCTATCTCGACGATATCCCCAACAGAATCGACGAACCGATCTTCCCTCACGGACTTGGCATAGCGCCAGGAATCTGACCCAAGGAGTTTGACCCATGCGAACTTTCTCTCTAAAACTCTCCGCGTCGCTAGCCTTTGCGCTTATCGCCAGCCAGGCTTTCGCTCACGCCCAGCTCGAGAAGGCTTCTCCGCCGGTCGGCGGCACGGTCGCCTCGGCGAGCGAAATCCGGCTCACCTTCAGCGAAGGCGTCGAGCTGAAATTCACCAAGGTTTCCGTGACCGGGCCCGGCGGGGCCGTGCCGCTCGGGGCGGCGAAAACGGAATCCGGCGACCAGGCCGTGCTGATCGTGCCGATCACGAAAGGGCTCGCCGCCGGCGTGTACAAAGTTCACTGGCAGGCGGTGTCGGTCGACACGCACCACACCCAGGGAACCTTCGAATTCACGGTGAAGCCATGACGGCGCGCGGCCCGAGGCGGTCAGCAGGCGGAAAGGACGCATGATGAGACATTCTCTTTTCACCCTGGCGCTGGCTTTCGCCATAAGCGCAGCGCCTGCGCTGGCGCAGGCGTTCAAGGCCGGCGACATCGTGATCGAAAGCCCCTGGGCGCGCGCAACCCCGAAGGGGGCGCCGGTCGGCGGCGGCTATTTGACGATCCGCAACAACGGCGCGGCGCCCGACCGGCTGACAGGAGGAACGGCGGATTTCGCCACGGTCGAAGTCCATCAGATGACGTCCAAGAACGGCGTGATGGAGATGCGAGAGGTTGAGGGCGGGCTCGCCATCCCCGCCCACGGCTCGGTCGCGCTCACGCCCGGCGGCTACCATTTGATGTTCAAGCGCCTGACCCATCCGCTGGTGAAAGGAGAAAGCGTCAAGGCCACGCTTAAATTCGAACATGCCGGACCGGTCGAGGTCGAGTTCAGCGTCATGGGAATCGGCGCCGCCGGGCCTGGCGGGGCTGCAGGCGCCATGAAGGGGATGGGAAATATGAAGTAAGGCCTACAAGGCTAGGCTGTAACGCGGCTGCCAATAGGTAGTTCTATCAATTGCCGTTCCAGCGAAACCGTGCAGTATATTTGGCCCTTTACGATTAGCATAAATTTGCGGCGCACATTCGTGTTTGAGGGCGGCCGAGCCGCAGGGCGACACTTGGTCGCCGAGCGCCGCATTTTATCGCCCATAGGGAGGAAGTCATGCGCGCTTCGCTGACATTTGCATTGCTTGCCTGTACTGCGCCTTTCGTTGCGCATGCGGCCTCAGTCGAGACCGGAGGCCCGCTCACCGACGCCCAGGTCATCGCCAGTGCAGAAAGCGCCGCGCCGGCCGCTGTGGCGAAGGACGCTGAGATTGTTACATTCGATGCGCAGGGCAACATGCGGACCATTCGCAAGGGCACCAACGGCTACATCTGCATGCCGGATATCCCAGATTCACCCGGACCCGATCCGATGTGCGTGGACAAGGGCGGCATGGCGTGGACGATGGCATGGCTAAATCATAAGGATCCGCCCAAGGGAGTTATTGGCTTTGGTTACATGCTGGTGGCTGGATCTGACCCCGATAACATGGATCCTTTCGCCACCAAGCCGCCTTCCGGCCGGCAATGGGTAACGACCGGACCACATGTTATGCTTTTCAACGTTGGGGACTTGGTGAAAGACTATCCGACCGCCGAACAACCGGATACGTCAAAGCCGTATGTGATGTATCCCAATACTCCGTACGCGCACATCATGGTTCCGGTGAAACCATAAGGTTTCGGGCTGGTCCGCGGTTTCGCTCAGGTTTGAGGCGGCAAAGCGCACCGCGGCGTTGGCCAACTCTTTGCCGTCCCCCACGATTGCTCGAGCGCGCAATGCGGGCTTGAGCAACCGCTCGCGCCTTCGACGAGCCTCCGATATGAAGTGAACGGGGGCATGAAGACGTGAAGGGGCCGCATGCGGCGGCAAGCGCCAGCAGAGATTTGCGCTAACCGAGAACGCGGGCGCGCGCGGCGCGTTCGGCCCTCGGCGCGCTGATTTCGATCGCCCGTGACCGCCCTCGCGCTTTGCCGCTTCGTCCATTTCATGGCGGCGATGCTGGCGTTCGGCATGAGCGCGTATCTTTGGCTCTATGCGCCGGAACGGCTCAGGCTCGCGCTGTCGCCGGCGGCGCGCCGGCTTGCGCTGATCGCCAGCGTCGTCGCGCTTCTGACCGCGGTCGCGTGGCTTCAGCTTGAGGCCGCCGCGATGGCCGGGGACTTGAGCGCCGCCCTCGACGTGAGCGTGATCGGGACCGTGCTCAGCGACACCGCCTTCGGCCATGCATGGGCGGCGCATCTCGTGCTGGCGGCGGCGCTGGTCGCGGTGGTCGTTTTCGGCCCGCGCGAGCGCTGGGCGGCGACATCGCTCGCTTCGGCGGCGCTGCTGGCGAGCCTCGGCCTCGTCGGCCACGCCGCGATGCAGACCGGCGCCGAAGGCGTCCTGCACCGCTTGAACCACGCTGTGCATCTTCTGGCGGCGGGCGCGTGGCTCGGCGGCCTGATCGCCTTCGCGATGTGCCTTCGCGCCTATGACCGCGACGATCTGCGGAGAGACGCGGTGCAGGCGATGATGAGCTTTTCGTTCTGCGGCCAGCTCGTCGTCGCGGCGATCATTCTCACCGGCCTCGTCAACATCGCGCTGACGTCCGGTCACCCGCCGATCCCGCCGACGACGCCCTATCGCGCGCTTCTGATCGCGAAACTCGGCATCGTCGGGATCATGATCGCGCTTGCGGTCTTCAATCGCTTTGTTCTCGCTCCGCGGCTCAAGTCCGAGCCGACGCGCGCTCGCCGCTTTGCGCTTGACCAGCGTCGCGGAAATCGCGCTGGGCTCGCTCGTCGTCGCTCTCGTCAGCGTGTTTGCGCTGCTCGATCCGGCGTGAAGCGCTGCTCGCGATGCCGAGCGCCGGCCGAAAGGGCGCGTGGCCGGGCTCCCGGAGAGCCGCGCCGCCTCAGCCATGTCCTCCGCCGCCAATAAGACCGGGCGAGGCGAGCGTGCCGATGTGCGGCCACACGCCGCCGGAACGCCATGGAAACCTCCCGCCGCGCCAGGCCCGCGCAACCCGCCGCCCGCAAAACCCGGCGAGGTAGGCGCGCCGATGTGCGACGCCTGGTGGGCCCGCCAAGCCCTGGAACCCTCCCGCCCCGCCCGGCCCATGAAACCCGCCGCCGATAAAACCCGGCGAGGCCGGCGCGCCGATGATGCGGGCTGGTGGGCGACGCCATGGAACTCCTCCCGCCCCGCCAAGCCCATGGAACCCGCCGCCGCCGCGAAGCCGGGCGAGACAGGCGCGCCGATGTGGGGAATTCCGGCGCCGTGAAAGTGATGAAAATTGCCGCCGCCAAGGCCGCCGTGGAATCCGCCGCCGGCAAAACTGGGGGAGACGGTCGCGGCGCCGGCGCGGAAATTAGGCGCGGTGGGAACGCCGCCGGCGCCAAAGCGATGCAAGCCTGGGCGCCACGGCGCCGAAAGTATCCGAAACGCCGGCGCGCCACGCGCCTAGCCGCCGAGGCGGCTCGAGGCGGGGGTAAACGGGGTTCAGCGCCCGGGGATAGGAAACGACTGCGCCATGGCGATGATGGCGCCGGCTCGCGGAGGCGCCAAAGGTGTTGAGGTTGAAGGGGCCGATCCAACCAAAACCATAGTTCCATTCGGAGCCGCACTGATACCAGCCGCGGCCGTTCCACCCCTCGGCGTAGTAACAATTACTGCCACCAAACTGGACGGTTTGCACGGGCGATGAATGCCCGAACGAGGAAAGAGCGCTTCCGAGAAGGCCCGCTTCGGCGCTGTCCGCGACGGCGAAAGCCGACAAAGGCAGCGCCACATAGCCAAGAATCCGCAAAGTCGATGAGGACATGACACATGGTCCAAGGAAGGAAAGTTATGGTCCGCCAATGACGCCCGCAAGATCGGGAAGGCAATTATGCCTTGGGTTGGGTGCGTCATCCCAAGGGATCACGCGCCCGCTTTGACGCGCAGTCAGCAACTCAGCCTTTCTTATGCTTGGCCCGGAACGCCTTCGCCCATCCAGCCTTGGCCTCCTGGCGGCCGCGCGCCACCGCGAGCGCGTCGGCCTCGACCGGCTGGGTGATGACCGAGCCTGAGGCGATATAGGCGCCCGCGCCGATCGTCACTGGGGCGACGAGGGCGGAGTTCGAGCCGACGAAGGCGCCAGCGCCGATGTCGGTCTTGTGCTTGGCGAAGCCGTCGTAATTGCACACGATGGTTCCGGCGCCGATATTGGCCTTGGGCCCGACCCGCGCGTCGCCGATGTAGCTCAAATGGTTGATCTTGGCGCCGTCCTCGATCGCCGACTGCTTGATCTCGACGAAATTGCCGATTCTGGCGTTGGCGCCGATGTCCGCGCCGGGCCTGAGGCGCGCGAACGGTCCGACGATCGCGCCGCCTGCGATGCGCGCGTTCTCGAGATACGAGAAGGAGCGGATCGTCGCGCCGTCCTCGATCGTGCATCGGGGTCCGATCACGACATGGGGCTCGATCAGGACATCGCGGCCGATCTTCGCGTCAAACGCCATGAACACGGTTTCGGGGGCGGTCAACGTCGCGCCCGCAATCATGGCGCGCCGGCGCAGGCGGTCCTGCATCGCCGCCTCCGCGGTGGCGAGCTGCACCCGGTCGTTGACGCCCATGACCTCCTTCTCCCTGGCGACCAGGGTGCGCGCCGCGAGGCCCCGCGCGTTGGCGATCTCGACGATGTCGGTGAGGTAATATTCCTTTTGGGCGTTGTGCGGCGTCACCGCCGCGAGAAGGTTCATGGCCTCGGCGCCGCTGAAGGCGATCGGTCCGGCGTTGCACAGCCGTGAGGCGCGCTCCTCGGCGGTCGCGTCCTTCTCCTCGCGGATCGCGACCAGGCGCCGGTCGCGCTCGATGAGGCGGCCATAGCCAGCCGGATCGGCGGCCTCAAATCCCAGCGCCGCCACGTCCGCGCCCGAGGCCAATTCCGCCCGCATCGCCGCCAGCGTCGAGGCCTCGATCAGCGGAATGTCCGCATAGACGACGAGAATGTCGTCGTAGCCGCGCTTGATCTGATCGCGCGCCGCCAGAACCGCGTCGGCGGTGCCCCGGCGCTCACGCTGGACGGCGATCTTCGCTTCCGGCGCGGCCTTCAGGGCCTCGGCGGCGACGCCGTCGCCTTCGGAAGCGACGACCACCGCGATATCGCCCATCGCGCCCTCAAGGACGGCCGAAAGCGCATGCGCCAGCATCGAGCGGCCCGCGAGCTCATGCAGGACCTTGGGCTTGGCCGAGCGCATGCGCACCCCCTCGCCGGCGGCAAGCACGATGGTCAGACAGCGGCGGACGTTGGCGGTCATGGGACTTCTGCTCTCTCAGGGGTCGTCGGCGAAGGCACGGGCCTCCGAATCGCCTTTCGGATCGCTCCGCGGCCAATATCGCCGCCCGCGCGCGAGGTTTCCAGCCATGAGTTCGAACCTGGAGCCGAACCTGCCTCAACGCCATTTGGCGGGGCTGACAAAAAGCGTCTCGCTGCGTCGCAAAAAACGATATACAACCGAGACGCCGGGGACGGAACGCGTGAGGCTGGCGCGGCGTTTTTCCTGTTCCTTATCGGCTGATTTTTCATTTTGGGCTGGAAACGCCGTCGCGTCGGGCCGCTCATGCGCGGTTTTCGATCCGGCGGCGAATGAATGACAAACCGGATGACGGACAGACAGCGTCGCGAATTCTTACAGCTGGCCGTCGGCGGAACGCTTGCGGCGTCGCTGCCCGTGCCCGGCTCGCCGCGCGCCGCCGCCGAACCGCTGGGCAAGCCCGTTCCCTTTTCCGCCGACGCGGTGCTGAAAATGGCGGCCGAACTGGCTTCGAAGCCTTTCAAGGAGCCGCAGGCGGCCCTGCCAAGCGTCTTTTCGGGCCTCACTTTCGAACAATATGCGGCGATCAGGCGCGTGCCGGGCACCGCGATCTGGAGCGCCGACAAACTCGGCTTTTCCCTCGAGCCGCTGCATCGGGGCTTCGTTTACACGACTCCGGTCGGGATCAACATCGTCGAAAACGGCATGTCGCAAAAAGTGCTCTACGACGCGGCCGATTTCGACTTCGGCCCGTTGAAGCCTCCCGGCCCTCTGGGCGACCTCGGTTTTTCGGGCCTCCGCATCCTCAAGTCGTCGGATCAGGGCTTCGAGGACGTCGCGATCTTCCAGGGCGCGACCTTCTATCGCGCACGGGCGCACACCCAGCCTTTCGGCCTCACCGCGCGCGGCCTTGCGATTCGGACCGGCGACGACCCGGGCGAAGAATTTCCGCTGTTTCGCGAGTTCTGGATCGAAAAGCCCAACCCGGCGGCGAACACGCTCACCATTCATGCGCTCCTCGATTCGGCGAGCGTCACCGGCGCGTACCGCTTCACGCTGCGCCCGCAGGAGATCACCATCATCGACACCGAGATGACGTTGATCGCGCGGACGGCGGTCGACAAACTGGGATTCGGGGCCATGGCCGCGGCCCATCTCTTCAGCCCGCTCGATCATCGACGTCCCGATGATGTCCGCGCCGCGGCCTACGAGTTGACCGGGCTGCAAATTTTAACTGGAGGCGGCGAGTGGCTCTGGCGCCCGGTCTCCAATCGGGAGACCCTGCAGATCTCGGCCTTTTCCGACGTCAAACCGCGCGGCTTCGGGCTTTTGCAGCGCAGCCGCACGTTCGACGCATTCTACGACGACGAGACGCACTGGGAATTGGAGCCGTCGCTATGGATCGAGCCGATCGGCGATTGGGCGCAGGGCGACCACCGTCTCCTGGAAATCCCGGCCGCCTCGGAGGCCAACGAGAACGTCATCGTCCAATGGCGCCCCAAGGCCGGCATGGCCGCGGCCACCACCCAGTCGATGGCGTTCCGGCAGTTCTGGTGCTGGTCGCCGCCATCCCGGCCGCCGCTGGCGTCCTGCGTGTCATCGCGACGCGGCAAGGCCGGCGACCATCAGCGCTTCGCGGTCGAAATGGCGGGCGACATGTTCGCCGACCCGGCGAAAGCCGCAGCCGCGAGCGCGGACATTCAGGCGGCCCCGGGCAAGATCGTCTCCGTCCGGCTTTTTGCCTATAAAGACAGGCGTTCGGTGCGCGTCGTTTTCGATCTTGACCCGGGCTCGGAAAACTATTCAGAGCTGCGCCTGACGCTCAGAGTTGACAATCAGGCGGCGAGCGAAACATGGCTCTACCGTTGGACAGCCTGACGCTCGCGCACGGCGACGCCGGGCGGGACGACACCGGGTCGTCGCTCGGCGCCTCGATGCCCGGATTTGCGCCGCTCGCCATGCCGGCGCAGTCGTTTTGGCGATTCTCCCGCCGCAATCGCCGCCAGCTCGCCGCACCCCGACTCGCCGGACCGCCGATTCTGACCCGTCTCGCGGTGTTCGGCGGGGCTCTGGCCTTGACCGCATATGGCGCCGATCAGATGTTCAGGGTCGTTTCGATCGGCGCGATCACGCCGCTCGAATGGGTGATCGCGGTCCTGTTCGTCATCACCTTCTCCTGGATCACGCTCTCGTTCACCGCCAGCATCGCGGGCTTTGTGTGGCTGCTTGCGCATCGGGGCCCGGGAAAGCCCGCGCCGGTCCTGCGGGAGCGGACCGCGGTCGTGATGCCGATCTACAACGAGGCGCCCTCGCGCGTGTTCGGCGCCATGCAGGCCATCTTCGAGGACGTCGAAGGCGCGGGCCAGGCGCATGCGTTCGACTTCTTCCTCATCTCCGACACCACCGACTCCAATATCTGGATCGCGGAGGAGCGCGCGTTCCTGGCGATGCGCGCGCGGTTGCCGCAGGCGCGCCTCTACTACCGCAGGCGGCGAAGGAACATGGGCCGCAAGGCCGGCAACGTCGCCGATTTCATCACCCATTGGGGCGGCCACTACCCGCATATGGTGGTGCTCGACGCCGACAGCGTGATGACGGGCGAAGCGATCGTCGGCCTCGCCGCGGCGATGGAGGCCGACCCCGACGCAGGCGTCATCCAGAGCACGCCGCTGATCGTCAACCGCAACACGGTGTTCGCGCGCCTGCAGCAATTCGCCGCCCGGATCGCCGGCCCGGTCATCGCCGCGGGCTTGAGCGCATGGATGGGACACGACGGCAACTACTGGGGCCATAACGCGATCATCCGCACCCGCGCCTTCGCGGATCATTGCGGATTGCCGGACCTGCCCGGCAAGCCGCCGTTCGGCGGCCACATCCTCAGCCACGATTTCGTCGAGGCGGGGCTGATGCTGCGGGCCGGCTACACCGTCTACATGCTGCCATGGCTCGGCGGCTCCTACGAGGAGAGCCCGCCCTCGCTCATCGATCTTGCCGCCCGCGACCGGCGATGGTGCCAGGGCAATCTCCAGCATGCGCGTCTCATCGGGGCGCGCGGCTTCACCCTCGCGACCCGGCAGCATCTCGCCAACGGCATCATGGGCTATCTCTCGTCGCCTCTCTGGATGGCGCAGCTCCTGGTCGGCATCGTGCTCGTGCTGCAGTCCCACTACATCCGGCCCGAATATTTCACCAAGGAATTCTCGCTCTTTCCGGCCTGGCCGCGCTTCGACTACGAGCGCGCGCTGCGGCTTTTCGAGCTTACGATCGGCGATCCTGCTCGCGCCCAAGTTCCTCGGCCTTGCGATTGCGCTCCTGGAGCCGAAGACGCGGCGCGGCTGCGGCGGGGCGCTGGCGCTCATCGCCTCGACGATCGTCGAGATCATCATCTCCGCCGCGCTGGCGGCGGTCATGATGCTGATCCAGTCCGGATCGGTGGCGCAGATCCTGTCGGGACGCGACACCGGCTGGAACCCGCAGCGGCGCGACGACGGCTCGATCCCGTTCAGAAGCATCGCGCGCCGCCATCGCGCGCATACGGTCCTCGGCCTCATCACGCTGTTCGCGGCGGCGCTGATCTCGCCCTCCCTCATCGTCTGGATGTCCCCGACCATCGCCGGACTCATTCTTTCCATTCCGCTTTCATGGGCGAGCGGAAGCCTGTCGCTTGGGCTTGCGATGCGCCGCATCGGGCTTCTGCGCACGCCGGAGGAGACTTCGCCCCCACATGTCGTGACCCGCGCCAATGCGCTCGCCGCCGAACTCGCCCTGACGGGCCATGACCATGACGACGCGCTCGAGACGATCTGGGCCGACCAGGCGCTGAGAGCGGCGCACGAGTCCTTCCTCGCCGAAGCGCCTCGCCACCGGCGCGGCGACGTCGACGTCGAGACCGCGGTCGCAGCGGCGAAGCTCAACGACGCGGAGACGATCGAAGACGCCCGCGCCTGGCTCAACGGCCGCGAGCGTCTCGCCGTCCTCAACGACCGGGCGCTGATCGCGCTGCTCGCCCGGCTGCCGAGCGCCGCCGAACAGCCAAACGCGGCTTAGCTCCGTTTCTACCGGCGCGCCCCCATGTTTTCAGGGACTTGCGACCCCGTTTAGTTCGCCCGTCACTGCCCAGTTGGAGCTTCGGAATGGCGCCGAACCCCACGGACCTCATCCTGAGGGCCGCGCAGAGCGCGGCGTCTCGAAGGATGGTCCAGGTCGGCGCGTCCTGGAGCGTCCTTCGAGGCCGCTTCGCGGCGCCTCAGGACGAGGTCCCGGAGTTAAGTTTGGCAGTTGCCTTCTCGCTTCGCGCAATAACAACATTTTAATCTATGTTCGATCGCGCGCTTTGACCGGCGCCCACTGCTCCGAGCCGCGCGCTCTAAGCGCCCCGCTCTCCCGTCACGCGCCAGATCACATCGCCGACATCGTCGGCCACCAGAAGCGAGCCATCCGGGCCCAGCGCCACGCCGACCGGCCGTCCGAACGACGATCGCTCGTCGGGCGCGAGGAACCCGGTGAGAATCTCGCGCGGCGGCCCGGCCGGGCGCCCGTTGGCGAATGGCACGAAGATCACCTTGTAGCCGCTGAGCGTGCTCCGGTTCCACGAGCCGTGCTGCCCGATCACCATGCCCTCCGGGAACCCGGGAAGGACGCCCGCCGGCAGCCAGCACAAGCCGAGCGAGGCGGTGTGGCCGCCGAGCGCGTAGTCCGGCGTTATCGCGCTGGCGACCGCCTTCGGATCCTGCGGCACGCGGTCGTCGACCGTCTGGCCCCAATAGCAATAGGGCCAGCCGTAGAAGCCGCCGTCGCGAACCGAGGTGAGGTAATCGGGCGGCGTCTCGTCGCCGAGACCGTCGCGCTCGTTGACCACCGTCCAGAGCCTCGCCGTCCGAGGCTCCCACGCCAGGCCCACGGGATTGCGCAGGCCGGAGGCAAAGATGCGGCTCTTGCCGCTGGCGAGATCGAGCTCATGGATGGCGGCGCGTCCCTGTTCGACGGCCATGCCCTTGTCGGCGATGTTGGTCAGCGAGCCGACCCCGATATAGAGCTTGGTCTTGTCGGGGGAGAGCAGCAGGCTGCGGGTCCAGTGCCCGCCGCCGTTGTGCTTGGTCAGCCTGCGTCCCGGCTCCGTTATGCTGGTCGCGCCCGGCCTATAGGGGAAGACGACCACGCCATCGGTATTGCCGACGTAGAACGTGTCGCCAAGCAGCGCCATGCCGAACGGCTGGTTCAGCCGGTCGAGGAACACGTTCCGCGTCTCGGCGACGCCGTCGTGATCGGCGTCCCGCAGAAGCGTGATGCGGTTGGGGCTTTCTCCCATGGCGGCGGCCCGTCTCATCGTCGCCGACATGGCGTAGTCGAAGACGGAGTTTATCGGCTCCGGCAGGGTCAGCGCCTCGGCTGCGAGCACGTCGCCGTTCGGCAGCACGCAGATCCATCGAGGGTGCTTGAGGCCGGTCGCGAACGCGTTGACCTTGAGCCCGGGGGCGGCGGCCGGCGCCTGCCCCTCGCTCCAGCCTTTGGCGGTCGGCATCTTGAGCGTCGGAATCCTGCCCTGCGGCTTGGCGGGCGGGATCGCTGGATCACCACCCAGAGCAGGCGCGACCTTTCGCCCGTCCTGTCTCCGCACGACGACAGCCGTGGCCCCGATCAGCTCGACCACCCGCGCAAAAGCGTCCGACACACCCATGGCGACTATCTCTCGAATCTTGCAGGGCTCGCGATGACAAAGGCCGCCCTTGTCCTCACTCGCGGCGAAGCGGCGAGACCCGGTCCAGGGCTGTGATCGACAGGAACCCGCCAATCCATGAGCCGATCGCGGCGAACACCACATAGGCCCAGTTCGACGTATAGCTGATGACCGCAAAAGCCGCGAGCAGATACCAGAGGCTGCTCCAGCTCGCCGCCGCGAAGCGCCGGCGGGCGGCGACGGAAGCGGTGAAGAGGACATAGACCGCGTCGGTGAACGCGGTGGTCAAAACCACTCCCCCGGCGATCAAGGGGATCGATGCTCGGCAGAACCATTGTTCTCCCCCATGTCTCGGCGCCGCGCGGCGGGCCGTCAACCCTCCATTGGCGGCGGCTCCGGCTGAAGCTCGTGGCTCATCGGCGGCGCGCGGAATGGACGATCGAACAGCGGAAACAGGATAAGCCCAGCGAAAAAGCCGCCGAGATGGGCGACCCAGGCCACCGGCATGTCGGAAAAGCCAAGTATTTGAGCGCCGGCGCCGAAAATGAAATTCGTCCCCAGCCAGATCAGAATGAAGATGAGCGAGCGGCGCTGGACGAAAACCTGGCCGAGGCCGGCCGCCGGAATTGTCTCAACCTCCGGGCCGCCGAACGAAGCGAACGCTCCGAGCGGCGCTCCCGGCTGAAACATGAACCGTGTCGCCGCGCCCATGAGGCCGGAATCCGACCCCGAGGCGCCGATGAGCGGGGAGAAATCCATCGGCGAGAGCGCCCAATGGGCGAGCGAACTCGCAACCGCCGTGACCGCCATGAAGATCAAGAACCTCGCCGAGCCGAACCGGCGCGCGATCGGCGGCCCGAACGCGACCAGCCAGATGGTGTTGAGCAGCACATGGGTCCACGAACCATGAAGAAAGGCGTAGGTCAGAAGCGTCCAGGGCTTCGCGCCGCCGCTGAGCACATGCAAGGCCCGGATCTGCCGCGCCTGCTGCAGCGCGGAGAGGTCGGTGTTCGCCCGGTTCAGGAGGTCGACCAACCGATCGGGCCAGATGGCGATGGTGAGGCGGCCGGGGATGAACGCGTAATCCCGGATGACCCTGTCCTGCACCGCGTCTGGGGCCCAGTTGAAAGCCGCGTAGATTGCGATGAGAACGGCGATGAGGCCAAGCACCACGACCGGGGCGTTGAACATCGGTTCGCGGCGACGCGCGATCCGGCGCAACTCGTTTGCGTACATACCCTTCCAGCCTTTCGGTCACCAACCCCGACGCGCAGCCGAACGAAGCCGGGACCGACGCCGGGCGGGATGCTCCGCCCGGACCAAGCCTTAAACCGGCGCCGCTGCTTTTGCGAATTTGGGGCGCGTGCGACCAGCCGCAAGGCGGCCCCATGCGAAGCGAAAAGCGCGGATGAGCCGGCGCGACCCATGTTGCCGGGCGAAGCGAATGCGCCTAAGGCGCTCATATGACAGTCCATATTCCCGCTGACCCGCTGACCGGCTTCTGCGCCGAGATTTTCGCTCGCGTCGGCTGTGAGCCCGACGAAGCGGAGCGGGTCTCGGCCTCGCTGGTCGATTCCAATCTCACCGGCCACGACAGCCACGGCGTCATCCGCGTGCCGCGTTACGTCGACTGGGTCCACAGCGGCGACCTCGTGCCCAATCAGTCGATCGAACGTGTCGTCGACACGCCCGTGATCGGCGTCCTCGACGGCCGCTTCGGCTTTGGCCAGACGATGGCGCCGATGGCCGTCGACATCGGCGTCGAGAAAGCGAAGGCGGCGGGCCTCTCCGCCATTTCGCTGCGCAATTCCGGCCATGTCGGCCGGGTCGGCGAATGGGCCGAGCGCGCCGCGGCGGCGGGTCTCATCTCGATTCATTTCGTCAACGCCGCGGGCTCGATCCTGGTCGCGCCGTTCGGCGGCCTCGAGCGCCGGCTGTCGACGGCGCCCTTCTGCGCCGGGATCCCGCGCGAGAACGCCCCGCCCATCGTGCTCGATTTCGCGACCTCGCTGGTCGCCGAAGGCAAGGTCAATGTCGCGAGCCGGGGCGGCAAGCCGCTGCCGCCCGACGCCTTGATCGGTCCGGACGGAGCGCTCTCCGGCGATCCCGCGCTGATCTATGGGCCGCTGGCCGTGGACGGCCCGCGCGACCACGCTCAGGGCGCGGGCGCAATACGCGCCTTCGGCGAGCACAAAGGCTCCGGCCTCGCGCTCATTTGCGAACTGATCGGCGGCTCGCTCACCGGCAACGGCGCAACCGCGCCGGACCGCAAATTCTCCAACGGCATGTTCTCGCTCTACATCGACCCCGGCCAAATCGATCCCGCGCATGTGTTCGACGCGGACATGACGCGCTATCTCGACTGGCTCAAGCAGGCGCAAGCCATACCGGGCGAGGCGATCCTGACGCCCGGCGAGCCCGAGCGCGCCCAACGCGCCAAACGCGCGATAAGCGGCGTGCCGCTGTCGGACGAGGCGTGGGCCTCGATCGTCGCGGCGGCGCGGAGCGTCGGCGTGAACCGGGATCTCTCGTTCTGACGCTTCGGCTCCCGTTTTGAATGTGCCGTTTCCGGACCGGCCGTCCAGTTTCAGGGTTAGCCCGAAGTAACCGCCAGCCGCCGGCCCCCGCGGCGGTTGAGCGCGCGCGCTTCCACTGCGGAATGGCATGGTCCCTGCCTTATCTCCCTGCGAGCTCAAGCCGAGGGCTCGATTGCGTCCCATTCCGGGACGCGCTTACTTAGATTAACCAACTGACATTGTTTGCTTCGTGCCATCTCTGACACGCACATCGCAACATGGTCGCAACAAAGAGGGCGAAGCCAGCGTGGATTGCGGGAGGGTCAAGCGCATCGCATCGCGGAGCTCGGACGGCGCGGCGCGCCTGGAGTGGGCCCCTTGGGCCGGACAATAGTCAGGCTGCGGGTTTGACCGTGAGCCGGGGGTTGCGGTCCTCGAACTGTTGCGGGCTCACATAGCCCAAAGCGGAGTGGAGACGGCGGGCGTTGTAGACCTCGTCGATAAATCTCGGAAGATCCCGTGCGACGTCGGAGAAGGTTTCGTATGCCATCGGGTATTCGCGCAAGGTCTCCCCGTCATGGGGCGCTATGCCGGTCAGGCGAACGGTTTCCGCTGGCGCCGCCTTCTGTTCACGCGCATTCATTGCTCAGGCTCCCACCTGACGATGAGGGCTTCGTCGTTTTCGGTCATCCCTTGCGCCTTGCGAACGCGCTCTATCTCGGCCTCTAGCTCCACCGGGCTTAGACCATCGTCGAAGACGCCGAAGAACGCTGGCCGCCGGGGCGCGATCGCCTCCTCGAGCTTCCGCACGCGGCCCAGCAAATTCCTGGTCATCTTCCAAACCCCTCTGAGCGGGGAACGCCGGTGTTGATCCAAAGGGCTGCTCTGTCGCCTCGGGTGGTCGCGTCTTCGGATCTGAGAATGACCAAGAGGTCGCGGTCGGTCAGGCCTTCCTCATCCCGAAGGCGCTGCACTTGGCCCTCGATATCCCCGTCGCGCTCGCGAACGATAAACCATCGGCTCGCTGGAGCGATGGCCGCTTCGAGCCGGCGCAAGCGGGCAATATGGTTTCCAACCACGGTCATTTCCCCTTGTCCACGGAGGCCTCGAGTCTCGCGAGCCGCTCCTCAATCTCACCGAGCTCGATAGCTTTCGCCACGTTCGCGAGCAGGGACGACAACGCCGCAGCTTCCCCAGGCACGAGCTCCCCCACCGCGACCGCGCTGGCGAGCGCAGTGGTCGCGCCGAGTATGTCGGTAGCCTTCTTGATCTCCGGCAAAGCGAAGCTCACGGGTCGCTCTCGCCGCGGCGGAATCAGCCTGTCGAGGCAAAGACGCATTGCCGTCGCGTCGCCAGCCAACGCCATCTCGACGCACTTGCGGGTAAGCGCCTCGGCATCGCCGTCGAGGAGGGCCTCAGCGGCGAGGGTGGCCTTGTGGCGCGATCCTCTTGGGTTACCGCGTGGGTTGGCGCTGAAGCCCTTCGCGAATTTCCCGCCGTGCGTTCGGCGTATGTTGTCACGTTTCGAGGTCACTGCTTAACCCCCGTTTGATGTGAGCAAACTTGATCGCGGCTTCCAAGACTTCCCCGATGTCGGCGAGTTCCCGTCTGGCGGCGGCGGGGCCGCGCGCATCGAGGATGAACTTCAGGTCGGCGCCGATCACGGTCAATGCAATTGAGTTGGCGTTGGCGAGGCTGTGAGCTCTTCGGTTCCAGGCGAGGCCCGAAAGGACTTCCGACGCGAGATCAAGGGGCGCGCTGGTCGTCGACATTGACGCATTGGCTGTTTCCTCGGCGCGATCACTCACCGTCGCCTCCATCGTCTTTTTGGCTCGGCGAGGAAACGCGACTGGGCCGCCCTACTGAGAGAAGTCCGTTTGCGCTTGAGCGTGACAGGACGTGACATTGCGTGACAAGCGTCACGGTTTGTCCCGGACAAGTAAGCGTGACAAGCGTGACGTGACGTGACACCCCCCTTAGAAGGGTGTCCCGTTATGTCACGTGTCACGTGTCCCGCCTTTGTCCGGTGTCCTAGCGGGGATTTCAGGGAACCCACAGAACGCGCTCCCCGTTGTGCATCGCGGCCAGACGTGCATTGCATTGAGGGCCCCGTTGACAGCGCGACGGAAGGCCTGCCGCTGCTGGTCGGCGAGCCGTCCAGCGTCTTCGCCCGGTTCGGCCTGCTCTGCGATCCTGGCGTAGTAACGCGAGCGCACCGCCTCTTCCGGCGCGGCACTGACAACGGGGCTGTCCGAAGAGGGTTGAACGCGAATCCCGGCCTCGGCGATGGCCAAGCCAATCGTATTGATGAGCAATCTCTCGCTGGCGGGAATTTTCGGGGCGCTCTTCGGTTTCGTCGGCGCGGCCGCGCCGGCCTCTACTTCCTCAACGACGCATGACGTAATCGGGTCGCCGTCCTGGTCGGGGCCGATCTCGACGACCTCGAGCCGCGAAATGAATTTCAGGCCAACCTCGCCGTCTTTGGCTAGCTCGAGCTCGGCGACGACGTTTTCGGCGGCGTCACGCTTGACGCTGATTTGTACGTCGAGCGCGCCCATGAGCGACGAATGCCCGCGCGGCCGCTCGCCGTTGTGGCCGCAGTGGTGCACGATGATGACGAGACAATCGAAGGCGGCGCGGATGGTGTCGGCGGCGCGGATGTAGGCCGCCATGTCCTCATCCGAGCTTTCCGAGCCGGCGAGGCTGCGGTTGAGCGTGTCGATGACGACGGCGACGGGCCTCTGGTCGCCGAGTTGCCGGCGGATGTCGGCGACGAGGGCGCGCGCGTCGGCGACGAGGCTCAACGGCGTGGACATGAGATAGAACGGCGGCGAGGTCTCCACGCTTTCGGCGAGCTTCCGCTGGCGGAACGCCTCAATACGGTTCTTGAATCCTTGGGCGCCCTCCAATGCGCAGTAGACGACGGCGCCGGGCTTAACCCGATGCCCGCGGTACTCCCAATCGAGCGCGACATGCATGAGCGCGTCGAAGGTCCAGAACGATTTTCCGCACTTCGGCTCACCCCAGATGACGGCGAGCCCGGCGCTCGGCAAGAGCCCCTTGATGAGGTACGGCGCGCCGGTGTCGCACTTGATTTCATTGAAGCGGGCGAGCCTGAAACGCGGTCGCTCTGCGATGTCCTGATCGAACCGCTCATTGATGTCGCGCCCGCCATTGCCTCGGCGGACGGCGCGCGCCGCACCGTTGGGCTTGGCCGCGTTCCTCTGCACCGCCTCTTCAACCAGCCGGTCGAAATGCTCGCCGCTCATGCCGCCCTCGCGTCCGCGCTCTCGGCGACGAGTTCGTTGAGGATCCGAATTGCTTCGATTGTGGCCAGCCGCAGTTGGCCTAAATGCACGCGCACCGTGAGCTCATCGCCTCTCCAGGCGGCCTCGGCGGCGCTACGGGCAACTGCACGTGACCGTCGCGCAACTGCGAACGCAAGGGCACCTCGCCCGGCGTTGTGCAGACCATACACGCGCGCGCCCCGCCGGTGATTGCGTCCTTGCCCTGCGTCATCAAATCGCCGGTTACCAATGGCGCCAACGTCGTTCTGCAGGCCGGCGGCAATTGCCAATATACGGTCACCTGCGCGGGCGGCGCCTGCAGCGGCTCAAATGCCATTACGGCTTGGGCCATTACCACGCAAACTCGCACCAACGGCTACCAGATCACCAGCTCGGGCGTGCTGCAGGGCGGGCCAGCGCTGCTGCCGGCATCACCACCGAGACCAATACCGTCACCATCACCGCCACCAACGCCGGCGGCACCTCGCCGGCCGTCGCCCAGACTGTTACAGCAATCACGGTTCCGGTTGTTACCAATCAGAATTTCTCGCGCACTCTGCCGATGGCTTTCCCGGATACGCTCGGCACCATGGTGGCGACGGCCAATCCGGCGTCTTGGGCCATCACTGCGGTGAGTGGCGCTGGTGCCGGCCCGGCGGACTTTGCCATCAGCAATAGCGGCGTTATTACCACCACATCGAGCGCGCCGACCGACATTACCGCGCCCGGTACTGTGGCCATTACAGTCACCGCCACCAACGCCACCGGCACCAGCGCGGCGGCGACGGCTACTCTCGCCGTGGTATCCAATCCGCCGCCTTTGGTGCAATCGAAGACCTGCAATGTGACGCCGCCGGTAACCAATGGCGTTGCCGTCAGTCCGTCCTGCGTATTTGCCGCGACCTGCGGCGGCGGCTCCTGTGTCAGTCCTTATGCTGTTACCAACTGGACGATTGTTTCGCAGACCCACGCTAATGGCTTTACCATCAGTACGGCTGGGGTGTTGCAGGGCGGCTCTAACGGCGCCACCACCACCGGAGCCAATACCGTAACAGTGACGGCGACCAATTCGGTGGCGACCTCGCCCTCGGTTGGCGAGACCGTCAATGTCAGCGGCACGCCGCCGATCGTCAGCAACGGCAGCTTTACGCAGGCCCTGCCGCTGAGTGCCGGAAACTTAAGCCCGGCAATGACAGCGACCAACAGTCCGACATCTTGGGCGGTCACTGGAGCCAGCGGCGATAATGCGCAAATGCGGGATTTCAGTATAACTAGCGGCGGCATGCTGGCGCTGACGTCGTTTGCGCCGACCGACATCACCACGGTCGGAACGGTCACGATCAACGTATCGTCGACCAATGCCGCAGGCACCGGCACCGGGACGGCGACATTGACGGTCACTGCGGCTTTGGCTAACTGCCCGAAAGGCTCGGCTTTTGCCGACGGCTGTGCGGCTGCTGTGCCGGCAACCGTTCAGTTTCCTGATTTCTTCACCAGCCGCGCGCCACAAAGCGGACAGACCTTCGTGACTCGGCCGCCGTGGAATGTCGCAGGCGTTGACTATGCGGTCGGTGTTCCAACCAGCGTGACACTACTCGATCCGCAGACCAACGTTCCTGCGGGATGCAGCTATAATGCTGGGCCGCCAAATGCTTTTTTGTCGTGCAGCGGCGCGAACAGGACGATTACCGGCTTGGATTTCTCGCTGCATGGCGGTGTTGGCATCGACGTGACGAGCTGCTCCGGCAATTGGACAATCTCGAATAACAAATTCCAGGTAGGCGCCGCGCAAAATGCGTCAGGCTCCCAATACATCATGACGATCGAGGGTGGCTCCTGCAATTTGACTCTTAAAAACAATACCGCCGATGGCGGCGCCCCGACCTTTCAGGCGGCACAGGCGTGGTATCAGTGGTTTTCATCCGGCACGGTCAACGAGATATACAACTCGTGTCAGCATTTCGGTAAGGGCTGCGTAGTTAGCGGCAGTTCTGGCAATCTTACCGAGCAATTCAACTACGCCGAGGGATTTGACTACGCGCCAAACGGCAATCACGGCGAGTGGCAGTTGATCCTGTTCGCCGGCACGATGGCGGCGTTTAACTTCTCTTACAACACCTTCCTGGAGCCCTCGGCGGTCGGCCAAGCGGCCATGACTTCGACGATATATATATCCGGCGGCACGGCGAACGGTTCGTCAGTGACTTTGGCAAATGTGACAAACAATACTTTTGTTACTAATTGCTTCACGACTTGTTCGCATTCGACGGTGACGCAATCGCAAGCTGGGATTGGCTGGAATTACATCAGCGTTGTGACGACGAACGTTACGCAGAATTATTATGATCCTACTGGATCATTCGGATGCAACGTTGATTTTGGCGGCGGCGGTACGCGGACAACGATCAACTATTCTGGCAATGTCAATCTGTTGGACAGCTCCGTCGTGAATGCTACGACATGTAATGGACATCAGTAACCGCTTCGATCCGCCCGATTTGGGCCTGACGGTCTTGGCCGCTGAGATCAACAAGAAAGCGCGCCAGGGCAAAGTCATGTTTGTTTCCAGGCAAGGCGACGTATCGGCTATTTTCAGCGACGGCCCAAAGCGGGCGGTGCTGACACTCGGCGGCCGCCCCTCCGAGGTTGATATCGATGATTTGGTGCGGGCCCTTGAGTCGTGGGCTGGATTTCGGTCGGATGTGGTCCGATACTCGACGGAAGTTCCGCCGGCGCCGGAGTCGTCGTGGTCATGAAGCCAATGTATCAACGCATCAGATTTTGTTATGCCTGAGAATTACACCTCACAGCAAGGAACGTTGGGATCATGGAGTACCCAACACCCCGACGATTGGGACTTCGAAGGGGACTTTGACGGCTACTATCCCGTCTCTAGGTTGCGTCAACAATATATTGACTATTTGGCCGCAAAAATCCTGGAATACGAGGAGCAGCGGACGGCGCGGCATTACTATCACGGCGCGCAATGGACGCGGCGAGCAAATCGAGGTGCTGCGCCAGCGCCGCCAGCCGATCGTTACCTTCAATCGTATCGGCCGCAAGATCGATTCCGTGGTCGGCATGGTGCAGCGCATCCGCCAAGACCCGAAAGCCTATCCGACCACGCCGCAGAATGCCGACGGCGCCGAGATTGCCACGCAATGCGTCCGCGCGGTGCTGGAAGCGTCACGCTGGAAATACGTCGATCCGTTCTGTGCCGGCCAAGCAGCCTCCGAAGGCATTGCCGGCGTCGAATTCAAGCTGGTGAAGGGCGACCATGGTGACCCGGACATCGCCGTTGATTTCATCTTTGGCGATGATTTCTTTTATGATCCCCGATGCTATAAGCCTGATTTTTCCGACGCCCGTTTTATGGGAATTGCCAAATGGCTGGATGTGGAGGCCGCGATCGAATTGTTTCCCGAGCATGAGGAAGAACTGCGAACCCTCATGGTCGAGACGGGTTTCGATCTCACGACTCATGCCGACCGCGAATACAAGTGGATTTACGTCAACGAAAAGCGACTGCGACTGGTCGAGCATTGGTATCGGCACCGCAACAAATGGTATTGGGCTTTCTATTGCTCGATGATCCTGCTGGATCAGGGCGTGTCGCCGTTTCTCGACGAGCGCGGCAACTCCACCCATCGCTATGAGATGTTCTCGGCCGCGGTCGATCATGACGGCGATCGCTACGGCCTGACGCGCAACTTCAAAGGTCCGCAGGACGAAGTGAACCAGCGCCGCTCCAAGGCGCTATTCATGTCCAATGTCACCGCGCTAAAATCGCAGAAGGGCGCGGTCGATGATGTCGAAACCGCGCGGCGCGAGCGGCCCGGCCCGACGGCGTCATGGAATACAATCCCGGCTTTAATCCGCCCGAGGATATCGAAGATAATCAGGATTTGCAGGCACATCTGCTATTGATGCAGGATGCCCGCAGGAAATCGATTGCTTCGCCAACATGGTTCCTGGACAATTGCAGGCCGCCGATGAACCCGACGAACATTCTGGAATTGCTATCAATCTGTTGCAACGAGCCGGTATCGCCGAACTCGGCAGTTACTTTAGAAACTACGCGGATTGGAAAGAGCGTGTTTATCGTAAAACTTGGAACATCTGCAAACGAACCTGGACGGCCGAACGATTCATCCGAGTCACCGACAATCAGGGTCTTGCCCAATTCCTCCAGGTCAACGGCACCGATCAAGGCCAGTACGGCGAGCCGGTCATCGTCAATGCGGTCGGCGAGCTGCAAGTCAACATGACCCTCGACGACGGGCCGGACGTCGCCAACCTGATGCAGGACACCTACGACGTTCTCAAGCAGGACCCGACGGTGCCGTGGCAGGTCAAGCTGTTCTTCATGCCGATGTCCGACAGCGATGAAGAAGCAGGTCCATGGCGCTGATGCAGAAGCCGCCCGATCCGATGCAGCAGACAGGCGACGCAATTGCAGCTCGGCAAGATGGCGGCCGATATCGAGGACAAGCGGGCGCAGGCCGACGAACGGCGCTCGCGCTCGATCACCGATACCGCGCGCGCGGCGCATCTGGCGCACGACGCCAATCTCGACGTCGCGCAGTTCATGCGCGAGGGCCAGCAGCAGAACGTCGCAGGATCAGCAGAAAAATGCCGTCGGCGGCCAGCCCAACGGCGGCGGCGCGCAGCCGGTGCCGGGGAGCATCAATCAGCCGCAGGCGCCATTGCCGCCGGTGCAAGTGCCGCATGACCATCCGATCATGCGCTACGCCCGGCAGGCGCCGGACGGTCACCACTACGTTCCCGACCCGCGCCGGGCCGGAAAATTCCTGAGGGTGATGCCCGGTGCCTGAGCTGCAACCAATGCCAGACTGGCATGACCCCTTTAATCCCAAGGGGGTGCTGCTGCAGCCGGTCGATAACAATCCCCATGACGTCAGTCTCGTGCCGGTTGACGAGCATCCGTTCCAATCCGATCCCTATACAGCAGCACAGCCGCCAGCCGGGTTTCGCGATCCGCTCGGGCCGGTCATCACCAAGGCGGCAACAGATTTTTTCGGTGGCCCCGGCCGCGCCGCAGCTCCCAATCCCTATCCGCCAGGCTCCGAGGAATGGGAATCCTATGAGCAAAGCCGGTCGAGCGGCATGTCGAAATGGGGCGCCGAAACAGCCAAACAGATGATTGGCGGCGGCACCTCCTTTGCGGCGCGTAGCGCGCTTGGCACAGGCGGCGGCGCGGCGCGTACCCCGCTTGAGAGCTTAGAAAATAAGTTGCGTAATTTGCTGGAGGAGCACAACCGCTCCGTAGCGGCGGTTGCTAAACGTGACATAGAACCGCCGCCGAGCGCGCTTAACTCAATGTATGCACCAATGCAGGAAAGGGGCGTTCCTTCTATAATCCAGCGTGGGAGCATTTGTGGGAGGAGGCTCATAATCTGCCTGCCGCCCCATTTGCCCAAAAACCAACCGATGCCTCGCATTATATCGGCGGGCAGCTTCCCGGAGACGGCTGCTCCTGAGCCTTACCCATCCATCTTCGACGCCCCACAGCAATCGCCCTATCAGCAATTAGGACAGGAAGTATCGGGCTCAAAGCTATTCCAGACAAATCCTGATGCTATGGCGCTATTCGACCAGCATATTGCGCCGCACTACATGCACGAGCAGGAATTTGCCGATCATTTCTTTGCCGGACATCATTCTCCCGACATGGAGATGGACAACGTCGGTGGCACGCTCGATTTCGGCGGCCATCTTGTCGACCCGAGAAGCGGCAAGCCAATAGGAACGATTTCCAGGCAAATCGATACCGAGGCGGGCACGGCTCACCACGGCTATCTGAAAATCAATCCATCGGCGCAGGGCACTGGATTGGCAAAGGACCTACTACGCAATCAGATGGACCTCTATCAAACAATGGGTCTTAAATCGGTCGATCTGTTTGCCGATATTGATGTTGGCTCTTATGCGTGGGCCAAATACGGTTTTCTGCCATCCCATGAGGGAGAATGGAATGCGATCTCGCAGGTAGCGCGGCGGCGATTATCGGAAATCTCGGCGAATGAGCTAAGCTCAAAGGATGCGGATGCGGTACGGCAAGTCTTGATGCGCAAAGACCCGCAGGCCATCTGGGATTTGGCCGATATGAAGCTAAAACTACGGAGCGGCGAACCGGTTTCAAAGCGATTGCTGATGAACAATTCGTGGAATGGTAAACTCGATCTGAATGATCCGGAAGCCATGGAGAGATTCAATGCCTATGTCGGCAAAAAGAAATAAAGGCGAGCTGTTTTACGAAGACGCTCATGGCCGGAAGCGCGATGCCGAGATTCACGATAGAATTATCAGCAGCGCCGATCCCAATGGTGTCGCCAAGCACCATGCCAGGAGCAAGGCCCGATTGGCCAAGAATGGTATGAATCCGGAAACAATCAAGCGGCTAATGGGATGAACGCTATGAAAAGCTATTCCTCGCACTGTTCCTTGCCGCGCTGGCAACGCCAGCCTTGGCCCAGGCGGTTCCGCAGAAATACGACAGCACCGCGTCGACCAATTCAAACTTGGTGCGCGCCGGTAATGTGCAACTCAATTTCATCGTGGCGACCAATACCAATGCAACGGTTTATTACCTGAAGCTTTATGACCTCGCCGTCGCGCCGACGTGCAACACTTCCACCGTGGCGTTTAAAATTGCTGTTCCCATTGCGGCCAGTGGCGGGCAGGTCGTCATTGCCCTGCACAATCTCGGCGGCATGCAATTCTTCAACGGTGTTGGTTTTTGTCTGACGGGCGCGCTTGCCGACAGTGACAACACTAATGCCGCGACCGGGGTCACCATGAATTTTGGGGTTAAGCAATAAAGAGACTCGATATGTTGACTGCGGAAAGATTGCGTGAAGTCTTGTTCTACAATCCTGAAACTGGTGGATGGTTTTGGCTAAAATCTGGACACGGTGTGCGGGCCGGCGGCCGCGCCGGGTCCAAGTCTAAGCGCTGGCTAATCATGGTTGATGGAAAGCGCTACATGGCATCTCGTTTAGCATTTCTTTATATGGCTGGAGCTTGGCCGAATGAAATCGACCACATAGACCGAAATTTAGATAATGAAAAATGGTCCAATCTTCGAGAAGCTACGCGAAGTAAAAATGCGGCAAATCGCAATAAATATTCAAATAATACCAGTGGCCTCAAGGGAGTAAGCTGGTCGAAAAATAGTAAAAAATGGCAGGCTACGATCACTGTAGATGGTCGTCATCTTGGTCTCGGATATTTTGATGATCCTCAGCATGCTCACGCGGCCTATCGCGAGGCAGCGGTTAGGCATTTTGGGGAGTTTGCGTGCCCCTAGACTCTGGAACTTGCAAAGTTATACAGAGAATCGATGATTAACCGTCCGCATCTGACGAGACAGGTGTCCGGTGTCGCCGACCGGGCCTTAAAGGGCGTTGCGCTGCCGCCGAGCGATATCGGGCGAGACGTGATTCTCGACGAGACAGAGAAGATGCTTCATGGCACGTAAACCGTCTGCACAGGCCGCCGCTTTGATGGAAGCCGAGCGGGCCGATCGCGAAGAAAACGCCGATATCAACGAGGCTATCGCACGCACCGATAGCGAGGTGTTCACCGACGCGCATGGGCGATGAACCCCTGGACGACGAGGCGGGCACCGAGCTGGAGGATATGGGCGATGGCCTTGAAGGCGAAGAACTCGAAGACGAGGAAGAAGAGGAACAAGCGCCAGAGGGCGAGCAGCAAGCCGCTGCCCCGAAGGTGAGGCGAACAGCTGAAGAGGGCGAAGAAGGCGAGCAAGCCGGAGATACGGCGAAGCTGATGCTGTTAGAGACGATGCGCCTGCCGGCAGAACAGCGACCGCAACCTTCGATCCCGCCGCGCGTCTTACGGGAAACCCGCGAGCGCGCACGCGAGACCGAGAATGAATTGCGGGCGCAACTGCGCGATATGCAGATGCGGATCGACAATTTGTCTCGGCAGCCCGCGCCTCAGCCGCAACCTCAACCACAGCGCAGCAGCCGCAGCCGCCACAGCAAGCCCCCGATATGTTCGCGGACCCGGATGGGTATCGCAATTGGGTGCTTTCGGAGGCGGAACGGCGGGCTGAAGTCCGGTTCAACGACCGCTTCAGCCAGATGCAGCAGCAGCAGCAGCGCGATATGGAAACGAGGCTCAACGATAGCCTTGCCCAGACCGCGTCGGGGCCACGATCCTATGAATTCAATGTCGCCTATCGCGACCTGACGTCATTGGACAAAACCCCGGAAAATGCCGCTCTGGTGCGCCGTCTGGTGCAACAGCCCGAAATCCCGGCCAAGCCATTTTGGACTGGTGGGAGAAATCCTCAAATCCCGAGTATATCGAGTACCATCGCGATCAAATCCGCCAAGCTTACGGTGTTGCGGCTCGTCCCCAGCGGGGCGGCCCACAACGTCAAAACGGCCGTCTGCAGAATCGGTCAAGTTCCGCGCCATGAAGTCCGCCTTCCCCGCTCGCTTTCGGAAGCCTCCGGGGG
Source organism: uncultured Alphaproteobacteria bacterium (assembly GCA_963764955.1). Lineage (GTDB taxonomy): Bacteria > Pseudomonadota > Alphaproteobacteria > Rhizobiales > Beijerinckiaceae > Roseiarcus. The sequence continues at coordinate 35,227 of CAVXVE010000004.1, read as the reverse complement.
CCGCTCACAGCATATGAGCGACCCTGAAATGATGGATGGCGCCGAGGAGAGCATTTTTGCTTATGGCGCTCGCAGATGAGATAATCTCTCAGGAGATAATCCGGCGAGCGCCGAGAGGGCAATCCCATGGCGCTCACCACCGTACAGGTCAACAACAAGTTAATCGTCTTTCGGAAAGAAATCACACGAGAATACATTCGCCAGAATCTATTCTCGCCCTATATCGGCAGTGAACTGACATCGCATCATTCGGGTCATCAACGACCTGAAAAATGGCGGCGAACAGATAAATATTCCGCTGGTCGCGCGGCTGAAGCAGCAGGCGATCTCGACCGGCTCTCTGGTCAATAACGAAGAGGCACTTGACAATTACGGCGATCGCGCCTGGATCGATTGGGCCAGAAACGCCGTCACTGTCAAAAAGTCTGAAAGACAGAAATCCAGCATCGATCTTTTGGGCATCATGCGGCCCATGCTCGAAGACTGGGGCAAAGAACTCCAGAGAGATGAAATCTGCGATACGTTCTTCGCGGTGCCGCTGGCAACGACCGCCCCGGCCGGCCTTGGTTCGACCAACGGTCAACGTGTCAACGGCGCCCTGTTTGATGCCGCAACGGCAGCGCAGCGCAATACCTGGATTACCGACAATGCCGATCGCGTGCTGGTCGGTGGTGCCCAAGGTAATATCTCTACGGTGTGGGCCACCGCGATGGCCACGATCACCACCGGCATGACATTATCGGCAGCGGCCTCCTTGAAAATGAAGCGGCTGGCAAAGAAGGCCAATCCGCGCATTCGGCCCTACAAGCTCAAGAACGGCCGAGAATATTTCGTGACGTTCGCCGGCTCGAATTGCTTCCGTGATCTGCAAAGCGACGCCACGATCATCACCGCCAATACGCAGGCAAGACCCAGAGAAGGCGACGGCCTTGATAAGAACCCGCTGTTTCAGGACGGCGACCTCTTGTATAATGGGATTATTTTCCGCGAGGTGCCGGAACTCGATGTCCGGTTGCCGACCACCTACACCACGGCCGGTACGGGCTCGATCCAGGTGGCGCCGGTGTTCATGTGCGGCCAGTCCGCGATGGCTTGGTGCTGGGGCCGCATGCCGCGACCGACGTTCCGAAAAGAAGATGACTATCAATTCATTCGCGGCGTCGGCATCGAGATGGCTTACGGACTGAAAGTCATCGCCAAGCTCAATCCGGCCGGTAATTACAAAAATTGGGGTGTGTTCACCGGATACTTCGCGTCGCAGGCTGACACGTAAGAGCACGCGCATCATCCAACACATCGTCCAACAAAGGACCAAGATCATGTTGAACTTTCTCAAGACTCTCGGCCGGATGACCGCGCAGTCGTTCATTGCGGCCATGTTTGTGTTGTCCGCAATGTCGATGGTGGCATTCGCGGTCACCGTGCCGCCGACCTACGGGCCGCGGCAATTCAATACCCAGCAAACCGGGTATTTCCGTATCCATGTCAAGGCCAATGGCACGTCGGTGATTGCCAATGGCCTAGCCTGCGGCCCGCTAACTGGCGGCATCTGCGTTATGAGGATCGGCGCATTGCCGGCCAATGCCTTCGTGCTGCGCATCTACATGCAGATTTATACCAACTTCAATTCTGCAAGCGGCACGGATCAGCTTGGTCTCGGCACGTCTATCGCGGCGACGGTTCCAACCACGGCTGTCAATCTGTTAGCGGCAGTTACTGTTCATAGCGGTGCCGGCGGCTCAGTGGCGCAGACCGTGGTGGCAGCCAATGCCGGATCGACATTGACCAATGGCGCGCAGGCGCAGTTTGGCCAGAATGGCGGTCAGGACCTCTATCTGGAATTCAACAATGCGTCTGGTGCCGGACCGGCCGCTGGCGAGGCCACGCTAGTGCTGGAATTTGTATCGCCCAACGATGGCGATTGCATCGACACGGCGATCGGCGGTACGCCGACAACGTGCTAAGCTGAAATATGCGCCGGGGGCGACTGTAAGCGTCCGGCGCATTTTATTCTGAAAAGGACAACCAGATGCCCACAGCAGCGCAGGCAATCAGAATAGCGTACCCAAATTTTCGGCCTGGGATTACTGACGAGAAGGTAGCCAATGTATCCGGAACGCAGGCCGGTGCTGCAGATATCACAGCGGCCTTCACGCGGGTTACTCTAAGTAGCGGAGGATCAGGTGGAAGCCTCGTGCTGCCCAACTTGATCGTCAACGACAATGGTTCGAGCATGTATGTTGTGACCAATGAAACAGCCGGCAATATTCTCGTATTCGCAGCGGCGGGTGATACGATGAATGGCTCGCTGAACGGCTCGTTGACCATTGCTGCCAACGGGTTTGGGATTTTTGTCAGGGAAAATACCGAACACTTCTCTTATGTTGCCCCGGATTGGGCAGGCGCCGCGTTCACATGAGGTAAGCCAATGGCCCAACTTGGTCCGAACGAACTGCCGCAGAATTATCTGTTCCAGAATATGCAGACGATCGGCATTGCAACATCGGCCGGCTCGCCGTCAGGTGCTGTAACCCCCGAATATCTCGGACAATTGTGCTTCGACACGACAAATTCGGTTTGGTATATGTCGACCGGTGTGGCCGGCTCTGCGAATACCAGTTGGTCTAAGATAAGCACCTAATTTGCAAGGGACGCCCAATGGGAACCATGTACGATCCAGCGCAATCAATAAGTCCCTATAAGCGTGTGCTGACGCCGCGCACTTCAGAGCACAAGCCAATGACCGAAGCTGCACCGGCTCAGGCACCGACACAATCGAAGAAGTCCGCCATGATCACCTATGTTCCGCTGGAATACGGCGATCCGCCGGAGAATGTCTTTGCTGGCATTCGCTTCAAGGCCAATGTCCCGACGGAGATGCCGTATTCGCATACCATTGAGCAGCTTTTGGTTGAGCAGTTCGACACGCCGGACGGCGTGCGGTCCAAGGCGGTGCCTAAGCGTGTGCCGGTACCGGTTGTGCTCGCCGGCAATCCGTATTTCGATATCGACGGCGTGCGTCCCGCCAAGGTCAAGCCGCACGAGCGATTGCCGGAAGATTCTGACGCCTATCGCGGCTACTGCATCAACTGGATTTCGGTGTCGATGTCGGCCGATTCGATGGACAAAAGATGGGTTGGCGAGGAAGGCTTGCGTCAGCGCTGCGGTTGTTCGCCGGCCGATATTGGCTTTCTGCGGCCATTCTTCGATGCCCGCCGCGTCGAGTGCGCCGAGCTTGATAAGCAGCGTGCCGCATGAACACCGTAACTCTCACAATAGAATATGGCGATCAGCGCCATTCGATACGATTAGCTGCGGCATCCAAAGAGGAAGCCAAGCGCGAATTGAAATCAATGGCTCTTTCGGCCGATGATGGCTTTCTGGCTGATACGCTGGATTGGCTATTTGATGACTTGTGGGCGCGGGAGCCGGCATGAGCCAATTCGTGCCGTTCAATCCGTTCAGCGAGCCAAGGCAATTGAATTGGCCGTGCTGGCGGAAACGCTTTGGATTTAAGGCTCGCTCACCATGCGCAGTGAGCTATTCGCTGGTTGTCGTTGACGAAGTCTATCAAGTTTACAGTTACGTCGTGGTACCGCAATGACCGGCCAATATCGCAAGTCGAATGATTTGATAGTCGAAGCGCTGGCCAATCTCGGCGTGCTGGTCGCCGGCCAGCAGCCCGATGTCGAGGATTTCAACTACGTCGACGAAAAGCTCGTCGCTATCTTTCGCAAGCTCAATGCTCTGGACATTTGCGAGGTGCCAGATCCGCACAATATCCCCGGTGTTTGGTTTTCCGACTTGGCCGATATCGTTGCCGGAGAATGCGCGACAAAGTTTGGCCAGTCCGCCGAAGAATACGTCAAGCTGATCAACAAGGGGCTGGGTGGCGTGCAGGGCGTCTGATGTCGGCTCCGGCGCGGCAGCCAAAAGCCTGCGTCAGATCAATCGCGGTCGACCGACAGGGGAAACGCTCGTTTGCAACATATTATTATGAGGTGTCTGTGTGCCGCCTGTCACAATCCCGATGCCTCTATCCAGCTTCCCGGGTGCCAATCCGCAGGAATCCGCCGGCCGTCTGATCAATTGCTTGCGCTGAGCAATTAGGTGATCCGCAGCAAGGCGGCGCCACCGCGCCGCGCGATGGCGTGGTATGGCGGCGCCTGCCGGGACTGACGCAGTTCTCGTTGACCGGCCAGACCGGCTACCGCGGCGGCATCGAGGCCGGCGGCATCAGCTATGAGGCTTTTGCCGGCCAAGCGGTGACCCTGACCAGCGGCGGCGCGGCTACCAACCTTGGAGCCTTTCCGGGCGTTGATGCAATCTCGATCGCCGAGAATCAGAACGCAACCTCGCCGGATGTGGTCGCGGTCGATCCAATTCAGGGCGCTTACGTTCTCAATAGCGCCATTCTCGATGCCACGTTGACGCTGGCGCTGGTCGGCACGTCGAATGCCGGCGATACGGTATCGATTGATTTCACCAATCCTGCGGAAACGCTTGCCGGGACATGGCCAATGACCGGTGACGGTGACCTCGGCCGCGCTCGGTGCTGGCGGCACGGCGATCGCGGCCGCCACCGCTTTGGTGACGGCCATCAATGCCAATGCGGTGCTGTCGGCCGGTAATGTCAGCGCTTCCAATGTCGGTGGCACCAGTGCCACTATCACCATCGACCAGGTCGGCATTATCGGCAATCAAACCACGGTCGACAATCTCGTTTCGACCGGTAATCGCATTACCGGAACGTTTCACGCCGGCCAGCGGCCTCATGTCGGGCGGCGCCGGCGTTGCCGGTACGTTCACCGGCGCGCCGACCTTCTACAACGGTCAGACCAATCTGCCGGCGGTCAATAGCGTGTCGTTTCAGGACGGTTATTTCTTTTTCACCACGGCCAACGGCAGCGTTTATGCCTCGGGCATCAATTCGCTGACGCAGAATGCGCTGACGTTTGGCCGTATCGAGGCCAAGGCCGACGTCACCTTGCTGCGCGGCATTGCCTTCTCGGGCTATATGTTCTTCTTCACCACGGGCTCGATCGAGATTTGGAACGATCAGGCCAATCCGGCACCGGCCTTTCCCTACGGCCGCCAGGCCATTCTCGGCTACGGCTTGCTGCAGGCGAGCGCCATTGCCGGGTTTGAGACTGGCTTTGACGATCTGTTGTGGGTGGCGCAGGATTTCTCCGTTTATCGGCTGCCGCAAGGCTCGGTATCGCCGACCCAAGTTTCGCCGCCCGATCTCAACCGGTTGATCGAAGACGCAATTTCGCGCTGGCGATACGCTGCGCGCCGCGGTGTATATCTTTGCCGGCAAGAAAGGTCTGGGTACTGTCGTCGTCCAAATGGACGTGGCAATTCCATCTCGACACCTCAGAAATGGTTCGAGCGCCAATCGCTGCAATCCAATGGCGCACTCGGCCAATGGCGCGGCGTGGGCGGTCATCTGGCCTTCGGCAAATGGCTGCTCGGCGATACGCAATCGACCGCGATTCACTTCATTGACGTCACCAATAATGCCGATGTGCTGATCCAGGACCCGATACACTTGGGTGAGCACGGCCGTCCAAATGTTGATGCGGATCGAAACCGGCACTCGTCGACAAGTTTCCGGTGCGAGCCCGCGTCGTGCGCGCGGATTTCCATTTCGTCAGCGGTGTCGGCACGCCAGTCGCCTGCGCGGGTGCTGACGGTCACCGGCACGGCCGCCGGCAATGGCGGCGTGGTGCGGCTTACGGTGGTTTCAACGCTGGGCGCCAACACCGGCGATCAGGCCACGGTGGCTAATGTCGGTGGCACCATGGAGGCCAACGGCACATGGCCGATTACGGTCATTGATGGCACGCACCTCGAAATTCCGCCACCTTCGTCAACGACTGGACGAGCGGCGGCACGGTGACCGACCTGCAAGTGCTGTCGAATTTGCTGGCGCCGTCGGTCGCTATTTCCTGGTCTGATGACGGCGGCGTGTTCTATCGGCCGCCAGTGATTCGCGATCTGGGCCAGATTTCCGTGATCAAGACCGGGCGCGTTTCGGTCAAGAATGCCGGCATGACCGGACAGATTGGTCGCCGCTGGCGCCTCGACGTGACCGCGCCGGTCTATACGGCGTTTCTGAAAGGAACGCAGAGCGACCTTACCGGGAATCCCCAACTAATGCCCGCAGCCGTATCAGTTCCACCACAGCCAGCCACCAACTCGCAAGTGCTCGACAAGGATGGTGTTTTCAGCATCCTTTGGCGGAACTATTTAGTGGCCCTCGATAAAATGTTCCGAACCGCCCAATATGCACCGCTGGTCAACGCCGCCAACGATTCGGCGGCGGCAACAGCCGGAGTTCCAGTGAATGGTTTTTATCGCAATGGCAGCGTTGTCATGGTGAGGGTCATATGAGTATTTTCAGTCCGTTCTCGACCGCCGCAGCCAATGCTGCCGCTGGCGCGATTACGACCGGCGTTGCAGCCGGCGAAGCGCAAGCGCTGCCTTGGTATCTCGGTGGAGTACAAAATCTACAGCAATATGGCGCGCAAGCTCTAGCGCCGCTGGCAACGGAATTTTGGCGCTGCGACGCAAGGTGTCAATGCTTATGGCAGCGCGCTTGGCTTAGGCAACGTTCCTGGTGCCACTCAGCGGATAGCGCAACAACTTCAGCAAACGCCCGGTTATCAGTTTCAATTGCAGCAGGGCGATAACGGCATCACCGCGCAGAATGCGGCAACTGGCGGCACTGGTTCCGGCAATGAAGCGATGGACCTAGTCCAAGTGCAATCAGGGCTTGGCTGGTTCGACATTCCAGAATTACATGCAGAATTTGCAGCCCTATCTCGGCCTGGCGCAGAATACCGGCGGCCAGATTGCCAAACCAACATGGGCATCGGCCAAGGCGTGCAGCGGGTACGACAATATCGGCAATATGTATTACGGCGGCGCGCTGACGAGCGCACAAGCCAATGCCGCCGCCGCAACTTGCCCAATATTCGGCCGGAGCCAATCAATTCAACGCGCTAGGCAGCCTCGCTGGCGGTGCCTTGGGGCTTCCTCTCCGATTGCAGAGTTAAAGAAGATATCGAGCCGGTCGGCGCGCTGGCCTCCGGAGAGACTGTTTTCCGATACCGCTATGCTGGAGACCCGCGGCATCAGATCGGCCTCATTGCTCAGGAAGTGGAGGACACTACGCCCGAAGCGGTGTTCGACGCCATCGGCGATTTGAAGGGCGTCGACTATCGCCGTGCCACCGAGCGTGCCGCCAAGATTCTGGAATTCACTCGCGAGCGCTACGAGCCGCCGCCAACGGCTCGGCCGTATGCGCAAGAGTTGATGGAGATTGCCGCCTGATGGCCGTCAACAAACGCAATCGCGAACTGCCGCAAGAGCACGGCAAGCCAATGCCGTTGGTGCAATCGCACGGCGGCGATGTTGCACCGTTCATCTATTTCGATGGAGCCGTGGCTTATGGCGTGATCGGCGTCAATGTGCAGATCGAGCTTGCCGCTAATGTTGTCGTGCCGGTATCGGCCAACGGCAAATCGGAAGTCCGCACTCGCAGTGTTGTGGTGGCACATCTGCGCGGCTCTCATGCCGTCATGGCGCAGCTCGCCGATGCCATCGAGAAGGCCCTGATGATAACCGGGCCGCTGGATCGCAATGCGTTGCCGGAAGTCAAGAAAGAGAAAGAGAAAGAGAAAGAGAAAGAAAAAGAGAAGGAAAAAGCCGATGCCTGATAACCAGTTCCAATTTTATCGGCCGACCGACTTGAACTTCAATCCATCGGCAGTTGATATCAAGTCGCTCATGCAATTGGCTCAGGCCGGTCAGAAGCCAGCGACCAAGCAGCAGGCATCCACTAATCCGCAAGGCGGTATTGATCCAAATATCATGAAAACTTTTGGCGGAGAACTCGGCAGGCTCATCGAACAATATCGCCAGCAGGCGCAACGCTATGGCGTCGGCCAGCAGCCGGGAGTTGCTGGCCAGCCAGGGCCGATTGCTACGCCGCCCACGCCGGGGTCAATCGTGCCGCAGCAATTGCAGCCCATGCCGCAGCAGCCGGGGCCACCAATGAACATTCTGCCGCAGGGCTACGGTCAATAAATGCGCAGGGTGAGCGAACAATCACCGCGCGTTGAAACCGGGGTTGTTCGGTTTGGCGATGATTGGCCGGGCATATTCATTCGCGGCGATGACGCCAGAGCCTTGGCGCAAGTTCTGGACTATTGCCTGAAAGAAAGCGAACGGCACGGTCATATTTATAGCCGTTTGGATTTTCTTGTCGCTCTTTTGAAATCCTGCCAAGTGAAAGAGAGAGCATAACGTGGCTGGGCCGCAAGATTTCTTCATGCCGACTGCGCCGGGGGCCTATGCGGCGCCATTGCTGGATTTTGGAAAAATTGCAGACGATTTTTACAAAAGCCGATCAATGAATGCCTTTGCTGGCGGCATTCCGCTGGATGCCCACGGCAAGCCCGATACGCAAGAAATGTTGAAGCGGACGGTCCAGTTTGGGGGGCTTCCGGCCGCACAGGCGCTTTTGCCTTATATGGTAAATAGCGATCAGGCAGAGGGCGATGCCGCAGTTATTGAGAATGCGAATAGAGCGGCGCGCGGTCTTCCTCCACTTCCTCCGGCTGGAGTTGCTGGCGCGCCGCAGCAAGGAGCGGCGCCAGGGGCGTCAGGGGCGTCAGGGGCGTCAGTAAGTGCTGCACGGCCTCCTCCTGCGCCAGCGCAGTATGCCAAACTTTACCAAGACACCGAGGACAAATATGGACTGCCTGCTGGTTATATGGCAACCACGGCCGGACTAGAGAGCAGCCATAATCCGCGCGCTTATAATGAACTCTCGCACGCTGCTGGGCAGTTCCAGTTCATCCCGTCGACGGCTCGGCAATATGGGCTGAAAAATCCCTTCGATCCGGTTGCTAGTGCCGACGCTGCTGGACGGTTAGCCAGCGATAATGCGGCGGCGCTCAAGGCTGCTGGATTGCCGGTGACGGCAGGAACGCTTTACTTAGCCCACCAGCAAGGCGTTAGTGGTGCTATCAAGCTTTTGACAAACCCCAATGTGCCGGCTGGCCAGTTAGTACCGCCACGCAATATTGCCGCTAATGGCGGCAATCCTAATGCTCCGGCTGGTGCATTCGTGCAGCATTGGGCCGGCCGCTTTGATAACAACGCGCAGCCGCGCGCTATTGCAGCACACGCAGGTAGTCAAGCGGGCAGTCCGGCCGCCATGGGTCAAGCGTCAGGTGCTTCTGACCGCGCTCCCGTAAGTACCGGCGCGCCACAACAAGCAGCGGGACAATCGCCAGATGAAAGAGCCGCCGCTGGCGGCGCCGCATCTGGAAGAGGTGTTGCCGGTCAGCCCGGTCCGGTACCGCCGCCATCCGGCGGCGTGCCGCAAACTGCCGGACGTGGCGGCGCCGCCATTCCGGCGCCCGGCGTCATACAACAAGAAGCGCCCGCATCTACTGGTCCAACTACAGAGCCGGCGCCACGTCAGCCCTTGCCGCCGCCAGCCGATCCGACCATCGGCGATCCGACCTTGGACAATCTAAATAAAGCGCTTGGTACAGTGGAACAACAAGCCACAAGGGCGGCGTCCTTGCCTATGGACAGGGGCAAAGATCGCGCTGCAAATCTGCAAAAAACAGCGGACGATCTTAGAAGTCGAATCAAAGAGCGAGAAGCAGTGCTGCGCAAACAGGCAGAGGAAACACCAGAGGAAAGAATAGCGCACCGGTATGGTGAGCCATTGGAAAAATATACCGCAGGACAGGAAATAGAAAAAGCAAGAAGGACGGCAGGCGAACAGCATTTCGGAGCCATTCAGGGCGTTGAGACGATCCACAACCAAGCCATCGAGCCGTATGCGAAGGCTATCGATGCACAATTAAACAACCCAAATGGTCCGTGGACTGGAATTGGTGCTCATTCCGTACTTGATTACAATCGGGCTAAAGCGGCTGTCGGCGGCAATCCGCGTGCGGCCCAAATGCAGGAGGCGTTTCAGAAAAATGCAGCGCAATTGAAGCTCGGAATTTTCAACCTACAAAAAATGCTTGAGAAAGAAGGCGGGGACAAAGCAACACGGACGTTTCAAATACAGGCTCAAAACGTAAATAAAGCTACGGCGGATTTTGGCAACACGCCGGCCGGTAATCGATACCTTGTAGAAATGACGCTGCGAATGGGCGAGCAATATCGCCATATTGCACAAATGGCGCGCGACTATCGCGCCAATCCAAATGGTCCAAAATTTCTCGACGATAAATTTTATGAAAAGGTGGATAAATATCTGGCAACGCCGCGCGAGAATGGCGGCGGACAGTTGTGGAACGAGCTAGAAGAAACGAATCAGCACTTGATTGGTGCTCCCCATGCTCCCAAAAACTTGAAAACCCAGGACGAACTTTTTCAATGGCAACGCGGAGTAGGTCTTGAACCGGGAGAGCCCTATCGCCGGCCAGATGGCAGTTATGGTTGTGCTCTGGGTGGCAAATGTAAATGACAAATGCCGTTTACCGAGACGAGGATTGGTCGCCTCCTGGCGCCACAGCGCCGGCGCCCCCAATGGCTGCCGAGCAGGTCCCCGCGAAAATTGATGTTACGACCGGTCTCCCCACAATCACTGTTCATCCACGACAAAAGGAAACACCGGGCGTTTACAGCGATGAGGATTGGAAGCCACCGACCGAAACAGCAGCGGTGCCGTCCCGTGACGTTAGCCGCACGGAAGCAGCAGCCCGCGGCTATGTCGACCTCTATACGCAGGGATTGGCACCAGCGATTGCCGGTCTGAAGGCAGCCGGGGAAGCCCCCGGCGGCACAGGCACATCGGCGGCGATGGCCGGTGTGGCTTCCGAGAATCCAGGTGGCGAGGCCATCGGCGAAGGAATGTCTCGCTTGTGGAACGATCATTTTGGCAATCACCCCGACCCGGCCGCGCGCGAAGCCTACAATAAAGGCGCGCAATCGATGATCGGCAATGACCAAATGGCGTGGGATCAGCACGCCGGCTATTATCTCGCCGGCCAATTCGGCGCCGCATTGTCATCGCCGGGCTCGATTGCCGGCCACCTTATTCGGAAAGGAGTTCGAAGGTCTTGCCACTAAAATCATTGGTGGCGGAGTGGCGACCAGTGCGGGGAACGCTCTTTATGAATCCGGTAAGAAGCTGAGTGAAGGCAAGCCGGAAGAGGTTCCGAAGGCGGCCGCCCAGGGTGCCGCAACGGGCGGTATTTTGGGTATTGGCGGTCGTGTTGCCTCAGAAGCAATCGGAGGCGTTGCATCTAAAGTTGCTGGCAGAGTGAGCGGCTTGGTTCGCGGAGCAATTAATCCAGATTGGGAAGTTGGTCATCAGGTCGCCAACGCATTGCGCGGCGATATTCATGCTCCAACACCAGATGTTGGGATTAGCCCGAGCATGCCTGCGCCGGGAGCTGCGACGCCGGTCATTACGGCTGACGTGGGCGGCAAGCAAACACTCGGATTGGCGCAAAGGGTAGCTAAAGCTTCGCCCGAAGGTGGCCAAGCCATTCGCGATGTGGTCAATCCACGGTATGAAGAGCAGCCCGCACGGATGGGGCAATACATCCGCAGTTTGGCGGGTGGCAAGAATTATACGGAAGAGGCAGATCGTATTGCGGCAGAAAAGGCGGCGGTCAATCCAGTAAAATACGCCAAAGCTTATGAGGCCGGTGATCGTCCTATTTGGTCTGTTGGCGCGCCCGATATGCCAGACAATAGCTTAGAGGCATTCGCCGCCACGGACGCAGGCAAAAGAGCAATAGGCAATGCCGTGAGGCAGGGATCGGATTGGGCATATCGTGACGGCCTCACCAACTTCAAGCCATCAGTGACGATCACACCGAGCGGGCAATTGGTTTTCAATAAGGGGCCGACAGGTGTAGAGACTTATCCGAATATTCAATTTTGGGATTATGTGCAGCGGGGTTTGAAGGAAGAAATCGACAACGCTAAGGGCGCGGCCCGCACGAGGCTGTCGGGGGTTCGTGACAACCTTCTTAAGCAACTTGACGAGCAAGTACCGGAATTTGCTGATGCGCGGCGCACGGCTGCGTCATTTTTTGGTGCCGAGGATGCTTTGGAAGCTGGCAAGAATTTTGTCACATCAAAAGAAAAAGACCTGACCGAATCAGCAAGAAATTTCGCCGCGTTCAAACCTGAAGAAAAGCAGATATTTCAGCGCAGCTTTGCTTCCAATTTGGCAACGCAGATCGAAGCCATTACGCCCGGCGCTGATTTAACCGCAAGGTCCAAAGTGCTTGATTCGGTTTTTCTTCGCCAAGGCTTGCCGCGTAGAAAAATTGAGATGGTATTGGGCCCGCAAAAGACCGGCGAGCTTGAAGCGCAATTGCGATTCGAGGAAGGTATCGACCGCGTGCGCCGGGTGGTGCAAGAGCCTAATTGGCTCAAGGAAATGGCTAAGAGCGCTGGTGGTCATATCGGTGGTGGTGCCGGTGTTGCCGGCGCAGTCGGCGGCATCGAATATCTCAAGGAAGGCGAGGTTGATCCGAAACTCATACTCGGTTCAGCCTTTGGCTTTGGCCTTTATCGCAAGGCTGCTGGCAAGATCGACGCCAAAGTGGCCTTAAAAATAGGGCAGATGCTCGCCTCAGACGATCCCGCTCTGTATCAGAAAGCGGCCCAGATGGCGGCTGCAAGCGAGCCAATCATGAACGCGTTGCGGACATTTACCGCAGCGGGGACGCGTGTAGGCTCTGCCGATATTGGTTTTACCGGCCTCGGAGCCGCAGGTCTCTTGGCCATGCAGAAAGTCTGGGGCTTGCGCAAGGGGCGCGAGGACGAGCACCATCACCGCGAATCGCCGGATCAGGGCCCGCAGCAGGACGCAGGTCAATGAAACAGCTTCTAGCCATTCTCGCCATGCTGTTCGGACTTGCTGCGCCCGCGCACGCTCAGGGCACGGTGACCATGGCGGGCAATGTGCAGCAGGGCATCAACGGCCAGCCGTTGGCCGGGGCGCTTTTATACATTTACGTCATTAACACTACGGCGACGCCGCAGCTTGCTTTTCAGGACATCAATCTCACGCAAGCCTTGCCGTGGCCGGTGCCTGCGGACGTTACTGGGAGACTGCCGTTTTTCTATCTGGCCTCCGGCTCGGTGCATTTGCGTATGACCGATGCAGGCGGTGGCATTGTGTTTGATTATCCCAACGTTCTGGTGATCGGCGGCGCGGGCGGTGGCGGTGGCGGTGGTGGCCAAGTGGTCGACCCGAACGCGATCGCGACGACCGGCGACATCAAGTTCCGACTTTCCGGGGAATTGCTCTCAGGTTGGGTGGTGCTCAATGGCCAGACCATCGGTGGCGCGCTGTCGGGAGCAACCGGTTTGGCCAGCAATACGGCGCAAAACCTGTTTGTCTATTTGTGGGCCAATTGTCCGAACCCGCATTGCCCGGTGACGCCCGGCGGCCGCGGCGCCACGGCGCTCGCCGATTTTCAGGCCAACAAGCAACTGCAATTGATGGACATGCGCGATTCCGTGCCTGCGGGTCGCGATTGCATGGGCAATGCCTGCCTCGGCGGCATCCTGCTCAGCAACATCACGAGCGGCGGGACCGATACGGCCGATACGCCGGGCGCGTTCGGCGGCGCGGCCAATCAGCCGATCGCCTTGACCAATTTACCAGCATTGAATCTGCCGGTTACCATTCCGGCCGGACAAGGTGTCCATAGCCATGTCGTGACTGGTGGCACTCTTGGCGGTCCAGCCAGTTTTTTTCCGAATGTGGCCGGCGGAGCTAATCCAGGTTATCCGACGCCGCCAACTCCCATTACAATTAACAGCACCGCACTCCCAGCGATGAGCGGGACCGCAAAAGTGAATGGCAGCAACACCGCGCTGCCGATCATGTCGCCGTTTAAACTCGCAACCTACTACATTCGCCTATAGGAGGCCAAAACGTATAGCTACCCGACACTATTCCCCCAATCGACCAACCGAGAGGATTTCAGTCGGGTCACTTCGATTTTCGATGACGATACCGGCGATCCAGTGAACTTGGCCGGTATTGTCGGACTCAAAACGCCCAACGGCTTCACTGGCAGCGATTGGATCATCACCGACGGCCAAGTCACGACGACCTCGACCAGCACGTTCACCGTGCCCGGCTATCCGGTCGGCAATCAATTAATGGCCCTGAGCATCACGGTCGGCACCGGATTGGCAATCCTGCAGGGCGATCCGATCACCATCAGGGATGCCGGCGGCAACGTGAGCTTGGTCGGCTACGTCTTGAGCTATGGCAGCAATAGTGGCGCGCTGGTGGTGCAGATCGGCGTGGCCTTGCAGTTGGAGATTCGCAATCAGGACCAGCATGGTGGTGGCTTCGGCGACGACTATAATCAATGGTACGATTGGGGTGGCGGTAGTGTTGGCGGCGATGCGCCATTGATTGTTGCTACGCTCGGCGGCGGCCTGACAATCGTCGATGTCGGCTTTGTGCAAATCAATATCCCGGTCCTGACCATGCAGCGGCTGCGGCTGCGCAGCTATCTGATTGGCTTGGTGGCGACCGACAGCGTCAGCACCCGGCAGATTTTCCTCGGCAAGCTACCGATCCTCTACGGCGGCATCGCGCAATTGATCTCGACCGGCGTGGCGCCGACACAGTCCACCGTCCTTCCGCCAGTGCCGCCGCCATCCGGCGGCGGTCCGTCAGACAACCAACCGGGAGGTGTCCCGTGAGACGCGCAATCATCGCTGCCGCGATTATTCTGGTCGCAAGCCCGGCTTTAGCCTTTTACGTCTACAAGGACGGCAATAATGTCATCCAATACATGTTTGATTTTTCCTGTCCTGTTGCTGGCGCCCCTGGTGGAACTGGCCACTGCAACGCCCAAGTGCTGATTGATTCCAGCGCTAACGAAAAAGGCACGCCCGCCAATCCGTTGGTGACGGCTACGCTCGGCGCTCCCAATATCACGCCGACGGATTGCTCCGGAACGGTTGCCAATGGCGGTGCACCGCAAATCGTCATTGCCGCCTCGTCGACAATTCACGGGTTTTCGATCGGCAATATTGACGCAACGACCGGCGGTGGCGAACCGGTCTGGATATCGTTCAGCGGTCCGGCGACGGCGGGTGCGCCGGGTTCCTATCCGTTGGGCGCGCCGGCGACACCGAGCTATTCCGGCATGGGCACCTACACAACACCGGCCGGCTTTGGCCCGAATGCTGGTGTATCCATCGTGGCGTTTACGACTGCGCACGCATACTCTTGCACGACGTGGTGATTGCATGACTCTCCCGGCGTCCGTCCGCGTCAACACGCTTCTTCCCTTCCCTTCGCAGGTTATGGGTTTGGGGCCGATTGCCATCGGCAAGAGCAGTGGCATCTGGACGATTTCGCTGTCATTCACTGGATTGCAGCAACAAAATCCCTCAGCGCTGCAAATGGGAACCGACTACGTTCTGGTCTGGGATTCTATTCTCGGCGATTTTTTCATCTATCCGCTGTCGCAGGTCGTCGCCCGAGTCCAGCGCTCGGTGACCACGGGGCCAGTGACAATCGCGCCGACCGACCAGCAACTCAATCTCAATCTGACATCGCCGATCAACATTCCGCTGCCGCCCTATACCGATCGCTTTGGCGTTCCGCTGCTGTTCAAGGACGTCGGCATGCAGGCGACCGCTAATCCCGTAACGTTTACGCCGTCCGACGGGACGTTGATCGACGGCCTGCCGAATGCGGTGTTGTCCACCAATGGCGCGGCGGTTGAACTCACGCCCTTCAATGACGGCATCAATACGGGATGGGCGCAGACATGATCCGCCTTTTGGTCGCCGCGCTGCTTGCTTGCCTGCCGATCGGTCAGGCGAGTGCTCAATTTCAAGGTTATCCGCCGCTGAATTATTTCAATGTCGGCCAGGGCGCGGCCGGCGTGCCGCAATGGCTGGCGCCGCCAGCGGCGCGAACGTCCATGGGCCTGGGCACCATGGCGACGCAGAACGCCAATGCCGTGGCCATCACTGGCGGCACCATCACCGGCTTGCCGCTGCCGAATTTGCCGCCTGATGCGGTCAACAAGCAATATGTCGATCAGAACTCTACCGGCCTGACGGTGCATGCATCGGTCAATCTGGCGACCACAACAGCACTGCCGGTCAATGCCTATAACAATGGCGCGGCCGGCGTTGGGGCAACGCTAACCGCGAGCTGCGCGTCATCGTGCGCCGCGCCGACCATCGACGGCAATGCCGCGACGCTGGGCATGCGTATTATTGTCAAGAACGAAGCGGCCACGGCCAACAACGGCATCTACAACGTCACCACGGTGGGCACCGGCTCAACGCCCTATGTGCTGACGCGCTCCGCGGATGCCAACACGCCCGGCACGCTGAATTTCAATGCTATCGGCGCCGGCACTTATGCGCTGGTGACGGCCGGCACCGCCAATGCCAATACCGGCTGGGTAGTGCAGTCGCAGGTCGCGGCGATCGGCATCAGTCCGATTGTCTGGTCGCAGTTTTCTGCAAGCTCCGGGGTGTCATCGATCGGCGGCCTGCAGGGCGCGTTCACGTGCGGCTCTGGCATTTCGTGCGCCGGCAATGCCCTGAATACCGTGATGCTGCCATTGCCGCAGGGCCGATTGACGCTCACACCGAACACGCCGGTCATGACCGTGACGGCGGCCAACCAGAATACCATCCGCTACGACTGCTACCACGGCGGCCGGTACGTGCCGGTCTATAACGGCTCAATCTCGATTATTCTGCCGATCGGCTCCTGCGAAATCACTGACGTATTGCCGCCAAGCGGTACCGGCGTCGTCAATACCGCCGGCGTATTTGACGAGTGGGCGGTGAATATCGCTGGCACGCTGACGCTCTGCCATGCCACCAACGGCGCTGGCGGCGGCTGGGCGTCCGACAGTGGATCGAATACCGCGCGCGGCACCGGCTATTCACAGCGCGATGAAACCGGCGCGGTCACGCCGTTTTTTTCCAATACCAACATAATAGCCAATTGCTACAATGGGGCCGCCAACCTCGGCCCGATTGCGGCCAATCAAGCCACTCATCTCGGCATTTACTACACCACGGCCGCGGGACAGACCGGGATGGTATTTGGCGCTGATGGCGCGCCGCCGACCGCGGCGTGTTTCTGTCTTGGCAATACCTACAATCGGGTTTTTGCCACGACAACGATAGGCGAAACGACTACAACCTGGAACTACTCGGTCATCAACGTTTGGCGGCAAGCCAGGGGCGATACCACCTTTGTGGTCCGCTATGTCGATGCCTTGGCAGAGGATAATATAACGGCAAGCTATAATAGCCAAAGTTCGGGCTCTGGCACGCCGCGATGCTATGTCGGCGTCGGGGTTAACTCAACGACGGCCTTTTCTGGAACGACCAGCTTTAACTCCCTTGGCTCTAGCCAACTTGTAATAGGTGCCTACAAGGGAGTGCCGGGGGTCGGCTCTCATGTCCTGACGCCGATCGAACTCAGCGACGCTGGCGCCGCCTGCACTTTTGTCGGCAATGTGGGCGCAGCCACAAGAGCGCGAATGGGCATCACCGTGGAATTGAGGATGTGATTTTTGAGCGGCAACCCATGGATCGCACAGCAGCGCGAGGCGGCATTCAGGACCGAACTGAATGATAAGACCGTGTGGATTAATGTCGCGGCGATGCTGCTATCCGAAGGCAGCGCGCTGCAGACCTGCGAGAGCTTCTTCAATCGCGTGATGTACGTCCGTTCCCACGGACAAGCGGAAACGCTGATGCAGATGATCGAGGGCGGCTTCTACGGCCCCTACAATCGCGGTCAATATCCGAGCTTCATCACGCGAATACGCGCCAGTCAAACGCTGGTCGATCAGCTCAACACTTCGATTGAAACCGCAATGGCGGGTTCTGATACTATCCAGGGCTTTACCGACCAGGGCCTGCCGACCGACCCGAACGGCCAGCACCAACCGCAGATTCGCCTTTTCGGGAATGTATTCAACGATTGGGGTGGCGGCCCCGGCGGGCATGATGGCGCCGCCGCTTGGCGTCAGCAATTCGAGGCCAACGCCGCCAAGCCGCCGGTGACGGCGCCGCCTGTGACTCCTCCTGTAACGCCGCCCGCGCCTCCCGTACCCAAGCCCGACCCTATGGACGCGATTCTCGCTGTTCTCAAGGCGCAGGGCAAATTGCCGGTGCCGACGATCACCATCACCACGGATGGCGACGCCAAGATCATCGTCAACGGCAAAGAAGTCAGCTAGGAGACCGCCATGCTGACCTTGAATACGGTGAATGGTATCATTCGCGCAATTCTGCCCGCTATTCTTGCTTTTGCCGCTGGCAAAGGATGGGTCGGCGAAGCTGCCGCGGCCGATATTACGTCGGCGGCAATTGCCATCGCGGCGGCCGTCTGGTCGGTTGCCAGCAACAGACCCGCAGCGGTGATCAAGGAAGCAGCGGACGATCCGGAGGTCGAAAAGATCATCGCGCCGCGGATCGCCCATACTATTCCATCTGACAAGGTGGTTGACAGATGAGCGATTTCGGAAGGTTTGCCCATTTCAACTTAGCAGAGGTTGGATACCATGGCCGACCATAGCGATTACACCGCGTGCGCAAATGCCCTGCTTGTCGACGTTCACAATATGCTCACCAGTGGCATTCCCGGCACCGGCTTTAACGGTGTGCCGCCGATGTTTCAGGGCATGGTGCCGGCCGCGCTGATACCCGCCGCTGCCGGCCAGTTCGCCAAGACTGCCGTCGACGCCCTCGACAAGCATAGGGCGGCCCAGAAGCCATAAATCCGGCCCTTATTCTTGGCCTCATCACCGCCATCGCGCCGCTCTTGCCACAGCTCGCTTCCTCGGTGTCGACGATTGCACCCGGATTGGCGGGGCTGCTTACGGTCTTGCATCCGGCTGCGAACGCACAGCCGGTCAATCTCGTTGCTCTGATCCAACAAGTGCTCAACGAAGCGCAAGCGGTGGGCTATATCAATTTCGGCAAGCCTCTGGTGGTCGACGGCCAGTTCGGGGGTGCCACGTTCGGTGCCATCAAGGCTTTGCAGGCCAAGCTTGGTCTTACGGTGCAAGAACCCATGGTGAGCGCGGAAATGGAAGTTCTGGCGGCGTTATTCAAAACTTTAGCCCCAGCCGTATCCTCACTGAAGTGAGCATTTCAGACCGGACTCGTCACAAATTGATGCTATAGAGAAAGGCGAAGCGAAATACGAGGCGGACATGGCGATGCGCATTATCTGGGACGATACCGCCGTCGAACAGCAACTAGCGGCTATTCTCGCCAAGCTGCAAGCTATCACCACTCAACTGAGCACAGTAATCACAAAGGAGACCGCCATGGCTATCGATTTGACCAAGCTTCAAGCAGAGGTCGCCAACAATTCGACCGTTAACGGTAGTGCTCTGGCGCTCATCCAGCAGCTCGTGGCGCTAGTGCAGAATGTATCCACAAGCGACCCGGCGACTCAGGCACAGCTTGATGCCCTGGTCGCCACGCTGCAGGGCAATGACCAAGCGATTGCCGCCGCAGTGACCGCCAATACTCCGGCTGCGCCCTAACCGCGCTTCACAAGCCTGAAGTGGCGGCTACGGCCATAGATGTGGTAGCCGCTGCCAAGGATCGCCGTATTGATTTGGTAGACATGCGCTCTGACGGTATGTCGGTTCATTCCTAATATTGAACGCAGGTCCTCGGTCGCTATGCCGTCGTTCCCTGCGTGCAGTATCAGATCGAATATCCGCGTCTTGATCGGCGGCAACCTAACGCCGAGACGAAATCTCCGCGCCGCAATAGTGACAATGCCGATTGTCTGGTTTGCGTGGCGGGATCGTGCAATCCCTCTTCCAGGTCATTAGTTTTGCGGTACCCGAACCCTGACGGCCACGCGCGCTCGTTGGGCAACGTACTTAGACACTTCCGGACAAGACGCAGGGGAGGACTCCACGTCCTGTCCGGCTTGGGGCGCGAGCCAGGGTCGGCCATTAAGCACCGCCAAGGCTTGCGATCTTATCTGATTCGGGATTGCCGTCATATGTGCGCCCAAACGGTTTGGCAGCTCGCCTCGCCGGGATCGTTCTTGAAATCATAAGCGCACTCTTTGAAAATCATCGCCTTGCCGAAAGTGCGCCAGGTATCGTGATGAAATTCATATCGCGTGCTGCTCGGCGGCAGGCGTAGCGTGCGCTTGCTTGGCCCAATGACCTTCGGCAGTTCCGCCCGAAATGTCTGAAAGCTCTCGGCAATTCTTGGTGTCTTTGGCGTTTTGTTCGCGGCATGGGCAGTGAGCGCGAGGAAAAAAAGTACGAACATCATGAATACAACGCCAACGCTGAGCCAGCCAATTTTACCGCTCATGAGCCAGCCAATTTTACCGCTCATGGCCTATCCCCCGCTTTCGGTGGCTCAGGATTATCGCCAAAATGGTGGACGGTGCCCTGCGCGTCTCGCGTGTCCCAAGGCGGAATGCAAACTATGTATTCCACTCCGCCTGCGGAAATGGATCGGATAGCCGTCCCCAACAAAGGCTCGGCGGCATAATTGGCTTGGACCACGCTAATCCCCCACCCGAGCAGGGCACCAAGCGCAACCAAGCCGACTTTGTCAAAAATCATGACCCCTCTCCCGCTGCATTTACGCCTTCGGCCGCGTCGACCAATTCTTTTAGCTCCGGCATGATTGCCCTGATCTTCACCTTCTGCTCGGCATTGGATGATTTAAAGAAGTGATTCAGCACATCACGGCCGCGCATGGCGGCCTCGCGCGCCATGTCCTCAACGTCGATGCCGCCATAATCCAGGTCTTCTTCCGGTGGCGCAGCTTGCTTCGGTGGTTCGGTAATCTCGCCGGTCTTGGGATTGTGTGGTGGCGCTTGGATGATATCCGGCGCCGGCTTCGGCGGCTTCTTGGTCCCGGCCGCCGCCTGGGCCGCGTCGGCGTCATCGTCCTCGTCGGCGGCAATACCGCAGATTGCGGCAAGCTCGTAACGGCGCGCGTATGTAAGCGCGCTGCCGAGCACCTGCGGCTTATCGGGCACCAGCGGCAACGGATATTCGGAATCGACCCATTGACCGCTGGAGTGCATCAGCTTGGTGACGAGCACCAGAGTATTTTCGCGGATATGCGTCGTCTGCGTATAGCCAAGGCCGTTGTCGGCCAGCGGTTTTTTAATAGCATCTATGACCGACGCCAAGTCGGCATACTTGCTTTTGAAATACGGGTTGGCCTTGTTTAATTTTGCATTCTCCATAGCGCCCTGTGCCTTGGCGAGCGCGGCCGCGAGTTCATTTGTTTGTTCGGAATTCATTTGCTGCTTCCCCTCCACCATTGTAGCAGTGATTTTCCTGGATTGTCGGCGTCGTATATTTTCTTGACGGCCTTGCGGTGTTTCGGATTCTTTGGATTCAGCCCCATCAAGGCGTCGTAGGCATTATGAAATTCCTTGGGATTGCGCTGCTTGAGTTTGTTGAATGAGCGATTGACGGATTGTTCGCGATTATGCTGCTTGATTTCAGAGTTCAGCCATCTCTGAAAGCCCTCTGGGTCAACAAACATATCCGGTTTCATTTGTCCTCCCGCAGACTGAGTTTGTCGGCCTTGTCTCTGGTTACCTTTTCGGCGTCGATACATTCGAGATATTGAGCCGTGCGCAGCCATTTGCCGTCTTTATCGCGAAGTTCGAGTTTCATTTGCTCTCTCCCTTAGCTTAGTTTTTTACTTTGGAAGATAAGCATCATTGCGCGTGCACCAGACAAACGCCGTAGTCACTTGACAGGAAGTAGCGCTTGAAACGCCGTTGTAATTCTGCTTTTTCATGTTGGCGATGAACTCGGCGTGCTGCTCACAGCGACGAATATCGTTGCCCCTGGTGTACATCACTCCAAATAAGGCGATGTTACCAAGCAAAGAGAACACAAGTGCTATCTTCATAACAACAAACATATCCGGGTTCATTTGTCCTCCCGCAGACTGAGTCTGTCGGCCTTGTCTCTGGTTATGCGGATACCGCAACCGAATGCTTTGCGGACATCATCCTCGACTTTTTCTTTCAATATTTTCTCGGCGTCTTTGGCGGACTTCGCGGCGCCATAACACTGCAGCCATACATCGGCGTTTTTCTTCCATGATTGATCGCTCGACATATCAACTTCGCGCATCTTGTCGTGCGGCACCGGCGCGGCGATCGGCGGCAATATCACCGGCGGCAACTTGGCGGCAACGCAGGTCATGAAGCGTTTGCCGCGCTTGACCATCTCGGCGATGTAGTCGTCATCGCGCTCGATAAATTCCACCACCGGCTCGTTGGCGCCCATGATGACTGAGAGCGCGCACTTGCGGGCATTGGTTACTTCCATTTGCCAATGAATTTGCGGGGCATATCGGTCGGCTATTACCTCAAATGGTTCTCGGCCGCCGACGTGTTTAGCTTCTATGGGAAAGCCAAGGAATCCTTCTTGAATCCAGCCATCAAGTGTCGCGGCCGCCCAAGGATAAAGGGCGTGCACGCAAACTTCACCGCGGCGCGTCACCGGCGCGCGGTTCTTTCGCTCAAACCAATCCAGATTCAATTGCTCGGTCGCGCCGCCGAGCTGCACCGGCCAATTGTCCGATAAATCTTCCGGCAATGCCTCGCCGAGCATTTCGAGGTAGAGCTGCATGATGTCTTCGGCGACGCCGTTCATCAGGACCGCAATGCGGCTTGCGGTTAACTTGCCGCGCCTTTTCTCTAGCTGCTCAGTGGTAAGCATTTATTTGCCTCGATAGAGCCAAAGGATCATGTCGCAGTCCATCCACAGCACGACAGCGCATGTGGCACTGATCAGCATGAGTTGAATGATGTCGTAGGTTCGCTCGCTCATTCGTTACGCATAATCTTTGCTAATTTCTCCAGCGCGATTGTGCCGTGTTGCCAGCCCTCGTCCCAACATGCGGCGAGGCTCTCGGGCATCACCAGCGCCGCGCTCCGCGACCATCCCCTCGCATACGGATTGGAGTTGCGAGGGCGACGAAGGATTGCGGCCGAATATCCTTGGCTGTACTCGTCGGTCGTTGTCATTGTCGGGTTCTCGCTCATAGACGTCAGGCATTGTCGTTGCCGTTCGGTTTCAGGTTAGGCGCCTTCGGCAATTGGACGCGAAACTCGTCCTGCAATCGCTGCAGGTTTTCCGAGAATATCGCCACCGCGGCACCACTGGCGCGGGCGTCGGCGATCAACTTCGAGATCAGCTCCAAGATTTGTTGTTCGCGTTCGTGCAGTGTCTGCATGACCCCGTCGGTTTCGGCGCGAAATTTCTGCCACTGGTCGATGGCCTGCAGATGAGCACCGGAGACGAGGTCATTGAGCTTTTTTTCGTGGTCGGCAAGCGGGTCCGGGGACTTGGAGTTGCTCTCGTCGATATAACGATCGGCGGTTAGGTTAGTCATAGCAATCTCTCCTTTGCAGCGAGTTGACGAAAATAATCGGCGATGGCTTGCATGCAGGCGATCTCGTGTGCGGCTTGCTCCTTGCTCATTCTTCCGGTCTCGACCCGGTTGGGATAGACCCGCTTGCGAAGCTTTGTCTCGCGCTCGGCGCAAGCCAGCATTTCGGCGGCGGTGTAGTCGGCGATATGTAGCCGCCTGATTTTCACGGCTCGCTCCGCTGAGAAAAAGACCGGCGCATTGGCGCGCCGGCAAGGTGACTACCGACTACGGACTATTTGGCTTCGCGCCATTCCTCAAGCATATCGCCCATTTCTTCGGCAACATTTTCCATGCGGCGACGCAAGGATGCCAGTCGGCGCCGCGATGTCGCTGGCACGTATTGCTGTGCTGCTTGTAATGCCGAAGCCTCATTTTTTAGTGACGTCGCAACGGTGGCGACTGTTGATGTTGCGCCGAGCTTTAGCTGATGGCGAGCATTTGGATCGAATTGCGGATCGCGCCCTTTTTCCGTAAGGACGGCAAAAAATCTATCCTCACCATCGGTGCGGCCGCGTTTGGCGTGAGCGACCGTCCATTCAAAGGTATCCTTGTTTTTACGCAAGTGATTCAGCAGTGGGCCGACATGCTCAAGCGGAAATGGCTGACTCAGCTCTTTGCTCATGCGCTGCGATATGACTTCGTGGGATGGCGATGGAAGACATTGAAACAGCGCATCAATCTGAATTTCCCGCAATCGTTTTTCCCGACGCTTGAATTCAACGATTTTTGCCATGTCACGTCTCTTTGCCGACAACCGACAAGTGTGCGCGGCGATTAGTCTGGAGCTTGCGGGCGATTTCGGCGACGCGACGCGACGTATCGGCCAACACCAGACATTCTTCGACTAGTTCGTCGATTTCGACCTGTTCCAATTTGCGCAGGTTTTTCTCTAGCCATTCGGCAACCCGCCCCATGTCGAGATTGCAGCGAGATACTACGGAGCATTGCCGCAAGCTCTCGGCGAGAAAGGCGAGGCCGGTCGCCTCTTTTGGTGTCGGCGCTACAGTCTTGCGTTGCGGCGGTGTCTTGTATTCCGGATCGGCGCGACGCTTCTGCTGTTCCTTGCGCTCTTCCTGGATTTCGATGGCTTGGCGTGCCGTTCGCACGACATCACGGGTTGGTTTTGGTCCAACGACCCTGACCACGGCACTAAGCATTTCTGGACTGCCAGCATCCGCGTGTGCTGACCAGCTCAAGGACGCGCGCCGCGCGTCCTTGGAGAACGCAAAAGCTATGCTCCGGATTTTTGAGAGTGTCTTTACTGTATAATCGGTGACTTTAGCTGCCTCGATGGCGTTGACGGCCAGCTCTAGCTTCTCCCAGCTGCCATCCTTGACACCATCTACCGACGGCCTGCCGCATTCGGCGAGTAGCGCATCACCGATCTCCCACATGCAGCGATCGCGCTTCTGCACCGCCGCAATGGTCCTGGGAAATTTCATTGTCTTGTCTCCCTTCACTGCAAAATCTGTTGCGGTTCTTGACACGGCCGCGAACCTCTGTCAAGTCTCTTGGCATGAAGGGCGAAAAACTCAGGAAAATCCGCGAAGCCCTTGGCGAGAGTCAAGCCAAGTTCGCGCTAAGATTTGATGTGTCTCGTCAGGTGATTCATCACTGGGAGCAACGGGATACACCACATCGGGGTATTGGCGCCCGCACCATCAATCGGATTATTCGGGGGTTGCCGGTTCCGGCCGCCATGCTCAGAGAAAGCCAAATGAAATAGCGAATCGCATAGGTTTCGTACTACCCGCGATTAAAAACGAGGTAGTGCGATGCCGGAAAACCCGAAACCTCACGGTAATAACGGTTGGACATTCGAGGATATTGACCGATTACGGGAGCTGATCAAAACCGGAGCCACATCTGCCCAGATTGCCGCGCACTTTCCCGGTAAAACACGGAACGCGGTTCTCGGAAAGGCGTTTCGGCTGGGGCTTCGGCTGGTGGGGGCCAAGTTTCTGAGGAGTTACGAATCATTCTGGAGCCACGGCGACAATCTCAGGGAATTGGCCGGGTATCTGGAATCACCGCTGGGGTATAGTCAGGCGGAAATAGCTCGATGTTTCAATATTGGAGAGGCAACCGTCAGGCGAGGCATGGACAAATTGAGCACCAACAGCGTCATTCCGTTGAAGCCGAACGCCGCGTCGATCGCGCGGCGGGCCCTTCAACGTGTCGTCCGCGTCCGCCCTGCGGCAGCAAAAGCGCCAGCGATCATTCCTGACGCCACACCGCCGACTCCAATCCTGATCGGCGACCTGACCAGCCACACCTGCCGGTGGCCGGTCGAGGGCGAGGGCTATCAGATGCTTTACTGCGGCGGCCATGCCCTGGAGGGACGCCCCTATTGCGCCGCGCACTGCCGGATGGCGTATCAGCGATGAAACATTTCTGCACCGCGCCGGGCTGCACCAACGAACTTCCCGAAGGAGTCCGCGCCGATGCAACGTGCTGCTCCCCTCTATGCCGCAAACGGTTAGAACGCACGAAGGTCAAGGGCGCGCTAAGTGTGACAGCTAGGGGATTGGTGGTTGTCACAGATAGCCCGAACCAGGACCGCGTCCGCCGCGCAATGCCGGCCGTTCCGCAAGCGATCGACCATGCCAAGTTTCCGATTCCGGCGGACCTGACCATTCCAAAGTGGCTACGCCGGAACCCTGATGCCCCGCATTGGCGGTTCTCCGCAGGAGCTCGAGCCTCGAACTCCTGAGTGCAAGAGTTCGAGTCTCGAGCTCTTGGGGAACGCAAATGCCACGTGTGACGGCCTGGTCACCCAGCTGGCGGCATTTCGAGTCCGGCGTGGCTCGTCATATTCAGGGAAGGGCAATAGCGAACGGGCCTTTCCGCTTTTTCCCTTTTTGCGTGTATGCTCGATTACCGCTACTTCCTCTTTGTACGCACGAATTGGCCCAGAACCAGATAAGCGCTACCGTCGCAGCACTGCATTCGTCTTTCCTAGGAGTGCGCGCCGCGCACTCCTAGCTTGGCACCGCCACAACGCAAAACCATAACCCCCGGTCAGGCAGGCAGATTTGCATTCCCGAGGGTCGCGCGGCGCGCGACCCTGAGTTGGAGCGCTCCCGGAAGGGCGCCCCAATGCACCCAAGTGCTTATTTACGTTCGACTTTTTCCGAACCTCAGCTCCTGTGCCTTTGAATTTCCACGGGGGTCGAGGCTCGACCGCCTAAGCGGGGGCGCTCATGAAAGCATGCACGCTTGGACGTTCGCCCTATCGCCCGTCACCTAATCGTCACTTCCCGCTAGACAAGCAAAACGCCCCGGCGCGATACTCGCCGAGGCGCTCTACCGATTCGTTTGCCGACGAAACCCAGACTCAAGGACCAGCACCACAAGGGGAAGGGTGCCGGGGACGACCAGCCACAAGCAATGGCGGCCAACTCGCGTCCGTACCATCCCTCGGTGCGGAACACAAGCGTATTTTGAGGGCTTGCCGATGATTGACGTAAAAGTTCTGCGGGCGGCTGGATTATCCGATACCCAAATCGTTGCCGTGTCCGAGGCCGTTGCTCCCCTGATTGCCGAGTTGACCCAGTTGCGTGAGCATAAAGCGGCCGAGCGAGAACAAAACAGGAAACGTAAGCAAAATCAAAGGGCGCGTCACCGTGACCAGAATTTATGTCACGGGGACATGTCACGGGGACAGAAAAACCCTAATAAAATCAACGATCATGTCACGGGGACAAATGGCGAGTTTTCTTCTTTCTTCTTCTTAGAGTCAGAAAGAAAGAAAGAAGACTCTCAAAATGTCACGCTGACACAATCGGCTCAATTCTATGCCGCCTACCCCAAGAAGGTGGCCAAGCTAGAGGTCGATAAGGCTTATGCGAAAGCGCTCAAGAGCGCGACACACGAAGAGATTATGGCGGGGCTTGAGCGATATAAGCGCAATCTGCCTGCAGAGCGTCAGTTCATTCCCCATCCGGCCACTTGGCTGAACAAGGGGCGATGGCATGATGAGGCGGCCCCAGCCAAACGGCTAACGAGCGTCATCTAAGGGAGGGAATCATAAGCAACGTTGAACCTATTCGCCCGGAGCTGGACAATCCGGACAACCCAATCGGCCGATACGGAATTCCGGATTACTTTTCCGTGTCGCAGGGACCGTCGCGCGGCTCGGTTGCCGAGCAGGCATTCGGAGTTGGTTGGTGGGAACTCGATGAGATTTTCAAGTTCTATCTTGGGCAATTTGTGATGGTGACCGGCACTTCGGGGCATGGCAAATCGACATTTTTGCTCAATATTGCATTGCGGCTCGGATGTCTGAAAGGCATAAAATCATTTCTCTATGTTCCCGAAAATGAATTCTACCTCTACGATAAATTCGAGAAGCTTTTCCCGCCTTGCCTCAAGTCTACTCATGCCGGATGGTTCGATCGTTTCGTCGAGCAGCAATGCTTTGTGCAATACGCCACGGGATACGGCTACGATAAAGACCCGCAAACGTTGATGTGGGTATTGGAAAGGGCAGAGGCGGCTATCAGGCGGGACAAGGTCGAATTGGTGATTATCGATCCATGGAACGAGCTGGAGCGCGCCAAGCCACGCGATACGCTGCTTACTGATTACATTGGCCAATGCCTCATGTATCTCAAGGCGTTTGCCCGGTCATTGAATGTCGTCGTCGTCCTAGTTGCGCATCCGACAAAGGACGGCGTGAAAGAAAGCAAAAAAAACGGTACGCCCTTGAGCTTGGCTGATATCGAGGGGTCAATGAATTGGTTTAATAAATGCGACAACGGCCTCGTTATTGCCCGTGATTTTAATAATGGGACGACCAAAGTTTGTTCCGTCAAGGTCCGCGAGATTGGCGCCGGCAAAATCGGGGATTGTTATTTTCAGGTTGACCCACAAACCGGTATTTTCACGCCGCAATATGGAGGAACAAGTCTATGAGTGATAACGAGAAAACCTGGCGCAAGCTTAGCGATATAGTCGACCAGATCGTTTCCACGCAAGCCGAAATTATGGCTGCGGGCGGCGTTGTAGTGGCCGATGAAACCGACCACGAAGCCTTTGAGATTTTAGAAAGAATCGAGTTGAGAATGGCTGGCGAAAGTCTGCCTGAATCACCGCCGCCAACAAAACCCGACCCTTGGAATGATCCCGACTGGCAGGTCGCGGCGCGCGAGTCCCACGAAGCCTCGCTCGCCAACAGCCCGCCGCCGGTCACCGGCGCGCGCAATTTCTGGGATGCCTGCCGCAAGGTCGATGCTCGCAACGCCCGCAATCAGCGAGCACCGGAACCAAAAAAGCATGCTTTCCCTCAATCAACCATCGACGCAACGCTGTGGCTCGCTAAGTTTCATCCGGAGCGGCTACCGGGCTGGTACGCCAAGCATCCGGGCTTGGAAAAGCATGCTTATTAATGAAGCTCCCCGCCGCCGCCGCGCATGATGGTCGCGACTACTTCGTCAAGGTTGTCGTCGGTGATGATCGTATCATCGGGCATGTTGTCGCTGCGGATGATGATTGTTAGCTTCACAGGAACTGAAAACATGCTCCTGATCTGGTCCAGGTGCTCGGCGATGATGGTTGCGATGTTGTAGCTCATTTGCGTTCGGACAAAGGATGTTCACGTCCGTAACTGGATGATGGTAGGCGCGTCAGCAGATATCGGCCGAGCGCTTTAAGGTCACGCGCGGCTCGCGCGTTGCCCTGCTCGGCGAGGGCCGCGAGCGCGGCCGCTTCGTGCTCCAAATCATGCAGCACGTCGCGGCCGGCCCAGCGGCCGGTGTCGGCGTCGCGGACCTGAGCGTCCTTTGTCATGATGCCACCAGATACAAAAACCACTTTGCCGCCGTGGCCCAGAACCAGATAAGCGCTACCGTCAAGATGAACCACGTGATCAGCCAAGGCCAATCCAACTCCTGATGTTCCATGCTATTGCCCTTCCCTGAATATGACGAGCCACGCGATTGCCTGCAGCGCGATCAGCGCTAGCAGCAGCATTCCCAGAACTCATAGTTCCCCCCTAAAGAAAGCATGCTTTTTATAACATTCCCCATTGCTGGCGTGCCGCATAGGTGGCGCCGCGCGTTTGTTTATCTCTGGCATCAAGCTCGGCGTTGAATTGATGGTTGACCGGCTCGCCGTTAAATCGGGCGTCACAGCCAAGGCCAGCACGAATCAAATGCGCCGCCGCAGCGGCGAGCTGCGGCGTTGCTGGTGGCCCCGCCAATCCGCAAGATGATTGCTTGTGCTCATCGAACACCAACGCGGGGCAGGGGCCCGGCCGCTCGCCAAACAAATGCAGCGACAGCTCGCACTGTGTGGCGATGCAGCACAAGCCGCAGCGAGTGCAAGCCGCCCCGTGCGGCGGCTTGCGTTGCAGTAATTCGCGC
Source organism: uncultured Alphaproteobacteria bacterium (assembly GCA_963764955.1). Taxonomy (GTDB): domain Bacteria; phylum Pseudomonadota; class Alphaproteobacteria; order Rhizobiales; family Beijerinckiaceae; genus Roseiarcus. Next base: position 5,381 of record CAVXVE010000004.1, on the reverse strand, counting down.
GGCGCGGCGAAGACCCTAGACATAGGACGCTCCTGCAAGCCGCGCGGCGTTGATCTGAGCGACTTCGGCCGTGACCGCGCCCTCATAGCTCGGGAAGGTTTCGGCGCTATCAGTGCCGGCCTCTGGGCCGCGCAGCCATCGAATGAAAAACCGCATGCCGTCGCTGGTCGGCAGGATTTCAGATATGCGGTCAATTTTGCGGGCTTCGATACCGAACACCGCGCGGGTATCGAACACCGAGTCTTTGAGCACGGTTTCCAATGAGCCATCCGGGTGGCAGGTGATGACGATGTCCATTATTTGCCTCCCGTCGTTATGGTTGCGGGCCCCGTCGTGGTGAATATCTCTGGGCGGTTGGTGGTTATGACGCGGTCGGCTCCGGCCTTGAATGCGGCCTCAAGCGACGCCGTCGCGAGCTTGCACGATGCCCCCTTGAAGCCTTCCGCCTTGATACTTGGCTGTCCGAACTGATCGATCTCAACGCGAATCGTAGCCATGGTTTCCCCCTCAATGATTGACAGTGATTAAGACCTGGATAGCGCCGTTTGGATTGGTGACGCGGCGCGCGATGTAGCCTTTGCGCTTGGCGTCCATTTCGGCAACGATGGCGGTGTAACGCTGCATCAATTTACCGATGCCGATGCCTTTGCCGGCAAGCTCCAATTCCGCCTTGTCGGTTATGGCGCGGTAATCAAATCGATTGCCCGGCTTTAAGTCGCAGGCAATCGGACAGGCGACCGATATCCCCAACGCATTGTCATAGACCGGCGCATAGTGTCCGCCCGGCTGACGAACGAGGCCGATATCGTAGGCTCCGCCCGGCAGGCGAATGACGCAATCGGCAGTATCGTCGTTCTTGATGCCGGCGCTATAGGTACGAAACTTCAGCGAGCGATTGGCGCCGCGCTCCAGCATGACGTTGACGCCCTCTTTCTGCAGTTCGGCGCATGCCAGCTCCAAAGCTGGCAAGCTGGTGATCTTGATTCCGGTAATTGAAACGTTGTGCGACATATGATTCCCCTTGCTCTCGTCAGTGGCGACCTGATCGCCAGACGGCGCGACCCGCGCCGTTTCGAGCTTCAATCAAGATCGAGCGCCGGCTGGACTTCGCGCGGCGGCAACAGATCGCCGAATTCCTCCGCTTCGTCGATGGTCGCAGTAAATCCCGGCTCCAAATCAGCAGCGCGGGCTTCGGCGACCGGCGCTGAAACCTTGTCGTCGCCTTCCAAATCAAGGAATTGCGTGCGCGCAACCGCCAGTGCGGCCAGCGTATGGCTGTCAATCTCAATCGCCACCTGCTCGCCGGCCTTGACCATCTTGCGGGCTTCGGCGCGCACCGCGTCGATGGCGTCCTGCAAACGCTGCTGGGCATCGGCCGCCAGCATCGAGCCGATATTGCGGGCTTTGTTGGCGGCTTCGCGCACCGTGGCGGCATCAAGCTTTTCAATGCCGGTTGCCATTGCCGCCAGCAAATCGCGGACTTCGGAATTGATGGCGCGGATAGCTTCGCGGTCATCCTGAGCGACCCGCCCGGAAATGATATAGACCGCGATTTTTGTCTGCATCGCGCCGGAATTGAAGCCTTCGGCAATGCGCCGCGATTCGGCGATAGCTTCCTCAAGGTCATCGGCGCGCGATTCCGGACATAACAGACCGAACGCCGAATTGGCGCACACGGCAGTAATGATCGACCGGCATTTACCGCGCGCGACTTTTGCTCTTTCCTGCTCGGCCGGATCAGTAACCATGCGCGTGGTCTCCCAGCGGGCCATTTGCACGCCGGAGTCGGTGAGGTGTTCGGCTTCGATCTCTCGTTTGTCATAGTGAACGTTGCCAGTGACCGACGTCTTGAGGCTTACCAATAATCCGGGACGAAGTGTTGATACTTGCATGGTGATTCCCCTTTGGTTGAGTTGTGAGTAGCGATTTACAGATCAACAACACGAAGTGCGTCAGTACGCGCAGCAACAACTTGAGCTATTTGCGGCGATGTCGCCGGCCGCGCGCGACCCTTGGCCCATTGCCGCAACGCCTCGATTTTCTCCGGCATGGTCTTGACCAGCGGCACGACATTGCGCGCGGCCGCAAGCAAATCATCCGTGGTTAATTCGCGCTCGCCGTCGGCAAAGGCGACAAACATCGCCTCCGGCACCAACGCGGCGATTTCACTGCCGGTGAAACCGTCGGTAGCGCTACAGACTTCTGAGAGTGCGACGCCGGAGGTATCGCGGCCGTGAGCGGCTAGCGCGGCGGCAAGGATAGCGCCACGTTCCAGCGCATTCGGCAGATCGACGAAAAATATCTCGTCAAATCTACCCTTGCGCATCAGCTCCGGCGGCAATGCGCGGACGTCGTTCGCCGTGGCGATCACAAATGCTTCGCCGCTACGCTCTTGCATCCAGGACAGGATCGCCCCCAGCGCGTCGGTTGAGACGCCACCGTCGGCCGATCCGGACGTCGCGCCCTGCAACGCCTTTTCAATTTCATCAAGCCAAACAACACAACGGCCCACGGTTTCGATGGTCTTGATGGCTTTGCGCAAATTGCCTTCGCTCTCGCCGACATATTTTGATTTCAGCGCACCAAGGTCTAATCGCAGCAAAGGCACGTTCCACGCCGTCGCGATGGCCTTTGCAGTGAGGCTCTTGCCGCAACCGGAAATCCCGACCAGCAGCGCCCCGCGCGGCGCTGGGAGGCCATAGGCGCGCGCCTTGGCGCTATACGCCGAACGCCGCGCGCATAGCCAAGCCTTGAGCACATCCAAGCCGCCAACCGCGTCCAAGCCGCCGGGCAACGGATCAAACCATTCAATGACTTTTTCCTTGGCGACAACGCGTTTTTTCTCGCGCGCGACAGCGGCCGCGTCGATTTTGCGAAATTGCACAATCGAGCGCGCAAAGCAGCCTTGCGTTTCTTCGCCCGACAATCCGATCGCGGCATCAATCGCGGCGTCGCGTGTACCATTGGAGGGCTTTTCGATTTGCTCATTGGTGTAAGGCTCAACGGCCCTATCGAGCATTGCGCCGATTTCTTCCCTGTCGGGTAATGGCCAATCAATGATTGTTGCGTGCCCCTGCAGCTCCAATGGCACGCGATCGGAGGGCGTCAGTATAATCAAAGCTTGCGCATTTTCCCGCGGCACACTCGGCAATAGCCGTACCAAATTGCGCACCATGCGCGTGCAGGACGCCATTGCGGGCCCGTCCAGCCATACCGGCAGGTCGCGCATAATCCAAACGCCGCGCTTGATATCTTCGAACTCTATTCCCTCCGCCTTGCCGCGCGCGCGGTCGCGGATATTGGAGAGCGTATCGACCGGATCGGTGGAGCCGAACGCTTGCAGTTCGCCGGCGATATCGGCAACCCCCTGCGCCACGTCCCAGGTGCGCGGCACATAGCCGGCTTTCGCGGCCGCTTGGGCCAAGTAGCCTTCAACGCGGAGACTTCTTCGCGTGTCACAATCCAAAGCAATGGATTGCGAGCCCGCAGCAATGCGGCGACGTCAGCCGCAATTGCTTGCGATTTGGTGTCGGTCATATGATCATTTCCCCTTGTTTGCGCTGAATAAATCGATTTGCCTTGCGTCATCGCCGAACAAACCGGTATCGAGCGGCTGTTGCGGCGTCGATGGTTTCAGTCCGGCGCGCCATTGCCTTTCGGCGATGGTCTTTTGATCCGTGGCCAGTGGGTTCATAAGTTCAGAAAGTAAGTTCATCGAAGGATTCCCCCTGCAGCAGCAATTCGCTTTCGCGAACGATTTCCGCCCGCACGCGGCGAAAGTTGTCGATGGCGAAATCGAGTTCCGAGAGCACTTGCTCGCAATCACTGATTGATTGCCAAGCATCGCGCACATCAACGGCATTCACGCTATTACGGTAAAGCTTGCCGCCCGATGCGGGCTTTGCATCGCGGCGCGCATTAAGATAGTCGATTGAATGCATTGTAGTTTTCCCCTTGTGTGTATCGTTCTGTCTCTATCGGCAAGGAAAGTCATACAATGCCGTAAGAAACAATGCAAGGGAGATGTATATGGAAAGGTTAAATACTTTACGGGGGATTATCGGCCTTTACGTGATCGCGCCCAGTCCTGCATTGGGCTTTGGCCTTCGATACGGAAGTATTTCGAGCCGCATTGGCTACACACAAGCCTGTGTTGCTGCTCAAGAAATATCCCCTTTCTCACTTGGCGATGGCACGATAGGCAAGTGATCGTTACCCAGGTCCGCAATCTTCTGTAAATGGGCGCGATCGATTTGCTCTTTGTTTGGCCTTGGCCATTCGAGCTTTTTGCGTAATCGCCGGATGGCCTCATGTTCAAGCTCCGGGTTTTCGGATTGTGGAACATTACGCAAGAGTCGCCTTGCCAAGTATTGGTCGCGCGCCGCTGTCGGCTTGCCTTTGATGCCGGCCCGCAATCGCCAGTAACTCACCAATTGTCGCGGCACCAAAAGAATGCGGCGTATATCGGTTGGTGTCGCCTCACCCGAACGCATCATATCGACCGCAACGAATCGCAATGGATGCGAGCGTTTGCCTTTACGCATAGTCAAAGTTCCATCGCGGAATGCGTATGACTAAGAGTAAGTTTGACTAAGCGTCACAGACAAGCGCAAAACATCAATAAACTTGACAGCAAACACAGCATTTGCTACCACAGCGCCGCCACAATTGCGCCAACGCGCGCGTGCGCCTTCTCTTCTTAAGGCCAGAAGCGTAAGCTTCGCCGTATGGCAAGACCCTCAGAATACAGCTCGGTTATCATTCCAATCGTCAAAGCTTGCGCAACATTCGGCGCAACTAAACACGAGATTGCAAATTATCTAGGTATTTCAATACGTTCGTTCTATTCGTGGCAACTAGAGCATCCGGAGTTAGTAGAAGCTCTGAAAAAAGGCGATAAAGCTTGTAATGAGAGAGTAATCGAAAGCCTCTATACTTTAGCTGTAGGCTGGAAGGGAAGTAAACCCGACCTCGGAGCGATTTGTTTCTGGTTAAAGAATAGGGCTCCACAGGACTGGCGAGACGTTCAGAACATCAACGCAGACGTCGGTCATTACATTCTCAGCAATGCTCCAATGACAGAAGACGAATGGATTGAAGCGCGGACCAAACAAACACAAGTCATCGAGCACCAAACAAACAGCGAGCAAACAAACAGCAACAACAACGTTGTTGCTACTGAGTTGCTACCAGACTCGGACGACACAGCTAACCCGTTGGATTGATTGGACGTTCTTCTCTAGTGCTGATGTCTAACAAACACAGGCACGAGAGGGATGTTACGTAAGTACCCGGCCAGTGGAGGGGGGAGGGTCCCACAGGCAGAAGGGACTCCAGTAGGACCCAGGGCAGCAAGACCAAACCTAACCAAGTACAGGCAA
>CAVXVE010000003.1:0-32805 GCA_963764955.1 uncultured Alphaproteobacteria bacterium | reverse complement strand
CGCAAGACCGGCTTCTGGCTGGAGGAACTCGCTGCGCCTTTCTATGTTTTCAAGGATGCCGGGGCCCAGATCACCCTCGCATCGCCCAAAGGCGGCCGGCCGCCGCTCGATCCCAAGAGCAACGAGCCGAACTTCCAGACCGACATCACACGGCGGTTCGAAAAAGACGCCGACGCCAACGCTCAGCTGGACAAAACGGTGCGCCTCGATAGCGTCAAGCAGGAAGACTACGATACCGTCTTCTACCCCGGCGGCCATGGGCCGATGTGGGATCTCGCCGAAGACAAGAACTCGATCAAGCTGTTGGAATCCTTCCTGGCCGCCGGCAAGACGTTCGCGGTGGTCTGCCACTCGACCGGCGCGCTGCGCCACGTCAAAACCCCGGATGGCAAGGCGCTTGTCGAGGGCAAGACGGTGACCGGATTCACCGACGGCGAGGAAGAAGCGGTAGGATTGACGAAAGTGGTGCCCTTCCTTGTCGAAGACGAAATGATGAACCTCGGCGCCACCTTTTCCAAGGTCAAGGACTGGGGCGTTCACACGGTCGCCGACGGCCAGCTGATCACCGGCCAGAATCCGGCCTCGTCCGGCCCAGCCGCCAAGCTTCTGATCGATACGCTGAACAGAAGGGCGAAATAGTCGGGCTCGCTGAATCCCTTGGGGGAGGCGCCGACATGCGCGCCCTCCTCTTTTCGTTCGATCGGGTCGGCCTTCGGTGTTGAACCCGCAATGACGGTGGCGACTTGATGGCGTCCCGCTCCAACTCGGGAGCCATGCGCGACGTCGTCGTCATCGGCGCCGGCCATAACGGCCTCGTCGCCGCCGCCTATCTCGCCATGACCGGCCTCAAGGTCACGGTGCTCGAGCGGCGCGCGCAAGTCGGCGGCGCGGCCGCGACCGAGGCGTTCCATCCGGGCTTCCGCAATTCCGTCGCCGCCTACACCGTCTCGCTTCTGAACCCGAAAATCATCCGCGACCTCGAGCTTCACCGCCACGGGCTCCGCATCGTCGAGCGCCCTCTGTCGAACTTCCTGCCCCTGCCAGATGGGCGCTATCTCAAGGTCGCAGCCGGCCGCACGAAAGCCGAGGTCGCGAAATTCTCCGCCCGCGACGCCGAGCGCCTCGACGCCTATGAGGCGCGGCTCGCGCGCCTGACCGACGTCCTGCGCGCGCTCGCGCTTTCCACGCCCCCGAATGTCGCGACCGGACAGGGGCTTGTCTCCAGCCTCGGCGCGCTGATCGACGCCGCCAAAGTCGGAAACCGCCTGCGCGCGCTCGACCTCGAAGGCCAGCGCGACCTCTTCGAGTTCCTCACCCGCTCGGCCGGCGACCTGCTCGACCAGTGGTTCGAGAGCGATCCGATCAAGGCGATCCTCGGCTTCGACGGAATCGTCGGAACCTACGCCAGCCCCTATGCGGCTGGCGCGGGCTACGTGCTCCTGCATCATTGCTGGGGCGAGGTGAACGGCAGGAAGGGCGTGTGGGGCCACGCCATCGGCGGCATGGGCGCGATCACGCAAGCGATGGCGCGGGCGTGCGCCGAGCGCCGGGTCGAGATCCGCACGAACTGCGCAGTGAACGAAATCCTGATCGAGAAGGGCCGCGCCGCGGGCGTCGTCACTGACAAGGGCGAGCGGATCGCCGCAAGCGCGGTGGTGTCCAACCTGCACCCGAAGCTCACCTTCGAGAAGCTCCTCGATCCCGCGATCCTGCCGGCCGACTTCCGCGCCCGCATCGCGCTCTTATCGCAGCGGCTCGGGCTCGTTTCGCATGAACCTCGCGCTTGCCGAGTTGCCGAGCTTCGCCGCCCTTCCGGGCCACGCTCCCGCCGAGCATCACGGCGCCGGGATCGTGATCGCCCCGAGCCTCGCCTATATGGAGCGCGCCTATTTCGACGCTCGGCGCGCCGGCTGGTCGGCCGAGCCGATCATCGAAATGCTGATCCCCTCGACCCTCGACGATTCGCTCGCGCCTCCGGGCCGCCACGTCGCGTCCCTGTTCTGTCAGCATGTCGCGCCGACGCTCCCGGACGGGCGCTCCTGGGACGAAGCGCGCGAGACGGTGGCCGATCTCATGATCGACACGGTCGACGCTTACGCGCCCGGCTTCAAGGCGTCGGTCATCGCGCGCACCATCCTCACCCCGCTCGACCTCGAGCGCGATTTCGGCCTCGTCGGCGGCGACATTTTTCATGGGGCGCTCGGCCTCGACCAGCTCTATTCGGCAAGGCCCGTGCTGGGTCACGCCGACTACCGCTCGCCCGTACCAGGCTTATACATGTGCGGCGCCTCGACCCATCCGGGCGGCGGGGTCACCGGCGCGCCGGGTCATAATTCCGCGCTCGAGATGATCCGCGACTTTCGCGCCCGCCGATGGGCCGGCCGTGGATAAGTCTTATTCATTTCGCCGCATTGCGCACGCAGTTGATTGGTGAGCAAACAATCCGCTCAACGGGGTGGATGGCTGCTCTTCGGGAGCATTGATCGGGAGGACTGACCCATGGCGAAATTCCGCATTCCAGCGCTGCTGCTCCTGATCGCGCCCGTCTTCTGCGCGGCGGCGCTCATGTCGCTGGCGCCAGGCGGCCGCGCCGGCGCGGCGACCGACACTGGAACGGGTGCGATCGCCGACGCGGAAGGGGCGCTCAGAGTCCCTGCGGACTATCGTTCCATGTACGAATATCTCGGAACCTGGGCGGTCGCCGCCGACCACGGCGAGGGATCGAAACAGCTTCATAACGTTTTCGCGTCGCCCGGCGCCGTCGCCGCTTTTCGGGCGAACGGCCACTTTCCCGACGGCGCCGTTCTCGTGAAGGAGGTTTACGCGACGGCCACCGGCCCGATGACGACGGGCACGGTCAGCCATGCGGATACGCTCGCTGGCTGGTTCGTCATGGTCAAGGACAGCAAGAACAGCCATCCCGGGAACAAGCTTTGGGGCAGCGGATGGGCCTGGTCGTGGTTCGACGCCAAGGATCCCTTGAAGACGACATCGACCGACTACAAGACGGACTGCCAGCCCTGTCATATTCCCGCGCAGGCGACGGACTGGATCTACACGCAAGGGTACCCAATTCTGCGCAAGTAGGCGCATCCAGCCGGACTTGCTTGCGCGATCCGCTCACAAACCCGCGCGCCCCACGCGACCAATCCCATTCCCCGCCGCGCGCTGTTGACTCATGTCCTTCCGCGGGCATGATGACGACAGGGAAATCGGCCGGGCCCCCGAGTGACACCGGGGGCGGCCAAGGGGAAACGTCCACATGACTGGCAGATTTGTTCGTCCCTCGATCCTTGCGTTCGCCGCGGCTCTTGCGTCCGCGCCGCTCGTCTCCGCGGCCCGCGCCGGCGACTTCTCGGCTGAATATGTGTTCGGCGACAGCCTGTCGGACAACGGCAATCTGGCCGAACTTCTCAATTTCGAGAGCCAGCTTCTCCGGAAACTTTCCCAATCCGCCGAGCTTCCATGACAGCTTCACCAACGGGCCGGTCGCGGTTGCGGGCCTTGCGCAGAATCTGGGGCTTAGCCTCACGCCCTCCCTGTGGGTGACCGGCTTCAAGGATCCGGCGGGCCTGTTCGGCGGCGTTTCCTTCATGCCCGGCACGAATTACGCCGTCGCCGGGGCTCTGTCGGCCACGCCGTCGCCGGTCAGCATCAACCTTTTGAGCCAGGTCGGCGCCTATAGCGCTTATGCCTCGGGCCATGCGGACCCGGATGCGCTTTATGTCATCATGATCGGCGGCAACGACGTGCGCGACGCGGCCCTGGACGGGACCGACCAAGCGGCGGTGACGACCGGAGTCACCGCGGAACTGGCTGCGATCTCGACCCTTTCGCACGAGGACGCCAAGCACTTTCTGGTGGTCAACGTTCCCAATGTCGGAATCATCCCCGAATTCGCGCAGGACCATCCGACCCTGGCCACGAGCGCGACGATGTTAAGCCAATTGTACAATAGCGAGCTCGCCAACGGGCTCGCGTCGCTCGACCCGACGCTTGGCGCGGGCTCGACACTCACGGATTTCGACCTTTACGATTTCAACGCCAACATTCTGGCCAACGCGGCGTCGTACGGGTTCACCGACACGACCGACCGCTGCTACACCGGCACGCCCTTTAGCGCGACGACCTCCTCGGCCTGCGGGCCGGACGCCGAAAACATCGGCGGTTTCGTCTATTGGGATAACATTCACCCGACCGAGAAGGTGCACGCTTTGTGGGCCGCGGGCTTCACGTCGGCGGTTCCCGAGCCCTCGACCTGGGCGATGCTGCTGGTCGGCTTCGGAAGCCTGGGCTTCGCCGGCTATCGGCGCGGCGCCCGGGCGCTTGCGGCGCGGGCCTGAGGCGCGGGCCCTTGCGGCGCGGGCCTGATGCCCGGCGCTTCCTTCAAGGCCCGCGAACAGAGCTCTTATTAGATAGCTGTTGATCTTGTGGGATTCGACTGATTCAGAAACTGATCCAGGGCCCCGTCATGGCCGGGTCGAACCCGCCATGACGAAAAACCGAAAGACCGCAAACAACAAACTGATATCGCTATAAGCGCCGCGAATTGACTTGACAAAATCAGAATTATTGGATATACATATTCCTATCAGCAGAAACATGCCTGCCTGAAGCTATGCGCGCCGGCAGGAACGGGAGACGTGCGTGCGGTCGAGAAGGTTTGAGGATGCAACCTCATGCGCGAGTGAAAAGGGAGGAAATTTTTTCTACTTTTTTCGCCCGTAACCCATTGAAAAGTCCCGATTCCGAAAACTAAAAGAAAGGGAAAAAAAGCAAAGGAAAGCCTTTTTGCTTTCCTTTTCTTTCTTTTACTTTCGCCGAACTCGCGCTCCGGTTGAAACTGGAGGCCCCGGGCCACGCCAGGGCAGGGCGGGAAGCTTCCCGCATAGCCATCATACCTAGAAGATATGTTCTATCGGGCAGACCCGGCGGCCGCCCGGGCCAGCGTCGCGAAGCCCTCGACCTCGACCTCCTCCGCCCGCATCGTGGGCTCGAGCCCGGCGGCTGCGAGGAGCGCCGCGAGGTCGAGGCCGCGCGCCGCGGCGAAGGCTTTCAGCGACTGGCGCAGCATCTTGCGCCGCTGGCCGAACGCGGCCTGGGTCAGCGCCGACAGCGTCGCCGGGTCGCAGGGCTCGGGGCGCGCGCGCGGGATCAGCTCGACCACGCTTGAGGTGACCTTCGGCGGGGGCGTGAACGCCGCGGGCGCGACGTCGAACAGGATGCGGGCTTGCCCCCGCCAGCCGGCCAGCACGGCGAGCCGGCCGTAATCGGCGCGGTTCTCGGGGGTGGCGACGATGCGCAGCGCGACCTCGCGCTGGAACATGAGGACGAGCCGGTCATAGAACGGCGGCCAGGGCTCGGCCTCAAGCCAGCGGGTTAGGAGCGCGGTCGCGATGTTGTAAGGCAGGTTGGCGACGATGCGGACCGGGGCGCCGTCGGCTTTCTCGACCAGCGTCTGAGCCGTGACGCGAAGCGCGTCGCCTTCGATGATTTCGAGGCGCCCCGGCCAATGCGCGGCGATCTCGGCGAGCGCGCCGAGCGCGCGGGCGTCGCGCTCAACCGCGATCACCTTGGCCGCGCCCTCCGAGAGCAGCGCGCGGGTGAGGCCGCCAGGGCCGGGGCCGATTTCGACCACGGCGACGCCCTCGAGCGGGCCGCCAGCGCGGGCGATCTTCCGGGTCAGGTTGAGATCGAAGAGGAAGTTCTGGCCGAGCGCCTTGCGCGGCTCGAGCCCGTGCGCCGCGACCACTTCGCTCAGGCGCGGCAGGCCGTCCGCGGCCAGCGCCTCCGTCGTCCTGAGGCGCCCCGAAGGGGCCTCGAAGGACTGTCCAGGACGCGCCGGGCCGGAGCGGACCTCTGGACCATCCTTCGAGACGCGACGCTTCGCACCGCTCCTCGGGATGAGGGAGGCGGTTCGCCTGCTCATCGCGTCAATCGGTCGGCGAGCTTAAGCGCCGCAATGAGGCTCGCCGGGTTGGCGATCCCCTTGCCCGCAATGTCGAAGGCGGTGCCGTGATCGGGCGAGGTGCGCACGAACGGCAGGCCGAGGGTGACGTTGACGCCCTCATCGAAAGCGAGCGTCTTGACCGGAATCAGGCCCTGGTCGTGATACATGGTGAGCGCCACGTCGTAGCGCGCCCGCGCTCTGGGATGGAACATCGTGTCGGCGGGAAGCGGCCCGACGACGTCGATCCCCTCGGCCTTCAGCGCCTCGATCGCCGGCCGGATGATGGTGATTTCCTCCCGGCCCATCGCCCCGCCTTCGCCCGCGTGCGGATTGAGGCCGGCGACGGCGAGGCGGGGCCGCTCGACGCCGAAGCGGGCGCGCAGGTCATGATCGACGATGCGCGCGGTTCTGATGATGAGCTCCGCCGTCAGCGCCCTCGGCGCCTCGGCGAGCGGGATGTGGATGGTCACCGGAACGACCGCGAGCGTCTCCGACCAGATCATCATCACCGGGAAGGCCGGCGCGCCCCAGGCTTTGGCCAGTTCGCCGAGATATTCGGTGTGTCCGGGATGCTTGAATCCGGCCTCATAGAGGCTGGCCTTGGCGATCGGGTTGGTCACCAAAGCGCGCGCCTGGCCCTGGCGCACCGCTTCGACCGCGCGCTCGATCGATTCGAGCGTCGCCGCGGCGTTGGCTGAGTCCGGGCGGCCGGGCGCGTCCTCGACTGCGCTCCTAAGCGGGACGACCGGCAGGCCGGCCGGGAACGCGGCTCCAGCGCCAGCGGGGTCGGTCTCGATGATCGGAACCGCCAGGCCCGCGCGCCTGGCGGCCGCGGCCAGAACGCTGGGCGGGGCGAACACGACGAAAGGCGTGCCTGGCGTTCGATCACGCCACGCGGCCACCGCCAGTTCCGGGCCGATCCCCGCCGGGTCGCCCATGGTCATCGCCAATGGCGGCTTGTCGCCGGTCATGTTCGAGGCTCCAAGGGCGTCTTCGCCAGCCCGACGCTCAGCCGATCAGAGGCCGACGTTCGTCTTGACGTCGCCAAGCGTGCGCAGCACGAGCTGGATCATCACCGTCTGGTTGCGCGTCGACGGGTTCAGAATGATCGGGCCGCCCGCGAACGTGCTGAAGATGGCGGGCTGGCTGGTCGCCGACGAATAGGTGATGTTCAACGTGGTGCATTCGTCCTTGTAGCCGAGACCGAACGAATAGCCGACGGGATAGAAGATTGGGGTCGTCTGTCCCAGCGTGTCGTAGTAGTGACGCGACATGTCGAGCACCAGCGATCCATGGACCGACCAACGATCCTGGAAGGAGTAGCCGAGGCTTCCCGTCACGCCTTCGCGCGGGAATTCGAATCCCAACTCGGGTTGCGCGGCGTAGAGGGCGTAGTCGACGCTGCCGTTTATGCCGGCATAGCTCGCCTTGGCGATCCCGTCGAAGCGCGCGAGCTGCAGCGTCGAGCTGTCGAACTGCTGTTTGCTCATGAGCGTAATCGGGTTCGAGAAGGGCTGCAGCGCCTCGCCGAACACGAAGTTCGAGAATTTCTTGTCGAGGCCCGACTCGAGCCCCGTATTGGTGGGATCATAGAGCGTATAGGAATTTTGCCCGGCGACCTGGATCGACTCCCCGCCGACAAAGTTCGCGTGGCCCCCGTTGGCGAAATTGGCGGTGTATTGGAGGCCATAATTAAGCCGCGTGCCGCCTTCGATCCGATCGTAGCCGGAGAACTTGTTCCAGGCGAAGAGGTTGGTGTCATCGAAAACGAGGCTTTGCGAATCTTCGTTGGGCTGGATTCGCGGGATGATCTCGCTCGGCCGGGCGATGAGCTGGGCGATCGGCGTGATCGCCTGGGTCCCCCAGGATGTTGTCGACGTGAAGGGAAAGCGGTACTCGAGCCCGGCGCCCGCCATGCCGCGCGCGAACGCGCCCTGGTTTGAGCCGGAAAAGAAGGCGGCCTGGCTCGAATTGGCGACCGTGCTCACGCCGAGCGCGCTCGCATAGGTGATTGATCCGGTTTCATTGAGTTCGGTCGCCTCGCCGTCGAGGCGGGCGAACAGGAACGGCTTCCATACCTGGCCGATGGGATCGATGTAGCCGCGCTGCCACGAGACCTGTCCTGACGCGCGGGTGTAATCGCCGGCGATCCCGCGCAACATGCATTTGCCCGGAAAGTACGTATTGACGACCGTATTTCCGACCTGCGTTTCGCAAACGTTGTAGAGATGATAGGCGTTGTCGAAGGTCTGCTGGCCGGTCGACTGGAATGCGGCGTTGGTCTGGTTGATGTTGGCGACGTTGGTGTCGATGGTCAGCTCGCCTCCGATTCCGTGAGTGCGGTCGGCGGGAACGTTGATCACCCGATTGTAGTCGAGGACCGGCGCGACGGCGACCGGCAGCGTCCGGTTGTCGTCATTCATCGTCGTGCCCTCGAAATGGTAGGCGCTCAGGTCGAAGAAACTCTGGGCGGACTGGCCGCGCAGATAGATATCTGAGACGACGTCCTGGAAATAAAAATAGTCGAAATTGATGCCCTGAAGCCGGTAATCGTTGAGGAAGAATTTGTCGCTCATCCATGTGCCGTTCCAACCGAACTGCCACATGTCATTGAGAAAGAAGTTGCCGCTGCTTTCGATCGACCCTCTTAGGCGCATATCTCCCGCGCCATAGGGAAAAGCCGGAAACGCTCCAGGCTGGTCCTGGTCGATCCCGGTCGCACGGATGTTGTAGATGCCGTTGGACAGCCGCTGGCGCCAGTCGACTTCTCCCAGAAGACCCTGCTTCGAAAGGAAGGTTGGCGTCAGGGTGAGATCGTAGTTGGGCGCCAGATCGATGAAATAGGGCAAGCTGACGCCCGTGCCAAGGTAGCCGCCGGAGACGAGCGACGGCGCCAAGAAGCCAGTCTTCTTGTTGACGGTCGAATCAGCCGAGGAAAAATAGGGGAAGTAGAAAACGGGAAAGCCCCAGAACTGGAGCTGAGCGTCCTCGTAGTAGATTGTATGGGTCTCTTGGTTCTCGATGATCTTGGTCGCCTTCACCTGCCAGAACGGCGGCCGTTCCGGATGGTCCTTGCACGGCTCGCAGGCGGTGTAGGCCCCCTTCTCCAGAATTGTGACATCGCCGTTCGAGCGCTCCACCCGCGGCGAGCTAAAGCGCGTCTTGTCGGTCGTCAGAACCTGGACGCTGTCGATGAAACCGTCGCGAAAATCGTCGCTGAGCGCAAACCGGCTTCCGTAGACGACGTTGCCGTGCTCATCCGTCATCTTGGCGTGGCCTTCCGCGTAAACGCGCTTGGTGGCGCGGTCATAAGTTACGCGGTCCGCCTGAAGCACGCGGCCCTGGTAGAAAAGTTGAACCGAGCCCACTGCCGAGATCGTGTTCTTGTCCTTGTCGTAGACGAGTTCGTCCGCATCGATGACGAGCTTGTCCTGCGGCTTTGCTTGCGCCGACTGGGCTTCCGCGGGAGGCGATTGGGCGGACCCAGGGCCGGCGAACAATAGGGTCCACGCCGCAACGGCCACGACCGCGAACGACAGGGCTAAACGCGCGGCGCGCGTTCGGCGGGGATTTGACTTAAAGGAAAAGCTGAGGGCGAAACCCATCAACCATCCTCTTGTTGCAGCAACACATACACGCCAAACATGCAGCCGACGACCCCGGGCGACCACCCCGCTACAGAGGCGCTGAGGAACCCCGCCCCGCCGAGATCGCTGACCACTTTGGTGGCCACATAAAGCATGAACCCCGCCAGGACGCCACCGGAAATCATATATTCGATTCCACCCATTCGGAAGAATCTTAACGAAAAGCATGCGGCCACCAGCACCATCGCCGCCAGCATGAGCGGGCGGGCCAGAAGCTCCTGATATTTCAGCACGTAAGCCGTTGGATCCAACCCTGCGCGCGCGGTCTGTTCGGCGAGCCCGGGCAGCCGCCAAAACGACACCGTTTCCGGGGCGACGAAGGCCTGGGCGACCTCCGTGCGGCCAAGGTTCGTCGCCAAAAGGTAGGTGGGGACCGTGATGGCTTCGAAACCCGGAGTCACGACGATGACATTGTGCAATACCCAATATCCCTCGTGTAGTTCGCCTGACGAGGCCTCCAGCCGTTCGACGAAATTCCCCTTTTGGTCGAAGTTGAAGACCTCGATGCCGTTGAACTCAGCGCCGCCGGCGCTCCTCCCCGCGGCGCGAATGACCGCCTGGCCATCGACGCTCTTCTGGCGAATCCACAATCCGATCGAGTCCAGGGCCAGGCCGCCGAACACTCTGGCCTCGATCTCGTCGGCCTTCTGCTTCATCCATGTCGACGCCGGATTGTAGGCGACGACCGAGAACACTCCCAGGAGCAGCATGACAAAGAGCGGAGGCGTCAGGAATTGCCAGACGGACACTCCGGCCGCGCGCGCGACGACCAACTCCATCTTGCGCGACAGATTGAGGAACGCGATCATCGATCCAAACAGAACCGCAAACGGCAAGGCCTGCTCGGCGATGGTCGGCGTTCGCAGGAACGACAGGCCCGCCATGAGAATTCCAGTCGCACGCTTCGAATCGCCTGAGCGACGCAGGAGCTCCACCAAATCGACGGCGTAGATAAGGACAAACACCACCATGAAGGCGGCGATGACGGTGCGCGCAAAACGGCCGGCGAGATAGAATGCCAGTGTCCGGCCGATCACGCCGTGCGCCTCGCGAGCGGCCAAGCGGGAGCGGTGAGCAGTCGGCGGAAGATCAGAACCAGCGCGCCAGCGCACGCGGCAAGCGGGATCGTCCAGACGAAAATCGCGGCGGAAGGAGTTCCGACGGCGAGCGTCGTGGCGGCGAAGCCAAGCATACGCACCCCGGCGAACGCCAGAATCGCCCCCGCAATCGCGACGCCGCGGCCCTGACGGGTCGTACGCGCCTCTCCGAGCGCGGCGAAGGCGATCAGTCCGGCGGCGAAGGCGTAGAGCGGGCTGGCGAGGCGGTCCAGCAACTCACTGCGGATATGGCCGAGCAGCGCCGGATCCGCGCGGTCCTTCGGGTCAGGAGCCATCAATTGGGCGGTCGTCCGTTCGTTTGGCCTTTTCATCGTGCTGACGGCGTGCATGAATTGCGACAGGTCGATCGTGTAGTCGTCAAAAGTCACCATCGCCGAGTCGCCAGCCGACTGTGGCCGCAATAGGACGCCCTTGGACAGCTGGAGGTAACTCGTTCCGCCGCGGTCGACGGTTTTCCCCGCCTCCGCGATATAGGTCGTGATTCGGGCGGGATCGCGCTGGTCCTGCATGAACACCCCGTGCAGCGCTCCATCGGGCGTGCGCTCGCGAAAGTGAAATACGAACCCCGCTTCAAGCTGGGAGAAAGCGCCCGGTCGGGCGAAGTTGGCGATGAAATCTGCGTGAACGAAGGTCGTCAGAATTCTCGATCGCCCCGAAGCTCCAGGGCAAAACCTGGATATAGAGCTCGGCCACGATCGCGAACACCAGCGCCGACAACAGCGCCATCGGGCGCAAAAGCCGCATGGGCGACACGCCGGAAGCCGCCATGACGACGAGCTCGCTGTCGCCGTTGAGCTTATTGAGGGTGTAAAGGACCCCGGCGAATAGCGCCACCGGCGCGATGATTGCGATCAGCGAAGGCAGCGCCAGCCCGGTGATCATGAGAAAGATCAGTATCGTCTGGCCCTTGCTGGTGATCAGGTCGATCTGACGCAGCGCCTGGGTGACCCAGACGACGCCGGTCAGGACCACCAGGCCCGAGACAGCGGCTGTTGTCGCCGTCCTCAGCAGATAGCGTTCAATTTGGATCATCGCCGCCGTGTCATCTTAAAGAGCGAACGGCCGCGCGTAGAGTACGCGCATCGCCCGCCCCGCGCTTGCCCGATGCCCCGTTTCATTGCAAGCGAACCGCTCCGCGCGCCGGCGTTAGACCCCTGACGGCTGAAATGTGTCGCCCAATCGCGGCGGCTTGTTGACGAGCGTGGCAAACCCCCCGATATGTCGGCGCCCGCCACCAGCGACCCAGGCTCGGTTGGCCAAAGTCATCAAATCCGGACGAAGGACACGCGTTGGTTATGAGCGGAGCCGTCAAGATAGCTTTTGGGGCCCTCTCCGCGACCAAAGGCAGCGCTCTCGTGGTCTTCGTTGGGGCCGACATGAAACCTGCGCCGACCGTGACGGCTCAGTTTGGCGATATCGAGCCGCTTATCCGCGCTGCGGCGAAGGCGTGCAACTTTCGCGGCGCCCTGCGCACCGCCCTCGACATTCTCGCGCCGGCCGGCCTGGACGCTTCCCGGCTCATGGTTGTCGGCGTCGCTCCGGGCAAGGACAGCGCACCGGTCGATTTCATCACGCTCGGCGGATTCACCTTTGGCAAAGTGACCGGCGCGAAACGGGTCGAAGTCGCTTTCGAGGCCCCGTCGGGAATGTGGGATGGCCCGGCGGCGGCCGATTTTGCGCTCGGCCTTCGCCTGCGGGGCTATCGGTTCGACAAATACAAGACGCGCAGGAAAGGCCCGGAGGAGGACAGCCTCGAGGCGCCCGATTTCGTCATCGGCTCGAGCCATGCGGCAGCCGCGCGCGCGGCTGCGCAGGAGCGCTTCGCTGTCGCCGAAGGCGTCGAGCTGGCGCGCAATCTGGTCAACGAGCCGCCCAACATTCTCTTTCCCGCCGAGTTCGCCGATCGCGCCAAGGCGCTGGAGAAACTCGGCGTCCATGTGGAGACGCTCGACGAGAAGGCGATGGGCAAATTGGGGATGAACGCGCTGCTCGCGGTCGGACGAGGATCAGCGCGCGACAGCCGGCTTGTCGCCATGCGCTGGAACGGGGCGCGGTCGAAACGGACAAAACCAATCGCCGTCGTGGGCAAGGGGGTCTGTTTCGATTCCGGCGGAATATCCATTAAGCCTTCGGCCGGCATGGAGGATATGAAAGGCGACATGGGCGGCGCAGCCTGCGTTGTCGGGCTCATGCACGCGCTCGCCGCCCGGAAGGCGAAGGTCAATGTGGTCGGGATTGTCGGCCTCGTCGAAAACATGCCGGACGGCGATGCGATCCGGCCGGGCGACATCATCACCTCGATGTCAGGCCAAACGATCGAGATCGTCAATACGGACGCCGAAGGGCGGCTGGTTCTCGCCGACGCGCTCTGGTACGCGCAGGAGACTTACGCCCCCCGTGCGATCATCGACCTTGCGACGCTGACCGGCGCGATCATGGTCGCGCTCGGGAGCGAGATAGCGGGGCTCTTTTCCAATAACGACGAGCTCGCCCAGCGGCTCGCCGCGGCGGGGGAGGCGTCAGGCGAGAAGATTTGGCGCCTGCCGCTCGGCGCGTCCTACGACAAGCTGATCGATTCCAAATTCGCCGACATGAAGAACACCGGCGGCCGCCACGGCGGTTCGATCACCGCCGCGCAGTTCCTGCAACGGTTCGTCAAGGAGACGCCGTGGGCGCATCTCGATGTTGCGGGCACCGCAATGGGCTCGCCCCCCTCGGACATCAATCAGTCCTGGGGCTCGGGCTGGGGCGTGCGGCTCCTCAATCGTCTTTTGGCCAATTCCTACGAAGATTAGGTTCTCATTGACGAATTGATTCGAGAATCGGGCTTAAGGGGTCAGGGATGCGGATTCGGTCCACGATCTTAGCGCTCGCCGGGGCCTGGACCGCCTCGCTGGAGCCGGCGTGGGCGATCGCCGGATGCGACGCCTTCACCAGCGCGCTGCGCTCCGAGGCGAGCGACATGCAGGTCGAGTTCGGGCGCGCCGTCGTCGTATCCCGCACGCGCTCCGATTCGAACGTGTTCGACGTGACGACTCGGGTGGACGTCGACGCGACCCTCACCTGTCACGGCGATCAGTTCGTGCGGTTCGAGGCCCGCATCGGCGAACCGGCCAACGCGCGCACGACCACCAATTTCGAGCGGTTTCAGGCCGCGGCGCTGAAGGCGGCGCTGGGCTGGGACACGGCCAAGAGCCGCGGCGTGCTCCGCGGCATGAGCACGGATGCGACCGAGTATCTCGCAGCGTCGCGCCAGCGCGGCGACGTCTATGTCGCGGGCAAGACCGAGGAGCATGAGCCGGGCGGCGTCAGCCTCGGACTGATGGCGACCGGCGTTGACCGGACCTTCGTCATCGTCGGCCCGGCCGGCGAGTGAGCGAGGTCCGCTTTCATCATCTCGAGCGGCGGCGCGTCGATCAGGCGCTGCCCAGCCTGCTCGAGCTCGCGGCGCAGGAGGGCCGGCGCGTCGTCGTGCGCGCCTCGTCCGACGAGATGGTCGCCGCCCTCAACGAGCGGCTGTGGACCTATGATGACGCGAGCTTTCTTCCGCATGGCGCCGCCGGCGACGGCGATCCCATGACCCAGCCGATCTTCCTGACGAGCGAGGCGGACAATCCCAACGCGGCGACGATGCTGGTCAGGCTTTCCGGCGCCGAGGCCAGTCCGGCCGACGATGCGTTCGATCTCATCGTTCTCATGTTCGACGGACGCGACGAGGCCGCGCTCGCCCAGGCGCGGGGCGAATGGCGGCGGCTCAAGGACCAGGAGCGCGCCATCAGCTACTGGCGCGAGACCGACGAGGGCGGCTGGGAGAAAGCGCGGTAAGTTTGGGTTTGCTTGGCGCATGGCCATTTGGCCGCGAAAGCCCTCGTTTATGGGGGTTGGAAAAGCTTGGATTTCCTTGGATTCTCTCGTCCGAATCGAGACTTTTCAATGGGTTACGGGGGATTTTCCGCGAAAAAAATTTCTCGAGCCTTTTGGCCCGTCGCGCGGCGGGGCGGAACGGACGTCAGCGTTCTTGGCATGCAGAAGCGCGAAATTGCTCATGGGACGAGCTTAGCTGTCTTTCTGATTTTCTGCAATCAATTGTCGGCTTTATAGCGATGGCGGTTGTCGATCCTCTTTGCGGCGCCTATCTTTCTGTTTTTCGTCATGACCGGCTTGACCCGACCATGACGGCCTCGGGCAAAAGCTAGAGCAACGCGCTTTCAGATCAAATCGCAGTCGGCCGTATTGTCATTCCCGCGCAAGCGGGAATCCATAGTTCGATCAATGTCTTGCTGGATGCCCGCTTGCGCGGGCATGACACCGGGCCGGCGTGAGCTGATTGCGCATTGCTAGCAAACAACAGCGAGCGCCATGCGAGCCTAATTGTCGAGTTTTCGTAGGCCTTGACAGCCCGAATAAAAGTGTGTATACACCTAATATGGATACCGGAGAAGTCGACTTCACCGCGACCCGGCAATGCGTCTGCACCGCCGCGCGCCGGCGGAGCCGGGAACTGACGCGCGCGTTTGAAAAAGCGATGCGAGGCGCAGGCCTCCGTGGAACCCAGTTCACCCTGCTGGCGACGCTCATTCAGACCGGCTCCTTGCCAACGACCCGCCTTGCGGAGTTCCTCGGCCTCGAGCGGACGACCCTGACCCGCAACCTCGGTCCGCTCCTGCGGCACGGGTATGTTCAAGTCGAGGAAGGCCAGGATCGCCGGGTTCGCAAGGTCAGGATCACATCGGCCGGGAAGGAAGCCGCCCGCCGGGCTTATCCCTTCTGGAGGAAGGCGCAGGACGCCGCTTTGGCTGCGGGCGCCGGAGGAGTCCAAAACTAAAAAAATTTCCGATATGCGTGTAGTTACACTTTAATGGAGGTCCTCATGTTCGACATTCTGTCCACCGCGGAGCTCACGATCAGCGCCGCAATCGTCGTAGGCTTTCTGTCTTTGACAATGGCTATGACCACGCGCGGCCGGGTCGCCGTCCTGGTCGCGCTCGGCGCATGGTTTGTGCTGGTTTTGGCCATCGGCGCGACCGGCGCGCTCAGCCCCGCCCATGCGGGCGCGCCCGCCCTCGGCCTGACCGTCGTTCTGCCCATTGCGGCGCTCGTCGGCGCCTATTTCGCTTTGCCTTCCGTGCGAAACGCGATGGCTCAAACCCCCTTGCCGGCGCTTGTCGCCCTGCATGCGATCCGCCTCCTGGGATTCACGTTTCTTGTTCTCTACGCCAGCGGCCGCTTACCCGCGCCATTCGCGCCGAGCGCGGGCGGGGGCGATATGTTCATCGGCGCGACCGCCCTGCCGGTCGCCTGGGCGGCGGCGCGATTCGGCGCCCGCGCGCGGCCGGCTGTCTTCCTATGGAACGCGCTCGGGGTCGCGGACCTCGTCATCGCTCTTACCCTCGGGCCCTTGTCGGCGCCCGGTCCGCTTCAGGTTTTCGTTGGACCTCCGGACGCTTCGCCAATGACCAGTTTGCCCTGGCTCGTCATTCCAGGCTTTCTGGTCCCGATCCTGCTGTTCACGCACGTAGTTATCTTTTCACGGCTGTACGCGAGGACTGAAGTCCCGCAGCCGGCGCATGCGTGGCTCGGCGATGGCCAGCCGAAGTCGGCCTGAAACGAAAACGCCGGGGCGTGGGGCCCCGGCGTCGGTCGAACGTCGTTCTGGCGGCCCGGCGAGCCGTAAACCTTGCGCGCCGGGTTCGAAACGGCGGCGCGCTACCCTCCCAGAAAGCGCGCCGCCGCCCCCTCTGGCGTATGATTGGGTCTTACGCCTTGGGGAACGGGACCGCCACGAAGTGGGTGCCGTCGGCGGTCTGAATCCGCATCATCACCGCCTTCTTTCCCTGGCTCTTTGCGCTCTCGATTTCAGACTTCACCTCCTGAGGGGTCGACACCGGCTTGCCCGAGACGTCGAGGATGACGTTGCCAGCCGCCAGTCCCTGCTCCGCGGCCGTTCCATTCGGATCGACGCCAACGATGGCGACGCCTTTATCGCCGGCGCCGGCGACGTCCTTGGCCGGGGCGATCTGGATGCCAAGCTGGGCGCCCTTCTCCATCTGCGACTGGGCGTTGTTATCAGCCTTGGCGACTTTCTCGTTCTTCTGGTCGGCGAGCGTCACCTGGGCCGTCTTCTCTTCCCCGTTGCGCAGATATGTCAGTTCGACCTTGTCATTGGGCTTGAACGAGCCGATGCGCAGGGTGAGATCCGCCGCGTCCTTGACGTCCTTGCCGTTGAGCTTGGTGATCACGTCGCCGGGCTTGAGGCCGGCCTCGGCCGCTGGCGTTCCCGGCATCGTCTCGTCAACGATCGCCCCGCCGGCGTTCTTCACGCCCACGCTCTCGGCCATCGCCTGGGTGAACGGCTGGATGTTGACGCCGAGATAGCCGCGCGGAACGACCCCGCCATGCTCGAGCGCCGAGACAACGGTGTCCGCCGTGGTCGAGGGAATGGCGAAGCCGATGCCGACGCTGCCGCCCGAGGGCGAATAGATGGCGGTGTTCACGCCGACGACCTGGCCCTGCATGTTGAAGGTCGGGCCGCCCGAGTTGCCGCGGTTGATCGGCGCGTCGATCTGGATGAACCGATCATAGGGCCCATCGCCGATGTCGCGTCCTTCGGCCGAAACGATGCCGGCGGTCACCGTGCCGCCCAGACCGTAAGGATTGCCGATCGCAACCACCCAGTCGCCGATGCGCGGCATCTCTTTGGCGAACGTCACGAAAGGATAATCGCCGGACTGGTTCACCTTGATGAGAGCAAGATCGGTCTTCGGATCGGTGCCGACGACCTTGGCGTCGAGCGTCTTGCCGTCCTGCGTGGTGACGGTCACGGATTTGGCGTGGTCGACCACATGGTTATTGGTGACAATGTAGCCATCGGACGAAATGAAGAAGCCGGAGCCTTCGCCCATCATCATCGGATGGCGGGCCTCAGGCATGGCTCCGCCGTTGGGCAGGCCGCCAAACTGCTTGAAGAACTTCTGGATTTCCGGGGGGAGATTGTCCATCTGTCCGGAAACATTGGCGTCGGCGTCTTCGGCTGGAATCTTGACCTTGACCGACACGACGGCCGCTTTGACCCGATCGATGAGAGGCGCGAAGGACGGGGTGTTCTGCGGCAAATCCGCGGTGGGAACCGCCGCTGCATAAGCGGGATGGCTCGGG
Source organism: uncultured Alphaproteobacteria bacterium (assembly GCA_963764955.1). GTDB lineage: Bacteria > Pseudomonadota > Alphaproteobacteria > Rhizobiales > Beijerinckiaceae > Roseiarcus. The sequence goes on along the minus strand of CAVXVE010000003.1, from coordinate 14,935 downwards.
GCAAGCGCGCCCTCGCCCATGGCGCCGGCGACGGCGAGCGAGGCGACTGCGACGGAGGCGAGGATAGCGTTGCGGCGTCCCCGCGGGTTCGTGAATTGGGAGAAAGACATCAGGACCTCCGAATTGTCTCGTTTCTTGGCCACCAATGCGCGGCCAGTCGGAGGCACAATGAACCAGCGCGCCTATCCGGAGATTGGCTGGCGCATTACGATTTCTCAAGGAAGCGGGGCGGACGAAAGCCGGGGCGGCCAGCTCTGCACGATGGACGCCGGTAAACCGCCTCGACCGGGCAATGGCCGAAAGCTTGGCGCCGACGTTGAGGCGTCAGTCCTCCGCGGGCGTATGGATGACGAGCTTGTAGTCGGGCCGCTCCGTCGGGGCGAAAGTGTGCTGCGTGAAGCGCACCAGACCGTCGCGCGGATGGTTGAACAGGCGAAGCCCGCCTTCGCGAATCTGAACGGCCTGCTCGTCCCACGCTTCCGCAAAGAACGCGCTCTCGCCCCGCAGCGTTTCGACGAAAGCCTTGACCTGGGAGTCGCGAAACGTGCGGGCGAAATCGGCGCGAAATTCGGCGAGCAGCCGTCGCGCTCTGTCGCTCCACGCCGGAATGAGGTCGCGGGCGGAAGGCTCGAGAAACACATATCGCAAGAGGTTGCGTTGACAGTCCCTGTCGAGCCAGCCGAGAAAAAGCCGCGCCGCCGCCTCGTTCCATGCGCACGCGTTCCAGAAGCGGTCGAGTGCGTAGGCCGGGTATTGAACCGCTTGGACCGCAGCGATCAGGGATGGGGGCGCGTCGGCGGACGCCCCGCGGGATCCTTCCGGATCGACACGACCCGCAAGCTCGAACAGATAGTCGCGCTCGGCGCTCGACAAGGCGAGCGCCTGGGCGATGCGGCCGAGCGCCTCCGAGGAAGCCTGCACCGGCCGGCCCTGTTCGATCCATGTGCACCAGGTCACGCTGATCCCGGCCCGAGCGGCCAGCTCCTCGCGCCGGAGGCCGGACGTTCGCCGCCGCCCGGTCGCGGCCATCGGCTGGACGCGCTCGCGATGAGCGCGCACGAACTCGCCCAGGAGCCGCCTTTGATCCGCTTCGAGCATGGCAGGTTTTATAATAGGATAAAATTCGAGCTTGTAACAGTGTAAATTAAGACGCAACAGTCCGGGAAGGGCAAAGGAGCCATTCATGATCGAGGCGCATGAGCGAGTCGTCGAGGCCCAGTTCGGTCCTCAAGCGAAAGCCTATGTGGAGAGCGCGGTCCACAGCCAGGGGGCGGACCTCGACGCGATCGGAGCGCTGGCGAAGAAGGTCAGTCCGGCGCTGGCGCTCGATCTCGGCGCCGGCGGGGGCCACGTCGCCTATGTTCTCGCGCGCCATGCCCGGCGGGTCATTGCGACGGATCTGTCGTCCCAGATGCTGGCGGCGGTCGCCGAGACGGCGCGCAAGAAGGGCCTCGGCAACATCGAGACCGCCGAAGCCCCGGCCGAGCGGCTCCCGTTCGAAGACGGGATGTTCGACTTGGTCGCCTCCCGCTTCTCCACCCATCACTGGCAGGATTTCGAGGCCGGGCTTCGGGAAGCGCGGCGCACCCTGAAACGCGGCGGCCGGGCCGTGTTCGTCGACGCCTATGCCCCGGGCCAGGCGCTGTTCGACACGCATCTGCAGGCGATCGAATTGCTGCGCGACCACTCCCACGTGCGCGACTATTCCTGCGCGCAATGGCTGGACTCGCTCGCCCGCGCGCGCTTCACGATCGATTCCTGCCGCACGTGGCGGCTCAGGATGGACTTCCCCGTCTGGATCGCGCGGATGCGAACGCCGGAAGAGAATGTGAAGGCGATTCGCGCGCTCCAGAACGCCGCCTCCCGGGAAACGAAGACGCATTTCGCGATCGAGCCGGACGGCTCGTTTATGCTCGACGTCATGATGATCGAGGCGCAGGCGGCGTGAGGCGCAGTCCGCGGGTCGCGTGCCCGTCCTTCCGCGGGTCGCGGGTCGCTACCTCCGGAACTCCGGCTTCAGGGCGCCATAGAGCGCCTTGAACCGCTCCCGCTGCCGGGTGAAGAGACCGACAAGCTCCGCGTCCGGCTCGGTGACGTCGGCGATCTCCGGCTTTTGACAGACGACCTCGGGCGGCTCGCCTGTCGCAGCCATCCGCGCCAGACGAGCGGCGCCGTAAGCCGGGCCCGTCTCGCCCCTCTTCATGCGCAGGACGGTAAAGTCGGTCGCGGCGGCGATCATGCGCGTCCATGAAGAACTCTTCGCGCCCCCGCCAATGAGGCCGACGCGCTCTATTTTCGCGCCGGCAAGGCCAAGACAATCGCGCGCGTCCGCAAGCGTCAGCGCGACCCCTTCCATGACCGCGCGGGCGACGTCGGCCCGCGACGTCGCCTCGCTCATGCCGAACAGGACGCCGCGCGCATAAGGGTCATCGAGAGGCGTTCGCTCGCCGCTGAGATAGGGCAGGAAAATAAGCGCGCCGGGGCCGGCATAATCCGCGGCCGCCTCGCGCTCGAGCGCCTCGGGCGACGCGCTGAGCAGCCGTCCGGCGAAGGCCAGCGCGCCGGCGCCGTTCAGCATCGCCGCCATGGCGTACCAGCGGTTTGGCAGCGCGTGGGCGAAAGAATGCACGAGCTTTTCCGGCGCGCTCATATATCGGTCGGTCGCGACGATGAGCTGCGTCGCGGTGCCGAGCGAGATGAACGCTTCGCCCGGCGCGATCGCGCCCAGCCCCACCGCGCCCACGGCGGCGTCGCCGCCGCCGGCCGCGAGCAGCACGCCGCGCGGAAGCCCAAGCGCGTCGGCGGCCTCGGGCCGGATCCGGCCGGCCGGCGCCGATCCCTCGAACAGGGGCGGCGCCCAGGCGGGGTCGGCGGCGCAGGCGGCGAACGCTTCCGCCGACCAGGCGCGCCTTGCCTCGTCGAGAAGCCAGGTCCCCGCCGCGTCGCTCATGTCCGAGCCTCGTTCGCCGCTGAGCTTGAGGCGCAGATAGTCCTTCGGCGACAGCAGCGAGGCGACGCGACGGCGATTGTCCGGCTCGTTCCTCGTGAGCCATTTGAGCTTCGGCCCGGTGAAGCCCGGCATCGGCTTCACCCCGACGACCCGGGCGAGATCGGGATGGTCGCGGGCGAGTTCATCCGCCTCGCGAAAAGCGCGCCCGTCGTTATGGAGAATGGCGGGCCGAACCGGCTTGTCGGCGCGGTCGAGAACCACAGCGCCATGCATCTGGCCCGAGAAGCCGATCGCCCTCAGCGCGCCTACCGCGGCGCCGGCGACGTCGTTGATCTCGGCGATCGCGCCGGCCATGGCGACCAGCCAGACGTCGGGATTCTGCTCCGACCAGCCGGGGCGCGGATGGTCCGGCGCGTAGGCACGGGTCGCGCTCGCGAGCGGCCGGCCGCTCTCGTCGGTCAGGAGCGCCTTAAGCCCGGAGGTTCCACAGTCCAGCCCCAGATACATGGGATTGGATTGTGCGCCGGGCCGGCGTCCCCCACAAGCATGAGAGCAGGATCAGGAAAGCGGGTCAGGTCAAACTTGGCCCGTCCGGTTCGTCAATGCTGCCAGGCTTCGCAGCAGGTCGACAAGGGCGGGGATGCGCGCCACGCCCACCTGGGATTGGCGTCGTCTTCGTCCAGTTCGACGCCGCGTTCCAGGATGTAGCGCAGGCCTGAAAGGATTGGCTGGTCGGCGCCGCGCGCCGCCTCACTGACCCCCTCCCAGTCGCTTGCGCCCGCCTGGCGGGAGAAGCGGCGAACGAGGCCCGCTGCGAACAGGCCGCTGTTCAGATTCCGTTTCTCAGCGTCGCGGGAGATGCGTCGCGCGAAATCGCCGCCGATGGAGGCGACAGCGGCGCGCGCGATATGCGGATTGGAGCATGTCCGGACGATCTCACGAACGATCATTTGCAGCCTCCCTCCTCGCGTGGGCGCTGAGCATCTTATAACAATCGAATTTGTTCTCAACGTGTCCTGGCTAAAAATAATCTTTTCAAATCGAGAAGGTCAAGGTTTAGACAGCGCAATGTCAACGATTTGTCACATTGGAAGGCGTCCCAGGCCGCGCGAAGCGGACTTTTGTTCTGACGCCGTTACATTCGTTCTGATGATTTGCTTTTCGCAACCTGGGTTGCTTAATAAAGTGGTCACCTGTTTACTTCTAATTGCCAGACTTATGTCGATGATTGGCGCGCGGCGCGGCGGCGCATGCCCGGCAATCCGGCCGCTCGTTCGCGCATCCGGGGCGGATCGAGACGCGGGAGTTCACGCTCCGACGGCGCGATAGGAAGAGCCGGTGGCGTTTGGATGACGCGCTCGGCTTATACCGAGCCTCGATGATCGGCGCCGATCATGGCCTTGTGGCCGAAGCGCGAATGCGCGCCCGCGCCGTTGCGCGGAATCGAGCGCGATGAGTCGCGCTCAAATAGAGTGGGTATTAAGCGCGAGTTCATGCCCTGCGCCCTTTTTTTGTCCGCCGGCTTCGGGCGCCGGACGCGCCGCATGAAACTCATTGTACTTATGATTTCGGGCTTCGACAACCGGCCGGGGCGCCCGGCGACATACAAAATAAAATAAACCAGCGTAAGCGCCAGCAAGACGCTCGTAAGCGGTAGTAGAATAGCTGGCGTTTACTAGAGCAATGCGCAATCAGCTCACGCCCCCCGTGTCATGCCCGCGCAAGCGGGCATCCAGCAAGACATTGATCGAACTATGGATTCCTGCTTGCGCGGGAATGACAATACGGCCGACTGCGATTCGATCTGAAGGCGACGTTGCTCTAGCGTTTATTTTTTTGGAATCGGGACTTTTCAAAGGGTTTACGAGCGATTCAACTAAAAAAATCTCCTCAAGCCTCCGGCTCGCGCGCTGGTTGTGATTGAGCAAGCTTGTCAAACAGCCCCAGCCTATCCGCGCCTGCTGCAGACCCACGCACGATACGTATTCCGTTATAAGGAACACGGCGCGCTAAACTTCTGATTTTGTCAGTTAATCATGTCCGTCGGACAGTTTCTCCCGACAGGCGCCCGGATCCCTCTTGAAAGCGATGTAACCGGGGCGATTTACGCGTCCCATCCCTTCCCGCCGCGCCGGGCACACCCCCGGGGCGGCGTCCCAGTCGATCCGACCCCGAAAAGCTTGGGGTTCCGGCCTCGCTGGCGGGGCGCTATCGCGTCAATCCCCACCCGCCCGCCGCTGGTCCAGCGGTAGGGCCTTTGCTCCTTCCCTGAGGTCCGTCCCGGCAAGCGGCTTACGCGCCTGCACAAGTTCAAACCAACTTCTGCTCCAGGCCATAGAGACCCGCCACAGCAGTGGACACCCAACCACTTGTCCAATTATGCGCATCGCCCGCCTCCGTCGTGGAGAGCGTGTGCATAATCCCTTCCGACGTCAGCAGCTTGTTAAAGTCCGCGACCTGGGACCCAAACAAAGGACCCTCGGAAATCCAGAGACGATCTTGGGTGGTGAACGGGGCCTTGTAGGTGTCAAGAAAGCTTTTGTCCAATTCATAATTGTTCTGGAAGTTAGCCTGAGTGCCGTAATCATCGGCGGTGCTCGACTGCATTGAATTGTAAGACGTCATATCGGCAGGAAAATCGAATGCGGCGGCGGCGCTGAACACGTCAGGATGTTTGAGCAAAAGATCGACATCGCCGTATCCGGACTTCGAGAACCCAATCAGCAGGTTCTTCTCGTCTCCAGTGGTGGAGAAATGGCTATCGACCCATTGGGGCAGGATCGACGAGACGAAAGTCTCGTAGTCGATGGTCGCATCATTCGGGTTATCGGCATACCACGAGTACATGGGAAAGATGGGTTCGATGATCGTCGCGTTGTATTGATCTTCAACGTCAAGCCTCGCCAATTCATTGAGCCCGTCACCCAATGATTGCCCGGTGAGTCCGTTTTCAACCGGCAGCGCGTAGAGGAAGCTGTGCGCGTAATTCGTTGACGGATGTTCAGGGACCAGCACGCGTACGGCGAACGGATGCGAGCCCTGATCGTTCCAGGTGACATCATAGAGTTGTGCGCCGTTGGCGTCCGTGCCTTGGTAAGCGAACAGCGGCTGGTTTGACGCCGAAGGAGCGCCGATCACGCCGTCGTTGTTCAAATCATGGTTGAAACTGGTCTCCATCGACACCAATGCGGGGTCGGTGCCCGATACGTTGCTGAGAGGGGCTGAGAGGTAATTGCCGGCGCTGTCGGTGTTCCATACCTGATACTGATCGGCGCCGGGAACCCTCCAGGCGACCTCAAATCCGCTCGCTGTCTGCTGCGCCGCGATCGGGGTCAAGCCGCCAAATTCGCCCGACACCACCGGCTGCCCGCCATAGGTCAGCTGAACCGCGCCGCCGCTCCCCACCTGGATGAGATAGGTGTTCCCGCTCGCCAGCAGGTTGGTCGTGCCGGATGACTCGATCAACGTGGCGCTCGACGGGACAGGGATGCCGATCGTCCCGTCGCCGTTCAGATCGTCGTTGAAGCTGAGCTCCATCGACTCCAGCGCCGCGCTCGTTCCCGACGCGTTGCTGATCGGACCTGAGACGAAATTGCCGCTCGCGTCCGTATCCCACACCCCATAGAGATTGGCGCCCACCTCCTCCAGGGCCACCTCGTAGCCGGTCGCCGTCTGCTGCGCCGCGATCGGCGTCCAGGCGCCAAATTGACCGACGGTGACGGGCGCCCCGTTATAGCTCAGCTTGACCGCCGTCCCGCCGTTGGGCTCGAGATAATAATTCGTCCAGTCCGTCACCAGGCTCATCGAGCCGGACGATTCGATCACTTTCGGCGGGGGAATGCCGATCGTCCCGTCGCTGTTCAGATCGTCGTTGAAGCTGGTCTCGGCCGACCACAACGCGGCGCTCGTTCCCGATACGGGGCCAAGAGCGGTCGACAGGTAGTTGCCGCTCGCGTCAGTGTCCCACACCAATACTGGCTGCCCGCCTTCAAGGCGACCTCGTAGCCGGTCGCCGTCTGCTCGGCGGCGATCGGGCTCCAGCCGCCAAGTTGAGCGACCGTGACAGGCGACCCGGCAGAACTCAGGAGATCGGGGACCCGCCAGCGGGTTCAAGAAAAAAGTCCGTCCCGTCCGTCAGCAGGCTGGTCGTGCCGGACGACTCGATCGCCGTGAGCGAGGCGGCGGGAATGCCAAGCGTCCCGTCGCCGTTCAGATCATAGTTGAAAGCTTGGCTCGTACGATTCCAGCTGGGCGCTCGATCCCAGCGCCGTGTTGAAGGCGCTCGAGAGGTAATTGCCGCTGCTGTCGAGGTTCCACATCGTGAATTGATCGGAGCCCGCCAGCTTCAAAGCCACTTCATACCCGGTCCCGGTTTGTGTCGCGGCGACCGGCGTCCAGCCGCCAAATTGGCCGACCGTGACGGGCGACCCGCCGTAGCTCAGCAGGACCGTTGCCCCGCCGTTCGGCTTGAGCAGGTAATTGGTCCCGTCCGTCAGCAGGCTCATCGAGCCGTTCGACTCGATTACGCCGGAGCGGGGAGGCCCGATCGTCCCGTCGCCGTTCAGATCATAGTTGAAACTGGTCTCGATCGACTCCAGCGCGGCGTTCGTTCCCGATACGTTGCTGATCGGCGCTGAGGTCCAATTGCCGCTACTGTCGGTATCCCACACCCCATAGAGATCGGCGCTCCCGTCCTTCAGGGCCACCTCATAGCCGGTCGAAGTCTGCTGCGCCGCGATCGGGGTCCAGGCGCCGAACTCACCGGCCACAACCGGCGACCCGTCGTAGCTCAGCTCGACCGCCGCTCCGCCATTCGGCTGAAGATAATAGTCGGTCCCGTCGGTCAGCAGGCTGGTCGTGCCCGACGACTCGATCAGCGTCAGGAACCGCCGGTCGTTCCGCCCGTCCCGCCGGACGGAACGCCGATGATCCCGTCGCCGTTCAGATCATAGTTGAAACTGGTCTCGATCGACTCCAACGCGGCGTTCGTTCCCGATACGTTGCTGATCGGACCCGAGACGAAATTGCCGCTAGCGTCAGTGTCCCACACCCCATACTGGTCGGCGCTTCCATCCTTTAAGGCCACCTCATAGCCGGTCGCCGTCTGCTGCGCCGCGATAAAAGTCCAGGCGCCGAATTCACCGGCCGTGAACGGGCGCGCCGCCATAGCTCAGGTAGACTGCCGGCCCGGCGCCGGTCCGGAGATAATAAGTAGGTCCCGTCCGTCAGGAGGCTCGGCCGTGCCGGACGCCTCGATCACGCTCGTATTGGACGGAAGAGGAACGCCGATGATCCCGTCGCCGTTCAAATCATCATTGAAACCGGCCTCGATCGACTCCAGCGCGGCGCTCGTTCCCGATACGTTGCTGATCGGACCCGAGACGAAATTGCCGCTCGCGTCAGTGTTCCACACCCCATAGTGATTGGCGCCCACTCCTCCAGGGCCACCTCATAGCCGGTCGCCGTCTGCTGCACTGCGATCGGAGTCCAGGCGCCAAACTGACCGACGGTGACCGGCGCCCCGTTATAGCTGAGCTCGACCGCCGGCCCGTCGCCAATCTGAAAATAGTAGTAGGTCCCGTCAGTCAGCAGAGTGGTTGTGCCGGATGACTCGATGGTCGTGAGACCGCTGCTCATCTTTGAATTTCCTCTAGCCCTGGATTTGCGGCCGCATGAGAAGTGCGACGGCTGTAAGAACAATCATTTGGTCATTGAGAGTGTGGGGTGGCCGCAACTCGCCCGCTAATACGCCATGGACCCTTCGCGCCCTTCGCACCTATGAAGCACGGGATCCCCTTGAGATAAGACATGGATATGTCCCAAACCGACATTGGCAATGGGTAGAACTACCTACCGATTGGATTGCAGCGCTAGCACCGGGCGGCTACGGTAATTGCAACCATTTGGTTGTCAAGTAGTTTTTGTTTTTAATGGTATATCTCGGTGGAGAGGGCCCGCGCGAGATTTGCTGTCATGTCGGGGCTCCCTCCCCGGACAAATGAGTTTAGCGGCCGAGCAATCTCAGACAATTGCAACGTACGCTTGTGTCCGGGCGGTCAGCGAGTGAAAAACGGGCGCAGCCACTGGGCCCCGGATCTACCTAAATGACAACGTGATAAATGGAGAACCGTTTTGCGCGTGCTGGTCCTCTTCGCCCATCCTGTCGAGACCAGCTTCGCCGCCGGCCTGCACACGACCGTCGTCGAGACCCTGCGTGCGCGCGGCCACGCAGTCGACGATTGCGACCTCAATGCCGAAGGGTTCGATCCGGTCATGACCCGCCAGGACCGCGTCGCCTATTACGATACGGCCGTAAACCGGCGGCGCGTCGCCCCCTACGTGGAGCGATTGCTCAAGGCTGACGCCCTCGTCTTTTCCTTTCCGGTCTGGAACATGGGCTTTCCGGCGATCCTCAAGGGCTTCGTCGACAAAGTGTTCCTGCCCGGGGTCAGCTTCAACCTGAGTGGGGAAGGCGCCTACGTCCCCCACCTCCACAATATCAGGCGGCTCGGCGCCGTCTGCACCTATGGCGGGAACCGTCTGACCACCTATCTCATGGGCGACCCGCCGCGCCGGTTCATGAAACGCACGCTGCGCCTCACTTGCGCTCCGGGCGCGCCTTGCGACTATCTCGCCCACTACGACATGGACCACACGACGCTGCCGCGGCGCATCCGTTTCCTCAAAGGGGTTGAGCGGAAGTTTTCGACCTGGTGAGCCGTTCAGCCGGCGGCGGAAACCTGGCCGATGAAATCGCGGATATGGCGTTCGATCTCGGCGCCCGGCAGGCCATAACGCGATTTGGCGTCGGCCACGCCGAGATTGCCGCTGATGACGAAAGCGCGCAGGCCTTTGCGCGCCAAGGCGAGCGGCCTGCGCGGCGCTGAGGCCGCCCACCACCTGCACGGATGCGCTTGCGCCCACGCTGTCGAAAACCGCGGACGCCACGTCATGCAGATAGCCGCCCTGAAACAGGGCGGGATCGGCCCGTCGGGCGTCGTATTGCAGGTGAACGCCGACGCCATCCACGCCGGCGTCGAGCATGCGCTTCGCCGTCTCAACCGCCGGCCCTGCCGGTCCCTGCATGGGCAAAAGCACGTCAGCGAAGGCGAGCCTCGGGATCGCCGGATCGGCCTCACGGAACGCATCGCGCGCAGCGCACACGGCTTTGGCCGTCGCCTCGCCCGCCAGCGCAAGAAAGTCGATGACGTTGGCGCCGCCGCTGAAGACCGCGGTCGCCTCGCCCTCGCCGCCGTCCATGGTCTTCATGTCCGCAAGCAGCAACGCCTTGGGGAAGCGCTGCCGGAAGATCGGCGCAACGTTGCGGACGCCCTCATATTTCAGGAGCGGCGTCCCGAGCTCCAGAATGGTCACGCCGGCCGCAAGCGCCGCTTCCGCCACCGCCAGCCCCTGCGACACGTGGGGAGTGTCGAGAGAAATCTGGAACGTGAACCGCTCGCGAAACAGGCGCCGGACACGGTCCGATTCGGTAAGGACGTCGTTCATCATGGTGTCGCTTCGCTTCGGTTGGCAGGCGCGCCGCGTGGGTCATGCGGCCAGGAGCCGGGTTTGACGTTTCAGGGGAACCGACTACTGGCACGCCCGGACGGCTCATGAAACACGAGATCGAGGGTGCTCACACCAGGGTCGAACACCTGACGGTCAAGCGATCCCGGCCGATCCATTATATCTTCGGAAAAACAACGGGCTAAGCTCGCGCGAGGCCTCAATGGCTGACGCCGCAGCGGAATCAGTTCACCTCTTCCCATCCTCGGCAGGCGACGCCCGTCGATGCACGCGTCGCGGGCTGACCTGACGTTCTGTGTTTATATCCCGGCATGTCGTCGCGATGGCGCCAGCCTGTTCGTGACGGTCGATGACGCAGTCGCACGTCGGTGGAATTGGGCGTCGCGATCGTTATCGCCGTGCTCGTGTGGCGCTCCGGCCACCCGCTCGTCTACACCCTCGCCGGCCATGCGCCGCCGCTCGGCATCGCGCTGAGAGCCGACGGGTTTTCGGCCGTCATGCTGGTGACGGCCGGGCTGATCGCACCGGCCGCCGGGCTATTCGCGAGGACCAATTTCGCCACCCCCCAGGGAACCGAAAAGCGGGCGCCGCTGGTCTTCTGGACCTTGCTGCAGGGCGTCCAGGCGGGCCTGAGCCTGCTTTTCCTGGGCGGGGACTTGTTCAATCTCTATGTCGGGCTCGAGCTCCTCACTTTCGCCGCCGTTCCGCTGGTTTGTCTCGACGGGCGCCCGAGACGATCGCAGCGGCGTTGCGCTATCTTCTGTTCGCGCTGTTCGGCTCGGTGTTCTATCTTCTGGGTGTGGCCTTGCTCTACGGGGCCTATGGCACACTCGATATCGTCCTCCTCTCCGAGCGTATCCGAGCCCAACCCGCTGTATGGTTAGCGGCCGGACTAATGACCGCCGGACTTCTGGCGAAGACCGCGCTCTTTCCGCTGCATTTGTGGCTGCCCCAGGCCCACGCCAATGCGCCCGCGCCCGCCAGCGCCATGCTCTCGGGCCTGGTGGTCAAGGGGTCGTTCTTTCTGGTTGTCCGGCTCTGGTTCGACGTGCTGGCGCCTCTCCCGGTGGTGATCCCCGGCGTAATTCTCGCCGGCCTCGGTTCAGCTGCGATCCTGTTCGGCAGCGTGCTCGCGTTGCGTCAGGAGCGGCTGAAGCTGCTCATCGCCTATTCGACCGTTGCGCAGATCGGCTACCTGTTCCTCATGTTTCCGCTTGGCCACGGGCCGTGGGCGGCGGACGCTTTCGCCGGCGGAATGATGCAGGCTCTGTCGCACGCGTTCGCCAAGGCGGCGATGTTCCTCTCCGCAGGCCTCGTCGCCGAATCCCTTGGCCACGACCGCATCGCCGGCCTCGGCGGCGCCGCTCGCGCGATGCCAGTCACGTTCCTCGCCCTGGGTCTCGGCGGGCTGTCGCTCATGGGGCTGCCGCCAAGCGGCGGCTTCGCCGCCAAGTGGCTCCTGATGAAAGCCTCGATCGAGGCCGGCCAATGGGTGTGGGCGGTTGTCATGGCGGGAGGCGGGCTGCTGGCGGGCGGATATCTCTACCGGGTGCTCAGCCCCGCGCTTTCTGGCGAAGACTCCCGAACTGAAAAGGGCGCCCGCGCGCAGCCGCGAGAGCGTCGCGCTGGCGCTTGCTCTTGTGGCGCTGCTGCTCGCCTTCGCGCCGCAATCGTTCTTCGCCTTCCTGCAGATCGGCCGACCGGCCGCGGGCCTCGCGCTGCAATGACCGGGCTCGCCGCACAGTTTGGCCCTGGCCTGCTGGCGCTGTCGCTGGCCACGCCGCTCGTCGTCCTGGCCCTGTTTCTCGTTCCCCGGTCAGCGCGCCCTGGCGCGGGCGATCACGCCGCTCGCCGCGCTCCCCGCGCTCGCAGCCGCGATCCTCGCGATCGGCGGCGCGCCGTTCGGCGTCGAGTTGCCGGCTTTGCGCGTGAGCCTCTGGCTCGATCGGCCGGGCGCGCCTCCTGCTCCTCGCGGCGGCGCTCGTCTGGCTCATCGTCAGCATTGTCGTCTTCCAGCGCCCCTTTGCAGCCGCGATCGCTGATCGCGGCGACGACAAAAGGGGGCAGGGCAGGCCCATCGCCGACCGCTTCGCGGTTGCGTGGCTGCTCACGATGGCCGGCAGCTTCGGCGTGTTCATCGCCGCCGACCTTCTGACCTTCTATCTCGTCTATGCGCTGGTCAGCGTCCCGGCCTATTACCTGGTCGCACACGACGAGGACGCCGCCTCGCGCCGCGCCGGCGGCGTCTATCTGGCGTTTGCGCTCATCGGCGAGGCGGTCCTGCTGCTTGCCTTCGTCATGCTGGCGGCAGGCGAGCCGAGCGGCAGCGTCCAGATCCGCGACGTGGTCGCCGCGCTGCCGGCCTCGCCCTGGCGGGACGCGGCGCTCGCGCTGATCATCGTCGGCTTCGGCATGAAGATTGCGCTTGTCCCCCTGCACGGCTGGATGCCGCTCGCCTATACGGCCGCCCCCATTCCGGCCGCCGCGGTCCTGAGCGGCGCGGCCGTCAAAGCGGGGGTCATCGGCCTCATCCGCTTTCTCCCGTTCGGCGCGGCCCTGCCCTATTGGGGCGAGGCGCTGGCGTGGCTCGGATTCGTCTCCGCCTTCTTTGGCGTCGCGATCGGCGTGACCCAGCGCAATCCCAAGACGACGCTCGCCTATTCGAGCGTGAGCCAGATGGGGGTGATCGCCGCGGCGCTCGGCATGGGGCTCGCCGGCGCCGACAAAGCCGCGCTTGCCGACGCCGCCTTCTACGCCGCCAACCATGTGCTGGTGAAGGCCGCCCTGTTTTTGACCATCGGCGTGGTCGGCGCGCGCGGCGGACGCGCGCGGTCGCTGGCGCTGATCGTGGGCGCGGTGCTGGGCTTGAGCCTCGCCGGCCTGCCGCTGACCGGAGGCGCGCTCGCCAAGCTCGCGGTCAAGGGGGTGTTCGGCGACGGCGCCGCAGGCGTCGCGGCGGCGCTGTCCGCGGCTGGCAGCGCGGCGCTCATGCTTTGCTTCGTGATGCGGCTCGCGCGCTCGCCCGCAGACGAGGGCGGGGCCTCGCCCGAGCGCCTGGGCTCATGGCTCGCGCTCGCCCTCGCGGCGCTGGTCGTCCCCTGGCTGATGTTCCCGGTCGTCGGCAGTACGGCGGAAGCGTTCGAACCCGCCAAGCTTGTGTCCGCCCTCTGGCCGATCCTCATCGGCGCCGCGCTCGCTGCGGTCTTGTGGGCGGCGGGGGATCGGCTTCCCCGCATTCCCGCGGGCGACCTTATCGTCGCAGAGGAGGGCGCATTCCGGGCCTCGTTGCGGCTCGGCGGCGCGTTCGAGCGGGCCGACCGGGGCTTGCGCGAGTGGCCGGCGGCAGGCCTCGCGCTGCTCACCGTCGCGCTCGCCCTGGCAGCGGCGGGATACGCGAGCCGGTGAGGTCCGCCGTGGTGATTGTCCTCGGGAGAGCGAGGAGCGCGTCCGCGCGACGTGGCGAGCGCCGTCGCCCCCTGGTTTCAGACCACCGCCGCCGCCTCCGCTGGTCGCTTCGCGCCGTAGAGCGTGATGTAGAAGACCGGCAGCACGAGCAGCGTGAGCAGGGTGGCGACGAACAAGCCGCCCATGATGGCGAAAGCCATCGGTCCCCAGAACACGGTCGGCGCGATTGGGATCAGGCCCAGCACGGTCGAGATTGCTGTCAGCATGATCGGGCGGAAGCGGGAGAGCGTCGCCTCGACCACCGCGTCCCAGATGTCGCGGCCTTCCGAACGCTCTGTTTCAATCTGGTCGATCAGGATGACCGCGTTGCGCGCGATCATGCCGACCAGCGCGAGAATGCCGAGGATCGCCACGAATCCGAGCGGCCGGTTGGCGAGCAGGAGCGCGAGCACGATGCCGATCAGTCCGAGCGGCACCGTCGCCACCACCAACGCGACGCGGCCGAAACTGTGCAGTTGCGCCATCAGGAACAGAAGCATGAGGAAGAGCGCGGCGGGCAGCAGCGCGAATACCGAAGCCTGCGACTGCGCGCTCTCCTCGACCGTGCCGCCGACGGCGATGTGGTAGCCGGTCGGCAGGCCCGCCTCGAGTTTCTCGATGTCGGGTTTGAGCGATTGAACCGCCCCCTCCGGGGTCGCGTCGCCGCGCACGTCCGCCTGCACGGTCAGGGTCGGGACCCGGTCGCGCCGCCAGATCAAGCGGATATTCCTGATCGAAATCGAAGGTGGCGATCTGGCTCAGCGGCACGGTGCGCCCGCCGGGCAGCGGCAGTTGCAGCGAGCGCAAGGTCGAGAGCGAGAGGCGCTGCTCGTCATTGGCGCGGGCGACGACATTGATGAGATAGATGCCGTCGCGAACCTGAGTGATCGGCGTTCCCGACATCACGGCGTTGAGCGTCTCGGCCAGCGCCTGCGAGCTCAATCCAAGCAGGCGCGCCTGGTCCTGATCGATCCGGACGCGCACCTCACGCGCCGGTTCCATCCAGTCGAAATT
>CAVXVE010000002.1:0-8136 GCA_963764955.1 uncultured Alphaproteobacteria bacterium | reverse complement strand
ACGACGCGCGAGAGCTATTGCCGAAAGTTGGTGAGGGCGTGAATTGGGGAAGGCGGCATATCGTGGGGGTGTTCGAGCCTCCACTTCTCCACCGAAGGAGCGATATGCCGTGTCCAACGATAACGTTGTCAAACTGATTTAGCCAGAGATTTTGACCGACCGGCTGACCGAGGTTCTGCGCGATGGGGCGCGGGCGCTTTTGACCCAGGCGGTCGAAGCGGAAGTGTCCGAGTTTCTGGCCGCGACCGCCGATCTGAAGACCGACGACGGCTGCCGGCGCGTCGTCCGGCACGGGCATCTGCCAGAGCGCCAGATCATGACGGGCATCGGGCCCGTGGCGGTGCGCCAGCCGCGCGTGCGCGACCGGGAGGCGGGCGCCGACGATCCGACGCGCATCCGGTTGTCGGCCGCGACCATCGCGCGGCTCAAGGACGTCTGGTTCGACGAACACAAGCGATGGAGCGAGCGCGACCTGTCGGCCAAGAGCTACGTCTATGTCTGGGCCGACGGCGTCTACCTGCAGGCGCGTCTGGAGGACGAGGCGCAATGCATTCTGGTCATCATCGGCGCCACGCCCGAGGGTAAGAAGGAGCTGCTCGGCTTTGTCGACGGCGCGCGCGAGAGCGCTCACGACTGGCGCGCGCTGCTGCTCGATCTCAAGCGCCGGGGTCTGTCGATGGCGCCCAAGGTCGCCGTCGCTGATGGCGCGCTCGGCTTCTGGAAGGCGATCGGCGAAGTCTGGTCTAGGACCCGTGAGCAACGATGTTGGGTGCATAAGACCGCCAACATTCTCAACAAGCTGCCCAAGAGCCAGCAGCCCAGGGCCAAGCGCATGCTGCAAGACATCTGGATGGCCGAAACGAGGAAGGACGCCGAGGCGGCGTTCGACGCCTTCGACGAGACCTATGCCGTCAAATACGAGAAGACCGCCGAATGCCTCAAGAAGGACCGGGACCCGCTGCTCGCCTTCTACGATTTCCCGGCCGAACATTGGAAGCACCTGCGTACGTCGAATCCGATCGAAAGCACCTTCGCGACCGTCCGACACAGGACGATCCGCTCGAAGGGATGCCTCTCGAACAGGACCGCGCTCGCCATGGTCTTCAAGTTGGTCGAGGGCGCGCAGAAGACCTGGCGTCGCCTTGACGGCCACAACCAGTTGCCAAAGATCATTCGAGGTGTGAAGTTTACCGACGGGTGCGAGGTCATCGCCAACCCAGGCGACCTTCAATCCCAAACCGCCGCCGCCTGATCCTTCAGGCCATCACCAAAAATCGGCGATAGCTCGACGCGCCGCGATGCGTGAGATGTTGCGCCGCAAAGGGCATTGCGTATCGCACCCGAATGGGCTTCGGCAGGCGCGAGCGCCAGCACGCAAGGGACCAAGCTCTCGACCGGCTTGTCGCGAAACTCGAAACCAACAAGCCGCTACGGTTTAAGCCAACCCCTGCGACTTGGCGCGGCAAGTGCCGGAGCGTCTACAATAGCCGCAACCTCACAAGGAGCATGCGCCGCAGGCTAATCGAATTGAGGCTTAACCAGCTCGCGTCGCAGCAGGCCAGTTCACTCGCCAAGGACGGCGACACGCTCAGGACCTATCAACCAAGCGAGGCCACAAGGAAGCTCATCAACATCAGGCCAATCTGGCGAGCCAGCTCAACCGAACAGCTCCAACAAGCCCTAGATACTGCTCAGGTCACGATACTCGCGGCCCTCACTAGCGATGATCCACAACAACGAATGAACGCTGCAAAATTATTGCTGAACACCAAACAAGCAAGAGAACGGAGCTGAAAGCCTGGCGGCGCTTGCGATCCTGGCGTTGACCTATATTGGCGTCGCCGTTGGCCGGATTCCCGGCCTGCGTCTCGACCGCGCCGGCATCGCCTTCCTTGGCGGCGCGGCGATGATCGCCGTCGGTCCCTTCAGTCTCGAGGAAGCCTTTCACGCCATCGACTTCGACGCGATCGCACTCCTGCTCGGCATGATGATCGTGGTCGCGCATCTCAAGGTTTCCGGGGCTTTCCGGGCGCTTGGCGGATTGGCCATCGATCATGCCCGCGCGCCCTTCGTGCTGCTCGTCACCGTGACGCTGATGGCGGGCGTCCTGTCCGCCTTTCTGGTCAATGACGCGATCTGCCTCGTCATGACGCCGATCGTCTTGCAGGTGGTCCGTTCGCTCGGCCGCAATCCGCTGCCGTATCTGGTGGCGGTCGCGACGGCCTCGAATTGCGGCAGCGTGGCGACGATCACCGGCAACCCGCAGAACATGGTGATCGGAACGCTCTCCCGCATACCCTATCCGGCATTCGCAGCAGCGCTCGCGCCGGTCGCCGCCTTCGGCCTCATCGTGGTCATCGTCGTGGTGCGGCTAGTCTACGCGCAGGAATTCAAGTTCAAGGGCGCGCTCGAACCGCATCTCTTTCGCGGACACATGCACAAAGGCCAGGTCCTCAAGGCGAGCGTCACCTGCGTTGCGCTGGCGGTCGCCTTCTTCGGCGGCGTCGCCCCGGCGAAGGCCGCCATTCTCGGCGGCGCATTCCTTCTGCTCACCCGCCAGATCAAGCCTCACCGCATCTATCGCGAGCTCGACGGGCCGCTGCTCATCCTCTTCGCCGGCATGTTCGTCGTCGTCGCCGGCGCGGAGAAAGCGCTGCTTACGCCCGATCGCATCGCAATGGCGAAGACGTTTGGCCTCGATATGGTCTGGCGGCTGTCGCTGTTCACCGCCGTGCTCTCCAACGTCGTAAGCAACGTGCCGGCGGTATTGGCGCTGAGGCCCTTCATTCCGACTTTCCCGGATCCCGAGCGCGCATGGCTTGTGGTCGCCATGAGCTCGACGCTCGCCGGCAATTTCACATTGCTCGGCTCGGTCGCCAATCTCATCGTCGCCGAGCGCGCCCGCTCGGAGGGCATCCCGATCAGCTTCTGGTCCTATCTCAAGGTCGGCGCGCCGCTGACTTCATCACGCTCGCGGCGGGAACGTGGTGGCTGATGTGGCGGTAGGCGCGAAGCTCTGCTTCATGTTGCCCTGCTGCGAGCGTTATTGACCGTCCAAATACACCGCCTAGTCATGTTCGCGTCATGTGCGTTCGCTACCTCGCCTTTTGTTCACGACTCGAGGAAGCCGAGTCCATGGACATTTCCAACTCTTGCCGTTGCGCGTTGACCGTAACTTGCAGCGCGCTTGCCCTTGCCGCCGCGGCGAACGGCGCGCGGGCCGGCGGCTTGATCAACGGCGACTCGCTGCTCGTAACGACGACCACGTATCAGGACGTTGGCCAGGTCGCAGGACTGGTCGCGGGCGCTACAGCGATCCCTGGCGGCACGGCGGTTTCGAACGGCGCCCTCAATACGGTCTGGAACAACTCGACGGTCGACGGACAGTTCGGCGTCACCTCGCCGCTCACGCTTCAGGATCTCAGCGCGACCAGCGCCAAGCTTCTCGCCAGCGAAACGCTGCCCACGAACCAGATCGTCACCAGCTTCAGCTCGAAGTCGGAGCTCGGGCTCAGCATCGCGCGGACGGCCAGCGGTCCGGTCGCGACCTTCATGGGCTATGCGCCAGGCGGCGCGGGCTATCCGCCGACCGCCGCCGGCATGCTTGACGTGTCGAATGCAGACAGCACCTCCTACGTAGACACAACCAATGTAGCCTCGCAATTCTACAAGTCGACCTACACAGATTTTGCATTCAACCGGTCGGTCGTCGCGGTCGGCGCGAACGGCAGCTTCTCGATCACACCGACTCTCGCCTACGGCGGCGACAACAGCCGGGCCGCCGTGCTGGCGCCAAACGGCCGTTATTATACCGTCGGCAATTCCAACAGCGGCACGACCACAGCGCCGCAGCTGACGAAGACCACCGGCCTTGAGGTCGTGACGCCGGGCTCGACGCCGAACTCGACGATGATCGATCCGACCTTCAACACATATCCCGGGTACCAGACCTACTCGAAGGACAAGGCGGGCAAGACCAACAACTACCGCGGGCTCACCTACTACAACGGCAACCTCTATTTCACCAAAGGCAGCGGCAGCAACGGCATCGACACCGTCTACACCGTCAGCAATCCAAACGGCGAGCTTCCGACTTCGGCGACCGCGCCGGACGCAACGATCTCGGTCCTGCCGGGCTTCCCGACCGACTCGGCCAAAGAGACCGGGGCGAACTTCACTCCGTTCGGCTTGTTCTTCGCCAGCCCGACGACGCTCTATGTCGCCGACGAGGGCACCGGGAACGCGACCGACGTCAGCACGAACGCCGGTCTCGAAAAATGGACGCTGTCGAACGGGACCTGGTCGCTCGACTACACCCTGCAGGCGGATCTTATCGGCGATACCTATAGTGTGCCCGGCTGGGATTTCGGCGAAACCACGATCGGCCTGCGCAATCTGACCGGCACGGTCAATGCAAACGGGACCGTCACGTTATGGGCCACGACCGGGACCACCAGCGGTTCAGGAGACAACGGCGCCGATCCCAATGAGATCGTCAAGATCACCGACGTCCTGGGCGACACGGCGCTGCCAACGAGTGAGGCGTTCTCGGTGTTTGACGGCCCGGTGGCCGGACTTCGTTATGGCGGCGTCGCCTTCGCCGCCACGCCTGAGCCCTCGACCTGGGCGATGTTGCTGCTGGGCTTCGCCGGCATCGGCTTTGCAGGCTACCGGAACCGGTCGGCTCTTTCGGTCGGCTGATCAGCCGCCGTTCATCGCAAGGCAGCGCCTTCTTTCTGGCCCTCTCCCAGCCAATCTCGTCATCTCCGGCACAGCCCACACGGAGGGCGCTGCCGGAGATGACGCGACTCGACGTGCGCCGCGCAAATGGGCATTAATGGCCACTGCCCCCTTTCGCTCTCGTGTCGACCAGAGGGGATAGGTGGGCAAGTCTAAAACAAGCATCTCCGAAACAGGAGGTTCTGATGGCAAGAGGAACGCTCAAAGCAAAATCAGCTAAGCCCGGGACAGCGCGCAAGACGAAACCCGCGACCAGCGCCAAGATAAAAAGAACCGCGCAACCAACCACCGGCCGGAAGGCGCGACCGAAACAGAAATTCACAGTCAGCCATCATCGTCAGGCCGATTTTGTGGAAGGTCTTCGCAACTACGCGAAATACCGAGATTTGGGTATCGCAGCGGCTACCGGCGGTATGGTGCAGGCGCATGTTATCCGCTTCGTTCCGCCGTTCGAGCCAAACGAAGCATCGACGCCGCACTATCACGAAGTCGACTTCCAAATGATCTATGTGCTCAAGGGCTGGTACAAGACGGAATTCGAAGACGAAGGCATCCATACTTTTGAGGCAGGAAGCTGCTGGATCCAGCCCCCGCGCATAAAGCATGCCGTGCGCGGATATTCCGACGACTGCGAATTGCTGGAAATTGTCCTGCCGGCCGGCTTTGGGACCGTAGAATTGGACAGCTTATGAGCGCGGCGCTCACGCCTCGGCGTTGTAAGTGAAATAGTCGGGCGGATTCGGCCCCCACACATAGAACGAATCCTCCGGCGCGTGGTCGCCGCTCTCCCAGTCGCAGTCGGCAGCCACGAAGTCGATGCCGGCCGAATATTCGCTGAAAGACCCCCACGGGTCGCCGACATAGTGGAAGAAATTCGAGCCGAGCACGTGCCGTCCGAGGCCCCATCCCTTGGCGAAGCCCTTGTCCAGCATATGCATGGCCCCCCGGCCGATGTCGTCGACAGAGCCCACGTCCCAGCTCAGATGGTGCAGGCCGGGCGCGTTCGATTTGACGAAGGCGATCATGTGATGATCGCTGCCGTGGATGCCGTGCAGAAAGGCGATGCCGTCGCCTGACCGGTCGGAAAGCCGCAAGCCGAGCGTGCGGGTATAAAACTGAACCGCTCTTTCCACGTCGCGCGTGAACAGAAGGACATGCGCCAGGCGCCGCGGCGTGACGCGCGCAACGTCGCGACGGAACGGCGCACCCCGCACGCCCGGGCCGGCGGCAATCTCGGAAAACTCAGACTTCGCGCTGGGCGACGACTTCGTCGCGACCTTGATCTCGACCAGGTTGCCGTCGTGATCGTGAAACCACAAGCCGTTCGTTTCGACGCCCGGCGGCGGATCGAGCCGCCTGACGCCCATCGCCTGCAGGCGCTCGGCGAAGCGGTCGAAATCGTCCTCGAATGCGCCGAACGAGATATGCCCAAGCTTCTTGCGCGGGCCTTCGCCGACGGTGACCCAGACATGCGGATTGCCAGGCGTCTTCATGGCGATGCGGTCGCCGCGCTCCTCGAGCTCGAGTCCGAACTCGCCGTAGAAATTCCTGGCGACCGCAAGGTCGGGGACAGCGAAGTGAAATTGGTCGACCGAATGTACGCCGAGTTCACCGGGCCGTCGCGTGGTTTTGATGGCGCCGCCAATCGCGGTCATGGGCCGCTTCCTCTCGTTCCAGCCTCGGCGCTGCGGTCGGAGGAACCACCGGTCGCGCGACGAACGGAGAGAGGATGCTACCTCAGGACAGGTTGGGGGCCAAGGTCAGCGCCCGCGCGCGTTGCCGGAGGTTCCCTGCGAGGGGGGTGGGTCGAGCGGCGACGCGGTCACCGGCGCCGGCGCTGCGACCACGGCGGCCTGAGGCTTTGGCCTCCTTTTCCTCGCCGGTTGTGGCGGCGGCGCCGGCCGCTCCGGGGAGGTCGCGTCGGTCCCGGCGTCGGTCGGCGGGCTTTCGTCCGGATTTGCCGAGGCTTCGGCCGCCGGCGCGTCGTGAATCACCACAGTGCCGCCTTTGCATGCGGTCAGCCAAATGTCGAAAATCGGATGCTCGACGCCGTGCAGGCCAGGCCAGTCGGCGAACATCCAGCCTGAGAAAATGCGCTTGACCTTCTTCTGCTCGTCGATTTCGTCGACCTGGGCGAAGGCGTCGGTCTGCGGCGCATCGGTCGGCGGGCGCGAGTAGCAGACGCGCGGGGTGATCTGCAGCGCTCCGAACTGGACCGTCTCGTTGATCGCCACTTCGAACGAAATGATGCGGCCGGTGATCTTGTCGAGGCCGTCGAAAACGGCGATGGGATTGCTGATCTTGTCGGCCAGCGCCGTGTTTGGCGCGGCCAGCGCCGCAACGGCGGCTAGCGCCGCGCCAGCAAGCGGGAGCGCGCGACGAGCGCGCAGTCCGATTGCGTGAGCCAGGTCTAACCGATTCATGGCGGGCGCTTTGCCGATCAACGGCGGCGGAATGAAGGCGATCCCTTAGCCTTCGGGGCTCCAGGCCTCGTAATCGCCCCCGGTGTGCTGGCGCGGACCGGGTCTCAGCGTCGAGCCATCGGGGCGGATCGCCGCCGGCGTGCCGGTCGGATTCCCCATATGCGGCATTTCCCAGGGGTGGGGCTTGTAGTCTTCTTCGGTCGGCGCCACGTCGACGGTGTGATGAAGCCAGCCGTTCCAGCCTGGCGGCGTCATCGAGGCCTCCGCGACGCCGTTGTAGATCACCCATCGGCGCTCGAATCCGAGCGCTGGGTCGATGCCCGGCCTTCGGTAGTAGGCATTGCCGAACTCGTCATGGCCCACCAGCTGGCCAAAGCGACGCGTATAGAACCGCGTGTTGAGATTCGCGCCGTTCCACCAGGTGAAATAGTGCAGCAGAAATCCTTTGATCTGGTCCCACATCGGCGCGCCGTTTCGTCGGGAAAGTGCGCAAGTCTTGCGCGCGGCGGACTATGGCGAGGCGCGCTTGGCGAGGCAAGCTGAACTTTTTCGGCGAGAGCGCCCACATACGGCCTTGCAGGCGCGGCCCGACTCGGCGGATGCTGACCGTCCGCTCTGACGTTAGCTCCGCGTTATCCACGTTATCCACAATATGTTGTGTCCGCGTTGGGCTAGCCATACAAGTTCTTGACGGGCATGTCATCGCATTGTAATATGCGACCGTTTCCGGATCGCGTGGGATCAAGCGTCGGGGGAGACGGTTTAAAGCCTGTCGGGATGCGGAAACGGGCGCGAACCGAGCGTGGCGTAGTCTGTAAAAGTTGGGGTGGGGCAGGCTGCGACTCGGGCCAACGGCGGGTCGTTGCGTTTCGGCAGGGCAAGACAAGCGCGCCCCCTATTCGCAATGCGGGATTAACAGCGGCGGGGCGGGCGAAATGGCCCAGGGGCCGCAAGGATGGGGTCAGAGGCGATG
>CAVXVE010000001.1:0-54053 GCA_963764955.1 uncultured Alphaproteobacteria bacterium | reverse complement strand
GCAGCCGCGCCGGTGCTCCGGACCTCGAATACGTTGATTTGCCAGGGGGACTGGTCGATGTAGAGGCCGCGATGGACCAAATCGCCGCCATCACGATGGTAGACTTCGCTGCCCATCAGATCCGTGAGAAGCAGCCGCCTCTCCTCAAGCTCGGGAAATGGCAGGCGGAGATAACACTGCCCGCGATCTGCGCTGTAATTTATGACCGCAACGTAACGCCCTTCGCCCTTTCCCGCCCAAGCGTAAGAAACGAAACCCTCTGAGCTCGAGTTGCCGGGCCAAGCCAGCAGCGGATCGATCTGAGACCAGTCGCCGTTCCGAAAGGCGTCGATATCCTTCAGTATCGGTAGCAGCTTGTCGTAGAAAGCGGCAACTTCCTGGTTGGTCGGCTCGCTCGGGCCGCGACAGAGGTGCACCGGCACTCGAACCCGTGCGCCCTCGAGCTGACCCTGATGGAAGAAGCGCAGGCCTGGCGACAGGAAAGTGATCGCCGCCGCCGCGCGATGCTTCGGCCATTGGAATGTGGACGCCGCGCGGGGCTCGTCGTGGTTCTCGAGGAATCGGGCGAGCTTGTCCTGGTAGTCGAGGCCGGCGCGAAGGTGTTCGCGGATAGATCGGACGTCACTGGACTGCAGCCGATCATAGAGCCTCTTGTCGTAACAATAGTCGAAGCCCTGCTGCTGCAGCGCCCATTCGAGGTCCCAAGAGACCTCCGCCATGAAGGTGAATGCCGGATGCGCGCTGCGCACAGCAACCGTCGCCTTCGGCCAGAAGGGCTCAGGAGTCACGCCCCAGGTGCGCTGGAAGACTTCGGGCAGAACTAGCATCGCCATGTCACATCGAACGCCGTCGCATTTGCCGGCAATGGTGATTAAGTCGTCGATTTGCGACTTCTGCAGCTGAGGATTGGCGTAGTCGAGTTGCAGCGTGTCGGGCCAACCGGGATAATTGGGGTCGCGTCCGTGCGCCAGAACTCGCGGCCCCTGATCGGTTTCGACCCGCATATAGTTTTGAGGCGCGGAGCCAATCTGTTCCTCGCTCCCCTGCACATAGTAGTCCGGGTTGGACTTCACCCAGGGATGATCGGGCGCGGTATGGTTCGGGACGAAATCCAACATCAGCTTGATATCGCGCTGGGCGAGCCGGTCGCGAAACTGGGCCAGCGCCGCGTCACCCCCGATCTCGTCGCTGACCGTGTAGGCGGTGATGGCGAAGCCGGAGCCGCATATGTCGTCCTCGTCGAGATCGGGCAGGACAGCTCCGAACTCGGCTCGCCATTCGGGCTTGCTTCGCGAGATGGCGCGGCCTGCGGCACCTGTCCGCCAAACGCTTAGAAGCCAAATCCAGTCGAAGCCTCGCCGCGCGAAGCCGTCGATCGTCGCGTCGTCAATTTCGGCTAGGCTGATTTGCTTGCCACACTCTCGCGACAGACGTCGCAACCAGAGACGGGTGTTGAGCTGATAAAGGGAGGGATAGCGCGGCGCGATCGTCATGGACGCACTCCCATCTCCTACGTTGCAATTTAAGGTGACGTCCTTCGAGACTTTGGAGCGTGCGACGCGCGAGCGTCCGGCGCAGGTTCCGCTTCCTTCGCCCGGCCAAAGGACCTGGCGATGCCACCTGTCAGGAGCACCTGCGGATCGACCCGCCCAAATATCTCGATCAATTTCGCCACGACCCCGGTCCACCCGGTCTGATGGCTGGCGCCGATGCCCGCTCCGTTATCGCCATGGAAATACTCGTAGAACAGCAGGTAGTCGCGCCAATGCGGATCGGTCTGGAATTTCTCGGCCCCGCCGTACACCGGCCGTCGCCCCGATTGGTCGCGGAGGAAAATGCTGGTCAGTCGACGAGCGATCTCGCGGCTGACCTCGAAAAGGTTCATCAGATTGCCGGAGCCGGTTGGACATTCGAGTTTGAACGTGTCCCCGTAATACAAATAGTACTGCAGCAGGGCCCGCACCACCAACGCGTTGACCGGCATCCAGATCGGGCCGCGCCAATTGGAGTTGCCGCCGAACATGCCAGTGTCCGACTCCGCGGGAAGATAGTTCACTCGGTATTCCTGGCCTTGCGCGAAGAAGACAAAGGGGTGCTTGGTGTGATGACACGACAGCGCGCGGATGCCATACGGGCTGAGGAATTCGTCTTCGTCGAGCATCCTGGACAGGATCCTGCGCAGCCGGTCCTGGTTGACAAGACCCATGATGCCGCGCTCGCCTACTCCGAAATGGCCAGGCCCAGTCGCGTGAATGGTGTCGAGCAGATCGGGCATTCGCCGTAGACGTTCCGCAAAAGTCCGCACGAGGTTCGGAAGCCGTTCCCGCTCAGCCGGTTCGATGACGGTGACCGCACAGAGGGGGAGCAGCCCCACGATCGAACGTACCTTCAGTCGCATCGAATGACCATCGGGGAGTCGAAGGACATCGTAGTAGAAACCATCCTCCTCGTCCCACATACCGTCTGGACCGACACCGTTCATCGCGTGGCCAATCCAAAGGAAATGCTCCATGAACTTCGTCGCCAGATCCTCATAGGCTGGATCGCGCTTCGCCAGCTCCACGCCGATTTCCAGCATGTTCTGACAAAACAGCGCCATCCACGCGGTCGCGTCGGCCTGTTCGAGGTAGCCCCCAGTCGGCAGCGGCGCACTGCGATCGAAGACGCCAATGTTGTCGAGGCCCAGGAAGCCGCCTTCGAAAAGGTTCTTGCCAAACCGGTCCTTTCGGTTTGCCCACCATGTGAAATTCAGCGAGAGCTTGGTGAAGACGCTTGTCAGAAACTTCAGATCAGGTTCGCGGCCGAGCGCCTGCTCCGTCCGATGGAGGAAGATCGCCGCCCAGGCATGCACCGGCGGGTTGACGTCGCCGAAGTTCCACTCGTAGGCAGGCATCTGTCCGGTCGGATGCAAGTAGAAGGACCTCAACATCAGTTCGAGCTGGCGCTGCGCGAAATCGACGTCGACCGTCGAGAGCGCGATTGTGTGAAACGCCAGGTCCCAGGCCGCGAACCACGGATATTCCCATTTGTCCGGCATCGAAATGATGGCGTCATTGACCATGTGCGCCCATTCGCGGTTCCGCGTCGCTAGGCCTCTCACCTGAGTAGGATCGCGCCCGTGTTCCTGGTGCCACTTGGCCAAGTCGAAGAAATAGTACTGCTTAGTCCACAGCATCCCCGCCAATGCCTGCCGCATCACCCTGGCCGCGTCCTCGTCGACGCCAGCTGGCGTTACTGCGCGGTAGAACTCGTCCGCCTCCTGGCGACGGCGCTCCAACATCTGCGAGAAACCGCCGCCAAAGGGATCGCCAATAGAGTCCGCGACGGTCTTGGTCAGGCGAAGGCGAATCGCTGCGGTCTGTCCGGGCGCTACGTCGAGTTGATAGTTCGCGGCGGCCTTCGTCCCCTCCAGCCCGGGATTCACGGCTTCGTGCCTGCCCGCGACGACGAAATCGTTGATCCCGTCCTTTACATAAGGCCCTCCGTTGGGCGTGCCGAAAATTCGCCGATTATTGGTCTCGTTCTCCGTGAAGAGCAGTGCGGGCTTCCCTTCGCAAGAGAGGAAATAGCCGCCGACTTCGGCGTGGGACGCCGCGATGCCCGAAGCGCCGCTCTTCGTGATCATCGCTCGCAACGAAGGCTTTGGCACATCCAACCACCAGGTCCAGACATTGCGGAACCAGAGCGTGGGAAGGACGTGAATCGGCGCCGTGTCAGGGCCGCGATTGCACACGCTAATCTGGATCAGAATATCGGTTGGCGTCTCCTTCGCGTATTCCACGAAAACATCGAAGTAGCGATCCTCGTCGAAAACGCCAGTATCAATCAGCTCGTACTCCGCTTCGGTGCGACCACGGCGCCGGTTGGTCTCGACCAGATCGCTATATGGAAACTCATTCTGCGGATATTTGTAGAGCATCTTCATGTACGAGTGGGTCGGCGTACTGTCGATGTAGAAGTAGTACTCTTTCACATCTTCGCCGTGGTTCCCCTCGCCGTTGGTCAGGCCGAACATGCGCTCCTTGAGTATGGGATCCTTGCCGTTCCAGAGGGCGAGCGCAAAGCACAAACGCTGCTTCTCGTCGCTGAAGCCGGCGACGCCATCCTCGCCCCAGTGATAGGCGCGCGAGCGCGCCTGATCGTGCGAAAAGTAGCGCCAAGCGTCGCCGCTCTCGCTGTAGTCCTCCCTTACGGTTCCCCACTGGCGCTCGCTGAGATAGGGCCCCCACAGCTTCCACAGGTTCCCAATGTCCCGGCTTTCTTGAAGGCGCGACTGTTCCGCCGTCCCGGCGCGATCCATGATTGGCGTCCCGGACATCGTCTCCCCCTCCGTGATACTGTCGACTATCTCGCCCGACAGCTCAGTAAAATCAAATGCCGCTCTTCCGGCGGCGGTCAGGCTGGGGCCAAACCAGCCCGCTACGATGGTCTCAACAGCTCGACGGAGGTCGTCTGCCCGGCGATGAGATGAGCGCTAAAATCGTATCGGACGTGGTTGCGCGACGAAAGGTGTTTTCCCTTATCGGGTTGTCGGTCGCGTTCGGTTTCTTGCGGCATCACGAGCGGGCGCCGGCCGCCAGGAGAGGCGGCGCACAGGTCACAGTGCGCTCTTTGACACAAGCTCGCGTAGTCGCGGTCAGTCCCTCTGCGTATGCGTCCCCGGGGCTCGGCACAACGCGAACATGTGCGAGACGGCAAGTCGAAGACCGGAGGGTGGCGCTGGCAAGTCGCCGATAGTGAACCGCGCCGGCTTTCCCGGAGGCTCCAACTTGTGAGAAGTAGGAGCTGTTACCCGCTACCAATCGAGGTCTTTGTAGCTGGCCTTTGAATCGGGCGCGACGCCGACTGGCGTTACGGGGATGGGTGGACAGCATCCCGAATGGCATAAGCGTGCAAAAATGGCCGTCGTCATCTCCTAGTCCCTACGAGCGCGTATTCAGCCGTTCGATGACGAAGAAGCCAAACAACGTGAGGGCGCTGATCTCCAGACTCTTCGTTGCCTCCTTATGGAGCGCCGCTCGAGATCCGAACGAGCCACTTCCGCTCGCCGTTAAACCAAGGTTTCGTAGCTCGTATCCGTTGAGATGAAGCGGCCAAACGTGCGCGCGATGGAGCGCGCGGAACGACATGCGTAAGTTGCCGCAGCAGCACAGGAGAAGAACCCGTGATCATGTGCGCCGTGCTTAAAACCACCGCCGGTCGCCTGCGCGCGAGAGCCAAACTTCGCCGACCGGAAGGCCTCGCTGCGCGGCGCTAGCGCCCGACCGTCAACGCGTGGGTCATCTCGCGCAGCCAAGGCGCCGAGGGCGCTCATCAAATTGTTCTTATTCGGAGATCGAAATGCAAAACCACCTTTCCGCCAAGCTTCTTGCGGAGTTCATCGGCACTTTCGCGTTCGTATTCATCGGCGCTGGGGCCGCGGCTGTGGTCGGGACAGGCGTCGGCCTCAACGGGTTATCCGCTATCGCTTTCGCCCACGGCCTGACCATAATGGTCTTTCCGACATAGCGGGGATGAAAGTCGACGCCGAATCTCTCGGCGATGACCCGCTTGAGATCGATGCGCCGCCACCGGACGACGCCATCTTCCTCACGGTCCGGGCCAGCCTCGACGATCTGCGCGAACTGGGTCAGTTGCTCCTCCGACAGGCGAGGCTTGGGACCCTCCGTCCAGTTGTCGATCAGGCCCTGCGGACCCGAGGCGTTGAAGCGATGCACCCAGTCGCGCAAGGTCTGCCGATCCATGCCGCCGATCTTGGCTGCTCCTCCTCGGTCCATCCCGTCCCGGACCGCCGCCAGCGACAGAAGCCGCCGGCTCTGGTTGACGTCCTTCGACCGGCGCGCAAGCGCCCGAAGCTCCTTAGCCGAATAATCCTCTCGCAATCTGACCGCTGATGGCATGGCGCAAATCCTCCATGCCGTCTTCAATCAGTCCCGCCACGATTCGGGAAGCCTACATCGCCGACGTCCTCGACAAGCTCGTCAATCTCTGGCCCGCATCGCGCATCGACGAACTCATGCCATGGGCATGGCCCAAAGCTCACGCCGCCCATCAACTCGCGGCCTGACGCGCTCGCTCAAAGTCAACCTCCTAACGCCGTGGGACGTGAAGACCGCTTACTCTCCATGTCGCCTCGGGCGCAGTAGACCTTCTCATAGAGAAAGCGGCCGTTGGTCTCGGCCCTGCTCAAGGAGGTCACGATGAAGCGTGGGTTGGCCGCGCCCTTTGTCCATTCCGCCTTGCCGATCACGCGGCGGCGGCGCGACCAGGTGTCGAGCGTCGCATAGCGGAAGTCCTTGTAGCGGCGGGCGGGCCTTCCGGTCGAGGCCGCCTCCGCCTCGGCCTCAAGGAGTTCCACGGCGATCTCCTCGACGAGCCGCGCATTGCGCGCCAGGCCGAACACGAAGTCGACCCGGTTCGTCTCGCACCAGGCCATCAGCGCTTCGCGGGCGAAACCGGAATCGGCGCGCAGCAGGATGCGCGTCCTGGGCCACCGCGCCCGGATCTGCGCGACGATCTGCGCGACTTCTTCGACCGCGCCCGCGCTGCCGTCGATGTTCGAGGGCCTCAGCTTGGCCGCCAGCAGATGCCGGCCGCAGAACACATAGAGCGGCAGGTAGCAGTAGCCATCGTAGTAGCCGTGAAAGAACCGGCCTTCCTGATGGCCGTGCAGCGGGTCGTCGGTCGCGTCGAGATCGAGAACGATCTGCTTGGGCGCCCTTGCGTGCGCCTCCAGGAAGAGGTCGACGAACAGGACCGCGATCGCCGCCGGGTCATGGCGGATCTTGTGATAGCGCGTGGCGATCTCGCGCGACAGCTCGAGCCGGTTGAGCGTCGACTTGCCCGCCGCCGGCGCGCAGTCGCTGCGCCAAGCCCTGAGCTTGCCGGCCAGCACCGCCATCAGCGGGTCGTGACGAAGCTCGTCGTGATCGTTCAGGTCTTCGTAGCCGAGCGCGATGCCGAACACCCGCTGCCCGATGAGCGTGGCGACCGAGTGCTCGACGAGCCTTTGGTCTCTCGCGTCGCGGAAACATCCCGCAAGCCGCCGAACCAGATCCGAGACGTCGATCCGCGGCGCCCAGCAGCAGGCCGCCTGCGTCCGACGTCAGCGCGCCGCCGTCGAACTCGGCCACAACCGGCCGGCCTTCGACCCGTCCAAACGCGCTCGGTTTTGCGCTACACTCCATCTGCATCGGGCTGCCTTTCCGAATCGGCGCAAGTCGTTATCGCAAAACAACTTTTGCCTGATTCGGCGGCCCGATGCGCTACCTGCTTGAGAAATGCGGGCTAGAGCTGGCTGATCACGTGAACAATGCGGAGAAGCCGGCGTTTTCGAAATGAAGACAAGGACTTCGACGGGAGGACTTTGATGCGATTGGCTTCTTGGGCTTCGATGGCCGCCGTGGCGGCGCTGCTTGCTGGATCGGCTGAGGCGATGCCGATCGCCGCGCCGTACCGCGCGGATCCGGGCATCACCCTGGTTGCAGGCGGCTGCGGATATGGCTGGCACCGGAGTGTTTATGGCGCGTGCGTCGTGAACGGCCCCGGATGGGGCGGTGTTGTCGTCGCGCCAGGATTTTACGGGGGCGGCTATTATGGCGGCGGCGGCTGCATGGCGGGTATTATCACGGCGGCGGCTATTACCACGGCGGCGGCTATTACCACGGCGGCGGCTGGCATGGAGGCGGCTGGCACGGCGGCGGGTACCATGGCGGGGGCTATCATGGCGGCGGCGCACATGTCCACGGAGGCGGCGGCCACAGGCGCTGATCGTCGGCGCCGCCGAGCGTCGCGATTCCGGATTGACGTCAAAGCCTCGTCCCGGCGGATCAGCGGTCCGAGCTTCCTAACGCAACGTTAAGAACTCGGACTGCAACCCTTTGAACCCACGCGCTGTTCGGCGCCCGTAAACTCGAAATCTTCGCGAATGGCGCACGGCGGCCCGCTCGTCCTGATTGTATTCGTGGTTTTGCTCTGCGCCGCGGCCGCGGGCATGTATCTGCATGGCCGACTGCGAGAGCGGCATCGAACAAGCGAGACGGTGGATCATGTCCGCCTGGTCGTTTCGATTCTCGTGACCTTCACCGCTTTGGTGCTGAGCCTTCTGCTCTCCGAAGTGAAGGGCACGTTCGACACCTTCGAAGCGCGCCTGCGGTCCTTTGCAGGCGACATCACCAATCTCGACATCCATCTGCGGGAATATGGGCCGGACGCCGAGCCGATCCGGGCCACGTTAAGGAAATATGTGGCGGCGGCGATCGCCGATAGCTGGCGGGATGAGCCCGCCCCGTCCGGCGAATATCCGCGATTCAAGGCGGAGGCGGGCGTCGAGCGCCAACAACTCGGCGCCCTTCTCATTCAGGTCGACGCCGCGATTCACAACCTCGACCCGCCCGACCATTTCCGGCAGCGGCTCGCGGACTCGCTCTCCAATCAGATCGACGAGGTATTGCACGCGCGCCGCCAGCTGATCGAGACGTCGCAAGACACGATTTCCTGGCCGCTGATGCTGGCGATGTGCGCATGGCTCGCGGTCGTGTTCGGCGTTTTCGGCCTGCTCTCGCCGCGCAACGCAGTGGTGTATCTGTCGATTGTGACCTGCGCGATCTGCGTCGCCTCCGCAATCTTCCTCATCGACGATTTCGATTCCCCCCTCGATGGGCTTTTGCGCGCGTCAAGCGATTCCCTGCGCGCAACCTTGCGCCGTATCGACGCGCCGTAAAGAGAAGCTCTGCCATTTTTCGCGCCGCCGGGAATAAACCGCCCCTTCCCTGAGTCTCCTCCTTTGAACGGCGAACTTTCGCCGGAAACGGAGAGACTTGAATGGCGCACGATCATGAAGGCGGGATCGACCGCCGCGAGACCCTTAAATGCATGTTGTGGGCCGGAACGGGCGTGGTGTGGACGGTCGCGGGCGGCGTGCCTGCGTCACGTCTGATCGGCTCGGCAAAAGCGGGGACAAGCGGCTTCTCGTTCGTCCAGATTTCCGACAGCCACATCGGCTTCGCCAAGCCCGCCAATCCGGACGCGCGCGCAACGCTCAGCGCGGCAATCGACAAGATCACCGCGATGCCAGGCAAGCCGGCGTTCATGATCCACACCGGCGACATCAGCCACGCGGCGAAGGCGAACGAATTCGACGACGCGCAGCAAATGATCGGCCGCGCCAGGCTCGATGTCCACTATGCACCGGGCGAGCACGACATCCTCGACTCCAAAACGCGCGACGCCTATCTCGCGCGCTTCGGCAAGGGCGCGACCGGCGGGGGCTGGTATGCGTTCGATCAGGCCGGCGTGCATTTCGTGTCGCTCAACAATGTCGTGGACCTCAAGAAGAACGGCCTCGGCTCGCTTGGGCCTGAGCAGCTCGAGTGGCTGGAGGACGATCTCAAGGGCAAATCGGCCTCGACGCCCATCGTCATCTTCTCCCACATCCCCCTCTGGATGATCGCGCCCGACTGGGGCTGGGGCACCGAGGATTCGGCGCAGGCGCTTGCCTATCTCAAGCGCTTCGGCTCGGTCACCGTGCTCAACGGCCACATCCATCAGTTGATGCAGAAAGTCGAAGGCGCCGTCACGTTCCACACCGCCCGCTCGACCGCCTTTCCGCAACCCGCGCCCGGAACGGCGCCCGCGCCCGGACCCAAGCTCGTGCCCGCGGGCGAATTGCGCAAATGGCTCGGCGTCCGGGAGGTCGTCTATTCTCCCTTGGCCACTCAGCTCGCCGTCACCGACACGGATCTGTCGTGAGGCGGCCGCTGATGAGCCTGTTGCGCCTGCCATCCCTCTCCCGCGAGGCCCGTCGCAAGACGCCCGTCCTCCCGCCGCGCTCCTTGCGGGAGAACGATCTCCCCGCTCGTCCGCACGCGCCTGTCAGCGAATCGCAGGACCATGCGGCCCTGCGCCGGAGGCAGAAATACGCGGCCGCCGTGACGCTCGCGGCCGCGATCTCGGCGGTCCTTGCCGAGACCGCCTGGGCGGACGGGCTGACCGGGGACGCCGCTCGCGGCGAGATGGTCTATCAGGCCTGCCAGGATTGCCACTCGCTCGACAAGAACGATGTCGGACCGCGCCATCGCGGCGTCTTCGGGCGCAAGGCGGCCTCGCTGCCGGATTACGACTATTCGGACGCGCTCAAATCGGCCAATATCGTGTGGAACGAGGAGACGCTCGACAAGTGGCTGACCGATCCGCAGGCCGTCGCGCCCGGCGCCAAGATGTTCTTCCACCTGGACAATCCTCAGGATCGTGCCGATGTGATTGCTTACCTCAAGGAGCGCGCCAAATAGGCGGCGCTCCCGCCGGGCGCGCTGCTTTGAGCGATCCGGTCGCCGAGCGACGCTTTCGCGAAATCGTGCCGCCGCTGCTCGACGATGCCTATTCGCTGGCGAAATGGCTGTCACAGAGCGCGACCGATGCCGAGGACATCGTGCAGGACGCCGCGGTGCGCGCGCTTCAGGCTCTCTCCACCGTCTCGGTCGAGCGACCGAAACCGTGGTTTCTCGCCATCGTTCGCAACGCCGCCATGACCTTCATGGCTCGCAACCGGCGCAAGACCCTGGCTTATGCCGGCGACATGGCCGACCTCGACGCGCTCGATCTGCGTCAGGGCGAGGACGCTGCGCGCAATCCTGAACAGGAGCTCATCGCCATGCAAGACGGCGAGCGCTTGCGGCAGGCGATCGCGAGCCTCCCTTCGCCCTTTCTCGAAACGCTGGTGATGCGCGACGTGAACGGCCTTTCCTACCGCGAGATCGCCGAAGCGACTGAGACGCCGGTCGGCACTGTGATGTCGCGGCTGGCCCGCGCTCGCGCCATGCTCGCCAAGACCTTGAGGTCCGAGCCATGACGAGGACCGAGCCATGACCGACCGGGACACGAACGAGCGGCTCCTCAGGCTCAACGCCGCGCTCGACGGCGAGCTCGACCCGATGGCCTCGCTCGCCTTGGAGCGCGCGATGCGCGACGATCCGGCGCTCGCCGGCGAGTACCGGCGTCTCGCGGCGCTGCGTGACGCAATCCGCCGTCATGCGCCGCGGGAAGCCGCGCCGCAGGCGCTTGCCGAGCGCATCGCGGCGCTGACGGCGCCGGCGCCCCCGCCTCAGGCCGCAGCGGCCCCGAGCGCAACCGTCGTCCCGCTCAGGCGCCGCGCGTGGTTCGACGGCCGTGCGCTCGCGACGGCGGCCTCCTTCGCTGTCCTCGGCTTTGCCGTCGGCGCAGGGCTCATGTCGCTCCGCGCGCCTCCGCGTTCGGGAGAGGTCGCGCAATATCTCGTGTCGGATTTCGCCCGCGCGGCGATCGCCGGCCAGCCGTTCGACGTCGCCTCCTCAGACCGGCACACGGTCAAACCCTGGCTCGCCGGCCACACGACGGTCAGCGCCAGCATCGTCGATCTCGCGGCCCAGGGCTTCCCGCTGGTGGGCGGCCGGGTCGCCGTCGTCGACGGGATTCCCGCGCCGACCCTCGTCTACCGCCACAACGAGCACCTCGTCGCGGTGACCGAGCTGCCGCTCGACGCAAGGGGCGCGCGAGGCGGCGCCGGGGGCGTCGAAGCGATCGACGGCTACCACGTCGCGCGCTGGAGGGACGCCGATCTCGCCTTCATCGCCGTATCCGACATGGACGAAACGGCGCTCGCCGAATTCGTTGCGGCGTTCCGGCGTGGCGGGGGCGCTGCGACCGAGCCTGCCCGCCCCTGATATGCGCCCCGGGGCTGCGCCGTGCTGAAAGGCTTCGGCGCGCGTGTCGGAGACCAACAATATCGCCAAACGCTATATGAAAATCGACGTTCAGATCGTAGCGCGGTTCGAGGCTCTAAATGGTCCTGCCGATCACCAGGTCATTTTTCGCGCTGTCCCGACAAGCGCGTAGAATAGGCTCTCCTGCAGATCGAGCGGTCCATGCCCCATCCAGTCATTCTCCATCATTTCGACCGGTCCCCGTTCTCGGAGAAGATCCGGGTGATCCTCGGCTTCAAGCAGCTTTCGTGGAAAAGCGTGCGCATCCCGCAGATCATGCCCAAGCCCGATCTGATGCCGCTGACCGGCGGCTACCGTCGGACGCCGGTCATGCAGATCGGCGCGGACATTTTCTGCGACACGCAGATCATCATCCGCGAGATTGAATGCCGATTTCCGTCGCCGACCCTGTTTCCGCCCAGCGCGGTCGGCGTCGCATGGGCGCTGGGTTTGTGGACGGACCGCGCATTCTTTCAGAACACGGTCAATCTCGTGTTTGGGACTCTCGGTGCGAAGGTGCCGCAGGAATTTATCGAAGACCGCAGTCAGCTGCGCGGCGGCAGGTTCGACCTCGACAAGATGCGGGCGGCGATCCCGCAGATGCGCGATCAGATCCGCGCCCACCTCGGCTGGATCGAGGCGCAACTCAGCGACGGACGGAAGTGGCTGCTCGGGGATTTCAGCCTTGCCGACGTCAGCGCCTACATGAATGTCTGGTACGCGCAGTCAAACCTCTCGGCGAAGGAGGATCAGGCGATCGCCGGAGTGGACAAGATCTTTGCCGGCCTTAAGCAGGTCGCGGCATGGGAGAACCGCATGCGAGCGGTCGGACATGGGCGCCGTGAAGAGATGTCCGCCGACGAAGCCCTCGCCGTCGCGGCCAAAGCCAGCCCCGAAACTTCTGGCGAGAACGATCCGGACGATCCTAACGGGCGAAAGGTCGGCGATAAGGTGCGCGTCGTGCCCGACGACTACGGGAAGGTGGAAGTCGGCGGAGAGATCGCATCCCTCTCGGCGCAGCACATTGCGATCCGCCGCGTCGACCAGCGGGTCGGCGAAATCGTGGTCCATTTCCCGCGCGCGGGCTTCCTCGTCCTTCCCGGTTGAGCCGCCAAATCGTCGACCGATCGACGCCTGCCGCGCTTGCCGCGGCCATCAGGCGCGGCTAAGGGCGCGTCATGCGCCCGTCGCTCCTCGATCCCTTGTTCGCGCCCGCCAGCGCCTTGGCCGGAATCGGGCCGAAGAACGCGAAACTGTTCGACCGCCTGCTCGATAAATCCCAGGGCGCGCGGGTGGTCGACGTCCTCTTCCATCTGCCGCAAGGAACGATCGACCGGCGCGCCCGCCCCAAGATCCGCGACGCGGTTCCCGGCGCCATCGTCACCATCGAGGCGCGTGTGACCGAGCATCGTGAGCCGCACGCACGTTCACGAGCGCCGTTCAGGGTGCTGGTCGAGGACGACACCGGCGATGTCGAACTGGTGTTCTTCCTCGCCAACCATGAGTGGGTGCGCTCACGGCTTCCGGTCGGCGCGACCCGCTGGATTTCCGGCAAGCTCGAGCTTTGGGACGGGCGGCGCCAGATGGTTCATCCCGACCGGGTGATGACCGCGGAGGAACTCGAGCGGCTGCCCGCAGTCGAGCCGGTCTACGGGCTCACCGATGGCCTCTATCAGCGCGCCGTCGCCCGCGCCGCGGAGGGCGCTCTCAAGCGCCTGCCTCGGCTGCCGGAATGGATTGGCGATGAGACCCTGAGCGATCTGAAACTACCGAGCTTCGGCCAAGCGCTCGGCGCGATGCACCGTCCCGAAACCCCGGCGGATATCGACCCTGCCGGTCCCGCAGCGACGCGGCTCGCCTTTGACGAGCTTCTGGCCAACCAGCTCGCGCTCCTGCTCGTGCGGGCGCGGATGCGCGTCATTCCCGGCCGCGCGCATATCGCTGAAGGCGCGCTGGCCAGGCGCCTCGAGGCGGCCCTGCCCTTCGCGCTCACGCGCGCGCAACGCCGGGCGGTCGACGACATCCGCGCTGATCTGAGAGCCGAGAAGCGCATGCTGAGGCTGCTGCAGGGCGACGTCGGGTCGGGCAAGACCGTCGTCGCGCTGCTTGGCGATGGCGGAAGTGGTCGAAGCGGGCAGGCAGGCGGCGATGATGGCCCCGACCGAGATCCTCGCCCGCCAGCACTATGAGCGGATGGCGCCGCTGGCTGCAAGCGTCGGCTTGCGCATCACGCTCTTCACCGGACGTGACAAGGCGTCAGCGCGTCGCGCCTCTCTCGCCGCATTGGTCGAGGGCGCGATCGACATCGCCGTCGGCACGCATGCGCTTTTTCAAGAGAGCGTCGCATTCGCCGATCTCGGGCTCGCGGTCGTCGACGAACAGCATCGGTTCGGCGTCCGCCAACGGCTGGCGCTTGCTTCCAAAGGCGCCGCTGTCGACCTTCTGGTGATGACCGCGACGCCGATACCGCGCTCGCTGGTGCTCGCCTATTTCGGCGACATGGACGTGTCCGCGCTGCGCGAAAAGCCGCCGGGGCGCAAGCCGATCGACACCCGCGTCCTGCCGATCGATCGGCTCGACGAGGTGGTGGCCCGCCTCTCCCAGGCGATCGCCTCGGGCGCGCGCGCCTACTGGATCTGTCCTTTGGTCGAGGAGAGCGAGACGCTTGACGTCGCTGCGGCCGAAGACCGCGCCGAAACGCTGCGCGCCATCTTCGGCGACGCCGTCGGACTCGCTCATGGCAAGATGCCGGGCGCCGAGCGCGATGCGGCGATGGAGCGCTTTCAACGCGGGACAATCACCATCCTGGTCGCGACCACGGTGGTCGAGGTCGGCGTCGACGTGCCGGAGGCGACGATCATGATCATCGAGCACGCCGAGCGGTTTGGGCTTGCGCAACTGCATCAACTGCGCGGGAGGGTCGGTCGTGGCGCGGGCCGCTCGGCGTGCCTCCTCTTGTATAAAGGCCCGCTCGGCGAAGCCGCGCGGGCGCGGCTCGAGACCCTGCGCGAGACCGAAGACGGTTTCCGCATCGCCGAGGAAGACCTGAAGCTTAGAGGCGAAGGCGACGTGCTCGGCGCTCGCCAGGCCGGCGCGCCCGGATTTCGCTTCGCGCGGCTCGATGTCCATGGCGGCCTGCTGGCCCGGGCGCGCGCCGAAGCCGAGGCTGCGCTCAAGCGGGACGAGCGCCTCGCGAGCGAACCGCATCGGGGATTAAGGCTGCTGCTTTACCTCTTCGAACGCGACGAAGCCGCGCGGCTGATCGAGGCGGGATGAACAGCTGTTAAGGAACTGCGCCCGCCGATCAGAGCGGGATGAACAACCATTCAGGAAAGCCCGGCTCGCCATCACATCCAGGTGAAGCGCGCTTGAATGTCTCGATATTCAGTGGCGGTTCAGATTGGCGCCCTCTATATGCCCGAGTGAGCAGAGCGACCGCGTTTTGCGGGCAATCGCCGCCGTCCTCTCCACCTGTCGGAACCAACCAAGGAATGGCGCCGTTTTTGCCGAGAGATGCATGAAATGAAGGCAAACCGCATCCGCGACATCGACTTTTGGCGCGGCGCCGTGCTGATCGCGATTCTGATCGACCACATTCCCGGCAATCCGCTCGAGAATTGGACTCCGAGGAACTTCGGCCTCTCCGACAGCGCCGAGGCGTTCGTCTTTCTGTCCGGCTTGTCGGTCGGTCTGATCTATATTCCGAGAGCGCGTAAGTATGGCATCGAACCCGTCGCGGGCGGCTGCTTCAGGCGCGCGCTCAAGCTTTATGGCGTGCATATCGCGCTGACCCTCGCCGCGCTTGTGGTGTTTGGCGCGGCCTATTGGCTGAGCGGCGTCCCGGACCTGATTCAGGCGCACGGACGCTCTTTCGTCTTCGGCTCGCCGAGCAACGGCCTGATGGGCCTCGCTCTCCTCAGTCATCAGTTGGGCTACTTCAATATCCTGCCGCTATATATCGTGCTGATGCTCTGGGCCCCTGTCGTGCTTGCGCTCGCTTTGCGCGGCCCATGGCTGGCTTTGGCGGTTTCGGTCGGTCTTTACGCAGCCGCGCGCGCCTTTGGCCTCAATCTGCCGAACTGGCCGCAGGCCGGCGGCTGGTTTTTCAATCCGATCGCCTGGCAGCTCATTTTCACGCTCGGACTCGTGTCAGCCGTGCTCTGGCGTGATGGCCTGCCGCGGCCCGCGCCGTGGCTGGTCGCGCTGAGCGCTGCGGCGGTCGTCGGCGCGGCGCTGATCGTGACCGACTGGGGCGGCCTCGCGCCGGGGCTCCGAGACTCGGCCACCGCCCATCTGGACGTCGCCAAGCAGGACCTCGGGCTGGCGCGTCTCGTCCATTTCGTCGCGTTGGCCTACCTTATTGCGATGGCGACAGCGTTCGGTCGGTTTGTCGCGCCCGTAGTCCGAGGCGCCTTCGGCAACGCGG
Source organism: uncultured Alphaproteobacteria bacterium (assembly GCA_963764955.1). GTDB lineage: Bacteria > Pseudomonadota > Alphaproteobacteria > Rhizobiales > Beijerinckiaceae > Roseiarcus. Next base: position 37,889 of record CAVXVE010000001.1, on the reverse strand, counting down.
TTCAGAGCCTGGGCCGCAACAGTTTGGCGGTCTTCGCCGCCGGCTCGATCTTGAGCGCCTGCGGCCAGGCCGCGCTCGCGGCGACTTCGGCCCACGCCTCCGAAGGGGTTGAACGCTTCGTCGGACTCGCGTACACGATAGTCTCCATCGCCCTCCTGTTCGTTGTAGCCTACTGGATCGAGTGCAGAAACGTACCCGCCCGCGCCGGTTCAGCCCTCTCGCCGTTTGCGCGCGCTTAGCGGGCGTTTCTTTCTTCCTGATCGTGCTGACGTTGGCGTGTGGCCCGAAAGCCGCCCTCGCCGATGACGTAAGCTGTCCCGGCGAACCCGTCGCCTTCGACGCCAATGGGTCCGCACTTTCCTTCCGGAAGGCCCCGCTCGACATTCTGGCGATCGGCTCCTCATCGACCGAGGGCGTTGGCGCGACTTCGCCCGCGAACGCCTATCCGGCCAGGCTCGAGCAGGAACTCGAAAAGCAGACGGGCGCAGACTTCGACGTGAAGAACGCAGGGATCGGCGGCGAACTGGCGGCCAAGACGCTCATACGGCTCAAGAGTGCGCTGAAGACGGGTTGGGCGCGCCTCGTGATCTGGCAGGTCGGCACCAATGACGCGCTTGTCGGAATCGACGAGTCGCTGTTCCGCTCCACCGTGGAGAGCGGCGTCGCCGCCGCGCGCGCCGCGGGCGTCCCCCTGGTGCTCGTCGACCCGCAGTTCACCCTCAAGAGTCCCGACCCTGCGCGCTACGAGCGCTTCGTCGAGATCGTCGACGAGGTCGGGGCCAAGGACCGGGTCCCGGTGCTGAGCCGCTACGCCATGATGAAAAGCTTGGGCGCCAAGGGCGCCAAGACGCTCGGCTCGCTGCTCTCCCGCGACGGCCTGCACATGAGCGACCTCGGCTACCGGTGCCTCGCGCACGCCCTCGCCACGGCGATCGAGGGCGCGGCCGAAGCGAAGCTTTAGCGCCCGGCCCGCTTGGGGCCTCGCGGGGATTTCAGCAATGCAGCGACGCGTTTGGCCGCACGGGACGGTTTCGGCCGTCGGCTTCGGCGCCATGAGCTTCGGCGGCTTCTACGGCCCGACAAACGAAGCCGATTCAATGCGGACGCTGGCGCGGGCGCTCGAACTCGGCGTCGATTTCTGGGACACCGCCAATGTCTATGGCGACGGACTTTGCGAGCAGGTGATCGGCAAGTTCCTGGCCGAGGACAAAACCCGCCGTAGCAAAGTGACGCTGGCGACCAAGTTTGCAATCCGTCGGCGTGAGGACGGCGCACGCTTTTTCGACAACAGCGCGGCCCATATGCGCGACGCGCTCGACGCCTCTCGCAAGCGGCTCGGCGTCGACCACATCGACCTCTACTATGTTCATCGCGTTGAAAAATCGGTTCCGGTCGAAGACACAGTTGGTGAATTGGCGCGCCTCGTCAAAGCAGGCGCTATTGGCGCGATCGGCCTCTCCGAGGTCGCGCCCGACACGCTGAGGCGCGCTCACGCCGTCCATCCGATCGCCGCCGTCCAGTCGGAATATTCCCTGTGGACGCGCAACGCCGAACTGGGCCTGATCCAGGCCTGCGCGGAAGCTGGCGCGATTCTGGTCGCCTTCTCGCCGCTCGGGCGAGGCTATTTGAGCGGCCTTTTGCAGAACACGGAGACCTTTGCAGACAAGGATTTTCGCCACGCGAATCCCCGCTTCCAGGGGGTCAACTGGCGACGCAATCGCGACCGGCTGGACGCCTTTCTCGCTCTCGCCAAGTCATGGGGGCTCAAGCCCGCGACCCTCGCCATCGCCTGGACGCTCGCCAGGGCGCCGCACATCGTTCCGATTCCGGGCACGCGCGCCGCCTCTCATCTCGAGGAATGCGCCGCTGCGGCAAAGATCGATCTGACCGAGTCGCAGCTCGCCGAGATCGAGCGAACGCTGCCGATTGGCTTCGCCGCTGGCGAGCGCTATTCCGAGCAACAGTGGGTGGGAATCCAGAAGTATTGAACCCGGACGGAGGCGCCTCCAGGGCGCGATCATAGCCCCGTCGAGAGACGGGCGTCCTTCCATACGCCCTTTGGCGCGCCAGGCGGGGTCAGCGACCCGCCCTACAGCGCTCGGCCTGACATAATCACAATCTAATTTAGCAAAATCACCCGTTTGGATTGTCTTGGCCCCCCGCCATTTCGCTGCGAAGGACCCCGCTCGGAGCTATTGGATTCGCTTGGATTTCCTTGGATTCTCTCGTCCGAATCGAGACTTTTCAATGGGTTATGCGGATTTTTCGCCGAAAAAATTTTTCATGGGCCTTTCCCCTGCATTGAGAGGCGGGGGGACGCGAGCGAGCGGTCGAGGCCATGCGGGAGGGATGGATTGTCCATTGGGCAAGCTTATCGTTAGTTCTGATTTTCCGCAAGCAATTGTCCGCCGGCCGCTTCGATCCGAAGCAACTTGCCGCTGGCCGCTCAGCGGAACGCCAACGGCCCGTTCTCCGATGAGACGCCGAACAGCGCGCGTATGCCCTCCAGCAGACGACGCGTCGGCGTCCCCTCGACAAGCGTAGCGAGATAGTCTTCCGCCCACCTTCTGACGTCGTTTTCCATCAGATGCTCAAGCATTGGCGCGTGACGCTCGAGCCGTTCGCTCAACGGCATTTCCAACGCCCGCTTCAGCGCAGCCGCCATGGCGTCGGTCTCGTGGGGATTTACGATCAGCGCGCGGTCGAGCTCCTTCGCCGCGCCGGCGAATTGCGACAGCACAAGCACGCCTGGGTCGTCCGGATCTTGCGCCGCCAAATACTCTTTAGCGACCAGGTTCATGCCGTCACGCAGCGGGGTGACCATGGCGACGTGGGCCGCGCGGTAGAGGCCAGCCAGGACCGTGCGCGAATAGGAACGGTTGACATAGCGGATCGGCGTCCAGGTCGCGTCGCCAAAACGGCCGTTGATCATGCCGATCAGGCCGGTCACTTCGCTTTCGATCTCACCGTATTGCTTGACGTCGGAACGGCTCTTCGGGGTGATCTGCAACAGCGTCACATTGCCGCGCCACTCAGGATTGTTCTCAAGCAGCCGCTCGAACGCCTTCACCCGATTTGGGATGCCTTTCGAATAGTCGAGGCGATCGACGCCAAGGACGAGCTTGTTGTCGCCGAGGCTCTCTCGCACCAGCGCGATCATCGCCGTGCGGCCCGCATTGCGCGCGAGACGCATGTAGGCTTTCGTTTCGATACTGACGGGAAAGGCGCCGAGACGCACTTGCCGGCCATCGATCTCGAACGCGCCGCTGCGAACTTGAATTGCGCCGATCGTCGCCAGGTAGCGAGCGAAATTGTCGCGGTCGTTCTCGGTCTGGAAGCCGACGAGGTTGTAGTGGGACAGTCCGCCGAGAATCTCCCTATGGTGCGGCAGTGTCTGCAAGATGTCCGGCGGCGCACAAGGGGTATGAAGGAAAAATCCAATCGTATTTCGATGACCGCGCGATCTGAGCTCGCGTCCGAGCAGCATCAGGTGATAGTCGTGCACCCAGATGACGTCGTCCTCCCTGAGCAGCTTGCTCAGGCGATCGGCGAACAGACGGTTGACCCGCATGTAGCCGCTGGCGTCGGCGCGCGAATACTCCTGCAGATCGACCCGGTAGTGGAGGATCGGCCACAGCACGCTGTTGGCGAGGCCGTTGTAATATTCCTGGATGTCGTTCTGCGACAGGTCGATGAGGACGTAAGCGATCTTGTTGACGTCGACCGCGTGCGGCTCGCCATTCCCCTCCTCGGCGACCTTGCCGCTCCAGCCGAACCACATTCCATTGCGATTTTTCAGCGCGGCCTTCACCGCAACCGCCATGCCGCCGGCCAACGGCGCGCGTGGGGTCTCCGGTACGGCGACGCGGTTGGAAACTATGATAAGTCGCGGGCCCATGCCTCCTCCCAGCTCGACGACAGCCGCGTCGCCGTGTTGATGATGCCAGCCATGGAGTAGGTCTGCGGCAGATTGCCCCACAGTTCACCTGTTTCGGGGTGGATGTCCTCCGACAGCAACCCGTAACTGTTGCGGCTCGCCAGAATAGACTTCGAACCGCTCGCGCGCTTCATCGGCGCGCCCAATCTGGCTTAACGCATCAACATACCAAAAGTTGCAGGCCAAGAACGCGGTTTCCGGCAAGCCGAAGTCGTCCGGCGCAGTATAGCGCATGATCCACCCGTTGCGGGCGAGCTCGCGGCCGATCGTTTCGCAGGTCTTGACATAGCGTGGATCGCTCGCGGGCAGGAGGCCGAGCTCGGCGACCAGCAAGACGCTGGCGTCGAGGTTGGGCTCGCCGAACGCCCCGGTCAGCGCGCCACGCTTTTCGTCCCAGGCCTGGCTCAGAATCTTCTCGCGCAGGACGCGAGCGTGATAGGTCCAGTACTTGGCGCGGTCGGCGATGTTGAGCCGCCGCGCTATGCTCGCGACGCGATCGCAAGCGGCCCAGCAAAGCGTAGCGGAATAGGTGTGTGGAAGCATGCGGGCCCGATACTCCCAAAGTCCAGCATCGGGCTCGAACGCGTGGGCGAGCGCGCTTTCCGCTGAGATCTCGAGCATATGAAAGAGCGACTGGTCGCCCATCTTCGGCAGGCGCTCGTCGACGAACATCTGACCCGCAGCGAGCACAATGCTGCCGTAGGCGTCGTTTTGCGTCTGCTTCTCCGCCTGATTGCCGACCCGGACGGGCCCGTAGCCGAGAAACCCTTTGAGGTCGGGCGCAATTGTCTCCTCCAGCGAGGAAAACGGCACGATGCCGTGCACCGGCCGCATGTTCTCGCCCGCGGTCGCAATTGTGGTGATGTAATTGATGTAGGCTTCCATCGTCTGGGTGGCGCCGAGCCGGTTCAGCGCCTGGACGACGAAATAGGCGTCGCGTAGCCAGCAGTACCGGTAGTCCCAGGTTCGCGTCGACGACGGCGCCTCCGGAATCGAGGTGGTGTGCGCGGCGACGATCGCGCCCGTCTCGACGAAGCAGCACAATCTGAGGGTGATCGCGGCGCGAACCACCGCCGACTGCCATTCGAATGGCACGGCGAGATTGCGCGTCCAGGTCAGCCAGTGATCGCGCGTCCGGTCGAGAAATTCCCGGCTCGTCGTATCGATGGCGCTCAGGAACGGGTCGTCCTGGCCGAAGATCAAGTTCACGGGACGCGTAAGCGGGAAGGTGATCTCGTTGACGATGTAGGAAAGCGGCGCGTCCGTGTTCAGCCGTAGAACCTCGGCGCCGCCAATATAGCGAATATGATTTGAGCCAACGACGATGTTCGTCGTCGGGCGACCGTAATTGTCAGTCGGCCTGACGCGGATGGTGACGCGCGGCAGGCCGGCGATCGGTTCGATGCGGCGAATGATCTGCGGCGGCCGATATTCACGCTCAAATCGTTGGAACCACGGCGCAAAATCGGAAACGCGCACTTTGGCGCCATGCGAGTCGGTCAAGACTGTCTCGACGATGGCTGTGTTGCGTTGATAGTGGGAATCGGTCTCGACCATATCCGCGAGCGTGACTTCGCAGAACCCCTTGTCTTCGTCGTCGGCGAGCAGCCGCGAAAATATCGGATCGGAATCGAAGTAGGGAAAACACCACCACACGATGCGTGCGTTGCGATCGATGAGGGCGGCGGAGCACGAGTTGCCGATCACCGCCAGATCGAGATTCTGGCTCTTCGTTTGACCACGCCCCGTCATGCGCCGTCCTCTCGGTTGGCGTATTCCGCGAGCCAGCCCCGAACCGCGCTCGGTCGCGGGAACGTCGCGCTCGCGCCTGGCCGCCAGGCGCCTACGGAAAAGGCGTAGCCGCCGCGCGCCGCGACGACCGCGAAGCCACTTTCGTCAGTCGTGTCGTCGCCGACAAAGATCGGCGTCCGGCCGCGAAACGCGGGCGTGGAGAGAAACGAAGCGATTGCGCCGCCCTTGTCGGAGCCGGGGGCTTTCAGTTCCATCGCCTGATGCGCGTTCATGACCTCGACGGCGACGTGCGAGGAATTGGCGAGCCGCATGACGGCCTCACGCAAAGGCCGCTCCGATTGGGGCGCGAGGCGATAATGAACGGCGAAACTGAAGCGCTTGTTTTCGACGAGCGCGCCCGGAAACGTCGCGACCACCCGCGTCAGATCCGTCCACAGCGACTGCGGCAATTCCCTCGCCCCGCGCGCCGATATCGAAGGGCCGCCGGGTTCGAAGCGCATTTCGGCGCCGTGCACTCCGCTCGCGCGAAAGCGCAACGGTTCGAACAGACGATCGAGCTCGGCGATGGGCCGGCCACTGATCAGCGCCAAAGCCCCCGCAAGCTTGTGTTCGGTCCTCACCAGGGTGGCGACAAGCCCGGGTGGCGTCACGACATCGTCGGGACGCCCAGCCAAATCCAGGATAGTGCCGTCGACGTCCAGAAAGAGAGCGGACGGCCGCTCGGTGAGAGCCTCCAAATTATCTACGGTCGCGTCCATAAAGGGCGGCGAGGTCAATCCATCCATTAAATCTCCTCACGCTTCTCGCCGCACGTAAGAAAGATTCTGGGCGATAGCGTGTTCGCCATGTGGCCGGATTTTCATGCATTTTCCTTGTTTTGATAGCGCTTCCCGGACGCGGGCTATAAACCTGCGAAACGTGAACTTGTTCCAAAACGAATGGCGACGGGGCCAGTGCGAATTGGCTTTGAGAACTCGGAATTTCCGCGATAAATATCGCGCCCATGAGGAAGAGCTTGTCTCGAACAAATCGATGAGCGCCATCACCATATCCGTCAGTCCCGCGCCGGTCCATAGGCTGACATTCGACGTCGTCGTGCGCGACGCGCGCGGCGAAAGCCGGCATAAAGTCACGATGCAGACCGCCGAAGCCGAGCGCTGGGCCAAGCTCGGCGCCAAACCTCTGCATTGCGTCGAGGCGGCGATGCGGTTCCTCCTTGATCGCGAGCCGAAGGAATTCGATCATGAGCGCGTTCGACATGAGCGTCGTTCGGCGCTACTTTCCAGAGTTCGACGATGCGCTTCCAGGTTACCTCGCCCCGTCCGGCGGCGAACCGGGACGCGGCGCATAGCCGTCGCGCAAAGCACGGAGGGTTCTCTTCATGACCGTCGCCCTCGCCCGGCCGGAGGCGACTCTCGAGTCCCGCTACACCGCGTCCGAAGGCTGGGTCTATATGACCGGTACGCAGGCGCTGGTGCGCCTGCCCATCCAGCAGCGCCTGCGCGATGCAGCGGCGGGCCTCAACACCGGCGGGTATATTTCCGGTTATCGCGGCTCGCCGCTTGGGCGCTACGACATCGAGCTCTGGCGCGCGGCGGCGCAGCTCAAGCAGCACAACATCGTCTTCCGCCCGGGGCTCAACGAGGATCTCGCCGCAACGGCGATCTGGGGCGCCCAGCAACTGAACAATTTTCCCGGCGCGACCGTCGATGGCGTGTTCGGCATCTGGTACGGCAAGGGGCCGGGCGTCGACCGATCGGCCGATGCGCTGCGCCACGCCAATTTCACCGGCGCCTCGCCCAAGGGCGGCGTGCTCGCGCTCGCGGGGGACGACCACGGCGCGAAATCCTCGACCGCGGTCAATTTCTCCGACACATTGTTCATCGCCGTCGGCATGCCCGTCCTCTATCCCTCCAACACGCAGGAGCTGCTCGACTTCGGTCTGCATGGGATCGCCATGTCGCGGTTCTCGGGCTGTTGGGTTGGGATGAAGGTCGTCACCGACGTCGCCGAAGGCGGCGGTACGGTCTATGTCGGGCCCGACCTGCCTGAGATCGTTCTCCCGCAGCGGTCTGCCGTTCCGCCCGGTGGCCTCTGGGCGCGCGCTCTTGACGCGCCGGTCGCGCAGGAGGAGCGGCTCTACCAGCACAAGCTGCCCGCTGCACTCGCCTATGCGCGCGCCAACAGCCTCAACCGCATCTTTGACGACCCCGAGGGTGCGAGGATCGGCGTGGTGGCGGCCGGCAAGGCCTGGCAGGACCTGTTGCAGGCGCTCGGCAATCTCGGCGGCGACGACGGCGCCGCGCTCGGCCTGCGTCTCCTCAAAGTCGGCATGGTGTGGCCGCTCGATCCAGTCGTCGTGCGCGACTTCGCCCGCGGCCTCGATCTCATCGTCGTGATCGAGGAGAAACGCCCACTCCTCGAAGATCAGATCCGCTCCATCCTCTATGGCGATCCAAGGGCGCCGAGAATCGTCGGCAAATATTTCGACGGGCTCGCCTTCGACGCTTCGCCAGGCTCTCCGGCCATTCCCAATTTCGGCGAGATCACGCCCGAACTCGTCGCCGGCGTTCTGGTCAAAGCGGTCTCGGAACACGATCCGAATTGCGGCTTAAGCGCGCCGGACGCGCCAGGCGCTGCGCTCAGCAATCGTCCAGCGCCGATGCGCAGTCCGGGCTTTTGCGCCGGATGTCCGCACAATCGTTCGACCCCGGTGCCCGAGGGCAGCCGAGCGCTGGCCGGCATTGGCTGCCATTGGATGGCGACGCTGGTCAACCCGCAACAGACCGCGACCGCTTCGCATATGGGCGGCGAAGGCGCGATGTGGCTCGGACAAGAGCCGTTCACCAACGAGGAACACGTATTCGCCAACATCGGCGACGGCACCTACGCCCATTCCGGGTCGCTCGCGATCCGTCAGGCGATCGCCGCCGACGTGCCGATCACATACAAGATCCTGTTCAACGGCTTCGTCTCGATGACCGGCGGACAGCCGATCGAGGGCGGCATGACGCCGACGCAAATCCTCGCGGAACTGGTGGCGGAAGGCGTGAAGAAACTGGCGCTGGTGGTCGACGATCTCGATCGCTATGCCGGTGTCCAATTACCCCCCAATGTCACGCTTCGCCACCGCGACGCGATGGACGCGACGCAGCGCGAATTTCGTCGAATTCAAGGGCGTCTCGGTCATCCTCTACGACCAGCCCTGCGCGACCGAGCGGCGGCGCCTGCGCAAACGAGGCAAATGGGCTGATCCGGCCATCCGCACATTTATCAATCCCGCCGTCTGCGAAGGCTGCGGCGATTGCGGGCGCGTCTCCAACTGCATGGCGATCGAACCCTTGGAAACGGAGTTCGGGCGCAAGCGGCGCATCAACCAGTCGAGCTGCAACAAGGACTACTCCTGCGTCGAGGGATTCTGCCCGAGCTTCGTGACCATTCATGGCGGACGTCTGCGCAAGCCCGAGGCGACAGCGCCCTTGAACCAGTACCTGCCTCCAGTCCCTGAGCCGGCTCTGCCCAAAATCGACGAGCGTTTTAGCCTTCTGGTGGCCGGCATTGGCGGCTCGGGCGTCGTCACCATCAGCCAGACGGTCGCCGTCGCGGCCTATCTCGACGGACTGTTCAGCTCCAATCTCGACCTGACGGGCTTGAGCCAGAAATATGGCGCAGTGACCGCGCATGTCCGCATTGCGCGCGAGCCCGGCGCGCTGCACGCGACCCGCATCGCCGCGGGCGAAGCGGACGCCTTGATCGGCTGCGACCTCATCGTCGCCGCGGGCGACGAATCCCTCTCGAAGCTCAAGCGCGGCAAGACGAGCGCGGTGATCTCTGCCGATCTGACCCCGACCGCCGATTTCGCCCGCAATCCGAACTGGAGCGTGGACGCCGACTTGCTCATCGAACGGCTGAACAATGCGCTGGGGGACAAGGCGCTCATTCTCGACGCGCAGCGCCTGGCCAGCGCGCTCCTGGGCGACCCGATCGCCTCCAACATGTTCATGCTCGGCGCCGCCTGGCAGAGGGGCCTCGTTCCGATCCGCCGCGAGGCGATCGATCGCGCAATCGAGCTCAACGGCGTCGCCGTCGACGCCAACAAACAGGCGTTCGAATGGGGCCGACGCGCGGGGCATGATCCGATGAGCGTCGAGACGCTGGTCGGCTATGACGAAGCCTCCGACGAGCCGCCGTCGCTCGACGCGCTCATCAATCGTCGGGTCGCGCATCTTACGGACTATCGCGACGCAGCCTATGCCGCGCGCTATCGTGCGCTCATCGAGCGGGTCCGCGCGGCGGAGAGGAATGCCGGCCTGGGCGAAGCGCTGACCACGGCCGTCGCGCGCGCCTATCACAAGCTGCTCGCCGCCAAGGACGAATGGGAAGTGGCGCGCCTGTTCGCGGCGCCCGAGTTCCAGCAAGCTCTCGCGCGCGAGTTCGAAGGCGACTACAAGCTGCATTTTCATATCGGCGCGTGGCCGTTCGCGCGTCTCGATCCGTCAAGCGGCAAAATAAAAAAGGGCGAGGCCGGGCCCTGGGCGATGAAGGCGTTTCGCGCCATGGCCCGGCTCAAATTCCTGCGCGGGACTTGGCTCGATCCGTTCCGCTCGAGCGCCGAGCGCAAGCTCGAGCGGCGCCTGATCGCCGAATTCGAGGCTGATGTGAAGGACCTCACCCAGCGTCTGACCCCTGCGTCTCATTCGACCGCCGTTCGCGTGGTTGAGTCCTATGAGACGATCCGTGGATACGGGCACGTGAAAGAGGCGAGCGCCGCGGAGGCCGCGAAAACGCGCGCCGCCGCGCTCAATGAGCTCAAGACCGGCAAGACGCCGGTCGAGAAGGCGGCTTAGAAGATCGGACGGGAAGCGTAATGCAGGGCAAGACGATTGTCGTCACCGGCGGCTTGGGCGCCCTGGGGAGCGTCGTCGCCGAGACGGCGGCGAAGCGCGGCGCATCGGTCGCGCTGCTCGATCACGCGAAGGATGCTCCCGCGGGCTTCACTGAGCGGCTCGGCGCGAATGCGCTCATCATCGCCGGCGTCGACCTGACGTCGCCGCCGGCGGCGGAGCAGGCGATGGCCTCGGTCAAGACGAAGTTCGGCCGGGTCGACGCGCTCCTCAATATCGCCGGCGGCTTTCAATGGGAGACGATCGCGGACGGCAAGGTCGACGCTTGGGACCGGATGTATGCGCTCAATCTGAAGACCGCGCTCAACGCCTGCAAGGCCGCCCTGCCCTATCTCGTAGAGAGCGGCGCAGGGCGCATCGTCAATGTCGGCGCTGGGTCCGCTATACACGCCGCGTCCGGGTTCGGCCCCTACGCGGCCAGCAAATCCGCTGTGCATCGGCTGACCGAAAGCCTTGCCGATGAACTGAAGCTCAAGGGCGTGACCGTCAACGCTGTGTTGCCCTCGATTATCGACACGCCCCTGAACAGGCGCGACATGCCGAACGCGGACTTTTCTCGCTGGGTCGCCCCCGCCGATCTCGCCGCCGTCATCCTGTTCCTGGCCTCGGACGAAGCGAGGGCGGTGACCGGGGCGCTCATTCCCGTCTCGGGACGGGTCTAAAGACTTGCCGCTGGATGGCGGCGGGCGCGCCATGCTCGGCGGGCCGTCTCAGGAGGGAGGGCGCGGGCGCCGCCGGGGCCTAGCGGTAATTTTACCGGCGCGCCTTAATGTTTTCAGCTTGTTACGACCCCTTTTAGTTCCACCCCTCAAATTTGGAGGCCTTGCCCCCTACCGATGAACGCGCAGAATCATAATAACACGTATAGAATGTTCTATAACGATCGAGCCTCTCGGCCATGCGCATCCGACGTGGTATGGGCCGGGCGCGGCGCGGCGCCTGGGATTGGCTATTCAAAGAGGACGGCATGAGCAAGACGGCCCTCATCACTGGAGCAACGTCGGGCATCGGCGAAGCCGCCGCCCGTGCGTTCGTGGCCGCGGGGTGGCGGGTCATCGCGACGGGGCGCCGGGCGAAACGGCTCGAGGCACTGGTCGCCGCCCTTGGGGCCGACAAGGCGCATCCGGCTGTGTTCGATGTCTGCGACGAAGCCGCGCGCGACGCCGCGCTGGCCGCGCTTCCCAGCGGATTTCGCGGCGTTGACCTTCTCATCAACAATGCCGGGCTGGCGCTCGGCACAAATCCCGCGCAAGCCGCCGATCTCGCCCAGTGGAAGACGATGATCGACACGAATGTGACGGCGCTCGCTTCGCTCACCCACAAATTGCTGCCCGGGCTGATCGCCCGGCGCGGCGCGATCATCAATGTCTCGTCGGTCGCCGCGAATTATCCCTATGCCGGCGGCAACGTCTATGGCGGGACCAAGGCCTTCGTGAAGCAGTTCTCGCTCGCGCTGCGCAGCGATCTGCACGGGACCGGCGTACGCGTCACCTCGATCGAGCCCGGCATGGTCGAGACCGAGTTCACGCTCGTGCGCACGGGCGGCGACAAGGCGGCGTCGGACGCGGTCTATCGCGGCGTGAAGCCGATGACCGGCGACGACATCGCGGCGGCGATGTTGTGGGTGGCCGAGCTGCCGCCGCATCTCAACATCAACAGGCTCGAGCTGATGCCGGTCAACCAGTCCTTCGCCGGCTTCCAGGTCGCCCGCGCCACGTAAGCTCCCGGAGGATCAGCATGGGCCAATTCGTCAACGGCGCCTGGCGCGAGGGGGACTTCCCCCATGACACGACCGGCCGTTTCGTCCGCCCCGACGCGCCGTTCCGCAACTGGGTGACCGCGAGCGGCGAAGCCGGGCCGAGCGGCGCCGGCGGCTTCAAGGCGGAGAGAGGCCGCTATCACCTCATCATCTCGCTCGCCTGCCCATGGGCGCACCGCACCCTGATCTTCCGCCGGCTCAAAGGGCTCGAGAGCATGATCTCGCTCTCGGTCGTCCACTGGCTGCTCGCCGAGCGCGGCTGGACCTTCGATCCGGGCCCCGGCGTCATTCCCGACCCAATCTTCGGCGCGAAGGAGCTGCGCGAATTCTATGTCAAGGCGCGGCCGGACTACAGCGGACGCGTCACGGTGCCGGTGCTCTGGGACAAGGCGACGAACACGATCGTCAACAACGAATCGTCCGAGATCATCCGCATGTTCAATAGCGCCTTCGATGGAACCGGCGCGGCCGAGGGCGACTATTATCCGAGCGGCCTCAGGCCTGAGATCGACGAGGTCAACGATCGCATCTATCGAACGGTCAACAACGGCGTCTATCGCGCCGGTTTCGCCACGACGCAGGAAGCCTACGAGGAGGCGTTCCGGGCGCTGTTCGAGACCCTCGACTGGCTCGAGGCGCGGCTCGCCGGCCAGCGCTTCCTGATCGGCCAGCGCCTGACGGAAGCGGACTGGCGCCTGTTCACCACCCTTATCCGCTTCGACCCTGTCTATTTCGGGCACTTCAAGTGCAACCTGAGGGAGATCCGGGACTACCCGGCGCTCAGCCGCTACTTAAGGGAGCTTTATCACCTGCCAGGAATCGCCGAGACGGTCGACTTCTTCCACATCAAGCATCACTATTACGCGAGCCATTTGCGCATCAATCCGACCGGAATCGTGCCGCTGGGGCCGGAGATCGTCCTGTGAGGGGCTCGCGCGCCCCGCCCTCGTGTAACGGTTTCCCGCGCTGGCCGAAAATGCTTGAACATATGCCTGGCATATGTTACCGACCCCCGGGAGACGCTCATGCGCACCGTATCGGTCTTTCGCAATAATCGGAACCAGGCGATCCGTCTGCCCAAGGAATTCGAGTTCCAAGGGGTGACCGAGCTCACGATAGAAAAACAAGGCGACACCATTCTGCTGCGGCCCGTCCGGCCGAGCTGGAGCTCTTTCGTGGACGAACCCCGCGCTGACGAGACTTTCTTGAGCGAGCGCCCCGATCTGATCGAAGAAGGGCGGTTCTCGTTCGAAGATGGGGCTCGAATCGAAAAGCATGATTTACATGCTCGACACCAATATCTGCTCTTTCATCATGCGCGAGGCCCGGTAGTGGATTCCGACGCGAACCGACCAGAAGCGTCCAATCTTCTTTAACTGCAGAGAGGGATGGCGCGGGCTCTCTTTCAGGAGCGCGTAGTTCTTGTCGGCGAGCGCCCTGACCTTCCGGAAGCCTTCCATACGCCTCCCAGAATGTCGGACTGGCGAGGTGTTTCACAACTCCCGTGCGCGAACGGTCCTGAAATCCGCGAGAGCTTGCTCGGCGAGCCGGTCATGTTGGCCGGCTTTTGCATCCTGCTCGATCTTTTCGTCGAAGCGGGCAGAGTCTAAGGTTTCGAATCACGCCCGGAATTCGCCAGCGATCCGCGGGCAGTCCGCTGAGCGCTTGTTCGATGTCTTCGACCGTTCTCATGACATAAGCGATCAAAATCATGTTCGCCCGTCACCCGAGGTGAACCAGCGCGGTTGCTTCTCCCGCAAGGGCGCAAATGCGCCTTGCCCCCGCCCGCCGCCCGTGGCAATTGCCGCGCGTGACCGACATCCCCCAACCCGCGCCCCGCCCCGCGCCGCGCATCTCTTTCGTTTCGCTCGGCTGCCCGAAGGCGCTCGTCGACAGCGAGCGGATCCTCACGCGGCTGCGCGCCGAGGGCTACGAGCTTTCGCGCAATCATGCCGGCGCGGATGCGGTGATCGTCAACACCTGCGGCTTTCTCGACAGCGCGAAACAGGAATCGCTCGCCGCCATCGGCGAGGCGATGAACGAGAACGGTCACGTGATTGTGACCGGGTGCATGGGCGCCAAACCCGATGACATCCGCGACGCTTTTCCGAACGTCTCGGCCATCACCGGCCCGCAGGCGTTCGAAAGCGTGATGGAAGCGGTGCGCGCCGCTGCGCCTGCGCCTCGCGATCCGTTCGTCGATCTCATCCCGGGCGAGGGCGTGCAGGCTCACGCCGCGCCATTACGCCTATCTGAAGATCTCGGAGGGCTGCGACAACCGCTGCACGTTCTGCATCATCCCGAGCCTGCGCGGGCCCCTTGCGTCGCGCTCGGCGGGCGACGTTTTGCGCGAGGCCGAGCGGCTGGTCAAAGCGGGCGTCAAGGAGCTGATCGTTATCGCGCAGGACACGAGCGCCTACGGCCTCGATCTCAAATACGCCACGAGCCCGTGGCGCGACCGCGAGGTCGCGGCGCGCTTCCTCGACATCACGCGCGAGCTCGGAACGCTCGGCGCATGGGTGAGGCTGCAATATGTCTATCCATATCCGCATGTCGACGAGGCGATTGCGCTGATGAACGGCGGCAATGTGCTGCCCTATATCGACGTGCCGTTCCAGCATGCTTCGCCAGCCGTCCTGAAGGCGATGCGGCGCCCGGCCGCCCAGGAGAAGACCCTCGAGCGCCTGCGCGCCTGGCGCGCGATCTGCCCGGAGCTCACCATCCGCTCGACCTTCATTGTCGGCTTTCCCGGCGAGACGGAGGAGGACTTTCGCTTCCTCCTCGACTGGCTGGATGAGGCGAAGCTCGACCGCGTCGGCGCCTTCCAGTACGAGCCGGTCAGGGGCGCGAGGGCCAACGATCTCGGCCTTGCGCTCGTGCCGGACGAGATCAAAGCGAGCCGCCACAGACGCTTCATGGAGCGGGCGCAGGCGATCAGCGCGAAGAAACTCGCCGCCAAGGTCGGCAAGCGGCTCGAGGTGATCGTCGACGAGGGCGGCGCGCGGGAGGTGAAAGGCCGCTCCAAGGGCGACGCGCCTGGGATCGACGGCGCCGTGCACATCGCGACACGGCGGCCGTTGCGCGCCGGCGACATCGTGACGGTCAGGATCGACCGCGCCGACGCCTACGATCTGTGGGGGACGGCGGCGTGACCGCCGCAAGCGCATGCGCGGGGACCGCGGATCGCTTTGAACCGCCCCGAACCGATAAAGTCGCCTCACGCGGCCGAACCTCCCGACGGCCTCCCCAATCCGCAGAGGCTGCTCGCATTCGCCACTCTCGCGATGGCGATCAGCATGGCGGTGCTCGACGGCAGCATCGTCACCGTGGCGCTGCCGGCGATGGCGCGCGGCTTCGCCGTCCCGCCTGAGAGCGCGATCTGGATCGTCAACGCCTTCCAGCTTGCGGTCACCGTCTCGCTTCTGCCCCTCGCCGCGCTTGGCGACATATTGGGCTACCGGCGCGTCTATTGGTGGGGGCTCGCGCTGTTTACCCTCTCTTCCCTCGGCTGCGCGCTCGCGCCGACCTTCGCCGCGCTCGCGTTCGCGCGCCTCGTTCAGGGCCTCGGCGCGGCGGGAATCATGAGCGTCAACATCGCGCTCATCCGCTTCATCTATCCGCGCGCACGGCTTGGCCAGGGCGTCGGCAACATGGCGGTGGTGGTCGCGTCGGCTTCGGCCGGAAGCCCGAGCGTCGCGGCGGCGATCCTTTCGGTCGCCTCATGGCATTGGCTGTTTCTGATCAACGTTCCGATCGGCGCGCTGGCGCTCATCATGGCGGCGCGAACGCTGCCGGCGACGCCGCGCACGGGCGCCCGCCTCGATCTTTGGAGCGTCATTCTCAACGCGCTCACGTTCGGTCTCGTCATCGCCGGCGTCAACGGAATTGGCCAGGGCGGGAGCCCCTTGCCGGCGCTGATCGAGATCGCCGCCGGGGCGGCGATCGGCGTGGTCCTGGTGCGGCGGCAACTGAAGCTTCCCGCGCCGCTGCTCCCGGTCGATCTTCTCCGCAGGCCCGTGTTCGCGCTGTCGCTCATGACGTCGATCTCCTCGTTCGGCGCGCAGGCGCTCGCGATCGTGTCGCTGCCGTTCTACTTCGAGGACCGGCTCGGCCATTCGGCGACGACCACCGGACTGCTGCTCACCCCGTGGCCGGTCGCGACCGCGCTGATCGCGCCGATCGCGGGACGCCTGGCGGACCGTTTCATCCCGGGCCTCCTCGGCAGCATTGGCCTTCTGGTGATGGGAAGCGGGCTCGCTCTTGTCGCGCTCGGGATCGCCGATTCGCATCCGGTCTCGCTCGTCTGGAGGCTGGCGATCTGCGGCCTCGGCTTCGGCTTCTTCCAGTCGCCCAACAACCGGGTGATCATCGGCAGCGCGCCGCGCGAGCGGAGCGGCGGGGCGGCGGGCCTGCAATCCTCGGGGCGCCTGATCGGCCAGTCGCTCGGCACGGCGCTGGTCGCGGTCGCATTCGGACGCGCGCCAGCGCACGCAACCGAGATCGCGCTCTGGGGCGCCGCGGCGCTGACCCTCGCCGGCGCGATCGCCAGCGGTCTGCGCGAGGCGGGCTGAGGCGAAGAAGAGAGCCGCTACGTTGGCTCCGGCGCGCAGAAGGACGCATAGAGCGCGGCGATGACCGACCGCGCCCTGTCGCTGGCGATGCTGTAATAGACCGTCCTGCCGTCGCGGCGCGCCGAGACCAGGCCCTCGAGCCGAAGGCGCGCCAGTTGCTGCGACACCGACGCCTGCCGTCGCGACAAGAGCGCCTCCAGGTCGCCAACCGACTTCTCGCCGCGCAGGAGATCGCAAAGGATCATCAGCCGCGCCTCATGCGCCAGCGCCTTAAGGAGTTCGCTCGCCTCGCGCGCATGCTCGCTCATCCGCTCGGCGTCGACGGATGGCTGCGTCAACGTCGCGTCCGCGAACGCCATCGCCCGCTCACGCGTCGCGATAGTCTTCGAGCCTGCCGATCGCCGGGGGCCGGGTCTTGCGCAGCGACGTCCCGACCGCCTCGACGCGCCGCAGCACGCGCAGCATGTTCTTCGACGACATCTTCTCGAGGTCGCGCTCGGAAAAGCCCCGGCGCACGAGCTCGGCGAACAGGTGTGGAAAGCGGCTCACGTCCTCGAGCCCGACCGGCGAAGCGCCGCCGAAATAGTCGGAGCCGACGCCAACGTGATCGAGGCCGGCGGTCTCGACCAGGCGCACGATGTGGTCGGCGACCTGCTCGAGGCTCGCCTTCGGCGCCGCGCCGTGCTGGGCCTCAAGTCCGGCCAACTGCGCCTTGGGATCGGCCGCGAGCGGCGCCTTGCCATAAGCGTCGCGCGAACGGCGCAGCCAGTCGCGCAGGGGCTGCGACACGAACCCCGGCACAAAGGTCGCCATGACCAGGCCGCCATTGGCCTTGAGCCGCTTGAGAACGTCGTCGGGCGTATTGCGCGGATGATCGCACAGCGAATAGGCGTTCGAGTGCGACAGCGCCACCGGCGCCTCGGTCACGTCGAGCACCCGGCGCATCGCGTCATGGGACGTGTGGGCAAGATCGATCACGATGCCGAGCCGGTTGAGCTCGCCGACAACCGCGCGCCCGAAGGCGTTGAGGCCGCCATTGCGCGGCTTGTCGGTGGCGGAATCGACCCAGTCCAGGCTCTCGTTGTGGCAAAGCGTCATCAGCCGCACGCCGGCGGCGCGCCAGATCCTGAGCGGGCTCAGCGAGTTCTCCAGCCCCACGCCGCCCTCGACGGCGATGAAGGAGGCGATCTTGCCCAGGGACTTCGCGCGGGCGTAGTCGGCAGCGCGCCGCGCCGGAAGGAACACGTCGGGATAAGCCTCTTCGATGCGGCGAATGACGTCGATCTGCTCCAGCGCGGTGCGCGCGGGATTGGGCGCGTTGGTGGGCTGGAACGCCGCCCAGAACTGGGCCCCCACCATGCCTTCGCGCAGCCGCGGAATGTCCGTGTCGGCGCGCTCGTGAACCCGGGTCAGATCATAGGCGACGACGTCGCCCCGGGCCGCGCTGTCGACCCGGATGACCCAGGGAAGATCGTTGTGCCCGTCGATCAGCGGGGCGCGGCGCAAAACCTCCTGCGCCACTGCGAGCGCATTGTCGGCCGCCGCCGGTTGGTCGGTCAATTGCGCTCTCCTTCGCCCTCAATCCACCGGCACGGCGACGAAGCGCACCTCGCCCTGGCCATTGGATACGAGCAACAACGCCGGCTTTTTGGCGTCCGTCTTCGCGCCAGTGATCGCCTTGGCGATGTCGCCCGGATGCTCGACCGCCTGATGATTGACTTCCTCGATGACATCGCCCGGCCGCAAGCCCCTTTCGGCGGCGGCGGAGCCCGGATCGACGGAGGTCACGATCACCCCCTTGACGCTGTCCTTGATCTTGAAGGTCTTGCGCGCGTCCTGGCTGAGGGCGGAAAATTCCATGCCGAGCGCCTTGGTGACGGCGTCCATCTTCAGCGAGTCATCGTTTTCATTCGCGAGCGCGGTCTTCTTTTCTCCATCTTCGAGCCGCCCCAGCGTCACTGTCTTGGTCACTTCCTTGCCATTGCGGATGACCACGACGTCGACTTGCCTGCCGACCGGCATCGAGGCCACGAGCCGCGGCAGATCACGCGATTCCTTGACGTCCTTGCCGTCGAACTTGACGATCACGTCGCCCGGCATCAGGCCGGCTGGCTTCGCCGGACCCTTCTCGTCCACGCCCGCGATCAGAGCGCCGCGCGCCGTTCCCAGATTGAGGCTGTCGGCGATGGTGTCGTCGACCGGCTGGATCCTGACGCCGAGCCAGCCGCGCCGGGTCTCATGGAACTCCTCGAGCTGCGCGATCACCGGCTGAACGGTCGCAGACGGCGTGGCGAAGCCGATGCCGATCGAGCCGCCCGATGGGGAGAGGATGGCGGTGTTGATGCCGATCACCTCGCCCTGCAGATTGAACAGCGGGCCGCCCGAATTGCCCTTGTTGATCGAGGCGTCGGTCTGGAGGAAGTCGTCATACGGCCCGCTGTCGATATTGCGGTTGCGGGCGGAGATGATGCCCGCGGTCACCGTTTCGCCCAGGCCGAACGGATTGCCGACCGCCATCACGCCGTCGCCGACGCGCATCTTGTCGCTGTCGCCGAACTTGACGGTCTTGAGCGGCTTGTCGCTCTTCACCTTCAATACGGCCACGTCCACCTTGGGGTCCTTGCCGACCACGGTCGCCTTGAGCTTGCGGCCGTCGGTGAAGATGACCAGGATGTCGTTGGCGTCGCCGATCACGTGATTGTTGGTGATGATGATGCCGCTCGGGTCAACGACGAAGCCGGAACCCAGGGATTGCGCGCGGCGTGCGCGGGGCTCCGGATTGATGCCGTGATTTTTGAAGAACTCCTCGAACATCTCATCGAAAGGCGTGCCCTTCGGCAGATCGGGCGTGGCGTCGCTATCCTCGACGGTCTGAGTGGCCGAGATGTTGACCACCGCGTCGGCGACCTGGTCGACGAGATCCGCGAGATTGGTCGGCCGCGCCTGGGCTGCGGCGGGACTGGCCGGCGCCACGACGAGCGGAGCGCCAAGGAGAACTGAAAGGACCGTGAGCGCGCACGTCGATCTTGCCACGCGGCGAGGCGTCGTCGAAATTCGCAACCCGTCGTACAGCATGGGGTTTCTCCTCACATTGGTCGATCGGCCGGCAAGGCGGAGCTTCGTGGGCGACGATCGCCCTGGGGATGCGCCGAGGCAGGCCTGTTCGCCTCGCCGAAATCCCCCATGTCAGTCGGCCTTCGCTGAAGGCGCGGCGTTTGCCGACGGCGCTGGCGTCGGCGCAGTCTCGGCAGCCGGGGTCGGCGTCGAGAAGTACCGGAAGAAGTCAGACTTCGGACTGATAAGCGCCCGCGTCCGCCCGTTGGCGAAGCTGTTCTCGTAGGCCTGCATCGAGCGGTAGAAGGCGAAAAATTCAGGGTCCGCGCCATAGGCCTCGGCGAAGATGCGGTTGCGCTCGCCGTCGCCCTCGCCGCGGATCTGCTGCGCCTGCTGCTGAGCCTGCGCGAGGATCACGGTGACCTTGCGGTCGGCTTCGGCCTTGATCTGCTGGCTCTCCTGCGATCCTTGCGCGCGGTAGGAGGCGGCGCGCTGCTGCCGCTCGGTCTGCATGCGCCGGAACACGGCCTCGGCGTTTTCGGCCGGCAGATTGGCGCGCTTGATGCGCACGTCGACGACTTCGAGGCCAAACCGCTTGGCGCCGACGATCATCTGGTCGCGGATGTCAGCCATCAACGCATCGCGCTTGTCGCGCACGATGTCGGTGATCGAGGCCTCCGACAGGGTGCGGCGAAGCGCGGAATTCAGCATTCCGCCGAGCTGAGCGTCGGCCCCGCGGATGTCGAAGACCGACTGATAGAACAACAGCGGATCGGCGATGCGGTAGCGCACATAGGCGTCGACATCGAGCCGCTGGTTGTCGGACACCAGCACCTCCTGCGGCTCGCTGTCGAGCGCGAGAATGCGCTTGTCGATATAGACGACCTTGTCGATGAGCGGCCACTTCAAGTAGAGGCCCGGCGCGTCGATGAGGTCGCGCACCGGCTGGCCGAACCGCAGGACGAGCGCCTGCTCGGTCGGGTTGACGGTGAATGTGGCCATCGACGCAACAATGATCGCGATGACGGCGAGCGCGGCGAGGACGACGCCGTTGAGGGAGCGCGTCATTTGCCGCTTGCTCCCGACTTGGATTGCAACGGTTCGAGCGCGATATACGGCACAGGCGGGCTGGCGGAATTCGAATCGACGATCGTCTTGTCCATGGGACCCAGCACGCGCTCCATGGTCTCAAGGTACATGCGCTCCCGCGTCACGCTCGGCGCTTTCTTGTACTGGTCGTGAATCAGGTTGTACCGGGCGGTCTGGCCCTTCGCATCGAGGATCGTCTGCTCGCGATACGCCTTGGCCTCGGCCAGGATCCTCGACGCGCCGCCTTCGGCTTCCGGCACCACCTTGTTGGCGTAGGTTTCCGCCTCGTTGACGGCGCGCTGCTGATCTTGCTGCGCCGCAGTCACGTCCCGGTAGGCGGAGATAACCTCGCTCGGCGCATCGACCGACTGCAGCTGGACCTGCTTGACGAGAACCCCGGCGTGATAGCCGTCGAGCACGCTCTGCATGCGTTTTTGCACATCAATCTCGACAGACTTGCGGTCGGTCGTCAGGATCCCGTCGATCGTCTTGAGGCCGACTTCCTCACGCATGATGGTCTCGGCCACCGCCTTGACCGTCTCGCGCGGGTTCAGGATGGTGAACACATAGTCCTCGGGCTTCGCCGGATCGATCTGCCAGTTCACCCTGAAGTGAACATCGACGATATTCTTGTCCCCGGTCAGCATCTGGCTCTCTTCGGGAACGTCCACACTGCCGCCGAGACTGCGATAGCCGACCTCGGTGATCTGCTGATCCCACACCGGAACCTTGATCACCGATCCGATTGGCCAGGGCCAATTGGTGTTCAGGCCGGCGGCTGTCTTGCCGGTGTAGCGGCCAAACACAAGATTGATGCCGACTTCGCTCGGCTGCACGGTATAGAAGGTCCCCCAGGCGAACCAGAGCAGCACCGCGGCGAGGACGACGAACAGCGCCCCCCGGCCGCCCAGCCGCTTGCCGCCCGGGCCCGATCCCCCGGGCGTCAGCTTGCCGAGGGCCTCCTGGACGCGGCGGATGATTTCTTCGAGGTCGCCCGTCGGCGGCGGCCCGATCGGTCCCTGACCCCATGGTCCACGTCCTTGCGACCGCCATGGTCCGCCGCCTTGATTGTTCCAGGACATCCAAACCTCTTATCGGCCGCTGGCCGATGCGTTGGGCGCTTATATAGGTAAGTGTGGCCAACCGGCAACGGACGCGTGGGGTTACACCGGAGGAGCGAGCGGATGTTGTCCCGGTCAATGGGTAGCCGCTTGCCCGTCCTGGTCGACCGCCGGAGACTCCGCCGCGCGCGCGGTCAGCGGGGTGATGCGGAGCGCGGCGATCCGGTTGCGCTGCTTGCGCAGCACTTCGAAGCGGAAGCCGTGAAAGCTGAAGGTCTGGCGCGGCTCAGGAATCGAGCGCGCCTCGTGAATCACGAGGCCGGCCACGGTCGCCGCTTCGTCATCGGGCAGATTCCAGCCCATCGCGCGATTGAGCTCCCGGATGGTCGAGGAGCCGTCGACCACCACCGACCCGTCGCGCAGCTTGCGCACGCCCTGCACGGCGAGGTCGTGCTCATCGCGAATGTCGCCGACGATTTCCTCGATGATGTCTTCGAGCGTAATGAGCCCCTGCACCACGCCGTATTCGTCGACAACGAGCGCGGAATGGGTCTTTCGGCGCAAGAACGCCTGGAGCTGGTCGCGCAGCGTCGTCGAATTCAGGGATGAACCAGGGCTCGAGGGTGAGCTCCGCGATGTTCAGCTTGCTGGCGTCTCCGCCGGCCGCGACATAGGCCCTCAGCAGATCCTTGGCGTGCAGGACGCCGATGATGTTGTCCGGCTCGCCGCGCCAAAGAGGCATCCGGGTGTAGGGCGAGACGATCGCTTCGCGCACCAGCTCCTCAGGCGGCAGGTCCGCGTCGATCAGCCGCATCTTGGTGCGATGAACCATCACGTCCGACACCGGAATTTCCGAGAGCTCCAATAGACCGCCAAACATGTCGCGCTCGTCGCGCTCGACTTCGCCCTCCCGATGCAGGATGTCGACCGCGCCCATGAGCTCCTCATGGCCGGAAACGCCGGGGTCGTGATCGACGAGCGAGACTCCCCACAGTCGGAGCACGCCGCGCACGAGCATCTCAACCGCGCTCACGATCGGGCCGAAGATCCGCACGAAGAACAGCACCAGCGGCGCGATCAAGAGCGACACGCGATCGGGATAGGCGATGGCGATCGTCTTGGGCATCACCTCGCCGAAAACGACAATCAGCGCGGTCATGATTGCGGTCGCCGCCCACACGCCGCGCTCGCCGAAGACCGAGAGCAGCACGCTCGTGGCGATTGCCGAGGAGCCGATCGTGACCAGTTGTCCCCCCAGCAGCATCGAGCTGATGAGACGGCCGCGCATCCCGATCAGGCGGTTGACGAGTTTCGCCCTCGTGTCGCCGCTCGTCTCCAATGCATGCATGCGCGCTCGCGAGGCCGCGGTCAGGGCGGTCTCGGCGCCGGCGAAGAACGCCGCGGCGGCGACGCTCAGGACGATGACGACGATGTCGAGGGTGTACGCCATGAAGCGATTCTAGCACGCGCGCATCCGCGTGGAATACGCCCGGCTTTCACGCGCAAACGGCCATTTCGCGCGTCAAGAAGGCCGAGACGTTCGCTTCATCCACGTCACGGGCGACGAAGCTCTCGCCGATGCCTCTGGCGAGGATGAAGGTCAGCTTGCCGCCCTCGACCTTCTTGTCCTGGCGCATCGCGGCCAGGATCTGTCCGGGGTTCGCGTCAAAGCCGGGAATGTCGCTGATCCGGGTCGGAAGGCCAACCGCCTTCAAATGCGCCTCGACCCGGCCGGCGTCCTGCCCCGAGCACAAGCCAAGATCGCGCGAGAAACGGAACGCCGAGGCCATGCCGATCGCGACGCCCTCGCCATGAATGAGGCGCGCCCGGTCATAGCGGGTCAAATTCTCCAGGGCGTGGCCAAAAGTGTGCCCGAGGTTGAGCAACGCGCGCTCCCCTTGCTCCGTCTCGTCGGCGACGACAACGCGCGCCTTGGCCGCGCAGCTGATCGCGATCGCTTCGGCGCGGGCCGGTCCGCCGGCGAACACGTCTCGCCAATTCGCTTCCAGAAACTCGAAAAACCGGTGATCGCCAATCAGCCCGTACTTGACGACTTCGGCGAATCCGGCGCGAAAATCGCGCTCGCTGAGGGAATTGAGACAGATCGTGTCGGCCAGAACCAGCGAGGGCTGATGAAAAGCGCCGATGAGGTTCTTTCCATGCCTCGAATTGATTCCCGTCTTGCCGCCGACGCTGGAGTCGACCTGGGCGAGCAGCGTCGTTGGGATCTGCACAAGACGCACGCCCCGGCGCAGCGTCGCGGCGCAAAATCCGGCAAGATCGCCGATCACGCCCCCGCCAAGCGCAATGACGACGTCGCGCCGTTCGATGCGCGCCTCGATCAGCGCATCGGCGACGCGGGCGAACTCCCCATAGGATTTGGCGCCTTCGCCGGGCGGACAGACGATCGACGTGGAGCGCAAGCCGGCCCGATCGAGGCTTGCGGCGAGCTGATCGAGATAGAGCGGCGCGACGTTGGCGTCAGTCACCACGGCGCAATTGACGCGCGGCGCAATCCTGGCGATTTCAGCGCCCGCCTCGTCGAGGACCCCCGGCCCGATCAGGATCGGGTAGGCGCGCGCGCCGAGCGGAACCTCCACCCGGCGCCTCGCCTGCGGCGGCGAGGCTTCGGAGTCCTTGCCCAGCGTCGCATCGAGCCGCCGGAGGATAACGTCGACCACCGAATCGTGGGCGCCGTCCAGCGATTCGATGGTGAAATCCGCAAGCGCATAGGTCGGCGACCGCTCTTCGAGCAGCTGGCGCAGCGTCTTTTCCGGGTCGGGCGTCTTCAACAGCGGCCGATGGGACTTCTTGCGCACCCGGGCCAGCAGAACGTCGAAACTGGGCTTCAGCCAAATCGAGACGCCGTGTCTGGCGATATTGTCGCGCGTGACGGCGTTCATGAACGCGCCGCCCCCGGTCGCCAGCACCAGCGGGCCGCCATTGAGCAGGCGCGCGATCACCTTGCGCTCCCCGTCGCGGAAGAAAACCTCGCCGAACCGCTCGAAGATCTCGGAAATGGTCAGCTGGGCGCCCGCTTCGATCTCCGCGTCAGCGTCGACGAACGGCAATCCGAGTCTCGCCGCCAGCCGCCTGCCGACCGAGGTTTTTCCGGCCCCCATCATGCCTACGAGAACGACCGAGCGCCCGCCGAGCGCGGCCGCCACCCGCGCGGCGTCGGTCGTTTGGAGCTGACCCATGAACCTCTAACCTCGCCCGGAAGCGCGTTCGCGCCGGTCCCATACAGGACCAGCGCGGCGAATGCGAGCCCGCCGCCAGAGGTCCGCGACGCCATCGCCAACCCGCTTGCGCGCCGGGCCTGTTCTTGCGACCATGTCAATTGCACGACAGCAGGTCGGTAGCGGTCGACGACGCCGGCGCCGAGACAGAAAGGCGCAGGAATAACCGGGAGAACGCGCTCGCAGAGGCGCGCTCGGGCCGAGGGAGTCGACCGCCCGGCGAATGGAGCGCGCGCGGCGCAGCGCGGCGGCGTAACGTTTGAGGGAGGCCGACATTGAACGCACCCAATCACGATAACCGCGTCGCCGGTCCCCGTCTTGTGGCGATCGTGGGGCCCTTTCAGAGCGGCAAGACCAGCCTTCTCGAGGGGATCCTGGCCCGCGGCGGCGGCGTCGCGCGGCAGGGGTCCGTGCGCGAAGGCACCAGCGTCGGCGATTCGAGTTCGGAGGCGCGGAGCCACGCGATGAGCGTCGAGCCCAATGTCGCCAGCGTCGACTATCTCGGCGACCGGCTGACCTTCTTCGATTCCCCGGGCTCGATCGAATTCATCCATGACATGCGCTACGCGTTGTCCGTCTGCGACGCCGCAGTCGTCGTATGCGAGGCGGATCCGCGCAAGATCCCGGCGCTTCAGGTCATTCTTCGCGAGCTGGAGGATCTCAGGGTGCCGCGCATCCTGTTCCTCAACAAGATCGATCAGGCGAACGGGGGCCTGCGCGAGACGCTTGAGATGCTCCAGCCGGCCTCGCGCACGCCGCTGCTGCTGCGCCAGCTTCCGGTGTGGGAGAATGGCGTCGCCACTGGATTTGTCGATCTCGCGCTCGAGCGCGCCTTCGTCTATCGCGAGGCCGCGCCGTCCAGCGTGATCGAGATGCCGGCGGGCGTGCTGCCTGAGGAAAAGCAGGCGCGCTATCTCATGCTCGAGAAGCTCGCCGATTATGACGACTCGCTGATGGAGCAGTTGATCAGCGACATCGACCCGCCGAAGGACCTCGTCTTCGACGATCTGGCGCGCGAATTGCGGGACGGGCGGGTCGTGCCCGTGCTCCTGGGTTCAGCCACCGCCGGCCACGGCGTCACCAGGCTCCTCAAAGCGCTGAGGCACGAGTTGCCTGGCATCGGCTACACGCGCAAACGGCTCGAGATCGAGGACAAGGGTCCGGCGCTCGCGCAGGTCATGCGCACCGTTCACACCGCTCACGGCGGCAAGCTGTCGCTGGCGCGCGTGCTGCGCGGCGCCTTCGCGGACGGGGCGACCGTCATCAATTCGCGCGGGGTCGAGGAGCGCATAGGCGGATTGGCGCGGCTCATGGGCGCCATGTCGTCGAAGCTGACGCGGGCCGAGGAGGGCGACACCGTCGCTTTCGCGCGGCTCGAAGACCTCGCCACTGGCGACCGCATCGCTGACGGGCGAACCGCGCCGGAGCCCGCAGCCATGCCCGCCGCTCCGCCCGCGACTCAGGGGATCGCCATTCGCGTCAAGGACCGAAAGGACGAGGTCAGGCTCGCGAGCGCGCTCGCCAAGCTTTGCGAAGAGGATCGCGCGCTCTCTTATGTTCAAGACGCCGAGATGTCTGAACTGAAGCTTTTCGGCCAGGGCGAGATGCACTTGCGCGTGACCGCCGAGCGCCTCGCTGACCGCTTCGGCGTGACCATCCAGACGGCGAAGCCGTCCGTCGCCTATCGGGAATCGATTCGCGACGCCGTCACGGTGCGCGGACGGCACAAGAAACAGTCGGGCGGACACGGCCAGTTTGGCGACGTCGTGGTCGAGGTCAGCCCGCGTGGCCGCGGCGAGGGCTTCGCCTTCGCCGAGCGCGTGCATGGCGGATCGGTGCCGAGGCAGTATTTCTCTTCCGTGGAAGCTGGCGCTCGCGACGCTATGGCGCGCGGGCCGCTCGGATTCCCCGTGGTCGACGTCTCGGTGACCCTGATCGACGGCTCTTATCATACCGTCGATTCGTCCGACATGGCGTTTCGCGCGGCGGCCAAGCTCGCTCTCGACGAGGCCCTCGTCAAAGCACGCCCGATGCTGCTCGAACCCATCCTCTCGGTGACCGTCTACGTGCCGACCGACGCGCTCGCGCGCGCGAGCGCCCTGGTCAGCGCGCGGCGCGGTCAGATCCTTGGCTTCGAGGCCCGGGAGGGCTGGGCAGGCTGGGAGGCGCTGCGGGCGCTGATCCCGGAGGCCGAAATCGGCGATCTTATCGTTGAATTGCGCTCGGCGACCGCCGGCGTCGGCGCGTTCGAAACCAAATTCGACCATCTGGCCGAGCTTTCCGGGCGCGCCGCCGATCTGGTGGTCGCCGCGCGCCAGAAGGCCAACGCCTGAAGTTTCGTCGAGCCGCGGGCGCGTTTCCCGCTGTACAGAGGCGCAGCCTTCGCCTAAACGAGCGGCGCTCCTATAGAGAGGACCCCGATGACCGAAGCCGCCAGGGAAGCCAACCGTTTGGCGACGGTGTTCGGCGGATCGGGATTCCTCGGACGCTATATCGTGCGGGCGCTGGTCCACCGGGGATGGCGCATCCGGGTGGCTGTGCGGCGCCCCGATCTTGCCGCGTTCCTGCAGCCGATCGGAGGCGTGGGGCAGATCCAGCCGGTGCAGGCCAACCTTCGCTTCCCCGAGTTCGATCGCCGCGGCGATCGAAGGCGCGACCGCGGTCGTCAACGCCACGGGGGTGAGGGCGGAGAGCGGGGCGCAGACATATAAGGCCGTGCATGTCGAGGGCGCCCTTGCGCTGGCCAAAGCCGCATCGGCCGCGCGCGTGCCGACCTATGTGCATATTTCGGGAATCGGCGCCGACCCGAACTCCACCTCGCCCTATATCGCAAGCAAGGGGCTCGGCGAGAAAGCGACGCGCGAAACATTCCCCGGCGCGGTCGTGATGCGTCCCTCGGTCGTTTTTGGCCCCGAGGATGAATTCTTCAACCGCTTCGCCGCCCTCGCCTGCCATCTCCTGGCTCTGCCGCTGCTCGGCGGCGGCAGGACTCGCTTGCAGCCGGTCTATGTCGGCGACGTCGCCCAGGCGGTCGCGGCGGCGCTCTCAGGCGCGGCGAAGCCGGGCGTGGCGTATGAGCTCGGCGGACCGAGGACGATGACCCTGCGCGAGGCGGCGGAGATGACGCTGCGCGCGATTGGCCGGCGACGGCTGCTCATCGGGATGCCGCTCGGGCCATCGCGTTTGATCGCGGCCTCGACTGAATTTGCGTCGAAGGCCACGTTCGGGCTTTTCCCGGAGCTATTGACGACGAGCCGCGATCAAGTCGATTTGCTGGCGTCGGACAATGTCGTATCCGCGGAGGCGGAGGCCGAGGGGCGCGTGCTGGGCGCGCTTGGCGTCCAGCCGCAGGCCGCCGAGGCGATCATCCTGTCCTATCTGACGCGGTTTCGCCGGACCGGCCAATACGAGGTCCTGCGATCGGACTGAAGGCCTACGGCGCTCCGCCTCTGCCCGCGGGCGCGGCGAACGCGTCGTATTGGGGAGAAGCCTTGACGGTTTGCTATTGATGTAGGCCGCGATTTCAGGGCATGAAGGGCGGCTAAACGTCGGGATCGTTGCGAGTGGGGATGCTCGGTGATCAAGTCTGAACTCGTGCAGCGAATGGCCGCCCGCAATCCGCACCTCTATCAGCGCGACATCGAGACCATCATCGACGCCATTCTCGGTGAGATCGCCGACGCGCTCGCTCGGGGCGAACGGGTGGAGCTGCGCGGCTTCGGCGCCTTCTCGACCAAGCAGCGCCAGGCCCGCACCGGCCGTAACCCGCGCACGGGCGACAAGGTTCCGGTGACCGAGAAGCTGGCGCCGTTCTTCAAGACGGGCAAGGAAATGCGCGAGCGCCTCAACCGCTCGGCTGAGACGGTCCAGGATCATTGAAACGACCGTTTGGCCTGAACTGGCGCGTTCGCGGGTCGAGCGGATGAGGCTTGAATGATTCGCTTCCTCAAAGTCGCAATCCTCGCTGTTATCGCAATCATCCTTCTGGGTTTCGCCTTCGCCAACCGTCACGACGTGATCGTTTCCTTCGATCCGTTCGCGTCGCGTGAGAACGCCGCGCTATCGGTAATGGCGCCGCTGTTCGCGGTCGTGACCGTCGCGGCCATGCTCGGAATCGTCGCGGGCGCGCTCGCGACCTGGCTCTCGCAAGGGCGCCATCGCCGAGCCTCGCGCCGAAGCCGGATGGAAGCGGATAAATGGCGCGCGCAAGCCGAGGCGCTGAAAGCCGCCCACGCGCGCGAGACGCATCCTGCCTTGCCGATGAAGGGGTAGACTTTCGGTCCTGCCGGCGACGGCTTCGGGCCCAAGGCCGGGGACGCGCCAGTTTGCTTCGCGCGCTTTTCAGCGAGAACCGGCGGCCTCTTTTTTTCGCCAGCCCGCCCCTACCGGCGCTTTTACCGGCGCCCCTCAAGGATTTCAGCGCCTTATGACCCCGCTTACCGGCGTCGTTGCGTAGCCTCGTCGCGGCGCGCTTCGCCGCAGCCTTAATAAACATTAATTTATTGTCAAATCTTGCCCTACTCCGCGCCGCGCGCGAGCCGCAAAATGCCCGCCGCCGGCGCTTCCGCTTCGCGCGAAAAGTCCATGGCTTCAATCCGCTCGCTGCGCCGCGCGACCCGCGCGCTCGCCGCGCCGAGCCCATGCACATCCTCCTGCGCCTGGCGGAAATGCGTGTCCAGCTTGCCCGCGCGTTCGACAAGTAGGCGGACGTCGTTCATGAGCTTGCCGACCTCGGCCTGGATTTCGTGCGCTTCGTCGCGCATGCGCGCGTCGCGCAGGATCGATTGCGCCACACTGATCGCCATCATCAGAAGCGTCGGCGAGACGATGACGACGCGCGCCCGGTGCGCCTTCTGCAGCAGTTCGTCGAAATGGTCGACGAGATCGGAATAGATCGCCTCCGAGGGCACGAACATTAGCGCCATGTCCTGCGTCTCGCCGGGCACAAGATAGCGCTCGGCGATGTCCTTGACGTGCTTGCCGACGTCCGCGCGCACCCGCGCCTGCGCCGCCTTGCGCGCCTCGTCGTCGCGCGCGGCGCGCAGCGCGGTGAAGCCTTCGAGCGGGAATTTTGCGTCGATGGCGAGCAGGCGCGTATCGCCGGGCAGGCGGATGACGCAATCGGGACGGGTCCGGTTCGACAGCGTGAACTGGAAATCGTAGGCGCCCGCCGGCAGGCCGTCGCGGACGATCGCCTCCATCCTCCCCTGGCCAAAGGCGCCGCGGGACTGTTTGTTGGCGAGGATGTCCTTGAGCGACACCACCTCCCGGGTCATTTCGCTCAGGCGCGACTGCGCGGCGTCGATCACCGCGAGCCGTTCGTTGAGCTTGCTCAAGTTTTCGCCGGTCGTCTGCGCCTGCGCGTCGAGCCCTGCGCCGAGCCGCGCGCCCACCGAATCGAGCCGGTCGGCGACGACGCGGGCGAGGTCCGCCTGCCGGGAGCCTAGCCATTCCGACATGCCGCCGATGCGCCCGGAGAGCTCCGCGCTCGATTGCGCAAGCGCGGCGAAGCGCGCCTCGATCGCCTCCTGCCGCTCGTCGGCGATCTCCCGCTCACGCGCTCGCGCGGCGCCGGCGCGCCAAAGGGCGATCAGGCTCAGCGCCGCAAGCGCAGCCAAGAGCCCCAAACCGGCGCCGAGCGCTTCGGTGAGCGATATCGGGACGCCGTCGATGACGGCGAGCGGGGCGGAGGTCATTCGCGTCTCGCCGCCGCCTCTCGCGTCATGGCCGGCCTTGTGCCGGCCATCCACGTCACAGCCATTCGAGGATCAACAAGCTTCGTGCAATACGAGACGCGACCCAATTCGTTACCCTTCAGCACAATCGCATCGAGCCGAACCGCGTGGATGGCCGCGTCAAGCGCGGCCATGACGGTTGCTATCGCGAATCGGCGGAGAACAAAATAAGAACACGTTTGACCGCGCTTGTCCAGCCGATTATCAGTCCACCGCTTCTCCCGCAAAAAGTCCCCCATGGCCCTCAAACCCATCATCATTTTGCCCGACCCGAAGCTGCGTCTCGTGAGCCGGACAATCGAGCGCGTGGACGACGATCTGCGTCGCCTGATCGACGACATGATCGAGACCATGCATGACGCGCCGGGCGTGGGACTGGCCGCCATCCAGATCGCGGAGCCCATCCGGCTTCTGGTGGTCGACACCGCCAAGAAGGAAGAAACACCCGCCCCGCAGGTGTTCATCAATCCCGAGATCGTGTGGTCGTCGGAGGAGCGCTCGACTTACGAGGAGGGCTGCCTTTCCATTCCGGAATATTACGCCGAGGTCGAGCGGCCGGCGTCCGTACGCGCCCGCGCTCTCGACCGCGAAGGGAAGCTGCGCGAAGTGCTGGCCGAGGGCCTGCTCGCCACGGTGCTCCAGCACGAGATCGACCACCTCAACGGCGTTCTGTTCATCGACCACATCTCGAAGCTCAAGCGCGACCGTGTGATCAAGAAATTCCAGAAAGCCGCCAAGCGCGCCGGCGACGGCTCGCATGTGCTCTGAGCCCGCATTCGCGGGCTTTTGAATAGGCCGCGTCCAGCCGGCCGGGATAGGTTCAGTTTGAAGGAGCATGCTTATGCAGCGCGTCGCGATTCTCGGTCTTGGCGTGATGGGCGCCGGCATGGCGGCCAATTGGCTCGCCAAGGGCTTCGAGGTCTCGGTCTGGAATCGTACGCCCGCGAAAGCCGAGGCTCTGGCCGGCAAGGGCGCGAGCGTCGCGGCGACCCCGCGCGAGGCCGCCACTGGCACCGACTTCATCTTCGCCATGGTGTCGGACGACGACGCCTCGCGCTCGGTCTGGCTGTGCGAGGACGGGGCGCTTGCCGGAGCAAAGAGCGGCGCCATCGCGGTTGAATCCAGCACGCTCACCCCCGACTGGGTGCGTGAGCTTGGCCGTGAGGCGCAGGCCAAAGGGGTCGGCTTTCTCGACGCCCCGGTCGGCGGCAGCCGCCAGGCCGCGGAGTCGGGCGGGCTCAGGTTCTTTGTCGGCGGCGAGCCTCGGACATACAAGGCGGCGCGCCCTGCCCTTGAAGCGGTGGCGAGCAAAATGGATCTGCTCGGGCCGGTCGGCGCGGGCGCGACCTGGAAGCTCATCAACAACCAGCTCGCAGCCACCCAGATCGCCGCGCTTGCGGAAGCGCTCGCGGTCGCCAGAAAGGCCGGCTTCAAGAAGGAGCGGATCTCCGATCTCATCCTGGGCGGCGCGGCGGCGAGCCCGATCGTCAAGCTCAAGCTGCCGCGCATGCTCGAACACGATTTCGAGCCGGCGGACTTCGCGGTTCATCTGATGCTGAAAGACGCGCGATATGCCACGGCGCTGGCCGAAGCTCTGGGCGCGCACGCCGACATGATCTCGGGCGCGGCGAAGGCGTTCGAGCGCGCCGAGGCCAAGGGCCTCGGCGACAAGGACATCGCGGCGGTGGCCGGCTGACCGCGGGATCGAACGGCATGCGCGCGAGCGGAAACGAGCCGCCGGGCCGGACCGGCGAGCGACCGCGCCATGGCGCGCGCAAAGACCTTCAGGACCTGCGCAAGCTGCCGCGCTCGGCGCTCATCTCCTATCAGAAGAAGCACGCCCAACCGCATGGACCGCGACCGCGGGCGCAAGCCGCCCGGCGCTTGACTTATCCAACCCTCGCCGCCTTCGCGCCTCGCCGGTTCTGGAAATGGATGAGCGAATATTGGCGATTTCGAATCGGTCGGCGCCATCCGTTCCAGACCTATGACGGCGCGGGCGGAGACAATGGCGTTTATGCGCTGCGCGGCGACGCAGGCGAGATCCGCATCGCGCTCGCCGGCGACTGGGGAACCGGCACCGACGAGGCGGCTCAGGTCGCCGCGCTCATCGAAGCCTGGCGGCCTCACTATTCGATCCATCTCGGCGACATCTATTACGTCGGAGATCCGGCGGAGGTCGACGCGAATTTCCTTGGCGTCCCTAACCCTCGCTATCAGTTCGCGCCATGCCAATGGCCCTTGGGGTCGGAGGGCGCGTTTGCGCTCAATGGCAACCATGAGATGTATGCGCGCGGCTTTGGCTATTTCGACCATCTCCTGCCGAAGCTCGGCGTTCGCGGCAGCCCGCGCGGACAAAGAGCAAGCTATTTCTGCCTCGAGAACGACCATTGGCGCATCATCGCGCTCGACACCGCCTATAATTCCGTTCGCGCGCCGCTCATCGAGCGGTTTTTTGAGCCAGACTGCGCGCTGCCGTCCGAACTCATCGACTGGCTGCGCAATAGTGTTAGGCCGCTCGCCGACGATCTCCGCGGAATCGTGATCCTCAGCCATCACGCCTATGTCTCGCGCTTCGACCATTGCTATCCCACGCCCGCGCGGCAGCTGGCGGAATTCTTTTCCCGCCCCGTCCTTTGGCTGTGGGGGCACGAACACCGGCTGGCGATTTATCGCGAGGCGGCGATGGAGGGCGGCGTCACGGCGCACGGACGCTGCATCGGCCATGGCGGCATGCCGGTCGACCTGCCGCCAAAGGCGCCGTTGCATGACTTTGAGGTCGAATTCGTCGACGACCGGGTCTATCCCAACGATGAAAATCTTGCCGTGGGGTTTAATGGCTTCGCGCGGATGGCCTTGCGCGACGACAAGCTGACGCTCGACTATGTCGACGTGCGGGGAACGCGCGTGTTCACCGAGACCTGGACGGTCGAGCGAAGCAGGCTCGTCCGCCTGAAGGCGCGGCGAGGTTGAGGACGAGCCCCTGTTCGCCGCTCGCTGCGCGGCCGCAGGCGCCGATCGAACGCCAACGGAGCTCCATCGGACGATGCAGGATCTGGTCACCATTGCTGAACGTCCCTGGCACGCGGAAACGGTCGGGGGCGCGCTCGAGGGCCGCCAGTCCTCGCCCCAGGGGCTGACCTCGGCCGAGGCCGCGAAGCGGCTCGAGGCGGACGGGCCAAACAGACTGCCGGCGGGCAAGCCGCGCTCCTTGTGGGCGCGTGTGTTCGCCCAGTTCAACAACCTGCTCATCTATGTCCTCCTGGCGTCGGCGCTGGTCACCGTGCTGCTGCGTCACGCTCTCGACGCCGTGGTCATCCTCGCGGTCGTCCTCATCAACGCGACGATCGGCTTCATCCAGGAAGGCCGGGCGGAAAAATCGCTCGAAGCCATTCGCGCCATGCTGACGCGCGAGGCTTCGGTCCTGCGCGACGGGCGGCGGCTCACCGTTCCGGCGGAAAGCCTGGCGGCCGGCGATGTCGTTCTGATCGAAGCCGGCGACCGCGTTCCCGCTGACCTCCGGCTCCTGCGCGCCTCGAATCTCAGGATCGAGGAAGCGGCGCTGACCGGCGAGTCGGCGCCAGCGGACAAGTCGACCGATCCCGTCGCGCCCGAAGCTGCGCTCGGCGACCGCGCCTCGATGGCCTATTCCGGCACGCTGGTCGCGAGCGGCCAGGGCGCGGGACTGGTGGTCGCGACCGGCGCCTCGACCGAGCTTGGGCGCATCAGCGCCATGGTCGGGGGCGTCGAATTGCTGACCACGCCGCTCCTGCGCCAGATGGACGCCTTCGCCAGGAGCCTCACCATCGTCGTTCTGGCGGTCGCCGCCGGCGTCGGCGTGTTCGCAGCGGCCGCGCGCGGCTATGAAATCGAGCAGGCGTTCATGGCGGCGGTCGGCGTGGCGGTCGCGGCCATTCCCGAAGGCCTGCCGGCGGTGATGACGATCACCCTCGCCATCGGCGTCAAGCGGATGGCGGAGCGCAACGCCATCATCCGCCGCCTGCCAGCGGTCGAGACCCTGGGCGCGGTGTCGACAATCTGCTCGGACAAGACCGGCACGCTCACCCTGAACCAGATGACGGTCGGCGCTGTCGTGACCGCCTCGGGGGCGTTCGAAACGACCGGGAACGGCTACGAACCGCGTGGCGCGCTTCTTCGCGATGGCGGCGTCATCGATCCTGCCGCCTATCCTGAACTCGGCGCGATCGCCCAGGCGGCTCTTCTTTGCAACGACGCCTCGCTCCGGCAGGCGGGAGCCGAGTGGGTCGTCGACGGCGATCCGATGGAGGGCGCGCTGATCGCGTTCGCGATCAAGGCGGGCGCGGACCCGGAGACGCTCAGACGTGAATCGCCGCGGCTCAAGGAGATTCCCTTCGACTCCCGTCATCGCTTCATGGCGACCCTCAATCGCGTCGGCGCGAAGGACGTCATCACCGTCAAGGGCGCGCCCGAGCGGGTGCTCGAGCTCTGCGGCTTCCAGCGGTCGGCGACGGGCGATGAATTGCTGGCCGCGCCGGCGTGGCGGGGTGAAATCGACAAGCTCGCGGGGCGCGGCCAGCGCGTCATCGCGTTCGCCTCGAAGGCTGCGCGCGGCGCGGGAAGCCTCGAATTCGACGATGTCGATGCGGGCGGGCTCACGCTCATTGGCCTCGTCGGTCTCATCGATCCGCCGCGGCCGGAAGCGGTTCAGGCGATCGCCGAATGCAGGGCGGCGGGGATCGACGTCAAGATGATCACCGGCGATCACGCCTCGACCGCGGCGGCGATCGCGCGCGAGCTCGGCCTGGGCAAGGGGACGGTCGACGCGCTGACCGGCCACGCCATCGACGCCATGGACGACGACGCGCTTCGCCGCGCGCTGCCGACGACGTCGGTGTTCGCGCGCACAAGCCCCGAGCACAAGCTGAGACTGGTCGAGGCGCTGCAGGCGGACGGCGCGGTCGTGTCGATGACCGGCGACGGCGTCAACGACGCGCCGGCGCTCAAGCGCGCCGACGTCGGCGTCGCCATGGGCCGCAAGGGTACGGAAGCGGCCAAGGAGGCGGCGGAAATGGTGCTGGCGGATGACAATTTCGCCACCATCGCTGCGGCCGTGCGGGAGGGGCGCATCGTCTACGACAATCTGGTCAAGGTGGTCGGCTGGGCGCTGCCGACCAATGGCGGCCAGGCGATGGCGATCGTCGCCGCGGTCCTCCTCGGCGTCAGCATGCCGATGACGCCGGCGCAAATCTTATGGGTCAACATGGTCACCGGCGTGACGCTCGGACTTGTGTTCGCCTTCGATCCGGCCGAGCCCGGCGTGATGGAGCGGGCGCCGCGCGATCCGCGCGCGCCGATCCTCTCGAGCCTGCTCGCGTGGCGGACGGCGTTGGTGTCGGCGCTGTTCTGCGTCGTGGTGTTCGCGGTCTTCTTCTGGGCGCTCAAGCGCGGCGAGGAGATCGAGCACGCGCAGACCTTCGCCGTCAATGCGATGGTCGGACTCGAGATCGCCTATCTGTTCAGCGTCCGGCTTCGGCACAGCGCGCCGTTCGATTTCCGCGGCATACGGCTGACGCGCGCGCTTCTGATTGGGGTTGGCGCCGTCGTCGTGCTGCAAATCCTGTTCACCTACTTGCCGCCGCTCGAAATCCTCTACGACACGCGGCCGATCGACTGGCCCGACATGGGCGTGGCGGCGCTCGCCGCGATCGGCCTCATCCTGGTGCTCGAGCTGGAGAAGGCCGTCCGCATCGGCCTGTTCGGCGCGGGGCGCGCGTGAGGGGCGACGGCTCGTGCATGCTCCAGGTCGGCAGCGCCGATCGCGCTCTAACGTCGCTTGTCTTATGCCGTGTTTGCTGCAGGCCTCGTAAGTCCACGTCCTGAGGAGAGCCGAAGGCGCGTCTCGAAGGATGCTCAAGACGATCCGAAACGGGGAGCAGCGACGGGCTCAAATAGGCCACGGGGGAAAAGTCCGAAGTTTGCGCCGTTCAGTGTGTTCGTCTGCGGCGCCTTCGAACGCCAGCCTCGGCGGCGTATTTGCGACGGGCTGCGCACGGTCCGCGCGAGCAACCGCTGCTTGCGCCCGCGCCTTGGCCGGTGCTATCGCCTCGCCTTCGCTGCTTTCGTGCAGCGCGTTGGAGGGGTGGCCGAGCGGCTGAAGGCGCACGCCTGGAAAGTGTGTATGCGGGAAACCGTATCGCGGGTTCGAATCCCGCCCCCTCCGCCACGATTGCGCTATCGATATTAATTACATCTTTCGTACGATCGCAATCCAACCTGCTTCAAAGGCCTGCGGCTGGGCCAATATTCTGATCACCAAGGACGGAGGCCCGGGCCGCATGTCCGCCGCAGCATTCGATAAGAAGATCCGGCACGGCTACGACTGGGACACTCATGAGGTGACGCCGGCGGATTCCCGGTCGTAAAACGCGCGCTGCGATCGTTTGCCGCGGCGCGGGCAAGGCCCAAGAGGGATCTCGGCTTGTGGCGACTCCTCTTCTCGGCCGCAAGCTGAGCCGCGCCCGGGCGTTCGCCGCCGCTCGGGCCGTCGACATTCGCGCGAGGCACAGGCGGTGGATTGTGAAGACGATCGCCATGCCCCGCGACCGCAGCTCGCATATGAGCGTGATCAAATTCTGCGCCACGTCCTCGGACAGCGAGGACGTCGGCTCATCCATGAAAAGGATTTTGGCGTCGAAGGAGAGCGCTTTCGCAATCTCGATCAGCTGCTGCTGGGCGACGCTGAGGTCGGAGATGAGAGCGTCCGGCCTCTCTCGGGATCCCACGATGCTTAAGACGCGCTCCGTGAC